>NZ_FOHL01000003.1:0-555932 GCF_900111545.1 Oceanicella actignis
CGGGGCGAAGCGCGACACGCCTCTCAGCTGCCCGGCATCGACCGGATCGACTACGTGGACAATCTCCGAGGCCGGGATGCGCACGGTCTCGCCGGCCAGCCCCGGATCGGTCACATCGCCCGGATGGCGGCGCAGGAAGTGGTAGGCCACGCGGTGGCCGATGGCATCGAACTCGATCCCCTGGCGGATCGCCCCGCCGCCGGGCAAGGGCTCGTTTCGGGTGAGCGGCAGCATCTCCGAGGGGATCATCTGCAATTGCAGCGGCACCGGCAGCCCGTCCTCGGGGCGGCGCGGGCGGAAGCGGAAGAACACCTCGCCCGCGATGAACACCTCGCGTGCGGCACGCCGCTGCAGCCCGTAGAAGTCGGTGAAGCCCTCGGCATCCGCCTCGTCGGTCCAGTCGAGCCAGAGCCTTTGCACCCGTGCCTTCAGATCGGCATCGGCGATGAGCGAGGAGGGCTTGATCCCGGCGCCCACGACGTTGCCGGCCCAGCTTTCCACGGCATTCACCGCATAGCCGTTGTTGCGCGAGAGCCAGCGCGCGCGGGCGGTGATGTCGGCCCCGGCGGCCGCGATCAGCGTGTTGAGATGGGCGCGCGAGGGCTGGAAGTGCCTCAGCCGCCGACCGCCCTGGCCGGCATCGAAGCCGCCGACGAGGGCGCCGATCCGCCGGCGCAGCTGGCCTAGCGCGCGCCGCATTCAGAGCCCCTTGCTGGCGGTGGCCCGCACGATGCGCCGCCGCCTGCCAGCGCTGGCATCGGCGATGCGCCGTTCGATATCGGCCAAGGCCGCGGCCATCTCGGCGTCCGAGGCATAGGTGATGCGCCGTCCCTCCACCTCGACGGTGCGCACGCCGCGATAGCGCGCCTCGAGAAGCGCCTCGCGCCGGGCGATCAGGTCATCGACAAGCATGGCTCACCCCATGTAGCTCGAGCGGAAGACGCGCCGCGCGCGCCGCCCCGGTTTGCGATGGATCCGGCCCGCGGGCGCCTGCCCCTCGGACCGCTCCGGTTCCGTGCCCCTGACGCCCACCTGTTCCTCCAGGTCGGCCCAAGTCGCCTCGCCCCACCGATCGGCGCCGGCGATCCAGGCGGCAGCGCGGGCGTAGACGCGGGCATCGAGCGCCTCGTTGCGTTCCCGCAGCTTCTGCCATTCGAGCCTCGCGAAGCCGCGGCGGTTGCGCACCGTCACCAGCTGCTCGGCGACCAGCTGCTTGAGCCACTCGCTGTCGACCCAGCCGGGCAGATGCACCGTGCCGGGCGGGAACGCAGCACCTTCCTCCAGTTCTTCCACCGTCGGGCGCGCCAGCCGCAGGAAGCGATAGGTCTCGGCCTTGAAGGTCGACACCGCCACGGTCCAGAGCCGCGCGCCCCGGCGCAGGCGCTTGCCCGAGACGGTCGCGTCGACATAGGTCGGCCCCGAGACGGGGCTCGCCCGGTTGAAGCCCTCGACGCCCTTCACCGGCGCCACCTGCGCGAAGCCGACCGAGCGCGCCCAACCATAGACCGCTGCCGTCTCGTAGCCCGTGTCGATGGCGAGCCGCGCGAGGCCGAGTTCGGCGCCACCCACATGCCGCCAGCTGCGGCCGAGCAGCTCCGTCAGCGCGTCCCAGCATTCCGGGTTCGCCGGGCCGCCCTCGATGACGACATGATCGACGAGCCAGCTCTCCAGCCCACGGCCCCAGGCCCAGACATCGACCTCGATCCGGTCCTTCTGCACATCCGCGCCGGCGGTGAGGAACAGGCCCCGCTCCGGCACCGTGCCCGCCGGCCAGTCCTCGCGCCGCTCGGCGATCCGCTGCCAGTCGGGCGCGTCGCCGGTCTCGATCCATGTCTCGCCGAGCACCGTGTTGCGAAACACCCGCTCGGCCTCGTCCGAGCCCGCCGCCGCCTCCTTGTCGCGCGCGATGTCGGCCCAGCTCTTCCACCCCGGCGGCGAATAGAGCGCCGAGAGATGGAACCCCACCGTCCGCGCATCGCGCGCCTCGGCAGTCGGGCGCCATTCGCCAAGCGAGAGCATCGCCGGCTTGTGCTGCTCCTGGATCGGCTCGTCGCAGGCATCGCAATGATACGCCGTCGTCTCCGGTTTGCCTTTCTCCCAGCGCAGCCGTTCGAACCGCAGCCACTGCATCGCGCCGCAATGCGGGCATGGCACGAAGAAGCGCCGCTGGTCGCTCGCCTCGTATTCGCGCTCGATCCGGCTGACGCCACGGATCGTGGGCGTCGAGACCAGGAACACCTTGCGCCGGTGCGCGAAGGTGAGCGAGCGTGCCTCGGCAAGCCCGACCGGGTCGCCTTCCTCGTCAGCCGAGGCCGGATAGGCGTCGACCTCGTCGAGGAAGACGTAACGCGCCGGCATCGAGCGCAGGCCCACAGCGGAGTTGGCGCCGGTCATCACCAGCACGCCGCCGGGGAAATCCTTCGACAGCTGCGTGTTGCCGCTGTCCCGCGCCCGCGCGGGGCGGACGCGCTCCTTCAGCGCCGGGCTTTCCTCGATCAGCGGGTCGATCCGCTGGCGCGAGTTCCGCTTGGCCAGCTCCACCGTCGGCTGGACCGCCAGCATCGGCCCCGGCGCATGGTGGATCACGAAGCCGATCCAGTTGTTGCCGGCTTCCGTCGCCCCGACCTGCGCGGCTTTCTGGAACACCACCCGCTGCGCCGGATGGCCGGGCGATAGCGCGTCCATGATGGCCCGCATGTAGGGCGTGCGGTCCGTCCGGTAGCGACCCGGTTCCGCGCTCGCGCGCGAGCTCAGCCAGCGATGCCTGTCGGCCCATTCCGAGACCGTGAGCCACGGATCGGGCGTGAGCCCGCGCCCCCAGGCCCGCAGCAGCGCCTCCGCCCCGTCGAACTGCGCGACCTCGTCAGAGGGCGATCCGGGGCTGGGCGAGTTCCTCGAGATGGGCGCGGACATGGGCCTCCAGAACCTTCTGCATGGCCGCCGTATCCGCTCCCAGTTCCGCCGCCATCAGCGCGGCCACCCGCGCCGGCCAGTTCACCCATGCGTCGCGTTCCTCGCGCGCGAGCCGGAACACGAGCGTTTCCGCTCGGGCGCGGTCGACGAGCTCGCCCTTGAGCTTCTGCAGCCGGATGCGCCGCTCCTGCGCCTTCAGCACCTCATGCGCCGTCTTCGCCTGCAGGAAGGTGGTTCCACCCCCGGGCGCGGGGGCGGTAAGGCCCTGTTCCCGCAGCGTGTCGCCGACGGCGGAGACGGCCGCCTCGGACACGGGCTTCAGCTTCTGCGCCTTCCTGGTCTTCGACGGGTCGGTTGCCTCTGCCCTGAGCCTGTCGGACGCCTCCGCGTCGATGCTGCCGTCCTCGTGCAGCACCAGCCGGCCAGTGGCCTTCGCCTTCTGGATCGCGCCGCGTGACAGCCCCACACGGGCGGCATACTGGCGCTCGCTCATGCCCTGCATGACGGGCTCCGATTATCATTCAAAGTCAGGCGCTTATCGAGTTGATAAGCCGGGCGCGCGGAGCGAAGGTTCATCACACGACGACGATGCAACTCAGCCACGGAGCCCACCATGACCCTCACCGAACGCTACAACGCCGAAGCCCGCCGCCTTCTGCCGCACATGGCGGATGACCTGGTTGTCGACCCGAAGATCGACCGCGTCACCGAGATCGACGAGATCGTCTTCCGCCGCAGCGAGTATCTGGGCGGCATGGCCTGCGCCATCCTCGCCATGATCGCGCGGAAGAAGTGAGGAGAACACGCATGACCCGCCCGAACCCGCAAACCACCCCCCACCACGAACTCCGCGCCGAGAAGGCACGAAAGAACCAGGAGGCGGCGCTCACCGCCTTCGTCGCCCGCAAGGCCGAGATCGACGAGATTCTCGCCCGCCTGCAGGCGCTCAGCGACGATCACTTCAACGTCGGCCCGGACGAGGTGAACTGGAGCCATGTCGGCAGCCTCGGCCACATCGCCGAGCGGCTCGCCGAGATCACGGCCTTCGCCTTCGGTGAGGACGCGCCCGACGAATGATCCCCGGCGTTGCCGGAACTCCCGCCGCGCCGAGGCGCGGCTCGGGGTCGTGGAAGGGTCGCGACGGTCGCGGCCCCGATCAAGGAGACGACCCCATGACCCAGATCCAGCTTTCCGACGCCCAAGCCGTCATCCTGTCCACCGCCTGCGCGCGCGAGGACGGAGCCATCTTCCCCGTCACTGCCAGCCTCAAGGGCGGCGCCGTCGGCAATGTCTGCAAGAGCCTGCTGAAGCGCGGGCTGATCGAGGAGGTCCCGGCGACCGATCTCGAGACCGTCTGGCGGCACGACGAGGAGCGCGGCCCGATCACGCTGCGCGCCACCCCGCTCGCCTACCGCGCCCTCGGGATCACGGATGCGCCGGACGAGATCCCGCCGACCGAAGCGCCGGTCGCCCCAGTCCAGCGCCGGAAAGGCACAAAGCAGGTGACGCTGATCGAGATGCTCCGCGCCGAAGGCGGCGCGACCATCGACGAGATTGTCGAAGCCACCGGATGGCAGCCGCACACAGTGAGAGGCGCCATGTCCGGCGCGCTCAAGAAGAATCTTGGCTTGAAGATCACCTCCGAGAAGGTCGAGGGGCGCGGGAGGGTTTACCGCATCGCCAGCGATTGACACCCGGTCCGCCAGATTCCTGTAGCCGCCGCCCTAAACGGGCGGCGGTGCTCGTTTCAGCTTTGTTTTGACCTGAATACGGAGAACTGGAAGCTCTGCCGGTTGCCCTTTGGCGTGACATGCAGGTGCCGCTTCGCAAGGATCGGACCGAACCGTCCCGGCGCCAGCCTCTCGATCTCCGTGGCAAGTTCTTCCGGCGCATAGCGGACCACCGGCAATCCCGAGCACCGCTCCGGCCCGTCCTCGGCGAAGGTCGCGATGATCGCGATGCCGCCGGGCCGCAGTGCCTTGGACATTGCGCGCACATAGCCGGCACGATCCTCTTCGTCGGTCAGGAAATGGAAGACTGCGCGATCGTGCCAGAGCGCGTAGTCGCGGTCAGGCTCCCACCTGGTGATATCGGCCTTGATCCAGGTGACTTGGTCAGCCATCGCGCCGAGGCGTTGCCTGCTCACGGCCAATGCGGCGCCCGACAGGTCCAGCACCGCGAGAGGTCCGAAACCTTCTGCGAGAAGAGCGTCGACAAGGCGCGAGGCACCCCCGCCGATATCGATGAACGGCTCGCCCCGGTGCAGATGCGCGCGAACCAGCTCGAGCGATGCCGAGGGCGTTGCCTCGAACCAGGTCAGTTCGTCTTCCGAGCGCAAGCCATAGACCGTGTCCCAGTGCTCCTGTCCGTCCGTCATTGATCCTGGACCCTCCCCGGCAAAAGCCTACCCGATCCTCGCAACGGGTCACAAGCCGATGTCAGTCATGACGCGAACGGAAATTTCGTACGCGAGCCGCCTCAAACAGCCGCCGCAGCAGGTAGCCTCGCAACAGCGAGACGCCGACGAAAGCGAGACCGATGGTCAGATGATCAGCCAGCCCAGTCTCGATCCCGAACCACGGGAACACGACGATCTGCGTGGCGATGGCCAGAACGTAGCCGACGATGACGTTCGCGACCGCCTCGACCATCGACATGGTGCGACTCTGTTTCATACCACGTCCTCATCCGTCGGCCAGCAATTCAGCCGCCAAAGTTCGAAGCGCATGCGCCGCAACCAAGGGGACCACGCCGTTGCCACAGAGCCGAAGCCGGTCCACCCGGTGGGCCAGCCCATCAGCGCCTCGACGAATGCTGGGTTCAAGGTCCGGGGCGTGTCGCAGAAACGCCCGCCAGCCTTCGGCGTCACCAGGACCTGGCGGCCAAGAAGGCCATTCACCGGCGTGTTCGCCAGTGTCGTCGCCCCGTCCTTGTGATCCCGCGCTGTCGGCGTCATCCACATCCGGCTCACACCGGTCAGGTCGGCCGCCTTGCGCTTGCCCGCGCTCGGCTTGTTTCCGTCGCTCGCCATCGGGGTCGGCCAGCGGGCGAGCATCTCGGTCCGGTTCCCACCGCTCGAGCGGGTCCCGGAGCAAGCGCGCGGGGTCGGCCAGTTCGTCTCCCTCGCGGTGGGCGAGGATGAAGAGCCGTTCGCGCTTGTGCGGCGCACCGACTTCCGCCGCCGTGAAGAGGCCCGCCGCAGTTCTGTAGCCCATGCCGACCAGTCCTGTGGCGACTTCGGGGAAACCGAGGCGGAGATGATGGGCGACGTTCTCGAGGAAGACGAAGGGCGGCACGACCTCGCCGATGATGCGGGCGACATGCGGCCAGAGGTGGCGCGGGTCGTCCGAGCCCCGGCGCTTGCCCGCCACGCTGAACGGCTGGCACGGATAGCCCGCAGTGACGATGTCCACAGCATTGCGCCACGGGCGGCCGTCGAAGCTGGCAACGTCGTCCCAGACAACAGCCTGATCCAGGGACGCGTCTTCCATCCGCGCCACGAGAGTGGCTGCGGCGTAGGTTTCCCGCTCGACGTAACCCACAGCGCGATATCCGGGGAGCGCGAGATGCAGCCCGAGCTCGAGCCCGCCGGCGCCGGAGCAGAGCGAGAGGCCGAACAGGTCTCCGGCCCCGGCAGACAGGCCGGGGGAAGGTAGAGCCAGGTCATGCATAGCCTCAGGCTGCGGGCTTGGTCTCGGAATGGGCGGCATCCGCCGTGTCGCCCAGCCGCTCGGCCTTCACCTCTGCGAAGGTCCGGCCGTCACCATCGAGGATTGCGTCGCGGCCGGTCTCGGCCTGCCAGCGCTCCACGGCCACATCGACGTAGGCCGGGCTGATCTCCATGGCATAGACGCGGCGGCCGTTGGCTTCGCCGGCCATGATCTGCGAGCCGGAGCCGGAGAACGGCTCGTAGCAGAGCCCGCCGCGGGACACATGCTGGCGCATCGGAATGCCGAACGCGTCGAGCGGTTTCGGCGTCGGGTGGTCGGGCCGCTCGTCCTTGGCGAAGGACGGCATCTCCCAGGTCGAGGGCAGCGTCTCATCGGAGACCTTCGGCGGGCGGTTCGGGCGGCGCCAGCCCATGAAGCAGGGCTCGTGCTTCCAGAGGTAATGCGACCGGGTCAGAACCCCGCGGTCCTTCACCCAGATGATCTGCTGGTGGACGAAGGCGCCCGCCTTCTCCCAGCAGGCTTCGAGCATGGCCTGCCGTCGCGAGGCGTGCCAGCAGTACCAGGCCGCATCCTCGGTGATGGCTTCCGCCACGGCGGCGGCGATGAAGCCGTCGTAGAGCTCGGCCCCCTGCGAACTGTCGTCCCATGTCGTGCCGTAGGACGCCGACCAATCCTTGTTCCGGGTCGGGTGGTTCGAGCCGTCATAGTCAACGAGATACGGCGGGTCGGTCGCGAACAGGATCGCGCGCTCGCCGTTCATCAGGCGGCGGACGTCGTCGTGGCTGGTGCTGTCCCCGCAGAGCAGCCGGTGATCGCCGAGGATCCACAGATCGCCGGTGCGCGACACCGGGTTGCGCGGCGGCTCCGGGATGGTCACCGGAGGCACGGAGCCTCCAGCGCCACCTTCTTCTTCACCGCCCCCGTCCGGATCAAAGGCCAGCAGCTTGTCGAGTTCGCCATCCGAGAAACCGACCAGCGACAGGTCGTAGTCGTCCGCCAGCAGGTCCTGCAGTTCGGCCGAGAGCAGCGCCTCATCCCAGCTTCCGAGTTCCGTCAGCCTGTTGTCCGCGATGCGGTAAGCGCGCCGCTGCGCCTCGGTCAGGTGGCCGAGGACGATCACCGGCGCTTCGGTCAGCCCGAGCTGCGTTGCGGCCAGAACGCGGCCGTGTCCGGCGATAAGCTCGCCGTCATCGCCGACGAGGCACGGGACGGTCCAACCGAACTCGGCCATGCTGGCGGCGATCTTCGCCACCTGATCGGCCCCGTGGACCTTGGCGTTCTTCGCGTAGGGCTGAAGCCTTGACAGCGGCCAGGTTTCGATCCGCTCGGGGGCGAAGCTCAGCGTCATGGGTGGTGTTCCGTGAGTGGTGGTGGATTCCGGCGAGGCGGAGTCCACCGGCTTGCGGACTGGACTCCGGCATCCACGGGGCATCCACCCCGCGTGTCCGGTCATGTATTTGATGTTACGACGATTTTTCGGCGCCGGAGGTGGATCCGGATTCCGGGTGGCTTCCCAAAAATCCGGCCCTGTCGCTGGCGAAATCCCGCGCCAAGCCCGCCAGCATACGTATTCGGCCCAGAAGGAACCGTGGCCTTGTTTGGGTGGTCTTCCGATACACCGATCGAACTTACCCCTCACATACCGGCAGGATCGCGAAAGTGTCTGGAAAAAATTTCGCTCGGCTTCAGAATGCTCACAGCGCCGGGTCGTCGGCGCGTGCGAGGTCGATGACCTGCTGCATGGAAAGCCGTGGATTGAGGCGGCGGTTGTTCAGCCGGTGCGCGATCAGACACATGGCATAGACCCAATGATGATGGGCGGAGGCGCGCTGAAGTCCGACCGCGCGGCAGACCTCGCGCCAGCGATAGCCGTAAGCGCGAAGCCAGACGATCTTTCCGTCGACGGGGTCGAGACCGACCGTCCACGAAAGCGTCTCCTCCATCCGGCTGATCGCCTGCGGCGAGGGCAGCACGCGCATCCGTTTCGGCTCCTGGCCCACCTTGTCGGCGAAGGAGTGGATGATCTCGGGCCAAGTGCTGAAATACCCCCGAAGTCGTGGCTCGGGGAGCCGCTTTAGCACGAAGGCCGCCTCGGAAAGGCGGGCCTCGACGAGGGAAGGCGTCCATCTATCCATGGCGCTCACCCGCATTGGAGGAACGCGGACCATAAAGTTTCTCGCCGAGTTGCCGCACAAGCTCTCGCTCCGGCCAGGTCAGCCGTTCATCGTCCACGGAGACCGCCAGCAGGCCCTGTTCGCGCCAGCCGTCGCGCTTGACCTGTTCGGGATCGCGGCGGCGCCCGCCATAGCCCGGAGGCGTAAAGCGCATGGTCTTCATCGTCTCGCCTCCGACATCAGCGCCGCGTAGCCAATCACGTTCATGAGACTGTCGCGATGCGCGGGATCGTGCGCGAGCCGCGCCAGCTTGAGGTCGATCATGCAGAGCGCCACCTGTGCGGGGCTGACGGGCACGCCCAGCGTGAGGGACCAGCGCGCCGCGATGGCGCGCAGGGCGTCTGTCGCCGGCCCGTAGATCTCGGCACGGGCTTCGAGCACATGGGCGGCTTCCTCGAGAATTGCCGGGCGCGTCATGCCAGCCCTCCCTTCGTCTCGATGGCCCAGAGCAGCAGCGCGATGGCATCGGCCTCGTTGTCGTCCACGGGGTCGAAGCCTCTGGCCCGAGCCGCCTCGATCATCGCATGCTTGGGGGCGTTTCCCTTGCCGGTCGCATGGCGCTTGATGGTGCCGACGGGCACGCCCTCGCAAGGCACGCCGCGCAGCTCGGCCCATGCGGTCAGCGTGGCCATGAGGCCGCCGTAGACATGGGCCGCGTCGGTGCCCGCATGGCGCCGAACTTCCTCGAACCAGATGGCGGAGATGGGCCCCGACATCCGGTCGATCTCGGTCAGCCAGTTGGTGAAGCGCAGATAGCGCATGCCGCCACCATCGAAGCGCCGAGGTCTGAAGCAGACCGTGCCGCTGGTGATCAGACCGTCATGCCCGCGCAGCGCCCAGCCGGTCGTGGTGCCGAGATCGAGCGCGAGGATGCAGGGCGCTCGATTGACCGGGCCGCTGTCACCCGTTTCAGCGATTACGGCCGAGGACATCGAGCCACCGATTTGCGTACCAATCGTAATCCCGAGGTAGCCTCTCTGCCGCCCAGTGTTGAACTTCTCAAACCCAAGACCCGCGACGCCAAGAGAAAACCGCTTCACGGATCCTGACCGAATGTCGCGCGCTCGTGCCCAGGCCCGCCAGTCACGAAACAGCGTCATGGTCGGCGTGAAGGCTTCAGGGTCACGGATGCATCGATCCGAAAGCCAACGGCGGAGATCATCCGAAAACGCAGTCGTGGCGGATGTGGCGGGACATCCGGATAACACCGTTCGCCTGCGCGCGTGCGCGCGCGTGACGCCTATAAGGGGGATACCCGCCACATCCGCCATTTCCCTTGTTTTACTGGTCATTGTAGTCCCCCTCGAACAGGTCGGTCTTGTTGTCCTTCACGGCGATCCCGCGAAATCCGCGCACCGTGCTGGTCTTGAATTTTTCGAAGCCGCGGGCACTCAGGGTCTCGGAGAACCGCTTCATCGAGCCGGCGTATTCTCCGTTCGCCTCGGCCCAGCTCTTCCAGCTGTTGAAAAGCTCGGTCGATCCGGACTCGTAGGAACGGCTGCCGACATCGCAGCACTCCTCCATCCAGCGACCGAGCGCGTCCTCGGCCTCGAAGTAGTCCTCGGTCGCGGCCATCACGGCCTCGGGCGGGCGCAGTCCGGTCTCCTGCCACTCGAGGCAGCCCCGGAGCGCCCAGGCGAGGATGCCGTCACGCTCGGCCAGAAGCCGGTCGGACAGGCGGCGGTCGCGTCTGGCGGGCGGGATGGTGACCGTGAAGGGCACCATGTGCAGGCGCCGCCGCATCGCCTCGTCCACGTTGCGGATCGACGGCTTGTGGTTGCCGACGATCAGCAGCTTGAACTGCGGTATGAACTCGAAGAAATCCTGCCGCATGAAACGGGCGGTGATCTTGTCGCCGCCGGTAAGCGCCTTGAGCTTGCTCTCGGCCCAACGGCTTCCCTGTTCGGTCTCGATCGAGGTGACGATCCGCGCACCGCGAAGGCCCGCCATGTCGGTCGGATGGCGGTCGCCATGGGTGGCCATGAACATGTCCATGGCCGCGACGGTGGCGTAGTCGCCCATGATCGCGGTCAGCGTGTTGGCAAAGACCGATTTGCCGTTGGCGCCGGTGCCGTAAAGGAAAAAGAGCGCATGCTCGGTGGTCACGCCGGTCAGGCAGTAGCCGGCCATCCGGCGCAGATAGGCCTGAAGTTCTGCGTCACCGCCCGTGACCGTATGAAGGAACGCCTCCCATGTCGGACAGGCGCCCTTCGAGGCCGCACCCGCGATCTTGGTCATGAAGAGCTGTGGATCGTGGGCGGATAGCGCGCCGGTGCGAAGGTCGATCACGCCATCGCCGGTGTTCAGAAGCCAGGGGTCGCGGTCCCAGATCTCGGTCGTGCTGGCGTGCCTGCGATCGCTGCGGGCGAGCCGCTCGACGGCGGCCACCGTCGCCGCCGATGACAGCTTGGTGCGAATGCGCGCAGAGGGCGCGCGCACCGCCGCCTCGCGGCAGACCTGGCGCGCAAGGTCGAAGGCCTGCATCGTGTCCTCGCGCCGCCAGACGGCCCCGGTCCAGGTGAGCCACTGCCCCCATCCGGCCACGTAGCGCCAGCGATCGGCGTGCCGCTCGGCAAAGCGCGCCGCGAGCGCGTCCTCGCTGAAACGCACGGGCGTCGGGCCGTTATTGTCGCCGCCACCGCCATCCGCGCCTTCAGCCAGATCGTCGTCGAAGGCCCCGTTGCGTTCGAGATCGCGCTGCCAGAGCCGCTCGGCTTCCCTTTTCAGCCTGTCCTCCGGCCAGGGCGGATCGATGCGGGCGAGGTTGTAGGCCTTGATCTCGTCCCAGGCCTCGGCGGGCGTGACATGCCCCTCGCGGCACCGACGGATCCAGTAGCCGATGACGCGCGAAAGCGCGTCGAAGCGGGTCGTGCCATCGACCCCGCCTTCGCGAACGGGACGCCCGAACAGTTCCGGAACGGAGCTGCCTCCGCGGCCTGCACCGTTGAAATCGAGTGTGTCATCACCGCCCCCCTCCATCGGCGGCATCGCCAGGATGGCCTCGGTGAGTTCGCCAAGGTCATGGTCGATCTCGGCGTGATCGACGATCTCGACGAGCCGTCGGCTGCCGCCCTTGGCGTGGATGCTGCCCGCGACCCGGATCGGCTGATGGGCGGATTTGAAGGCCGGATCGCCGCCGACCTTGGTGGCGATCGTCTGCCGAAGGCGGCAAACGCGGGCGATGTCCTCGCCTTCCGCTGGCTCGGTCAGGCGCCAGTAGAGGTGCAGCTTGCGCTGCCCTTCACCCGTCACACCGCCCGAGGCGACGACCAGCGTGGGCCGCCCCACATGGCGTTCCAGATGGGTGCGTTTTGCCGCGATGTCGCCATGGTCGAGATCGACCAGCACGACCTGCGTCTGCAGGATGTGCTCGGCGCGGGCATCGCCGGGATTCTCGACCGTGCCCGGCACGACGAAAAGCGCCATGCCCGCGCCCGCCGCCCAGTCCGCCTGGCGCGCGAGCATCTCGGCGAGCGTGTCGTCGGCGGGCAGGAACGGTGTGTGCGGGGGTGCGTCCGCCGCGCCCTTTTCTGCCAGCGCCCGCACCGGCACCAGATGCTCGCAATAGCCGAACACCGCCTGGACGTAGGTCGCGATCATGTCGCGATCGGGAACGGGCGCAGTATCGGCGGTGCTCATTGGCGCGTCCGTCATGCCCAGCACCTCTCTTTCCAGGCGCAGAAGCGGCATTCGAAATGCTCGGGATCCTCCGTGTGCCGGGGCAGCAATTCGCCCGCGTCGCAGGCGCGCAGGATCCGCACCGCCTTGTCGCTCGCGGCCTGCGCGCGTTCGGCGTCGAACGGGACCAGCTCGTGCCAGATCTCGCAGCTGTCCTTGTTGATCGCGGTAAAGAGCGCGGGCGCTTCGGTGAGCCCGAGATAGGCCTGATAGAGCGCGATCTGCGCCGCATAGATCGGCTTCGCCTTGACCACGCCGCGCCTGGCGATGTCGCGCCAGTTCTTCGCGTTGGCCGACTTGCACTCCCAGAGCGCCGGAACCGCCAGTGAGTTCGGCGCCGCCACGATGACGCCATCGGCGTGCCCCTGCAGGCGGCCGCCAGCGGCGGAGAAGCCGAACTGTTCGCCATGGCGGTTGCGGGTTCTGAGATCGAAACCGGCCTTGCGCAGCCAGTCGATGGCGAGATCCTCGAGGACATGACCAAGCGCGAAGATGCGCAAGGAGCGCCCGGTAAAGTCCGCGCCGTCGTCCTTCGGCACCTTGAGGTATTCGTATTGAAGCCGCCGCTGGCAGGCATCGCCCAGCCGGCTGCCCCCGAGATAGTCGCGCGCAGGTCGGCCCGCATTCTCGGCTGTCAGGGCGGCGTCGATGAGGGCATTCACCGTATCCGCGAAATCGGGTTTCTTGTCCCGATGGTTGAAGTCCAGAAGCGCCTCCATCAGAAGGGAATCTCCATGTCGGTCTTCGGCGCCGAGGCGGCCATGGCCTCCTGAAAGCCATCGATGGCGGCTTCGGCGAGCGCACGGGCCTGCTCGGCCGAAAGTTCGTTGAAACGGGTCGCCCAGCCGATCTCGGCCATCAGCTCGCCCATGAATTTCATGGCGGTTTGAAGCGCTTGCCGCTCGCGTGCGTCCGGATCGATCATGAAACGCCTCCCGCGATGCGCGCGATGCGGGTGAGAAATGAGGGGACGGGACCGCGCCGGGCGCGATCGAAAACTGCGATCATGGGGAAAAGCTCCAGCTGCCTTTCCTCACATACCGGCGCGGCTCTCGGCCTGTCGGATCAGGAAGATGGAACTTTTCGCGAACACAATCTTGTGGCGAGCCCCGCGCGTGCCTAGTCTCGCCTCACGAGCAGCCTGGACGGAGCGATTCTGATGCCTTCATTCAATCCAAGAATTTTCACCAACCCCGATCGCCTGAAGCAGATTTCGCCAGAGCGTCTGAAGACGTTCCTTTCCAGGTGGAACACATATTTCAAAGGCCGGGGGCTTGATCTTGCCGCCGCGCCTGTCGACGAGCTGCCGCTCGAGGACATCGCCGCCATCCTCATGAACCCGGACGAAAACGTCCCCGACGAGATGGTCGATGCGCTCTATTACGTGCACGAGACGGCAAGCCACGAGAGCATGGAGGAATTGCTCGAACAGGCCGAGGCGGCAGGGATCGCGATCGATGCCGAGCACGAACCGACCGCAGCCGATGTTTCCGTCCAGATCTGGCTCGCGAACCCGATGCTCCTGCAGCGCCAGCACGCCGAAACAGTGGCCTTCAAGCGCTCGAACTTCATGTATTTCGCGGGCTCGCGCCCGGCGAAGGCAAAGAAGGCCTTGCCAGACATCCCGCCCGAGATGGCAACGGCGATCCAGAACCGGATGGATGACTGGTTCGAGAAGAAGCGCCGGGGTCGCAACAGCCGCATCTTCGTCTTTCCCCGCGACGAAAAGGTCTGGATCCTCGTCCGGCACGGCAGCCCCATGCGGCGTGAGGGCAAGCACGAGGACGAGGGCGAAGGCAGCCATGCCTTCTATCGCCCGCAGCAGCACGATGTGATGATCTACGACAGCGCCACCGACGAGATGGGCGTCAATGCCTCCACCAAGGGAGAGCGCGAACTTTACCTCAAGACCTTCGGTGAGCTCTTGTTCGGCAGCGACGCCTATTTCGACCTGGCAGAGCGCTATACGCTCGCGCCGCTTCTCGAACACGGCCCCGAAGCGCTCGTCCACGACGACATCGACGGCATCGCCGGCGTACGTCTGGTGGAATTCGGCCGCCGGTGGCCGGGCAAGGTCTCGGAACTGGAGATCCGGAAATCCGAGGATCTTTTCAAGGCGTTCGGCGACAACTGGCAAAAGCGCCTCAACGGCGGGCAGTATACGCACGCGACTTTCCGCTTCGCCTTCGAAGGTTCGAAGCGCGAGCGCTCCGTGACCATCCGCCCCGCCAACATCGCCCGCTACGAACGGCAGGAGGACGAACATCTCATCGAAGCCTGGCTGCGGGCGCGCGGCTTCTGGCGGGTTCCCAGCGAGGCGGACGAGGATGCGGATTTCGAGGTTCTGGAAGACGCTTGACGATTTCGCCGACGCCGCCGCCAGCCGATGGGAATGGCAGGCGACGCTCGGCACCGAACTCGCAAGTGCCGAACAACTGCTGAGCAAGGCAGGCCGGGTGCGGGAGCTGCCCTGTCCTTCGCCCGGCGGCGCGGGCTGTCCACGCCGCGTCGTCCGCCATGTCGACGGCACGATCCGCGCGGTCTGCGGCGACCGGCCGAAGGCCTGTGCCGACCTCGACCTCGATGCAGACGACATCGCCATTCTGCGCGTGGATCGCGCCAACTTGGCGAAGCGCATCGCCCGGGCGCTTGGGCTTTCGCCGCATCGGCCGGGTCACACGACGCCCGGCGCAGTCACCCGCATCGGAACCCATGATGTCTACGCCGGCCGCGGGTTTCCGGTGTTCCTCGCATTGCCGGGCCCTTCGGCCGACGCCGACCCTCGCCCTTTCGCCGAAGTGCTCGATACCCCCGGCCCACGGCTGCTTCTCACTCCCACGGTCGCATCGCTGCCCGATGCCTTGATCGCGGCCTTGGACCGGGCGGGAGTCGTGCGCATGGCGCTCGCCGATATCATGATCGTGGAAAATGGAACGCTCACGCTCGCCCGTCCTGCAGCCGACACCTTCGCGGCGTTGCGTGAAGCGGTCACGCGCGATGCGGGAGACTCGGCACAGGGGTTGGCCTGGCCGCTTCCGCCCGACGCACGCTGGGAGGAAATCACCATGCGTTTTGTCGCCGACGATGTTCTGAACGTCACCTTCCGGGGCGAGACACGGCGTTTCGAGCCCGATCAGCTCGGCATGAAGAATGCAAAGAACGGCAAGCCGACGGCAGCTTGGAAATACCTCAAGGCTTTTGCTCGGATGAATGGTCGCTTGCCGGTTCATCATCCCGAGGCGGAAAAGAAATCTGCGCACCAGAAACAGAAGCAGGCCCTGTCCAAGGTTCTGCGCGACAGCTTCGGGATTGCCGACGAGCCCATCCCGACCGACGACGGCGACTACGTCACCCGCTTCGTCGTCAGCGCGGATGATCTCGAACAGGGTCGCCAGGGTCAGCGCCAACGAAATTTCGCGGAACGCCGCTGAAAAAATCTCGAAAAAAATCTGCGCCGTGAAACCGCCGGTGAGCAAGGCTCTTCGGCGGTTTTTCGCTGCAAGAAAGCCGCTCCAATCGCCGTCCCAGCGAAATTTCGCCGGAGCCGGGTACTCGGGCCGCGTGCCCGTCCACCTGGACGAAGGCGAAAACCATGGAGCAGCTTCAACAGCTTGTCGATCCCACCACCCGCATTTCCCGCAACATCCGCATCCGCGCAGCGCGCCTGGCGCGCTCGGGCGCCGTGCCGGGGCTCGATGCCGAGGACATCGAGCAGGAACTGCGCCTCGACCTGATCAGGCGCGCAAAGAACTTCGATCCTGCGAAGTCCTCGTTCGACACCTTCGCGGATCGCGTCGTGGCCAATCGCGTGGCCACGCTTGCGAGCGCGACCGCCGCCATGCGCACCGAACGGGCCATGCTCCGCCTCGACGCGCCGCTCGGCGAAGACGAAGGGGGCCTGACCCTCTCCGACGTCCTGCCCGAAGCCGCGGCGCTCGATCCCGTCGATGAGTTTTCGCTCGCCCACGGTCCCGGCCTGCGCGGCGATGTCGGCAAACTCCTGGCGGCGCTCTGTCCGGCGACGCGGCAGGTCGCGATGGCCGTCAGCCAGCTCAGCATCTCGGAAGCAGCGCGAGTTCTCGGTGTGCATCGCAGCACCATCTACGAGCGGCTGGGCAGGATCCGCGAGATCGCCACGGAGATGGGTCTCGACGGGTATTTCGAGGCGGCCCCGACAGTTGCGGCCCCGCGCCGGTAAGTGAGGGCAAGCACTCAAGCCAATTCATGCCGGGCCTTCGGGGGAATGAAAGACCCTCAGGGAAACACCCCGACCGCGAGCTCCAGGGCGGCGTCGGGCCCGGCAGCAGACACCTTACGGACGATCCCTGGGCAAGACGAAAAGGAGCAGCAGATGTTCAAATCCCCCCTCGAAAAACTCCGCCAGACGACCTGGCTGGCAGCGCTTCCCGATACCATCGCCGTCCCGTCGCTGGCCGAACGCCCGGCGCGCACGCGCCCTCTGGACCGTGCAAGCGTCGACGACATCGCCTTTGCCCTGGTCGCGCTCGAGGAAGAACGCCGCAGCCTCGGCCAGACCATCATGGCGCTGGAGGATGTGCTGCGCATGGCACGGCGTCAGGGCGCGAAGGGCGGCGACAACGCCGTCGCGGCGGCTGTCCGCGACCTGGAGGCGCGCAAATGAGCGCGCCCTTCCAACCCGCCCCGCTGAAGATCATCACCGCCGACAAACGCCTCAAGGAGGTGCGCGGCATCAAGGGTGTGCTGACCGGCATCTCCGGCATCGGCAAGACCAGCCAGCTCTGGACGCTCGATGCCGAGCGCACCCTGTTCGTCAATCTCGAGGCCGGCGAACTCGCCGTGCAGGGCTGGCCCGGCGACGAAATCCGGGTCCGCGACTGGGAGCGCGCCCGCGATCTCGCCTGCTGGATCGGCGGTCCCAACCCGGCGATGCGCGAGGATCAGCCCTACAGCCAGCGCGACTACGACCGCGTCTGCGCCGCCTTCGGCGATCCGTCCCTGCTCGACAAATACGACACGATCTTCGTCGACTCGATCTCTGTCGCTTCGCGCATCTGCATGCAGTGGTGCAAGGGGCAGCCGCAGGCGCAGTCGGACCGCAGCGGCAAGCTCGACCTGCGGGGCGCCTATGGGCTGCTTGGCCAGGAAATGATCGGCTGGCTCACGCATCTGCAGCACACGCCGCGCAAGAACATCTGGCTCGTGGGCCTGCTCGACCGGAAGATCGACGATTTCGGCAAGCCGTATTTCGCGATGCAGATCGAAGGCTCGAAAACCGGCCTGGAGTTGCCCGGCATCGTCGACGAGGTCATCACCCTCGCCGAAATCCGCCCCCAGGAAGGCGAGCCGTTCCGCGCCTTCGTCTGCACCACGATCAACGATTTCGGCTTTCCGGCGAAAGATCGCAGCGGCCGGCTCTCGATGATCGAGCAGGCCCATCTCGGCCGGCTGATGGCGAAGATCCGCGCGGGCTCCGGCGCGCAGGCGAGCGCCGATCTCGACTTCGATCTGCCGCAGGCGCCGGCCCGGCCGAACCCCATGACGAAAGGAGCTTGACCCATGGCGGACAACATGGATTTCAACGGCGCCGAGGCCCAGGACGCCGCATTCGACCTGATCCCGGCAAACACCCTCGTCAAGGTGACGCTGACCATTCGCCCCGGCGGCGCCGGCCCCGAGGGCTGGCTCACCCAGAGCCGCACCAGCAGCGCGCTCTACCTCAACACCGAAACCGTGGTGCTGGAAGGCCCCCATGCACGGCGGCGCATCTACACGCGCATCGGTTTCAAGGGGAAAAGCGTCAACGAGCGCGGCGAGGACACCTATGCCAACCGTGGCCGGGCCCTGATCCGCGGCATTCTGGAATCGGCGCGCGGCATCAAGGCCAGCGATCAGTCCGAAGCGGCACGCGCGGCGCGGATGATCCGCAGCCTCGGCGATCTGAACGGGCTCGATTTCGTGGCCAAGGTCGGCGTCGAGAAAGACCGCAACAACCCCGACGATGCCGGGCGCAACGTGATCAAGGCGGCGATCGGCCCCGAGCACGCGCAATATGCCAGCGTGATGGGGGCGGTGTCGCCCGCGCCGCAGACGCCCCCGGCGCCGTCCGCTCCCGCAGCGCCCTCCGCCAGCGGCGCACCCTTCTGGGCGCGCTGAGGGAGGACGCCATGATCCCACGCGATTATCAGCGGGCGGCGGTCGACGCCGCCCATGACCGCACGGCCGAGCACGGCAATACCATGCTCGTGCTGCCGACCGGAGCCGGCAAGACGGCCATCGCCGGCTTCTATGTCGGCGAACAGGCCGAGCGGGACCGCGAAGCCAGGGTGCTCGTGCTCCAGCACACCGATGAGCTCATCGATCAGAACCGGTCGGCGATCGGCCAGATCTCGGGCCTCGGCACATCGGTGGTGAAGGCAGAGCGGGATTGCTGGGACGGCCAGGTGATCTTCGGCAGCGTGCAGACGCTCGCCCGGGAACACCGCCGCGTCTCCATGCCGAAGCTGAGCCATCTGGTGATCGACGAATGCCACCGCGCGGCCGCCGCGAGCTATCAGGCCATCCTCGCCCATGCGCGCGAGGCCAACCCGGGCCTGAAGCTGCTCGGCCTCTCCGCCACGCCCGGCCGCGGCGATGGCCGCAGCTTGCGCAAGACCTTCAGCAATGTCGGCTATCACCTGCGCATCGGCACGCTCATCGCGCGTGGCCTGCTGGTCCCGCCCCGGACCTTCACCATCGACCTCGGGATCGAGGATGAACTCTCCGGTATCGACAGCACCGCCGGCGATTTCGACATGCGCCAGGCCGGCAAGGTGCTCAATCGCGCCGTGCTCAACGAGGCCGTGGTCGAACACTGGGCCGACAAGGCCGCCGACCGGCGCACGATCTTCTTCTGCGCGACCGTGGACCATGCCCAAGCGGTGGCCGAAGCGTTTCGGGCCGCCGGCGTTTCGGCCGAGGCGATCACGGGAGACATGCCGGCGCGGGCGCGCGCGGACCTCATCGCCCGCTTCGACCGGGGCGAGGTTCAGGTGCTCACCAACTGCATGGTGCTGACGGAAGGCTTCGACAGCCAGCCCGTGGGCTGCATCGGCATCCTGCGCCCCATGCTGCACAAGGGCACCTTCATTCAGGCGGTCGGACGCGGGCTGCGCCGGGTCGATCCCGAACGCTTCCCCGGTATCGTGAAGACCGACTGCATCGTGCTGGATTTCGCGGGCGCGGCGCTTCGCCATGGCACGCTCGAACAGGAGATCGACCTCGACGAGGACGAGACACCGCCCGGCGAGCGCCCGTGGAAGACCTGCCCGTCCTGCGAGGCCGAACTGCCGCTTGGCGCCTCCATCTGCGATCTCTGCGGCCACATCTTCACCCGAGAGATCGGCGAGAAGCGCCTGCTGACCGCTTTCGAGATGACCGAGATCGACCTTCTGGATCGGTCTCCCTTCTTCTGGTGCGATCTGCATGGCGACGGCCAGGCGCTGATGGCCAGCGGCTTCCAGGGCTGGGCCGGCGTGTTCCACGACGGAACATTGTGGCATGCGCTCGGCCGGCCCAGGGGCCAGGCGATCCGCCCCCTTGCGGTCGGCACACGGGTGCAGGCGCTGGCGGCGGCCGACGATTTCCTGCGCATGACCGAGACCTCCAGCGCGGCCGCCAAGAGCAAACGCTGGCTCAACGATCCCGCCAGCATGCGGCAGATCGAACTGCTGCAGCGCGCCGGTTACGAGACCAGCGGCATGGATTTCGGACTGTCGAAATACGCCGCCAACTGCCATCTGAACTTCTGCTGGAACCGAGCCGCGATCCGCGCGGCGGTGCTGCGCGACATGGACCGCGCCGCCGCATGAAACGCCCCAATCCCCTGCCACCCGACCTGCTGTTCCCGGCCGAGCGCCGCGCGGAACTCTGCCGCCTGTTGGCGGCCGGGCTGGTCCGCCTGCGGATGCGGGAGAACGGGCAACATATCGAGAGAGAAGGAGAACTTCCGCTACACAACTCGCTCGACCAGAGCGGTAGTGCGGGTCCAACCGAACGGAGGACCGCATGAACCCGCACGATCCCATCCCCGCGCGGCTGGCCGCGCTCAAGACCATGAAGACGTCGGAATTGAAGGCCAAGTGGCGCGAGCTGTTCGACAGCGAGCCGCCGCCTTTCAACCGCCGCTACCTGGAAAGCCGGCTGGCCTACCGCATCCAGGAGCTCGCCTATGGCGGGTTGAAGCCGGAGACCGTCCGGCGGCTGGAAAAGCTCGGAGAAGACCTCGACGGCGGTGACCGCAAGAAAAGCCGCGTCCGGGCCGATCTCACGCCCATCGCCGGCACGCGGCTGATCCGCGAATGGCAGGGCGTCGAGCATGTCGTCACCGTCACCGCCGACGGCTTCGAGTGGCAGGGCCGGCCCTACAAGTCGCTCTCGGCAATCGCCCGAGCCATCACCGGCACACGCTGGAACGGCTGGGTGTTCTTCGGACTCAAGAACCGGAGGCGCGCATGACGGACATGAAGATCAAGCGCCGCTGCGCCGTCTATACCCGCAAGTCCTCGGAAGAAGGGCTCGAGCAGGAGTTCAACAGCCTCGACGCCCAGCGGGAGGCCTGCGAGGCTTACATCGCCAGCCAGCGCTCCGAGGGATGGGTGCTGGTGCGCGACCGCTATGACGATGGCGGCATCTCCGGCGGCACGCTGGAGCGGCCCGGATTGAAGCGGCTGATCGCCGATATCGAGCAAGGGCTGGTCGATGTGGTGGTGGTCTACAAGATCGACCGCCTCAGCCGCTCGCTCGCCGACTTCGCCAAGCTGGTGGAGGTGTTCGACCGCAACGGCGTGACCTTCGTCTCGGTCACGCAGTCCTTCAACACAACCACGTCGATGGGCCGGCTGACGCTCAACATCCTGCTCTCCTTCGCCCAGTTCGAGCGCGAGGTGACGGCCGAGCGCATCCGCGACAAGGTCGCCGCCTCGCGCAAGAAGGGCATGTGGATGGGCGGGGTGCCGCCATACGGCTACCGCGTCGAAAACCGCAAGCTGGTCATCGACGATGAGCGCGCGGAACATGTGCGCTGGATCTTTGCCCGCTTCCTCGAGATCGGATCGGGCACGGAACTGGCGCGCGAGGTCTCGAAGCGCGGCATTCGCACGCCGCGCGGCAACCGGATCGACAAGAAGTACCTCTACCGGATGCTCAACAACCGCGCCTATATCGGCGAGGCGGTCCACAAGGGGCAGAGCTACCCGGGCGAGCACGACGCCATCATCGACCGCGAGACGTGGGACCGCGTCCACGCCATCCTGCAGGAGAGCCCTCGGAAGCGCGCCGCCCGCACCCGCGCCGAGACGCCGGCGTTCCTGAAGGGGCTGCTCTTCGGGCCGGATGGCGCGGCGTTCTCGCCCACCCATACCCGCAAGGGCGGGCGCCTCTACCGGTACTATGTCAGCCAGACAGTTCTGAAGCACGGTGCCGGATCCTGTCCGATCGGCCGCGTACCCGCCGGTGAAATCGAAGCCGCTGTCATCGACCGGCTCCGTGCCGTGTTCCGCCAGCCCGAGATCGTGGCGGGGACGTGGAAGGCCGCAACGGCGCAGGACGCCAACATCACCGAGGCCGACGCCCGCACCGCCCTGCAGCAACTCGACCCGCTGTGGGACGAGCTCTTCCCCGCCGAGCAGGCGCGCATCGTGGCGCTGCTCGTGGAGCGCATCGACATCGGCACCGAGGGGCTGGATATCCGACTGCGGGTCGACGGCCTGCACGGCCTCGCGCGCGAGATGTTGGCCGGCAGCGGGAAGAAAGCCGCATGACCAGAGCCACGCCCGACACCATAACCCTGCACGTCCCGTTCCGCGTGGTCAAACGCGGCGGGCGCAAGGAGGTGCAGCTTCCCGATGGCGCACCGGTGCAGCGCCGTATCGACAACACCCTGATCAAGGCGCTCGCCCGCGCCTTCCGCTGGAAGCGCATGCTGGAATCAGGCGAATTCAATACCATCGCCGAACTGGCCGAGCGCGAAGGGATCGCCCCCTCCTACATGACCCGCGTCCTGCGCCTCACGCTGCTTGCGCCGGAAATCGTCGAGGCGATCCTGGATGGGAAGCAGGGGCCGGAGATGACGCTGGGGCGACTGTTGGAGGGGTTTCCGGTGGAGTGGGAGGGGCAGCAACCATCTTTTCACAAGGTCGAATAGCAGGCCTTTTGCAAACAGCTTCGCACGCGCCCATCCATAAACTCCATCCTGCTTGCCCGCTCTGCTGGACGTCCGCCAGCGCGGCTACTTTCAATTTCCGATTGATTCCAATGGCCATTTCGGCCACTTCTCGTCATGGGAGGACCACCCATGACCGCACTTTCCGCCCGCGACGCCAAGTACAACTTCGGCCGTCTCATCGACCTCGCCCGCGCCGAGCCGGTGGTGGTCGAGAAACACGGGCGCCCGGTCGTCGTGGTCCTGTCCGTCGAAGAATACGAAAGGCTGACCGGCAACAAGGTCGCCCCATCCAGACTGGAAGGCGAGGAGTGATGGCAACGAACAACAACGCCCCCCTGGGCATCGAGGCAGAGCTGTTCAAGGCCGCCGACAAGCTGCGCGGCAACATGGAGCCGTCGGATTACAAGCACGTCGTCCTCGGCCTGATCTTCCTCAAGCACATCTCCGACAGTTTCGAGACCAAGCACGCCGAGCTGATGGCCGAATACCCCGAAGGCGCCGAGGACCGCGACGAATACCTCGCCGACAACATCTTCTGGGTGCCGAAGGAGGCCCGCTGGTCCCACCTGCAGGCCAACGCCAGACAGCCCACCATCGGCAAGATCATCGACGACGCCATGCTGGCGATCGAGAAGGACAACCCCTCGCTCAAGGGCGTGCTGCCCAAGGACTATGCCCGCCCCGCGCTCTCGGCGATCATGCTGGGCGAGCTGATCGACCTTATCGCCAACATCTCCACCCGCACGGAAAAGGGGCAGGAGCGCGACCTCTTCGGCCGCGTCTACGAATACTTCCTCAAGGAGTTCGCCGGCAGCGAAGGCAAGCGCGGAGGCGAGTTCTACACCCCCCGCTCGGTCGTCAAAACGATGGTCGAGATGCTCCAGCCCTGGAAAGGCCGCGTCTATGACCCCTGCTGCGGCTCGGGCGGCATGTTCGTGCAATCCGAAAGCTTTGTCGAGGCGCATGGCGGCCGCATCGGCGACATCGCCATCTATGGGCAGGAGAGCAACCACACCACCTGGCGGCTGTGCCGGATGAACCTTGCCGTGCGCGGGATCGACGCCGACATCCGCTGGAATTCCGAAGGCTCCTTCCACAAGGACGAATTCCCCAGCCTCAAGGCCGACTTCATCCTCGCCAACCCGCCCTTCAACGTCTCTGACTGGGGCGGCGAGCGCCTGCGCGACGACCCGCGCTGGAAGTATGGCATCCCGCCCAAGGGCAACGCCAACTTCGCCTGGCTTCAGCACATCCTGCACCACCTTTCGCCCACCGGCACGGCGGGGGTGGTGCTGGCCAACGGCTCGATGTCGTCCACGCAATCGGGCGAGGGTGAGATCCGCAAGGCGATGATCGAGGGCGAGGTCATCGACTGCATGATCGCCCTGCCGGGGCAGCTGTTCTATTCAACCCAGATCCCGGTCTGCCTGTGGTTCCTCGCCCGCGACAAGTCGAACGGCATCGCGCGGGACAGGAAACTGCGCGACCGGCGGGGCGAGATCCTGTTCATCGACGCCCGCAAGCTTGGCCACATGGTGGACCGCACGCGGCGCGAGTTCTCGGATGAGGACATCGAGAAGATTGCCGACACCTACCACCGCTGGCGCGAGGGCGAAGGCTACGAGGACATCCCCGGCTTCTGCAAATCGGCGAGCCTCGAAGAGGTGCGGGCCCATGGCCACGTCCTGACCCCGGGCCGCTATGTCGGCGTCGAGGCCGCCGAAGACGACGACACGCCCTTCCCCGAACGCTTCGCCGAATTGCAGGCGGAACTGGAGGAGCAGTTCGCCGAGGCGGAGCGGCTGACCGGTGTCATTCGTGAGAGGCTGGCAGGGGTGACGCTTTGAAGCTCTCGGAAATTGTCGAATTCAACCCGACTACCCCTTTGCGCCGGGGCACTATGGCGCCGTTCGTGGATATGGCATCTCTGCCCACCACGGAGCGTTACTTCCAAGTAACCGAGACCCGCGAATTCAAAGGCTCGGGCTCGAAGTTCCGAGACGGCGACACGTTGTTGGCTCGGATCACCCCGTGCCTTGAGAACGGTAAAGGCGGGTTTGTTCGCGGCCTTGGCCGTGGCGTTGCCGCGCACGGCTCGACGGAATTCATAGTTCTGCGACCGAAAAAGACCTGCGACACCGATTTCGTCTACTATGTCACACGTCATCCTGATTTCCGTTCCTTTGCAATCAAGCAAATGTCCGGCACCTCGGGTCGTCAGCGCGTCGCTTGGCAATCCCTGACGGATTACGACCTTGTTGATCTTACCCCTTCCGAACGAGCCGCGATTGGATCGCTCCTCTCCGCCCTCGACGACAAGATAGCGCTGAACCGGCGGATGAATGCGACGCTGGAGGCCATGGCGCGGGCGATCTTTCGCGACTGGTTCGTGGATTTCGGCCCCACCCGAGCGAAAATGGAAGGCCGCGAGCCCTACCTCGCCCCCGACCTCTGGCCCCTCTTCCCCGCCCGCCTCGACGACCAGGGCAAGCCCGAGGGGTGGGAGATGGGCACGCTGGGGGATTTGATCGAGTTCAACCCCTCCGAGCCTCTGAAGAAGGGAACACCCGCGCCCTACTTGAACATGGCGGCATTACCGACGCAGGGCTCGGTTGCTGACGACTGGCTCGAACGCGACTTCACGTCGGGTATGCGGTTCCGAAATGGCGACGCCTTGCTTGCCAGGATCACGCCTTGCCTGGAGAACGGGAAAGCGGCCTTCATCCAAAGCTTGCCCGAGGGCAGCGTGGGTTGGGGCTCCACTGAGTTCATCGTCATGCGAGCGCGACCGCCCGTTCCGAAACCATTTTCTTATCTCGTTGTTCGCCATCCCGAATTTCGACGCCACGCGATCAAGAGCATGTCCGGCACCTCCGGACGCCAGCGCACCAACAAGGAAGCGGTAGAGGCATTTCCTGTCGTGATCCCCAGCGAGGAAATCTGGGAGGCATTCGGCCGCATTGTTGATCCGGCCTTCGATAAGATCAGGGCAAACGGCGAAGAATCCCGCACCCTCGCCCAGACCCGCGACCTGCTGCTGCCCAGGCTCATGTCCGGCGAGATCCGCGTGGCCGAGGCCGAGAAGATCGTGGAGGGCGGAGGATGAGCAGGCTTTCGGATATCGACAAACGGTATCTGGAAAGCCTGCTCGGCATGGGCGGCGGCTATGTGCTCGATTACACCGACGCCACCTTCGCCGAGTTCTTCCGCCGCCACGGCGTCGATATCCATTCCCGCAAGTATCAGACCTACGGCACCTCGAAGGCCAAGAAGCTGCGTGCCTTCTGGGAGCGGGAGCCCGACGCGTTGGTGGGCAAGGTTCTGGAGGAGCTGCTCGAGGCCTACGTCGCCAGCAGGGAACTGCGAGGCGAAACGCCGGATGAGGCCTTGCTCGATCGCTGCAGGAGCATCGTGGCGCGCCTGACCGGCAAGAAGGCCGCGCGCGCTCCCGACGCCGAGGCGGGATTTCTCGACCGCGAGTTCCAGATCCCGAACATCAAGCGGCTTCCGGTGGATTCGGGGGTTGCACAGATCCTTGAGGCCCGGATCGCCGAGGCAAGAAAAGCTCTGAAGGCCGGCGCGCATCTTTCGGTGATCTTCCTCTGTGGCAGCGTCCTTGAAGGGGCGCTCCTCGGCGCCGCGAAAGCCGATCCGGCCATGTTCAACCGAGCCACTTGTGCGCCGAAGGACAAGACGGGAAAGGTCCGACCCTTCCAGGACTGGACCCTCGCGGCCTTCATTGACGCAGCTTGCGAGGCTGGCCTGCTTAGCCCGGACGTGCGGAAATTTGGCCACGGTTTGCGCGACTTCCGCAATTACATTCACCCACGTCAACAGCTGGTTTCAGGCTTTGCCCCGGATGAGCACACGGCAAGAGTCTGCTTCCAGGTACTGAAAGCGGCGCTCGCTGATCTCGCGGGAGAGAGAGGATGACCTCACTGATCTACAACATCTACTGCGACGAAAGCTGTCACCTGGAGAATGACAATATCCCGGTCATGGTTCTTGGGGGCGTGTACTGCCGCGCCCAAGAGGTGCGGCGCATTTCACGGGCGATTGGTGACCTCAAGCGGCACCACGGCCTGGCTCCTGATTTTGAGGTCAAGTGGACGAAAGTCTCACAAGGGAAAGTCGACTTCTACCAAGACCTGATTGCCATGTTCTTGCGAGATGACGCTCTGCATTTCCGGGGCGTTCTTATTCCGGACAAAGGAGCACTGGATCACGAACGTTTCGGGCAGAACCACGACGAGTGGTACTACAAGATGTACTACACCATGCTGCGGTACGTCTTCGCGGCCCCGAACCGCTATCGCGTCTACCTTGACCTCAAGGATACACGCGGCGGACGCAAGGCGCGCCATTTGCATGAGGTGCTTTGCAACAGCCTGTACGACTTTGGCCACGAGACGGTCGAACGCGTTCAGCAGGTGCGTTCCCATGAGAGTGCGCTCCTGCAACTTACTGATCTTCTGATTGGTGCCATCGCTTACGAGAATCGCGGATTAGCGGGAAGTACGGCCAAAACGGCGCTGATCGCCGATCTGAAGGCAGCACTTGGGCCGGGTGCCCTTTCGCAGACTTCGGCCTTTCAAAACCGGAAATTCAACCTGCTGCGCTGGCGCGCGAACGAGGTGCGCCAATGACGCCGCCTCGACTAATCACGTTGAATGATTTCGGCGGCCTTTGGGAGGCATACGAGGCCGCTCTTTATGAGGTCTTCGAACGCGACATTATTCGGCATGATCTCAGGTTTCGTGGCGTGCCCGTGAGCGCCCGCCGTGTTCCAGAACACAATCGGAAATGGGCCTGCTTCTGGCATCTGATTTCAGAAGGCCGCGTTGAGGATGACCGCATGCCTGACTTGAGGCGGTGCGAAAGACTTCCGCTGATACGCTGGGTCATCGAGAACGCTGATGCAGTTGCGGCTATTGACGTATGGGAACAGAAGCGTGCGCGAGAGCTCAATTGGATCTTGTGGTACCAAGAGGAGTATCTCGTCGTCCTGGCACAACGTGGGGGCTACCTGCTTCTGAAGACGGCTTTCTGTACGGACCGCACCCACCGAGTCCGCAAGTTCAGGAAGGAGAGGGATTCGTACCATGCTGGCCGGCGTTGAAAAAGCTAAGGCCGCGCCGATTTCTCGGAGCGACCTCGAAAACTCCTTCTACACATGGCAGATGAGCTGCCAGAAATATGTGCGCGAAAGGTGCGAATGTCAAGTTAACGAAGCGTCCGCGGCGCTGCCTAGGTGTCGCACCTGCCCTGCGCGCGGGCTGTGTGCCACGACCCTCACATGCCCGCGGGCAAGGAAATCTCAGAAGACCTTGGCTTTCGTCGCGTCCCGGCCCGCTCTAACGGGCACGTATGATCTGCAAGCAATTTCAATGGCGCATGCGATAGTAAGCGCAATCCACAAGCAACCCAATGTTGAACAGAGTTTGTTATGACCTTCCTCAGCGAAGACGACATCGAGAAGGCCCTGATCGCCAGGTTCGGCGAGCTTGGGTATGCGAACGCGCCCGATGCCGTCATCGGCCCGGACGGCACGGCGCCCGAGCGGTCGGCCTATGATGACGTCATCTTGCGCGGGCGGCTGGAAGCGGCGCTCGAACGGCTGAACCCCCACATTCCCGCCGAGGCGCGCGAGGAGGCGATCAAGCAGGTTCTGGGGTCGGAAAGCGCGTCGCTTGTCGAGGAAAACCGCAGGCTTCACCGGCTGATTGTCGAGGGCGTGGATGTGGAGTTCCACGCCGAGGACGGCACCATTCGCGGCGACAAGGTGCGCTTGATTGATTTCGATTACCCAGACGCCAACGACTGGGTGGTCGTCGATCAGATGGTCGTGATCGAGAGCGGCCGCAACCGCCGCCCCGACGTGGTGGTCTTCGTGAATGGCCTGCCGCTGGCGGTGATCGAGCTCAAGAACCCGGGCGCGGAGACGGCAACGCTCACCACCGCCTACAATCAGTTGCAGACCTACAAGGCCGAAATTCCTTCGCTGTTTCGTACCAACGCGGTGCTGGTGACTTCCGACGGCACCTTGGCGAGGGTTGGGTCGCTCACCGCCAACGAGGAGCGATTCATGCCCTGGCGCACCACAGATGGGCGCGAGGTGGCGCCAAAGGGCAGCCCCGAGATGGACGTGCTGATCGAGGGCGTATTCGAGAAGCGGCGTTTCCTGGAGCTCATCCGCGACTTCACGGTGTTCGGCGACACCGGCTCGGGCATCGTCAAGATCATCGCCGGCTACCACCAATTCCATGCAGTCAAGAAGGCGGTTCAAAGCACACTTCGCGCGACCGCCGTCGACGGCGATCGCAAGGCCGGGGTGATCTGGCACACCCAAGGTTCAGGCAAGAGCCTGCTCATGGCGTTCTTCGCGGGCCAGCTGGTGCGGCACCCGCAGATGGAGAACCCGACCATCGTCGTGCTCACTGACCGCAACGATCTCGACGATCAGCTGTTCCGGACCTTTTCCATGTGCCGCGACCTGATCCGCCAGACGCCCGAGCAGGCGGAGAGCCGCGAGCATCTGCAACAGGTCCTGAACCGCGTCTCAGGTGGGATCATCTTCACGACCCTGCAGAAGCTGTCGGAAGGGAAGATGACCGATCGGCGCAACGTGGTCGTGATTGCCGACGAGGCCCACCGGAGCCATTACGGATTCCGGGCAAAGATCGACCCCAAGACAGGCAAGCGTACCTATGGTTTCGCGAAACTCCTCCGCGATGCGCTGCCCAATGCGTCATTCATCGGCTTCACTGGAACGCCGATCGAAACGGACGACGTCAACACGCCCGCCGTCTTTGGCGACTACATCGACATCTACGACATCACCCGCGCGGTCGAGGATGGCGCGACGGTACCCATCTACTACGAAAGCCGTCTGGCCCGCATCGAGCTGCCCGAGGAGGAGAAGCCCCGGATTGATGCCGAGATCGAAGCACTGACAGAAGACGAGGCCCTGACCGAACAGGAAAAGCTGAAGCAGAAATGGTCCAACGTCGAGGCGCTGGTTGGCGCCGAGAAGCGCCTGAAGATGGTTGCGGCCGACATCGTCGAGCATTTCGAGCGGCGGCTCGCCGCGCTTGATGGCAAGGGCATGATCGTCTGCATGAGCCGGCGAATCTGCGTCGCGCTTTACAACGAGATCGTAGCGCTTCGTCCTGCGTGGCATTCCGACGATGACAATGCCGGCGTCATCAAGATCGTGATGACGGGGGTGGCATCAGACCCAGCGGATTGGCAACGACACATCGGCAACAAGGCACGCAGGGATCTGATCGCGAAGCGCGCCAAGGATCCAGACGACCCACTCAAACTCGTGATCGTTCGCGACATGTGGCTGACGGGTTTCGACGCCCCGTCGATGCACACCATGTACATCGACAAGCCGATGCAGGGGCACGGTTTGATGCAGGCCATCGCTCGGGTGAACCGCGTCTTCCGCGACAAGCCCGCCGGTCTCGTGGTGGATTACATCGGGATCGCCCAAAACCTGAAGAACGCGCTGGGCCAGTATTCCGAGAGCGACCGGCGCCAGGCCGGCATCGACGAGGCCGAGGCGGTAGCGGAAATGCTGAAGCGCTACGAGATCGTTCGGGATCACTTCCATGGGTTCGATTACAGCCAAGCCTTGAAGGGGGAACCGTCAGATCGCCTCCGGACGCTCGCGGCAGCAATGAACTGGATCCTGGAGCGCCAGCACGCGGCAGCCGCGAAGGAAGCGGACGAAGAAGCGAGAAAGAAAGCCCTTCGGCGGTACCAGGACGACGTCCTTGCGTTATCGAAAGCGTTTGCCTTGGCAGCGGCCAGCGAAGAGGCCCAGCGCATTCGCGATGATGTCGGTTTCTTCCAGGCCGTTCGGGCAGCGCTTGTAAAAGCCACGCAAGGGACAGGTGGCTCGGCGGCCGACAAGCGCCTTGCCGTTCAGCAGATCATCGACAGGTCCGTGGTTTCGACAGAAATCGTGGATATTCTCTCGGCCGCGGGGCTCAAGTCGCCGGACATCTCGATACTTTCGGATGATTTCCTGGCGGAAGTCCGGCAGATGGAACAGAAGAACCTCGCGCTTGAGGCGCTCAAGAAGTTGCTCAACGACGAGATCCGATCCCGTGCACGGTCAAACGTCGTCGAGAGCAAGAGGTTCTCTGAGCGACTAGAGCAGGCCGTTGCGCGGTACCACACGAACGCGATCAGCACTGTCGAAGTGCTCCAGGAGCTGATCGAACTCGCGCAGGACATTCGAGAGGCCATGAAGAGGGGCGAGGAAGAAGGTCTAACCGAGGAAGAGATCGCCTTCTACGACGCTCTCGCCACCAATGAGAGCGCGATCGAGGTCCTTGGGAACGATTCACTCAAGCTGATCGCGCACGAGCTTCTGGAGAGCCTCAAGTCGAACGTGACTGTGGACTGGTCCCATCGCGAGTCCGCAAGGGCACGCATGCGGGTTCTGGTGAAACGCATCTTGCGTAAGTACGGGTATCCTCCAGACCTGCAGGACGCTGCGATCAGGACCGTTCTGCAACAGGCGGAAGCGCTGTCTTCGCAATGGGCCAATTGAGTGCCGTTGGTTCGAGAAAACAATGTTGATTTGAACCCACCGCGAGGCGCGGCACCCCTAGCAGCGCGCTCTACACCTGTCGAGACGCTGGCGAACGTCCGATCTCGGTCGGTTCTCGCCGGTTGCCACCCGCAGCGAAGTGTTCAGGTTGCATTACTAATTTTTCGTTTTAAATCAGTATTTTGCGGAAAATTTACCAAATCCGCGCAGTCATCAGGTTCAGAGAATATCGGCACGGAGAGACCGATTTCAGCCGTCTCGCGCCTCCGGCGGTGAACAGCCCATCGGCGTAACCCTTGATAACAAGGGGAAAATTTCGGGCACGCTGAGGAAGAGAAAAATTCCGCAAGGGACAGTGGCGGAGACGAAGGGATTCGAACCCTCGAAACGGTTGCCCGTTTACTCCCTTAGCAGGGGAGCGCCTTCGACCACTCGGCCACGTCTCCGAGGCGGGAAATACCAACAAAACCGGGGCCGCCACAACCCCCAATTCGCCGCCGTTCAAGACTTCCGCGTTGACTGAACCATCTGGACGGTATATCGCGCCCGCCATGACGATTCCGCATCGCAACAAGCAGGCGGCTCAGGCCGGGGAGACGCGCGCGCGCATTCTGGACGCGGCCGCGCGCATCGCGCGCGAGCGCGGCGCGCGTCACGTCACCATCGACGCAGTCACCGCGGCGAGCGGCCTCAGCAAGGGCGGCGTGCTCTATCACTTCCCCTCGAAGGCCGCGCTGCTCGCGGCCCTGATCGCGCGCGAGGTCGAGGCCTTGCGCGCACGTTGCGACGCCCATCGCGAGGCGGCGCGCGGCGCGCCCAATCCCACCTTGCGCGGGTTCCTCTCGGCGCTCGAGCAGATGATGGATGAGGGCGACCGCCTGCCCATGGCCATTCTCGCCGCAAGCGCCGAGGATCCGGCGCTGCTCGACCCCGTGCGCGCCGAGTTCCGCGCGCGCTGGGCGCGGATCGCGGCGGAAACCGCCGCGCCCGACCGCGCCTTCGCCATCTGGAGCGCGATCGAGGGGCTGCGCCTGTTCGACATGTTCGCCGCCGCGCCCGAGGGCAGGGCGCAGATCCGCGCCGCCTTGCCCGAGCTGCGGCGGATGATCGAGGCCCTTCCGGGCAAGGAGCCGACCGATGACCAGTGATCGCCGCCGGCGCGCCGCGCCGGGGGCCGTTCTGGCCCTGATCGCCGCGTCATGCATTCTGGCCGCGCCGGCGCGCGGCGCCGAAGCCGCGTCCGAGCCGGCCGCGGGCCCCGCCGCCGAGGCGCCCATTCGCGTCGAAGTGGTGCGCGCCCAGCCGCGCCCGGTGCGCCGCGTTCTGGCCTTGACCGGCGAGATCGCCCCGCGCGACAGCCTCGACGTCGCCTTTCCCATGGGCGGCCGGGTGCTGTCGGTCAGCCGCGACAAGGGCGAGCGCGTGCGCGCCGGCGAAGAGCTGGCCCGCCTCGACGCCATCCAGCAGGAGCAGGCGCTGCGCGCCGCGCAGGCCGCGCTCGAGGCGGCCGAGGCCGACCATCGCCGCGCCCAGACCGAGTTCCGCCGGCAGGAGGCGCTGCTCGAGCGCGGCGCCTCGACGCGCGTGCGCCGCGACGAGGCCAGGCGCGCCTATTTCGTCGCCCGCGCCGGCCTCGAACGCGCCCGGGCCGAGCTGGACCGCGCGCGCAAGGCCCTGTCCGACGCCGTGTTGCGCGCGCCCGCCGACGGGCTGGTGATCGAGCGCCTCATCGAGCCGGGCGAGGTGGTGGGCGCCGCGCGGCCCGTCATGACGCTCGCGCTTGGCGACGCGATCGACGCGGTGTTCCAGGCGCCCGAAACCGCCCCCACCGGCGTGCCCGAGGCGCTGGAGGTGACGCTGCATCCGCTGTCCGATCCCTCGATCCGCCATGCGGGCAAGGTGCGGCGCATCTCGCCGCTGGTCGATCCGCGCACCGGCACGGTCGAGGTGAAGGTGGCGGTCGAGCCGCCGCATGAAGGGCTGGGCTTTGGCGATCCGGTGCGCGCCATCGTCTCGCAGACCCTGCCCGAGCGCATCTCCTTGCCCGCCTCGGCGCTGTCGGCCCTTGGGCGCTCGGCGGCGGTGTGGGTCGCGGATCCGGCAAGCGGCCGCGTCGCGATCCGGCCCGTGGCGCTGTCGGGCTTCGCCGATGGGCGCATCATCCTCGAATCGGGCGTCGAGCTGGGCGAGCTGGTCGTGGTCGCGGGCGCGCAGCTGCTTTATCCGGGCCGCAGGGTCGTGCTCTCGGAGGTGACGGAATGACCCCCCGCAAGGCGAATCCCCCGAAGACGCCCTCCAGCGACTCCCCCTTCGCCACGGCCGGTCCGCGCCTTCGCGGCGCCTGCGCGGCCGCGATGCTGGCGCTGGCGCTGAGCGGCGCCGGCGCGCGCGCCATGTCGCAAGGCCCCGCGCCCGAGCAAGCGCCGCCGCGTCCGGTGGTCAGCGTCATCGTCGGCGCCGAGGCGGCCGGGCGGCGCGACTTCGTCGGCGCGGTGGTCGCGCGCGTCGAGACGGACCTGGCCTTTCCGCTTTCGGGCGTCGTGGCGGCGCGGCCGGCCGATGTGGGCGACGAGGTGCGGACGGGGCAGGTTCTGGCGCGGCTCGATCCCGAGGCGCTCGAGGCCGACGTCTGGGCGGCCCGCGCCGGCGTGATCGCGGCCGAGCAGGAGCTGCTGTCGGCTCAGGACGCGCGCGATCGCGAGGCCGAGCTGGTCGCGCGCGGGGTCGAAAGCGCGGCGCGGCTCGAGGATGCCGAGCGTCAGCTGGCGGCGGCGCGCGCGCGTCTCGAGCAGGCCCGCGCGGCGCTGGCCCAGGCGCAGGACCGGCTCGACAAGGCGACGCTGCGCGCGCCCCATGACGGCGTGGTCACGCAGGTCTTCGTAGAACCGGGCGCGGCGGTCTCGGCGGGGGCGCCGCTGCTGCGCGTCGCCGCGGTCGAAGAGCGCGAGGTGGTGGCCGATCTGACCGAGGCGGACCTGACCCTGTTCGCCGGCGATGCGCCGGCAAGCGCGCGGCTCGCCGCGCTGCCCGAGGTTCGGACCGATCTGCGCCTGCGCCGGGTCGATCCGGTCGCCGATCCGCGCACCCGCACCCGGCGCGCGCGCTTCGCCATGACCGACGCCCCGCCCGAGTTCCGCATCGGCGCGCTGGCCTTCGTCGCGCCGCCCCCCGTCAAGGCCGGGCCGCCCAGCATTCCCGCCGAGGCGCTGACGCGCGGCCCCGAAGGGCCGGCGGTGTGGGTCGTCGCCCCGCCCGAGCGCCGCGCGCAGCTGCGCCCGGTGCGCGTGGGCGCGCGCATCGACGGGCGCGTCGTGATCCTGTCGGGGCTGAGCGCGGGCGAGGAGGTGGTCGTGAAGGGCGTGCGCTCGCTGACCGAAGGACAGAGGCTTGGGCCGAGGATGCCGCGATGAGCGAAGGTTTCAACCTGTCGGACTGGGCGCTGCGCCGCCGTTCCTTCGTCTGGTATCTGATGGCGGTCAGCATGATCGCCGGCGTGATGTCCTATCTGAACATCGGCCGGCAGGAAGACCCGGACTTCACCATCAAGACCATGGTCATCACCGCCGCGCTGCCCGGCGCCACGGTGCAGGAGACGCTGGACCAGGTCACCGACCGCATCGAGAAGAAGCTCGAGGAGCTGGACGAGCTGGACTTCACCCGCTCGGTCACCTGGCCCGGGCGCACCATCGTCTATGTGAACCTCGAGCCGACCATCCGCGGCCCGGCCATTCCGCGCGTCTGGCAGCAGGTGCGCAACATGATGAACGACATCCGGGCCGAGTTCCCGCCCGAATTCGCCGGCTTCGGATTCAACGACCGCTTCGGCGACGTGTTCGGCAACCTCTACGCCTTCATCGCCGACGGCTATTCCCCTCGCGAGCTCAAGGACATGGCCGAGGAGCTGCGCCGCGACATCCAGCGCCTGCCGGATGCGGGCAAGGTCATCATCTTCGGCGACCGCAAGGAGGTGGTGCATCTCGAGTTCGCCCCCGAGAAGATGGCCGCGCTGGGCGTCACGCTCGAGCAGGTGCGCGCCACGCTCGCCGCCCAGAATGCCATCGTGCCCTCGGGCGTGATCGAGGCCGGCGCGCAAAGCGTGCTGGTGCGCGTGGGCGGGCAGTTCCTGGACGCCGACGGCCTCGCCGGGGTGAACCTGCGCGTGGGCGACCGCTTCTTCCGCCTGACCGACGTCGCCACGATCCGCCGCGGCTACGAGGAGCCCCCCTCCGAGCTGTTCCGCTACAACGGCCAAGAGGCGCTGGGCCTGGGCGTGGGCATGCGCAAGGGCGCCGACATCCTCAAGTTCGGCAAGGCGCTGGACCAGGTGGTGGACGCGGCCCGCGCGCGCCTGCCGGTCGGGGTCGAGATCGTCAAGATCGCCGACCAGCCCGCCATCGTCGAAGAGGCCGTGGGCCATTTCACCCAGGCGCTGTTCGAGGCGGTGGCCATCGTCATGATCGTCAGCTTCATCTCGGTCGGGCTGCGGGCGGGCGTGGTGGTGGCGCTGGCCGTGCCCCTGGTGCTGGCGATCACCTTCGTGTTCATGGAGCATGCCGGCTTCACCCTGCAGCGCATCTCGCTGGGCGCGCTCATCATCGCGCTGGGGCTGCTGGTGGACGACGCCATGATCGCGGTCGAGACCATGATCACCCGCCTCGAGCTGGGCGAAAGCCGCCGGGCGGCCGCCTCCTACGCCTGGCGCACCATCGCCTTTCCCATGCTGACGGGCACGCTCATCACCGCGGCCGGCTTCATTCCCATCGGGCTCAACAGCTCGGCGGCGGGCGAGTTCACCTTCTCGCTCTTCGTCGTGATCGCCGTGTCGCTGCTGGTCTCGTGGGTGGTGGCGGTGCTGTTCACCCCGGTGCTGGGCGTGACGCTGCTGCCCGCGCGCTGGGCGCATGACGCGCACAAGCCCGGCCTGTCGCGGCGCATGTTCCGCGCCGTTCTGACGGGCGCCATGCGCATGCGCTGGCTGACCGTGGCGCTGACGGCGCTGGCCTTCGCGGCCTCGCTGTGGGGTATGCGCTTCGTCGAGCAGCAGTTCTTCCCCGATTCCGACCGGCGCGAGCTTCTGGTCAACGTCACGCTGCCGCAGAACGCCTCGATCGAGGCCACCTCGGCCGCGCTGGCGCGCATCGAGGCGCATCTGAAGGGCCGCGACGAGGCGCTGTTCTGGACCGCCTATGTCGGGCGCTCGGCCCCGCGCTTCCTGCTGCCCTCCGAGCCCAAGACCCCCTCGCCCAATTTCGGGCAGATCGTGATCCAGACCCCCGCCATCGAGGCGCGCGACCGCTTGCGCGCCGAGCTGACGCGCCTTGCCGCGCAAGAGCTGCCCGAGGCCGACGTGCTGGTCAAGCTGCTGGACATCGGCCCGCCCGTGGGGCGTCCGGTGCAGTATCGCCTGTCGGGGCCCGACATCGACAAGGTGCGCGATCTGGGGCGCGAGCTGGCCGCCGTCGTCGCCACCGATCCGCGCCTGACGGCGCTGGCGCTGGACTGGAACGCCCCCGCGCAGGTGGTGCGGCTCGAGCTTCTGCAGGACAAGGCGCGCCAGCTGGGGCTGACGGCGCCCGACGTGGCCTCGGCGCTGGCGACCATCTATGACGGCGCGCGCATGACCAGCCTGCGCGACGGAGAATATCTGATCGACGTCACCGCGCGCGGCCGTCCCGAGGCCAGCAGCTCGGTCGAGGCGCTCTACAACCTTCAGATCAGCCTGCCCGGCGGGGGCGCGGCGCCGCTTTCGGCCATCGCCGCCTTCCGCTTCGAGACCGAGCAGCCCATGGTCGTGCAGCGCAACCGCATGCCCACCGTAACCGTCGAGGCCGCCGTCGCCACCGACGACCAGCCCGCCACCATCGTCAAGGCGCTGGCGCCGAAGATCGCGCGCTTCGCGCAGGACCTGCCGGCGGGGTATGCGGTCGAGCTGGGCGGCTCGGTCGAGAAAAGCGCCGAGTCCCAGGCGCCCATCGCCGCCGTCGCGCCGCTGATGGTGCTGATCATCATCACCCTCGTGATGGTGCAGATGCAAAGCTTCCGCCTTGCGCTGATCGTGCTTTCGGTGGCGCCGCTGGGACTGACCGGCGTCGTCGCGGCGCTGCTTTCGGCCGGGGCGCCCATGGGCTTCGTCGCCATTCTGGGCGTGCTGGCGCTGGGCGGCATCCTGATCCGCAACTCGATCATCCTGGTGGACCGCATCGAGGCCCTGCGCGCCGAGGGGCTGGACCCCTGGTCGGCGGTGCGCGAGGCCACCGAGAGCCGCGCGCGTCCGATCGTGCTGACCGCCTCGGCGGCCAGCCTGGCGCTGATCCCGATCTCGCATCAGGTGTTCTGGGGGCCGATGGCCTATGCGCTGATGGGCGGCATCGTCGCGGGCACGGTGATCACGCTGCTGTTCGCGCCGGCCCTTTACCTGATCGTGTTCCGCGTCAAGGCGCCCGCGCGCGGCGCCTGACGCCCGCCCCGCCCCCGCCCGGTCATGCGGAATGGTCGGGCGGGGCAGGCGGCGCGCTCTGGCGCCCGCCCGCGCGCGCGTCTAGAAGGGGCGGGCGAAGCGACGCAGGAGGCGGCCATGAAGATCGACGGCGTTCACTATCGTTCCATCTGGCGCGACGCCGGCGGCGAGGTGCGGATCATCGACCAGCGCTGGCTGCCGCACGAGCTGCGCATCGTCGCGCTGCGCACGCTTCAGGACTTCGCCCGCGCCATTTCCGAGATGTGGGTGCGCGGCGCGCCGCTGATCGGCGCGACGGCCGCCTGGGGCGTGGCGCTGCGCATGCAGGAGGATCCCTCGGATCAGGCCCTTGCCGACGCGCGCGCCCGGCTGCTGGCGACGCGGCCCACGGCGATCAACCTGCGCTGGGCGCTCGACCGCATGCACGCCGCGCTGGCGCCGCTGCCCGCGGCGCGGCGCGCCGAGGCGGCGGCGGCCGAGGCGGCGGCCATCTGCGACGAGGATGTCGAGATCAACCGCCGCATCGGCGAGCACGGCCTGGCGCTGCTGCGCGAGGCGTCGGCGCGCAAGGGCGGCGGGCGGGTCAACGTGCTGACCCACTGCAACGCGGGCTGGATCGCGACGGTCGACTGGGGCACGGCGACCTCGCCGATCTACCAGGCGGTCGAGGCCGGCATGGACGTGCATGTCTTCGTCGACGAGACGCGCCCGCGCAATCAGGGCGCGCAGCTGACGGCGTGGGAGCTGGCGAGCCATGGCGTTTCGCACGAGCTTGTCGTGGACAATGCCGGCGGCCATCTGATGCAGCGCGGCGAGGTGGATCTGGTCATCGTCGGAACCGACCGCGTGACCGCCCGCGGCGATGTGTGCAACAAGATCGGCACCTATCTCAAGGCGCTGGCGGCCAGGGCCAACGGCGTGCCCTTCCATGTCGCGCTGCCCTCGCCGACCATCGACTGGACGGCGACCGACGGGCTGAGCGAAATCCCGATCGAAGAGCGCGACCCGCGCGAGGTCACCCATGTGCAGGGGCTGGACCCCGAGGGGCGCATCGTTCAGGTGCGCATCTGTCCCGAGGCCACGGGCGCGCGCAACCCCGCCTTCGACGTCACGCCCGCCGAGCTGGTCAGCGGGCTGATCACCGAGCGCGGCCTGTGCGCCGCAACGCCCGAGGCGATGCGCGCCCTGTTCCCCGATCTGGCGGGCGGCTGAGCGGCGCGCGACAGGCCCCCGCCGGTCGGCTTGGCGCCCGAGCCTGGCAAGGCGGCGCCCATGGCCGACGGGCGGGCGTGGCGACGCCCGACCCGCCGCCGCCCGGCCCGCGCCGGACGAGCGCCTCTTGCGCCCGGAACCCTTCCCCCTTGGCTGGCGCCGCGCAGGCCCAGCCTTCGCCGCCCCACCAACCCTTGGTCAGACCATGGCCCGAGCGGGCCATGGCGCCCCTCGGCCCGGTCCTGGCAAGGGGGGCCGCGCCAAGGGCCCCAGCGGGTCCGGCCCATGCGCCGCGCAGAGACGGACGCACCCTCGGCGCAGCGTTCATGGCAGCGCCGGCGGCCCCTGCGCGGCGGGCGATCGGGCGGATGGGCGCCGGGGCCCGGAAAACCCGGGCGGGGCGGGTGCGGGCGGGCGCATGCCGGGCGCAGCGTCTGCAGGCGCGCCGGCGGCCCCTGCGCGGCGGGCGATCGGCCGGATGCGTGCCGGGGCCCGGCAATTCCGTGCGAGGCCAGGGGGCGGCCGGCCGCGCCCGGCCCAGCCAGGCGCCGCCATGAGGCGCGGCGCTCAGCCTTCGGGCGCGGCGCCCCAGCCGAGGGCGCGCGTCTCGGCGGCCAGCTGCGGCGCGATTTCGATGGCGTTCGTCGGATGGGGCAGAGAGGTCGTGCTCACCACCCGCGCCGCGCCCGCGGCCATGATGACCTCGAGCGCATCGCCCGCGAAGATCGCGTGCGTCACCACGCAGACCGGAGCGCGCGCGCCGGCTTCGCGCAGCAGCGCCACGGCCCGCGCCATGGTGCGCCCGGACGAGGCGATGTCGTCCACCACCACCGGCGTGTGCGTGCGCGCCAGCCTTGCGCTGGGCGCGCTCAGCGTCACCTCGAAATCGCCCGAGCGGCGCTTGGTCAGCACCTCGAAGGGCAGACCCGCAAGGCGCGCCGCCTCGCGCACCCACTGGCCGCTTTCGCCGTCGGGGCCCAGCAGCGCCGCGTCGGGCACGTTCGCCGCCACCCAGCGCGCGATGGCGGGCGCCGCGACGGCGCGGCGCGCGGGGATCGAGAACAACGCATCGAGCGAGGGGATGCGGTGCAGGTGCGGGTCCAGCGTGGTCAGCCAGTCGACGCCTTCCTCGAGAAAACGGGCGAAGATCGGCGCGCTGACGGCCTGCCCGGGCGCAAAGCGCGCGTCCTGGCGCATGTAGGCCATGTAGGGCGCGATCAGCCCGACCCGACGCGCGCCCAGCTCGCGCGCCGTGACGGCGGCGAAGCGCAGCGCCAGCGCCTGCCGGTCGGGGTCGCGCAGCCCGACCAACAGCGCCGCGTCGCGCCCGTCCAGATCCGGGGGCAGGGCGACCAGCGTCTCGCCGTCGGGAAAGCGGTGCAGCGCGACCGGCGCGCGCTCGGCGTCCAGTTCGGCGGCCAGCGCGGCGGCCAGCCGCTCCATGCCCGGAAAGACCAGCAGCAGCGGCTTCATGCCTCGGCCTCGATGCGGAAGGGATGGGCGCGCGCGCCGGCATATTCGGCGGCCCACTCCAGCTCGCCCGGCGTCTCGGCGTGGATCTCGTAGAGCGGATCGCCCTTGTCCACCCTCTGGCCCAGGCTCGCGTGCAGCAGCACCCCGGCGTTCTTGCGCCCCGGCGCGCCGGCCAGCTTGGCGATGCGCGCGATGCGCCGGTTGTCGATCTGCGCCACCGCGCCGGCATGCGGCGCGCGCTCGACGCGCCGATGGGCCGCGCGGCCCGGTTCGGAAAATCCGCCCTGCGCGGCGCAGATGGCCATGAACTTCGCCTCGGCCGCGCCCGAGTCGAGCAGGGCCTGCGCCGTCTCGCGGCCCTGCGCGGCGGGGCCGCCCTCGGCCTCGGCGGCCATGTCCAGAAGCGCCCCCGCGATGTCCAGCGCGCGCTCGCGCAGATCCTGCGGCGCGTGGGGCGCGCGGCGCAGCACGGCCAGCACGTCATGGGCCTCGAGCGCGGGACCGATCCCGCGCCCCACCGGGCCCGACCCGTCGCTCAGGCGCACCCGCGCGTTCAGGCCCAGCGCCTCGGCCGTCGTCAGGAGCCGCGCCTCGAGCATGTGCGCCGCCGCGCTTGAGCGCACCTTCGCCGTCGGCCCCACGGGCATGTCGATGAGCACATGCGTCGAGCCGGCCGCCGCCTTCTTGGACAGGATCGAGGCCACCATCTGCCCCTCGGAATCGAAATCGAGCGGGCGCTCGACCCGGATCAGCAGATCGTCGGCCGGTGCCAGGTCCAGCCCGCCGCCCCAGACCACGCAGCCGCCCTCGGCCTCGACCACCTTGCGCATCGCCGCGGCCGCCAGCGCGACCGGCGCCATGGTTTCCATCGTGTCGGCCGTGCCGGCGGGCGAGGTGATGGCCCGGCTCGACGTCTTGGGAATGCGCCGCCCCGAGGCCGCCACGATGGCGACCACGATCGGCGTGGTCCGGTTGCCCGGCAGGCCGCCCACGCAGTGCTTGTCCAGCACCATGCCCTCGCCCCATTCCAGGCGCCGGCCGGTCTCGACCATGGCGCGGGTCAGGGCCACGGTTTCCTCGGCGTCCAGCCGGTCGCCCGCGCAGGCGGCGACGAAGGCCGCCAGCTCAAGCTCCGACAGCCGCCGCCCGACGATGTCGCGCACGATGTCGCGAAAGGCCGCCTGGTCCAGCCGCCGGCCATACACCTTGGCGCGGATGGCGTCGGCCGAGACGGGCGGCTCGGGGTGCGAGAAGCTGGCCATCGCGCCCGGCTCGGGCGAGAGCGCCTCCCACGCCGCTTCGCTCAGCGCCGCCGCGCCCGGCGGCAGCCATGCGCCCTCGGTCACCACGTTGAGCGTGGCCACGATGCTGCGCGCGCCCAGCGTGATCTCGACCCGCGCCAGCGACGAGAACCCCTCGGACCGGCACAGGTCGCAATCGGCGCGCATGTAGACGACGGGCTGGCGATAGGTGTCGATCCCTGCGCGGATCAGGGCGAGGCGTTTGCTTCGGTGCGGCATGCGGGCTCCGGTCGGTTGCGGGCGTTCGGGTCGCGGCATTGTGGCCGCCGCGGTCCGGGCGCGCCAGCGGATTATGTCCTCCGGCGCGGCCGGGGCTTGCCCGGTCCGGCAAGCCGCGCCACTCTGCCCCAAGATGCGAAGGAGCCGATCATGACCGCCTCATCCCGCGATCGGGCCGACGGCGCGCGCCCCGCGGCGCTGCGCCGCGGCGAGTTGGCGCGTCTTGCGGGCTGCAACGCCGAGACCGTGCGCCATTACGAGAAGGTCCGCCTGTTGCCCGCGCCCCCGCGCGACGCGGCCAACTGGCGCGTCTACGACCAGGGGCATGTGGCGCGGCTGCGCTTCATCCTGCGCGCGCGGGTTCTGGGCTTTGCGCTGGACGAGATCGCCGAGCTTCTCGCCCTGTCCGAAAGCGGCGGGCGCAGCTGCGCCGAGGCCGCGCGGCTGGCCTCGCGCCGCCTTGAGGACGTGCGCGCGCGCATCGCCGATCTGCGCCGCATGGAGGCCGCGCTGGCCGACACGCTGGCGCTTTGCGCCGAGGGCGAGGCGCGCGGATGCCCGATCATCGACGCGCTGCGCGGGCAGGACTGACGGGCCCGCCCCGCGCCTCAGATCACCGCGCGCTCGCGGATCGGGCGCCCGGCCTCGATGCGCTCATAGCCGAAGGGCGACAGGTCCAGGCTGCGATAGGCCCCGTGCACGATCATCTCGGCCAGGCCGCGCCCCATGGCGGGCGCCTGTTGCAGCCCATGGCCGGAAAAGCCGTTGATGAAGTGAAAGTTGCCCACCCGCGGATGCGGTCCGATCACCGCGTTGCGGTCGAGCAGGTTCATCGCATAGTGCCCCGCCCAGCAATGGGTCTGGCGTATGGCCTCGAAGCGCGGAATGCGCCGCGCCAGCGCCGGCCAGACGCGCTCTTCCCACATGGCGAGGTCCATCTCGAAATCGTCGGGATCGACGGCCTCGTCGGGCTCGGGCGCGGCGCCGCACATATACGTGCCGCCGCCGTTCTCGCGCACATGCACCCCCGAGGGGTCGATGGTCAGCGGCAGGTCGCGCTCGAGCGGACGCTCGGCCTTGAAGATCCAGGTGAAGCGCTTGCGCGGCTCGACCGGCAGGTCGATGCCCGTCATCGCCGCGACCCGCGCCGCCCGTGGGCCCGCCGCGTTCACGACGCAGCCGCAGGCGACCCGCGCGCCCGACGCAAGGCGCACCGCCTCGACCCGCGCGCCCGAGGGCGCAAGCTCGAGCGCCGCCGCTTCGTCGGCGACGAACTCGGCCCCCGCGGCGCGCGCGCCCCGCCGCAGCTGGTCGAACAGCGCCGCGCCGTCGAACCAGCCCTCGTCGCGCGTGTTGATCGAACCCAGCACCACGTCGTCCAGCGCATAGAACGGATAGCGGGCCGCGATCTCGTCGGGGCTCAGCAGCTCGGTCCCGGCGCCGGCGGCGCGCTGCACCCGCCAGTTGGCGCGCAGCGTTTCGGCGAAGGCCTGGTCGGCGGCCAGATACAGATAGCCGAAATTGCGGATCGACAGCCGCGGCACGTCCGGGTCGCCCCCCATGCGCTCGTGCAGGGTCTTCACGAACTCGGCCCCGAATTGCGAGATGCGCACGTTCAGCTCGGTCGAGAATTGCTGTCGCATGCAAGAGTTGGTGTGCGCGGTCGAGCAGCGCTCGTAGGCCGGGTCGCGCTCGACCACCAGCACCGAGCCGTCGAAGTCCGGGTCGCGGGTCAGGAACCACGCCGCGGCCGAGCCCATGATCGCGCCGCCGATGATCACCACGTCATAGGACGAGCGCGCGGGGGCCGAGGCGAAGCCGGGCGGAAGCATGGCGAACACTCCTGCGGACAAGCGATCGGGGCCACAGTGCGGCGGCCGGGCGCGCAAGTCCAGCCCGGACCCGCGCCGCGTCGGGCGGATGGCGCGGCGGCGCGCCCGCGGATGGCGAGGGCGCGCCCGGCCGCGCGCCATCGGCGCGCGGGGCGGCGGGCCGGGGCGCGCCGCGCTATCCTTGCGCCGCGGGGCGGGCGTCCGGGGCGGGGCGCCCATGCCCCCCCGGCGGGGGCGGCCTGCGCGCCGTCTCGCGCCGGGCGAGCGGGCGGCGGCGGCGCTTGCGCGAGGGGCGCGCGCGGGCAAGGATGCGCGCATGACCGCGAAACAGCCTTCTTCCGCCCCGATGCCGGCGCTGCGCATCCGGGTCGTCTTCGCCCAGGGCGCCATGATCGGGCCCGGCAAGGCCGAGCTGCTCGAGCGCGTGGACCAGACGGGTTCGATCGCCGCGGCGGGCCGCGCCATGGGCATGAGCTACAAGCGCGCCTGGCAGCTGATCGAGACGCTCAACCGCATGTTCGAACGTCCGCTGGTGACGCGCGCGCGCGGCGGCCGCGGCGGCGGCGGCGCGCAGCTGACCGAAACCGGGCGCGCCGCGCTCGAGGCCTACCGCGCCGTCGAGGCCGCCGCGCGCCAGGGCGCCGCCGCGCCGCTGGCGCGCCTTGCCGCCCTGGCGCCCGCCCCGCCGGCGGGCGCGGAGGAAGAGCAGGGTTGACGCGGCGCCGGGCGCCTCGGATATGGTCGAGCGGAAATAACGCTCGAGGTCACATGCTCCGCCGCCGCCTTCGCATCGCGCTCGTCGCCCTCCTGGCCGCAATGGCCGCCGCGTCCGCGCCCGGCGCGCGCGCCCGGCAGGCGGACCCCGAGGCGCTGGTGGCGGCCGCCTCGGACCTGCAATTCGCCTTTCCCGAGCTGGCCGCCGCCTTCGCCGCCGAGGGGCGCGGCCGGGTGCGGGCGGTGTTCGGCTCGACGGGCAATTTCGCGCGCCAGCTGCGCCAGGGCGCCCCTTACGAGCTGTTCATGGCCGCGGATGAAAGCTTCGTGCGCGCGCTGGCGCGCGATGGCGTCCTGCCCGACGAAGGCGCGCCCTATGCCGAGGGCCGCCTGGCCCTGCTCGTGCGGCGCGGCGGGCCCCTGGCGGCGGATGGCGCGCTAGAGGAGCTGGCCGCGGCATTGCGCGAAGGGCGGGTGCGCCGCTTCGCCATCGCCAATCCCGAACATGCGCCCTACGGCATGCGCGCGCGCGACGCCCTGCGCGCGGCGGGTCTGTGGGAGGCGCTCCAACCCGTGCTCGTGATGGGCGAGAACGTCGCCCAGGCCGCGCAGTTCGTGGCCTCGGGCGCGGCGCAGGGCGGCGTGGCGGCGCTTTCGCTGGCCATGTCGCCGCGCATCGCCCGGCAGGTCGATCATGCGCCGATCCCGCCCCACATGCACCCGCCGCTGATCCAGCGCATGGCGCTGACGCGCCGCGCGGGCCCCGCGGCGCGCGCGTTCTTCGCCTTCGTGCGATCCGAGCGGGGGCGGCGCATCCTGGCCGCGCACGGCTTCGCGCCGCCGGCGGACTGACCATGGATTGGGAGGCGCTGGCCCTTTCGCTGAAGCTGGCGGCCGCGACGACGGCGGCGCTCTTGCCCGTTTCGGTGCTGGGCGGGCGGGCGCTGGCGCGCGGCGAGCTTCGCGGCAAGCGGCTGATCGAGGCGGCGCTGATGCTGCCGCTGGTGCTGCCGCCCACGGTTCTGGGCTATTACCTGCTGGTGGCGATGGGCGCCGGCTCGCCGCTGGGCGAGGCGTGGGAAAGCCTGTTCGGCCGCCCGCTGGCCTTCACCTTCGAGGGCATCCTCGTGGCCTCGATCCTGTTCAACCTGCCCTTCGCGATCCAGCCGGCACAGCGCGGCTTCGAGGCCGTCGCGCCCGAGCTGCGCGAGGCCGCCGCATGTTGCGGCATGTCGCCCGCGGCCGCGCTCTGGCGCGTCGAGCTGCCGCTGGCCTGGCCGGGCGTGACCACCGCCATGGCGCTGACCTTCGCCCACACGATCGGCGAGTTCGGCATCGTGCTGATGGTCGGCGGCGCCATTCCGGGCGAGACCCGCACCGTCGCCATCGCCATCTACGACCGCGTGCAGGCCTTCGATCTCGAGGCCGCCGGGGCCATGTCGGCGACGCTGGTCGCGGTCAGCCTGGCGGCGCTTTATCTCACGCATCGGCTGGGCGCGCGCGCGCCTGCGGGGGCGCGATGACGCTCGAGGTCGAGGCGCGCCTTGACGGGCCCGCGGCGCTGGACGCGGCCTTCGCGGCGGCGCCGGGGTCGCTGCTGGCGCTGGTCGGCCCGTCGGGGGCGGGCAAGACGACGCTGCTGCGCGCCATCGCCGGGCTGACGCGGCCCGCCGCGGGGCGCATCGCGGCGGGCGGCGAGACCTGGTTCGATTCGCGCGCCGGGGTGGATGTGCCTGCCCATCGGCGCCGCGTGGGGATGGTGTTTCAAAGCTACGCGCTCTTCCCGCACATGAGCGCGGCGCGAAACGTGGCCGCGGCGCTTGATCTGCGCCCGCGCGCGGCGGCGATGGCCGAGGCGCGCCGCCTGCTGGCGCAGCTCGGGCTGGGCGAGCTGGCCGAGCGCCGCCCCGACCGCATGTCGGGCGGCCAGCGCCAGCGCGTGGCGCTGGCCCGCGCGCTGGCGCGGCGGCCGCGCGCGCTGCTGCTGGACGAGCCCTTCTCGGCCGTCGATCGGGCGGCGCGCGCGCAGCTTCACGCGCGCGTCGCGGCGCTGCGCGACGAGCTGGGCGCGCCGATCGTGCTGGTCACCCACGATCTGAACGAGGCGCAGCTGCTGGCCGACCGGATGGCCGTGCTGGCCGAGGGGCGGATCGTGGCGCAGGGGCCGACCGACATCGTCATGGCCGACCCCGCGGCCATGCGCGCGCTGGGCCTGCGCGAGGCGGCGGCGCTGCTGCCCGCGCGGGTCGCCCGGCACGAGGCCGACGGGCTCACGCGGCTCGAGGCGGCGGCGGGGCCGCTCTGGCTGCCGCGCATCGACGCGCCCGAGGGAGCGCGGGTGCGCGTGCGCATCATGGCTCATGACGTGATCGTCTCGCGCGCCCGCCCCGAGGGGCTTTCGGCGGCGAACATCCTGCCGGCCACGGTGCTCGAGATCCGTCCGGGCGAGGGGCCGGGCGCGCTTGTGACGCTGGACCTGGCGGGCGACCGCATCCTTGCGCGTCTCACGCGCCGCGCGGTCGCAGCGCTGGCGCTGGCGCCGGGAACGCATGCGCATGCGGTGCTCAAGGCGATGTCCGTGGCGCGCGATCACGTCGCGCTTGCGCGCGATTGAGCCGCGGCTGGCGCCATGACGGCCGACGCATGGCCGAGGCTATCGACGGCCGCCGCGGCGCGGTGCGCCAGGCGGCCGGAAGCGCAGCCGGCGGGCATCGGCTCGGACGATGCGCGCCATGAAGACCGCCGCGCCGCCGCGCGGCGGGGCGCGCGATCGCCGCGCCGCGCGCTTGCCCTGCCCGCAGGCGCGCGCCGCAAGTTCGCCGCTCGGCGGCGCGATCCGGGCCCGACGCCGTGTCGCGGGCGCCGTTCGGCGGGCGCAGGTCGGCGCGCGTCGTGCGCGCGGGGCGCCGGCGTCGTTCCGACTGGTCCTGCGCCCGGTCCCGCATCCGGCCCGCCTTGCGGCGCGTTCAGGCGCAGCGGGCGCTCGCGCAGGGCTCGTTCTCGTCCTCGATCTGGATGGTCACGTGGTCGATGCCATGGCGGCGGCGCAGCTCTTCGGCGATGCGGGTCAGGAAACCGGGCGCGGGCGGGCGGGCCATGACCAGATGCGCCGTCAACGCCGTGCGCGTCGCGCTCAGCGCCCATATGTGCAGATCGTGCAGCCCGCGCACTCCTGGCTGCGCGGCCAGCCATGCGCGCACCTCCTGCGCGTCCACCCCCTCGGGCACGCCGTCGAGCGACAGCCGCAGCGACGCGCGCAGCAGGTCGAAGGCCGAGAAGGCGATGACCGCGCCGACCCCCAGCGCGGCCGCCGGATCGAGCCAGCGCCACCCGGTCGCCATCATCCCCAGCGCCGCCAGCGTCACCGCCAGCGAGACCGCGCCGTCGGCCAGCATGTGCAGATAGGCGCCGCGCGCGTTCAGGTCCGAGCGGCTGTCGCGCCGGAACAGCAGCGCCGTGCCGAAATTCACCCCAATGCCGAGAAGCGCGACGATCGCGATGGCGGCGGGGGGCGTGTTGATCGGGTCGCCAAGGCGGCGGACCGCCTCCCACGAGACGGCGCCGACGCCGACCATGATCGCGATGGCGTTGAGCAGCGCCGCCAGCACCGTCGCGCGCCCAAGCCCGTAGGTGTAGCGGGCGGTGGGCGCGCGCCGCGCAAGCTCGGCCGCCGCCCAGGCCGCCAGCAGGCCGGCCACGTCGGTCAGGTTGTGCGCCGCGTCGGCCAGCAGCGCCAGGCTGCCGATCAGCAGGCCGGCCGCGGCCTCGATCAGCACATAGGCGGCGTTCAGCCCCACCGCCCAGCGGAAGGCGGGGGTGAGGTCGCGCGCGCTCAGCTCGACCGGGCCGTGGGCGTGGCCGAAGCCATGGCCATGGCCTGATGCATGAGCGGAACCGGCGTCGTGGTCGTGGGGCATCGTCGCCTCGGCAGCCTTCGCGTCGGACTCGCCCGCGCCCGGCCGGCGGCGCGAGGCGGGCGCGCTCAGGCTAGCCCCGGGCCCGCCGCGCGGCAAGGGCGGGGCTACTCGACCGCGCCCTCTTCGGGATGGTGGCAGGCGAAGGCGCGGCCCTCGCCCTTGAGCGGCGGGCGCGTCGCGCGGCACTCGTCATCGGCGCGCCAGCAGCGCGGCGCGAAGGGGCAGCCGGGGATGACGTCGAGCGGCGAGGGCAGCTCGCCCGTCAGCTTGATGCGCTTGCGCCCCGAGTTGGGCTGCGCGCGCGGCGTGGCCGAGATCAGCGCCTTGGTGTAGGGGTGGCGCGGGGCGGCGAACACCTCGCGCGCGGGGCCCGTCTCGACCGCGCGGCCCAGATACATCACCATCACGTCGTCGGCGAAATGGCGCACCACCGACAGATCGTGCGAGATGAACAGATAGGCCAGGCCCAGCCGCTCCTGCAGGTCGATGAGCAGGTTCAGGATCTGGCTCTGGATCGACACGTCCAGCGCCGAGATCGGCTCGTCCAGCACCAGCACCGCCGGGTCCAGCATCAGCGCCCGCGCGATCGAGATGCGCTGGCGCTGCCCGCCCGAGAACATGTGCGGGAAGCGGTCGTAATGCTCGGGGCGCAGGCCGACCAGCGCCAGCTTCTCGCGCGCCATCGCCTCGCGCTCGGCCGCGCTCATCCGCGGGCGGTTGATCTTGAGCGGCTCCTGCAGGATCGTGCCCACGCGCTGGCGCGGGTTGAGCGAGCCGTAGGGGTCCTGGAACACGATCTGCACGCTGTCGCGCAGCGCGCGCCAGCGGTCGGGCGTCGCCGCCTGGCCGCGGATGCGCAGCTCGCCGGCGCTGGGGGGCTCGATCATCGTCACCAGGCGCGCCAGCGTGGACTTGCCGCAGCCCGACTCGCCCACCACGGCCAGCGTGCGGCCGGGGCTGAGCGCGAAGCTGACGCCCGACAGCGCGCGCAGCTCGGCCGGCGGGCGCAGCAGGCCCTGGCGGATTTCGTAGCGGCGTTCCAGGTCGCGCGCGACCACGATCGGTTCGCTCATGTCGTCACCATCCGTTGAGGCTGCATGACGCCGTTTCCATCCGCGGTCAGCGGCGTGTGGCAGCGCCCGCGGCCCATCTCGGGGCCCAGCGGCTCGGGGCGTCGGGCGCGGCAGATGTCGCTGGCGTGGCGGCAGCGCGGGGCGAACAGGCAGCCCGCCGGCCGGTCGAACTGGCCGGGCACGACGCCGGGAATGGTCGGCAGCCGGCGCGAGGTCGCGCGCTCGGGCAGGGCGGCCAGAAGCGCGCCGGTATAGGGGTGGAAGGGACGGGCGAACAGCCCCTCGACGGGCTGCTCCTCGACCTTCTGGCCGGCATAGTGCACGGACACGCGCTCGGCCGTCTCGGCGACCACGCCCATGTCGTGGGTGATCAGCGCCAGCGCCATGCCGTTGCGCCGGCGCAGGTCCAGCAGCAGGTCCAGGATCTGGGCCTGGATGGTGACGTCGAGCGCGGTGGTCGGCTCGTCGGCGATCAGCAGCTTGGGATTGCAGGCGATCGCCATGGCGATCATCACGCGCTGGTTCATCCCGCCCGACATCTGGTGCGGATAGGCCTTGAGCCGCCGCTCGGGCGCGGGAATGCCGACCTGCTCGAACAGCTCGACGGCGCGGGCGTGGCGCGCCTTGCGGTCAAGGTCGGTGTGCTGGCGCAGCGCCTCCTTGATCTGGAAGCCGACGGTGAAGCACGGGTTGAGCGAGGACATCGGCTCCTGGAAGATCATCGCCATGTCCTTGCCGATGATCTTGCGCCGCTGCGCGGGCGAGAGCTCGCGCAGGTCGCGCCCCTCGAAGGCCATGCGGTCGGCGGTGACCGTCGCCGTCCAGGGCAGCAGGCCCATGATCGCCAGCATCGAGACCGACTTGCCCGAGCCGCTTTCGCCGACGATGGCCAGAACCTCGCCCTTCTCGAGCGTCAGGTCCACGCCCTCGACCGCGCGGAAGGGGCCGGCGGCGGTGGCGAACTCGACGGTCAGGTTGCGGATGTCGAGAAGACTCATCGCTCAGCTCCGCTTCAGCTTCGGGTCCAGCGCGTCGCGCAGGCCGTCGCCCATCAGGTTGATGGACAGAACCGTGATCAGGATCGCCAGGCCCGGGAAGGTGACCACCCACCACGCGCGCAGGATGAACTCGCGCGCCTCGGCCAGCATCGTGCCCCATTCGGGGGTCGGCGGCTGCGCGCCCATGCCCAGAAAGCCCAGCGCCGCCGCGTCGAGGATCGCGGTCGAGAAGGACAGCGCCGCCTGCACGATGATCGGCGCCAGGCAGTTGGGCAGCACGGTGACGAACATCAGCCGCGGCAGCCGCGCGCCGACCACCCGCGCGGCGGTGACGTAATCCTTCTGCAGCTCGCCCAGCGCCGAGGCGCGCGTCAGGCGCACGTAATGCGGCTGCGCCACCAGGGCGATGGCGATCATCGCGTTGGTCAGCGACGGCCCCAGGATGGCCACCAGCACCAGCGCCAGCAGCAGCGAGGGAAAGGCCAGGATGATGTCCATCACGCGCATGATCGCCGCGTCCAGCCATTTGGGCGAGAAGGCCGAGATCAGCCCGATCAGCACGCCCCCCGCAGCCGAGACGGTGACCACCACCACGCCGACGAAGAAGGAATAGCGCGCGCCGTGCAGAAGGCGGCTGAGCATGTCGCGCCCCAGCGGATCGGTGCCCAGCGGGAAGGCCCAGCTGCCGCCCTCGACCCAGGCGGGGGGCGTCAGCGCATGGTCGCGGAACTGCTCGGCCGGGCCGTAGGGCGCGATCCAGGGCGCGAAGGCGGCGACGAAGACGAAGCCGGCGAAGATCCACATGCCGAACACCGCGCCGCGGTTCTCGGCGAAATAGTGGAAGAACTCGCGCAGTGCGCTGGGCCGCGCGGGGGCCGCGAGCGGGGCGGGGGCGGTCTCGGTCATCAGCGCCTCCGGATCTTGGGGTTGATGAAGCCGTAGAGCACGTCCACGGTCAGGTTCACGATCATCACCATGGTCGCGATCAGCAGAAGGCCGCCCTGCACCACGGGGTAATCGCGCCGGAAGATGGAATCGACCATCCACTTGCCGATGCCCGGCCAGCTGAAGATCGTCTCGGTCAGGATGGCGCCGGCCAGCAGCGTGCCGACCATCAGCCCGATCACCGTCACCACCGGGATCAGCGCGTTGCGCAGCGCGTGCACGCCGTTGACGCGGGCGGGCGACAGGCCCTTGGCGCGGGCGGTGCGGATGTAGTCCTCGCCCAGCACCTCGAGCATGGCCGAGCGCGTCTGGCGCGCGATCACCGCCAGCGGGATGGTGCCCAGCACCACCGTCGGCAGCGCCAGGTGCGACGCGGCCGAGGCGAAGGCGCCCTTCTGCCCCGACAGCAGGCTGTCGATCAGCATGAAGCCCGTCACCGGCTCGAAATAGTAAAGCAGGCTGATGCGCCCCGACACCGGCGTCCAGCCCAGCATGCCCGAGAACAGGATGATCAGCAGAAGCGCCCACCAGAAGATCGGCATCGAATAGCCCACCAGCGCCGCCGACATCAGCGCCCGGTCGGGCAGCTTGCCGCGGTTGACCGCGGCGATCACGCCCGCCGGCAGGCCCAGCGCCACGGCGAAGATCATCGCGCAGATCGACAGTTCGAGCGTGGCGGGAAACAGCGAGAAGAACTCGTCCCACACCGGGCGCTTGGTCACGAAGGACTGGCCCAGATCGCCGTGCAGCACGCCCCACAGATAGTCCAGATATTGCTGGAACACGGGCTTGTCGAAGCCGTATTGGCGCACCAGCTCCTGATAGCGTTCGTCGGTCAGGCCGCGCTCGCCCGCCATGACGATGATCGGATCGCCCGGCAGCGCGCGGATGAAGCTGAACGAGATCAGCGTCACCCCCAGAAAGGTCGGGATGAAGGTCAGCAGGCGGGACAGGACGAATCCGAGCATCAGCGGCCCACGATCATGAGTTCCTTGGGAAAGCGCGTCAGCGCCCTGGCGCCGTCCGCTTCGATCAGCACGTCGTCCTCGATGCGGACGCCGAACGCGCCGGGTGCATACAGCCCCGGCTCGACCGTGTAAACTGTGCCCGGCGCCATCGGCTCGTGCACGCCGCGCATGATCCACGGGGCCTCGTGCACCTCGCGCCCCAGGCCGTGGCCGGTCTTGTGGCGGATGCGCTCGGCGAAGGGCGAGGCTTCGAGCACCGCGGTCGCCGCGTCGTCGACCTGGTGGGGCGTGGCGCCGGGGCCGCCGGCGGCGATGCCGCGGCGGTTGGCTTCGAGCACGGTCTCATACACCGCCCGCGCCTCGTCCGAGGCGTGGCCGACGAAGACGGTGCGGGTGATGTCGGCGCACATGCCGTCCTTCGTCGCGCCGAAGTCGAACAGCAGCGCGTCGCCGGCGCGCAGCGCGTAGTCGGGCCGGGCCTTGGCGTGGGGGCGGGCGGAATTGTCGGCCGCGGCGACGATGGGCGCGAAGGCCAGCCCGTCGGCGCCTTCGTCGAACAGGGCGCGGACCAGGGCGCGCTCGACCTCGGCCTCGGTCATGCCCGCGCGCACGGTCTCGAGCGTGCGGGCCAGCGCGCGCTCCGAGACGTCGATGGCGGCCTGCAGGGCGGCCAGCTCGTCGGCGGTCTTGACGATGCGCAGGGCCGAGATCTCGCGCTCGGCGTCGATGATCTCGAGCGCGGGCGCCGCCGCCTTCAGGGCGTGATGCACGAAGACCCGCATCACCTGGCCCTCGACCGCCAGGCGGCGCATGGGCAGGCGTTCGGCCAGGGCGCGGAAGGCGTCCATGTAGCCCTGCTGGTCGGTCCAGGCGAAGACGTCGCCGGCAAAGCCCGTCAGCTCCCAGCTTTGCAGCTCCAGCGCGGGCACGATCGCCGCCGGGCGTCCCTTGGCGGGGATGACGGCGAGGAAGGGGCGCTCGTGGCTCATGAAGGCGTGGCCGAAGGCGCGGGTGAAGTTCGGCCCGGGCACGAGCGCGACCGCGTCGGCGTCGAGCGCGCGCGCGACGTCGGCATGGCGCGCAAGGCGCTCGGCAAGGGCGGCTTCGGAGCTGCGGGCGGGGGCGTTCATGGCGGCTTTTCCTGGCGTTTCGCGTCGTCTTGCGCTGCGGGCGCCGTCGCGCGGCCTGCGGCGCGGTCTTCGGTTTGCGCCGTCTGCGGCGCGGGCTTGGTTTGCGCCGTCTGCGGCGCGGGAATCGGTTGGCGCCGTTTGCGGCGCGGGCGTCGCTTGCGTCGCTTGCGGCCCGGGATCGGCTTGTGCCGTTTGCGACGCGGGTTCGGTTCGCGTCGTCTGCGACGCGGGGCTCGGCCTGCGCCGTTTGGCGCGGGAGTTGTCCGCGCGGGCTGCGGCGCGGGTTCGGTTTGCGCCGTCTGCGGCGCTGGGCGCGTCGCGGGCGCGAAGCGGCGGGGCCGCCCGGTGGGCGGCCCCGCTTGGTCGTTCAGTTCTCGAGGCTCACGCCGTAGAAGATGTGGCTGCCCAGCGGGTGGACCTTGTAGCCCTTCACCTCGGGGCGGATGGGCATGTAGACCACCGAGTGGGCGATGGTCGCCCAGGGCGCCTGCTCCTTGAAGATGACCTGGGCCTCCTTGTAGAGGCGCGTGCGCTCGGCCTTGTCGGTCAGGGTGCGGGCCTTCTTGATCAGGTCGTCGAAGGGCTTGTGGCACCACTGCGCGCGGTTCGAGGCGCCGACGCCGTCGCAGCCCAGCAGCACGCCCAGGAAGTTGTCCGGGTCGCCGTTGTCGCCGGTCCAGCCCAGCAGCACCGCGCCGTCGCGGTCCAGATCCTTCGAGCGCGACAGATACTCGCCCCACTCATACGAGACGATCTCGACCTTGACGCCGATCTTGGCCAGGTCGGCCTGGATCAGCTCGGCCATGCGGCGCGCATTCGGGTTGTAGGGGCGCTGCACGGGCATGGCCCAGACCTTCATGCTCAGATCCTTGACGCCCGCTTCCTCGAGCATCTTGCGCGCGGCCTCGGGATCGTAGGGATCGTCCTGCACCTCGTCGTTGTAGGACCACATGGTCGGCGGGATCGGGTTCTTGGCGATCTGGCCCGAGCCCTGGAAGACGACGTCGATGATGGCCTGCTTGTCGATGGCCATGTTCAGCGCCTTGCGCACCTTCGGGTTGTCGAAGGGCTTCTGAAGGGTGTTGTAGGCCAGGTAGCCGACGTTCAGACCCTCCTGCTCAAGCACGACCACGTCGGGGTCGGCCTTCATCGCGGCCACGTCCGCCGGGTTCGGATAGGGCATGACGTGGCACTCGCCGGCCTTGAGCTTCTGATAGCGCACCGAGGCGTCGGGGGTGATGGCGAAGATCAGGTTGTCGATGTCGGCCTTGCCGCGCCAGTAGTCCGGGTTGGCCTTGTAGCGGATGACCGCGTCCTTCTGGTAGGCGACGAACTGGAACGGGCCGGTGCCGATGGGCTTGGTGTTCAGCTTTTCCGGCGTGCCGGCGGCCAGCATGGCGTCGGCGTATTCCTTGGACATGATCGAGGCGAAGTCCATCGCCAGGTTGGCGACGAAGGGCGCCTCGGGGCGGTTGAGCACGAACTTGACCGTGTGATCGTCGACGCGGACGATGTCCTTGATCAGGTCGGCCATGCCCATGCCCGAGAAATACTCCCAGGTGCCGCCCGAGACCTTGTGGTAGGGGTTCTCGGGGTTCATCTGCCGATCGAAGGTGAAGATGACGTCGTCGGCGTTGAACTCGCGCGTCGGGGTGAATTCGTCGTTGGCGTGGAACTTCACGCCCTTGCGCAGGTGGAAGGTGTATTCGAGGCCGTCATCCGAGACGTCGACGCTTTCCGCCAGGCCCGGGATGACGTTGGTCGTGCCGGTCTCGAACTCCATCAGCCGGCTGTAGATCGGCTGGGACGAGGCGTCGAAGGTCGTGCCCGAGGTGAACAGCGCGGGGTCGAAGCCCTCGGGCGAGCCCTCGGAGCAGTAGATCAGGTTGCCCCCGGCGCTGGCGGCCGAGGCGCCCAGCACAAGCGCCGCGGCGCCGGCGAGCAGGGTGGATTTGAGTGACATCAAGATGGTCTCCCTGTTGGATTCCGCCCCGTTTTCGGGGCCCGGAGGGGCCGCCGCGCCGCTTTTCGGCGCGTTTCGGCCCGTCCCGGATGGGGTCCAGCTATGAAGGGCGGCCCGCCGCTGTCAAGGCGAAACGCCCCGCGGCGGGGGCGGGGCGGGCGGCGACGTGGCGTCCGGCGCCCCGGGGCGGGCGCGCGCCGGGGGGCGTTGGGCGGCGGTTTCGGGCGGCGGTCGGCGGGGGGCGGGACGGCCCGCGCCCCGGGCCGGCGGATCCCGGCGGGCGGGCGGTCATGGCGCGGCGGCGCGCGATGCCTTGCGCCGGCGTGCGGCGGCGCACCGCCCCTGCCGGGGCGCGTCGTCCGCCGGGTCCGGCCCGGGGCGCGGCCCGCGGCAGCCGGCTCGCGGCGCCGTCGGGCGGAAAAAGCCGGCGGGCGGAAGAATCGTCCCCCGCCGACCGCGGCGTGCGCGGCATGGGCCATGCCCCCGGCGCGGGGCGCGGCGGCGCGTGGGGGCGGGGCGGCGAAGGGCGCCCGCGCGCCCCTCACCAGGGGTCGATGCCCGGCGGCGGCGGGCGGCGCGGGGCGCGCGGGGGCATGGCCGCGTCGGCGCGCAGAATCCATTCGCGCGTCTCGGCGGGGTCGATGACGGCGTCGATCTCGACGCAAGAGGCGAGCGACACCGCCTTGCCGATCTCGCGATGCCGCTCGAGCAGGGACTCGAACAGCGCGGCGCGGCGCTCGGGGTCGGTCTCGGCCTCGAGCTCGCGGCGAAAGCCCAGCCGCACCGCGCCCTCGAGCCCCATGCCGCCGAACTCGCCCGTCGGCCAGGACGCGGTCAGCACGCTTTCGCGAAAGCCGCCGCCGGTCATGGCCATGGCGCCCAGCCCGTAGCCCTTGCGCAGGACGATGGCGTGGATGGGCGCGCGCATGGCCGCCCCGGCGACGAACATGCGGCAGGCGCGGCGCACCAGGCCCTGGCGCTCGGCCTCGGGGCCGACCATGAAGCCGGGCGTGTCCACCAGCGAGATCAGCGGCAGGCCGAAGGCGTCGCACAGGCGCATGAAGCGGCTGGCCTTGTCGGCGGCGGGGGCGTCGATGGCGCCGCCCAGATGCATCGGATCGTTGGCGATGAGCCCGAAGGGCCGCCCCTCGACGCGCACCAGCGCGGTGACCATGCCGGGCGCGTAATCGGCGCGCAGCTCCATCACGGCGCCCTCGTCGGCCAGAAGGCGGATGGCGTCGCGCACGCGATAGGCGCGGCGGCGGTTCTCGGGCACGACCTCGCGCAGGGCGCGCTGATCGGCGACGGGGCCGGGAGGCAGCGCGCCCTGGAACCAGGACAGGTAGCGCTTGGCCGCCGCGCAGGCCTCGGCTTCGTCCGCGACCAGCAGATCGACCACCCCCGCGCGCGCCAGCTCGGGGGCGGGGCCCACCTGTTCGGGGCGGAAGCTGCCCAGCCCGCCGCCCTCGATCATGGCCGGGCCGGCCATGCCGATCGTCGTGCCGCGGTCGGCGATGACCACGTCGCAGCAGCCCAGCAGCGCCGCATTGCCCGCAAAGCACCGCCCCGAGGCCACGCCGACCAGCGGAACCTTGCCCGACAGCGCGGCGAAGCGCGCGAAGGTGGGGCCGTCCAGCCCCGCGACGGTCAGGTGCTCGGTGTCGCCGGGGCGCCCGCCGCCCCCCTCGGCCAGAAGGATGACCGGCAGGCTGCGCTCGGCCGCCAGGGCGAAGAGCCGGTCCATCTTCTGGTGGTTGCGCTGGCCCTGCGTGCCCGCCAGCACCGTGTCGTCCGAGATGGCGAAGGCGCAGCGCGCGCGCTCGGGGCCGAACAGCGCGCCGTTGACCGCGCCGATGCCGGTGATGATGCCGTCGCCGGTGGTGTTCTCGATCAGATCCTCCAGCGAGCGCCGCGCCCGCTGCGCCGCCAGCGCCAGCGCGCCGTATTCCACGAAGCTGCCCGGATCGCACAGATCGGCCAGGTTCTCGCGCGCGGTGCGGGCGCCGCGGGCGCGGCGGCGGGCGACGGCGCGCGGGCGGTTGGCGTCCTGTCCCGCGGCCAGGCGCCGGCGCAGCTCGGCCAGCTCGGGGCGGATGCGGTCGGGGTCCGGGGGCGGGGCGTCGTCCTCGGCCGGGGGCTCGGCGTCGTCGCCGCCCTCGACCCGGCGCAGCGCCAGAAGGGGCGCGCCCTCGGCCGCCGCCGCGCCCGGCGCGCTCAGCGCCGCGACGACGACGCAGGCGTGCGGGGCGGGTATGACATGCTCCATCTTCAGCGCCTCGAGCACCGCCAGCTGCGCGCCGGCGGGCAGGCGCGCGCCCACGGGCGCCAGCTCGACCACCGCGCCGGACATGGGCGCGGCGAAGAGCTCGGCCCCCTCGGGAAGCTCGGCGGGCGGCGCGGCGCCGGGGGCGGGTTCGACCGCATTCGCGCCGGGCGGGGCCTCGTCGCCCGCGCGTTCGGCCGCAAGGCGCGCGGCGGCCTCGGCCAGCGCGGCGCCGTGGGTCTCGATGAAGCGCGTATCCACGTCCCAGGCGCGCACCCGCTCGTGCCGGACCAGCGCGCGCAGCCAGTCGAGATTGGTCTCGACCCCCTCGATGCGGAAATCGGCCAGCGCGCGGTCGAGCCGCGTCAGCGCCGCGGGCAGATCGGCCGCGGCGCCGGGCCAGCGGATGATCGCCTTGGCCAGCAGCGTGTCGTAGCGCCCCGACACGCGCCAGCCGGCGCGCGCGAAGCCGTCGATGCGCACGCCCGGACCCGAGGGCGGCTCGACCGCGCGCAGCAGGCCCGAGGCCGGGCCGGCGCCGCCGGCGGCGGTCATGCGCTCGGCGCAGATGCGCGCCTCGATCGCGAGGCCGCGCGGGGCGGGGATGGCGTCTTGCGTCAGGCCCAGCGACTCCAGCGTCGCGCCGCCGGCGATGCGGATCTGCAGCTGCGCCAGATCAAGGCCCAGGACCTCTTCGGTCACGGGGTGCTCGACCTGGATGCGGGGGTTGACCTCGATGAAGAACAGCCGCGCGCCCTCGGGCGCGTCCAGATCCAGAAGGAATTCGAAGGTGCCCAGCGACAGGTAGCGGCACTCGCGCGCCATGCGCAGCGACCAGTCGGCCAGCTGCGCGCGCTCGTCCGCGGTCAGCGAGGGGCTGGGGGCGATCTCGATCACCTTCTGGCGGTCGCGCTGCAGGGTGCATTCGCGCTCGTGCAGATGCGCGACGGCGCCGGTTCCGTCGCCCAGCACCTGCAGCTCGACATGGCGCGGGCGCGCGACGAGGCGCTCGAGGAACAGCGCGCCGTCGCCGAAGGCGCCCTCGGCCTCGGCGACGCAGCGGGGCCAGGCCTCGGCCAGCTCGGCGGGCGTGCGCGCGGGGCGCATGCCGCGCCCGCCGCCGCCGGCCGCGGCCTTGATCATCACCCCCGCGCCGGGGGGCTGGGCGGCGAGGAAGGCCTGCGCCTCGTCCAGCGAGCAGGGCCCCTCGAGCCCCGGCGGCGTCGGCACGCCAAGCGCGCGCGCCAGGCGCCGGGCCGAGAGCTTGTCGCCCAGAAGGGCCAGGGTCTCGGGGCGCGGGCCGACGAAGGTCAGCCCGGCTTCGGTCACGCGGCGGGCGAAGTCGGCGCTTTCGGACAGGAACCCGTAGCCCGGGTGCAGCGCGTCGCAGCCATGCGCGCGCGCCGCGGCGATCAGCGCGTCGGGGTCCATGTAGGCGCGCGGACCCTGGCCGGGCAGCGGGGCGGCGGCGTCGGCGCCGCGGGTCCATGGCGCGCCCTCCTCATCGGCGGCGAAGACGGCGACGGCCTGCGCGCCGGTTTCGGCGGCGGCGCGGACGAGGCGGGCGGCGATCTCGCCGCGGTTGGCGATGAGGATGCGGGCTGGCGCCATGCGCGGCCTCCTTGCGGGGCGGCGCGCGGGCCGCCGCGGGTTGATGATCAGGGAAACTGACCATCGCCGCGCGCGCACGTCAACGCCCCGAGCGGGCGCGCCGAAGGCCGGGCCTCGATCGGGCCGCGGACGGGATCGGCGATCGGGTCGGGGATCCGACCGGCGATCTGGCGCGGGGCAAGGCCTGGCCGGGGCCGAGCGCGCCGAAAGGGGGGGGCGCGCGCGGAGGGGCGGCTCCGCCTTGGGTGAGCGCGCGACAAGCGGCGCGATTGCGCGCGGCGCGGCGAAGGTGCGGCGCGGCGGCCGAGGCGCGGCCGGGCGGCGGCGCGCCTGGGGGGCGTCGCAATGGGCGGCCCGGGCGCGAAGCTGTGGCGAGCAAGCGCGGCGGAAGGAGCGGCGCGGCCGGGCGGGGGCGTGGCTGGGGCGGCGCGGCTGGGGGCGTCGCACGGGGCGGCCCGGGCGCGCGGGGAGGTGGCGCGAAGCTGTGGCGAGCAAGCGGGGCGGAAGGGGGGCGCGGGCGCGCGCCTGCGGGGGAGGGGGCCGGCGCCGCGCGGCGCTGCGGCGGGCGGGCGAGCTCCGGCGCGGTGGGCGCGCGCCGTTCTCCTCCAGCTCGGGCCGGGCCGCGCGGGCCTTGCGGGGGCCGGCCGGCGGTGCGCGCAGGTTGCGGGCCGACCTTCGTCACTGCGCGCGGTTTGGCCCGCGCGATGGCGCGCGGCGCGGGCGCGTCCGGTCCGAAACGGGGCCGTCGGGCCCCGCCGGAGCGGCGGCGCGGCGCTCTGGGGGCTGGACAGCGGCGCAAAAAGCCTTAGGCAAGAGCGCGAGCATCTTGCGCCAAGACGGAGAAAGAACGGTGTCCCTTTTCCTGATCGCGGCATTGCCCTTTCTCGGGGCGGTCCTGCCGGCCCTTCTGGTGCGCGCCAGCCGCAACGCGGCGGCGGGAACGGCGGCGGGCGCGACGGCGCTGGCGCTGATCGGCGTCCTGACCCACGCGCCCGCGGTCATGCGCGGCGAGGTCCCCATGGCGCGCGCGCCCTGGGTTCCGTCGCTGGGGCTCAACGCGAATCTGATGCTCGACGGGCTGGGGCTGCTGTTCGCGCTGCTGATCCTCGGGATCGGCCTGCTCATCATCCTCTATGCGCGCTTCTACCTGACCCGGCGCGACCCGATGGGCAAGTTCTACGCGCTCCTGCTGCTGTTCCAGGGCGCGATGCTGGGCATCGTGCTGTCGGACAACATCCTGATGCTGCTGATCTTCTGGGAACTGACCTCGCTCAGCTCGTTCCTGCTGATCGGCTACTGGAACCATCTTCCCGAGGGCCGGCAGGGCGCGCGCATGGCGCTGACCGTGACCGGCGCGGGCGGGCTGGCGATGATCGCCGGAGCGCTGCTGCTGGGGCAGGCGGCCGGGTCGATGGAGCTGAGCGACATCATCGCCCGGCGCGAGGCGGTGCAGGCCTCGCCGCTGTATCTGCCGGCGCTGATCCTGATCCTGGCGGGGTGCTTCGCCAAGTCGGCGCAGTTCCCCTTCCACTTCTGGCTGCCGCACGCCATGGCCGCGCCGACGCCGGTGTCGGCCTATCTGCACTCGGCGACCATGGTCAAGGCGGGGCTGTTCCTGATGGCGCGGCTGTGGCCCGCCCTGGCGGGGACCGACGCCTGGTTCATGCTGGCCGCGAGCGTGGGCATGGTCACCATGGTCCTCGGCGCGGTCACGGCGCTGTTCAAGGAGGATCTCAAGGGGCTGCTGGCCTATTCGACGGTCAGCCATCTGGGCCTGGTGACCTTCCTGCTCGGGCTGGGCACGCCGGCGGGCGCCGTGGCGGCCGTGTTCCACATCATCAACCACGCCACCTTCAAGGCCGCGCTGTTCATGACCGCCGGCATCGTCGATCACGAGACCGGCACGCGCGACATCCGCCGCCTGGGCGGGCTGGCGGCCTTCATGCCCGTCACCTTCCTGATCGGCGCCGTGGCGGCGCTGTCCATGGCGGGGGTTCCGCCGCTCAACGGCTTCCTGTCGAAAGAGATGATGCTGCACGAGGCCGCGCACACGCCCTGGCTGGGCTCGGAGCTGGCGCTGCCGGTCCTGGCGGGGCTGGCGGCGCTGTTCTCGGCGGCCTACTCGTTCCGCTTCGTGGCGCATGTGTTCCTGGGCAAGCCGCGGCTGGCCCATGCCGAGCCGCCGCACGATCCGGTCGTCTGGTTCTGGCTGCCGCCCGCCATTCTGGCCTCGCTGACGGTGCTGATCGGCCTGTTCCCGCAATCCATGGCCGGCGAGCTGGTGCGCGCGGCGGCGGGCGCGGTCACGGGCGGCGCGGCGCCCGAGATCAAGCTCAAGCTCTGGCACGGCGTCAACGAGGCGCTGATGATCTCGGCCGCCGCGCTGGCGGGCGGCGTGGCGGCGCTGGCGCTGCACGGGCCGCTGGCGCGGCTGTGGGCGGCGGTCGCGCCGCCGGCGGCCAAGCGGGCGTTCGATGCGCTGGTCGGGGCGGCGACCGCCGCCGCGCGGCGGCTGACCGACGCGCTGCATGACGGCGATTTCGGGCGCAGCGCCGCCATCTTCGCGGCCTTCGCCGCGGCTCTGGGCGCCTGGGCGTGGACGGGGGGCGACGCCGGGGCCTTCGGCGCCTTCCCCGAGGCGCTGGGGCCGACGCCGCCGATTCCGCTCATCGGCTGGGTCTGCCTGGTCACGGCGACGCTGACGCTGACGGCGCTGCACCGCAACAGGCTGCTGGCGCTGGTGCTGATCGGGGTGACGGGGCTGATGGTTTCGCTGACCTTCAGCTATTTCTCGGCGCCCGACCTTGCGCTGACGCAGATCTCGGTCGAGGTGGTCAGCATCATCCTGCTGCTGCTGGCGCTGAACTTCATGCCGCGCGAGACGCCGCGCGAAAGCTCGGCGGCGCGGCGCGCGCGCGACCTCGCGGCGGCGGCCGCCGCGGGCCTGGGCGTGGGGGCGGCGATCTACGCGATCCTGGTCGGGGACTTCGCCTTCGCGCCGATCTCGGAGTTCCACCTGGCCAACTCCAAGACCGGGGGCGGCGGCGAGAACGTGGTGAACGTGATCCTCGTCGATTTCCGCGGCTTCGACACCTTCGGCGAGATCACCGTTCTGGGCATCGCGGCGGTGCTGATCTATGCGCTGACCGAAACCATCATGGCCGGGCCGGTGCGGGCGCGTCTGCTCAACCGCCGGCCGGCCGAGCCGCAGGCGGGCGACGCGCATCCGATGATGATGGTCGTGGCCACGCGCGTGCTCATGCCCATCGCGCTGACGGTGGCGGTCTACATCTTCCTGCGCGGGCACAACGCGCCGGGGGGCGGCTTCATCGCCGGGCTGATCGTCTCGGTCGCCTTCGTGATGCAATACATGGCCAGCGGCTTTTCCTGGGCGGCGGCGCGCCAGCGCTATCCCTACCACGCCTTCATCGGGCTGGGCGTGCTGGTGGCGGCGGCCACGGGCATGGGCGCCTGGTTCAACGGCAAGCCCTTCCTGACCAGCGATTTCGGCTATGTGAAGCTGCCGGGGCTGGAGAAGTTCGAGCTGGCCACCGCGGCGCTGTTCGATCTGGGCGTGTTCCTGACCGTGCTGGGCGCGGTGCTGCTGGCGCTCGAAAGCCTTGCGCGCTACGCGTGGCGGCCCAACATCGCCAGCGCGCATCCGATGGACATCGATCCCACGCGCGACGAGGCCGCGCAGCGCGAGGAGGGACGCTGAGATGGAGCTGCTTTTCGCCTCGGCCGTCGGGCTGCTGACCGCCTGCGGCATCTATCTGATCCTGCGTCGGCGCAGCTTTCCGGTCATCATCGGGCTGTCGCTCCTGTCCTATGCGGTGAACCTGTTCCTGTTCGCCAGCGGCCGGCTGGCGGTGAACAGGCCGCCGCTTCTGCACGAGGGCGCCGAGGGCTACACCGACCCCATCCCGCAGGCGCTGGTGCTGACGGCGATCGTGATCTCGTTCGGCATGACGGCCGTGATCGTGATGATCGCGCTGAGCGACCACCTGACCTCGCGCGACGACCGGGTGGACGCGCCGGCGGGCGGCGCGGCGGATGACGGCGTCGAGGCGCCCGCGGCGCAGGAGGACGCGCGATGAGCCATCTGCCGGTTCTGCCCATCGTCCTGCCCGCGGCGCTGGCGGCCTTCATCCTGATGACCATGCGCCACCATCTGGAGCTGCAGCGCATCTTCTCGATCGCCGGAGCGGTCGCGCTGAGCGCGGTCGCGGCGCTGCTGGTCGCGCGCGCCTCGGACGGGCAGGTGCATGTCTACGAGCTGGGCGACTGGCCCGCGCCTTTCGGCATCGCGCTGGCGCTCGACCGGCTGTCGGCGATGATGGTGGCGCTGACGGCGCTGCTGCTGCTGGCGGTCACGCTTTATGCGGTCGGGGCGGGCTGGGATGCGCGCGGGCGCCATTTCCACGCGCTGCTGCAGTTCCAGGCCATGGGCGTGTGCGGCGCCTTCCTGACCGCCGACGCCTTCAACCTGTTCGTGTTCTTCGAGATCCTGCTGATCGCCTCTTACGGTCTGATGATCCATGCCGGCGGCGCCGAGCGGCTGCGCGCGGGGTTCCAGTATGTGGCCTACAACCTTCTGGGCTCGACGCTGTTCCTGTTCGCGATGGGCGCGCTCTACGCGGCGACGGGCACGCTCAACATGGCCGATCTGGGCGTGCGCATCGCCCAGCTGCCGGCCGAGCACGCGGCGCTGGCGCGGGCGGGCGCGGCGCTGCTGATCCTGGTCTTCGCGGTCAAGGCCGCGGCGCTGCCGGTGCATTTCTGGCTGCCGGGGGCGTATGCGGCCGCGCCGGGCCCCTCGGCGGCGATGTTCGCGATCCTGACCAAGGTCGGTGTCTACGCCATCTTGCGCATGCGCGCGACGGCCTTTCCCGAAAGCGCCCCGGCGCTGGCCGGGCTGTCCGAGGCGTGGCTGCTGCCCGCCGCGCTGGCCACGGCGCTGATCGGCGCGGCCGGCGTGCTGGGCGCGCGCGGCATGGCGCGCCTTGCGGCCTTCGGCACCATCGCCTCGGTCGGCACGCTGCTGATCGCGGCGGCGCTGTTCACGCCGCAATCGGCGGCGGCGGCGCTCTACTACATGCCGCATTCGACGCTGGCGGCGGCGGTCATGTTCCTGGCCGCCGACATGGTGACCGAGCGGCGCGGCGACGCCATCGCGCCCGGCCCGCGCATGGCCCATCATGCGCTGGTGGCGGCGGTGTTCTTCCTTGGCGCGGTGGCGCTGGCGGGGCTGCCGCCGCTGTCGGGCTTTCTGGGCAAGCTGATGATCATGGACGCCGCGCGCGGCCATGAGCGCGTGGCGTGGATCTGGGGCGTGATCCTGGTCGCGTCGCTGATCACGCTGATGGGGCTTGCCCGCGCCGGCAGCGACGTGTTCTGGCGTCCGGCCGAGGGCGAGGGCCGCGCCGAGAACCGCGAGCAGGACGAGGACGACGCCGCCGCCGGGCCCGGGCCCGCCGCGCCGGCGCAGCCCTCGGCGGCGTTGACCTTCGTCGCCGCCTTCGCTCTGCTGGCGGCGCTGGCGGCGCTGACGGTCCTTGCGGGGCCGGCCATGCGCTATGCCGACGCGGCCGTGGCGCAGCTGTTCGACGCCGGCGCCTATGCCGACGCCGTTCTGAGGAGGCCCTGAGCATGCGTCTGATCCGCGCGCTGTTTCCGCACCCGACGCTTTCGCTGCTGCTGACGGCGGTGTGGGTGGCGATGGCCAACACCTTCACGATCAACTCGCTGGTTCTGGGGGCGATGCTGGGCGTGGCCATTCCGATCTTCACGCGCGCCTACTGGCCCGACCGGCCGCGGCTGCGCAGCCCGCTGCGGGTGGCCGAGTATGCGGCGGTGGTGCTTTGGGACATCGTCATGGCCAACATCGCCGTGGCGCGGCTGGTGCTGTTCCGGCGCAACGCCGATCTGCGCCCGGCTTGGATCGCGGTGCCGCTGGATCTGCGCCACCCCGAGGCGATCACCGCGCTGGCGGGCACCATCACCATGACGCCGGGCACCGTGTCGTGCGACGTCTCGTCCGAGGGGCGCGCGCTTCTGGTGCATTGCCTGCATGCGCCCGATCCCGACGCCGTGCGCGACGAGATCAAGCAGCGCTACGAGCGCAGACTGATGGAGATTTTCGAATGATCGCGCTGGCCCTGGACTTCGCCTTCGCCTGCTTCGGCGCCGCGATGCTGATGAACATGTGGGTCGTGGCCGCCGGCCGCACGGTCGAGGACCGCATCCTTGCGCTCGACACCATGGTCATCAACGCCATCGCCCTGCTGATCCTGCACGGGATCTGGGCCGGAACGGCGGTGTTCTTCGAGGCGGCCATGATCATCGCCATGCTCGGCTTCGTCTCGACCGTGGCCTATGCGCGCTTCATCCTGCGCGGCAACATCATCGAATGAGGGGCGGGCATGTCGCAGGCGGTTGAAATCCTGATCGCGGCGAGCCTTGCGGTGGGCGGCGTGTTCGGCCTGGTCGGCTCTTACGGCCTGATCAAGCTGCCGAACCTGGTCATGCGCCTGCATGCGCCGACCAAGGCCACCACGCTGGGCGTGGGCGGGGTGCTGATCGCCTCGATGCTGCATTCGTGGTTCGCGCTCGGGCGGTTCTCGGTGCACGAGCTGCTCATCACCATGTTCCTGTTCCTGACCGCGCCCGTCACGGCGCATTTCATCGCCAAGGCGCATATCCACCGCCGCCTGAGCGCGCGCGATCTGCCCGCGCCGCAGGTCGATCGGGGGTGGGCGACGCTCGAGCGGCCCGAGGACGGCTCCCCCGACGGCGACCCCGGCGAAAAGGCCGAAGGCGCGCAGCCCGGCGGCGGGAACTGACCCGGACCCCGGCCGGCGCGCCGACCCCGCTCTGGCCCCGCGCTGATCTCGCTCGGGCCCCGCTCTGGCTCGCCCGCCGGTCAGCGCGTGCGCAGCGCGTCGAGGTCCGCGGCGTGGTCCACGTCGCGCAGCGTTTCGGCGAAGGCCACGCGGCGCCCGGCGAAGGTGCGCAGCGAATCGCTCAGCGCATGGGGGCTCGACCAGCGCACCCCCTGGAACAGGCCGGACGGGGGCGGCGCGGCGCCGCGCGCCAGGCCGACCAGCCAGAAGCCGCCATCCTCGGCCGGGCCGAACACCGCGTCCGCGCCGCGCAGCAGGGCGAAGGCCCGGGCGATTCGCGCGCGATTCGCGCCGGGCACGTCGCCGCCCACGATCAGCGCCGGTCCGGCGGGCGCATCGCGCAGCGCGCGGGCCATGCGCGCGCCCAGATCGCCGCGCCCCTGGGGCATGCGGCGCAGATGCGCGGGCCAGACGCGGCTGGTCAGCCCCTCGGCGTCGGGCGAGACGGCAAGGATCGTCTCCCAGCGCGGATCGCGCGCCAGCTCGCGCGCCGTGCGCAGCGCCTGCGCGCGGAACCAGCGCGCGGCCGCGGTCGCGCCCACATCGCGCGCAAGGCGGGTCTTGACGCGGCCGGGGCGCGGCTCCTTGACGAACAGGATCACCCGGGGGCGGCGCATGGCGCGGGGAGGGGCGGCGAAGGCGTGTCCGGGCAACGCGAAACCCCCGCGGGCCTTGCGGCCGGCGGGGGCGTCGAGCGCCATCGACGGCGCGGCGCGCTCAGCCCTGGCGGGCCTTGAAGCGGCGCTGGGTCTTGTTGATGACGTAGACGCGGCCCTTGCGGCGCACGACGCGGCAGTCGCGATGGCGCGCCTTCAGGGAGCGAAGCGAGTTCTTGACCTTCATCTTTCTCTCCGTGGCGAAGGCGCGGCGTGCCCGTCGGAGCCGGCGCCCTGTCAGCTTCGGCCCGCGCGCCCGGATCGTGGGCGCCGCAAGACCGCGAAATGGGATCGCGCCGGCGCGCAACGCTCCGGCCCGCGGGTGATAGCCGAGGAATCGGCCCGACGCAAGAGCCCCGCCTCTCCCCGCGCCGCGCGCCGCGCCCGCGCTCGAGCGCGCGCCGCGGGACATGGCGCCGCGGGCCCGGCGCCCAAGCGGGAACGGTCGCGGGGCGCGGCGCGGGGCGCGGCGTCCGGCGACGGGCGGGCGCGGGCGACCGGCCCCGGCGCGGGCTTGACGGCCGCCGGGGCCGCCGCTTCACTGCCCGCGCCGCTCAGGAGCCGCGACATGCCCCAGCTTCCGCTCTTCGAACAATCGCCCCGCGACCCCGCCTTCGTGCAGGACCCCTTCCCGGCCTATGAGCGCATGCGCGCGCTGGGGCCGGCGGTGTTCTGGCGCGACTATGGGATGGCGGTGTTCGCGCGCCACGCCGACGTGGCGGCGCTGCTGCGCGACCGGCGGCTGGGCCGCGCCCCGGCGCCCGAGCTGGCCCCGCAGGGGCCGCCCGCCGACGCCTTCGACGCCTTCGAGCGCCTGTCCCTGCTCGAGCGCGAACCCCCCGACCACACCCGCCTGCGGGCGCTGGTCAACCGCGCCTTCACCTCGCGCGCCATCGCCGGCTTCGCGCCGCGCATCCGCGCCGTCGCGGTCGGGCTGGCCGACGCGCTGCCCGCGGAGGAAGCCGATCTGATGCGCGCCTATGCCGAGCCGCTGCCCGTGCGCGTCATCGCCGAGCTGCTGGGCGCCCCGCCCGAGGCGGCGGCGCAGATGCGCGCCTGGTCGCACGACATGACGGCGATGTATCGCTTCGCCCCGCCGCCCGGCGCGCGGGCGCGCGCCAACGCCGCCGCCCAGGCCTTCGGCGCCTTCATGGCCGAGGTGATCGAGCGCCGCCGCCGCGCGCCGGGGCGGGCGTTGATCGACGCGCTCATCGCCGCCGAGCAGGACGGCGCGCGCCTGAGCCGGGACGAGCTGATCGCCACCTCGATCCTTCTGATGAACGCGGGGCACGAGGCCACGACGCTGGCGATCGGCCTGGCGCTGAAGCTGGCGCTGACCGGGACGGCGACGCCCGCTGCGCTGGCCGCCGAGACGGGGCCTGACGAGGCGCTGCGGCTGGACCCGCCCATGCACCTGTTCACCCGCCACGTGCGCGAGGATCTGGAGCATGCCGGCGCGACGCTGCGGCGCGGGCAGGTGATCGGGCTGGCGCTGGGCGCGGCCAACCGCGACCCGGAGCGCTTCGCGCGCCCCGAGCTCTTCGACCCGCGGCGGCCGGGGCTGGCCGGGCATGTGGGCCTGGGCGCGGGCATCCATTTCTGCGTCGGCGCGCCGCTTGCGCGGCTCGAGATGCGCGCGGCGGTCGCGGCGCTGTTCGCGCGCTGGCCGCGCATCCGCCTGATCGAGGCGCCGCGCTTCGAGGACCGTTACCACTTCCGCGCCCTCGGGGCGCTGCGCGTCCGCCCGGCCGGCTGACCGGCGCCTTGCCGCTTGCGCCGGAGCGGCGCCTCGGCCGAAGGTGTGAGGGTCCGAATCCGCCGCAAGGAAACCCCATGCTCGATCCGCTTCTGCCCACCTCGATCTCGGCCGCGACGCTGGCCTTCCTCGTCTTCGCGCTGGTGCTGGTCTTCCTGTCGGTCAAGGCCGTGCCCCAGGGCGAGGAATGGACCGTCGAGCGCTTCGGCCGCTACACCCGCACCCTGCGGCCGGGCCTGAACTTCCTGATCCCGCTGATCGAGCGCGTGGGCGCGCGCATCAACATGATGGAGACCGTGCTCGACATCGACAGTCAGGAGGTCATCACCCGCGACAACGCCCGCATCCAGGCCGACGCCATCGCCTTCTACCAGGTGGTCGACGCCGCCGCGGCGGCCTACGAGGTGCGCGACCTGGAGCGCGCGCTCAACAACCTGACCATGACCAACATCCGCACCGTGATCGGCGCCATGGATCTGGACGAGGTGCTGTCGAACCGCGACGCCATCAACTCGCGCCTCCTGACGGTGATCGACGCGGCGTCGAACCCCTGGGGCGTGAAGGTGACCCGGGTCGAGATCAAGGACCTGACCCCGCCCGAGGACATCACCGCCGCCATGGCCAAGCAGATGAAGGCCGAGCGCGAGAAGCGCGCCGAGGTTCTTCAGGCCGAGGGCGAGAAGCTGGCCGCCATTCTCAAGGCCGAGGGCTTCAAGGAGGCCCAGATCCGCGAGGCCGAAGGCCGCCGCGCCGCCGCCTTCCTCGACGCCGAGGCGCGCGAGCGCCAGGCCCGCGCCGAGGCCGAGGCCACGCGCATGGTGTCCGAGGCCATCGCTGCGGGCGACGTGCAGGCGGTGAACTACTTCGTCGCCCAGAAATACGTCGAAGCCCTGCGCGACGTGGCCGCCGCGCCCAACGCCAAGACGGTGATGATCCCGCTCGAGGCGTCGGGGGTGATCGGCTCGGTCGCCGGCGTGGCCGAGCTGGCGCGCGCCGCCGGGCTTGGCGGCGGCGCGGCCGGCGGCCGGGGCTGAGGGCGCGTCATGGACATTTTCGCCTTTCTCGACGGCGCCTCGCCCTGGGGCTGGGCCGCGCTGGCCGTGGGGCTTGCCGCGGTCGAGATGCTGATCGGCTCGTTCTTCCTGCTGTGGCCGGCGCTGGCGGCGGCGCTGACGGCCATGGCGCTGATCTATGCGCCCGATCTGAGCGGCGCGGCGCAGATCGGGCTGTTCTCGGGCGCGGCGGCGCTGCTGACGCTGGGCGGGCGCTGGGCGGCGCGGCGGCTGGGGGCGGCGCGGTCCGGGCGCCCCGAGCTCAACCGGCGCGAGGCGCGGCTGACCGGGCGCGTGGCCGTGGCGGTCGAGCCCTTCGAGGAGGGCGAGGGCGCGGTCGAGATCGACGGCGTGCGCTGGAGGGCCCGCGCGGCGCCGGATGCGCGCATCGACAAGGGCGCGCGGCTGCGCGTCAGGCGCGCCGAGGGCATGACGCTGATCGTCGCGCCCGTTAACCATTAGTGAACGATTGTTGAGGCAAATTTTTCCGCTTAATATGCGCCCCGTATGTTTTTGTTGATGGGGTCCGCCCGGCAGGGGCGGGCAGGGGGCGTTGCGATGAAACGGTTCATGAAACATTTCGCCGCCGCGGCGATGGCGGCGGGCGTCGCCTGCGGCGCGATGGCGCAAGAAGGCGCGCCGGCGCGCGAGTGCGGCGTGGAGTATGTGGTCGTTCCCGGCGACACGCTGGGCGTGATCGCGCGCAAGACGCTGGGCGACGAACGCCTGTTCGACCTGATCCACCTCGTCAACCGCGCGGCGATCGGCCCCGATCCGAACCGCATCGAGATCGGGCAGAGGCTGCGCATCCCCTGCCCGGACGATCTTCTTGCGGCGCGCGTCCAGCTTGACGAGGCGGCGGACGGCGCCTCCGCCGCGCCCGCCTCCGATCCCGCCGCCGATCCCGCCGCCGATCCTGCCGCGCCGGCCGCCGACCCCGCCGCGCCGGCCGCCGACCCCCTTCCCGCGCCGGCCCTGCGGCGCGAGGTTCCCGGCGCGCCGCTCTTGCGGCTGGTCACATTCGACCGCAATCCGCCCCTCAGCGGCGCGGATCTGCCGGCGGGCGGCGTGCTGACCGACCTTGTCGGCGCCGCGCTGAGCGTCGGCCGCCCCGCCTTCGGCTACGAGGTCGTCTTCGTCGACGACCCGGCCGCCATGCGCGGCCCGCAGGCGCGCGCGGATCTGCATTTCCCCGCGGTCGCCCCCGACTGCGCCGCGGGCGCGTCGCTGCCGCCGGCCGCGCGCGCGCGCTGCGCGGCCGAGCTGTTCTCGGACCCGTTCTTCGAGATCCGCGTCGGTTATTTCGTCGGCCCGCGCAGCGACTACCGCCGCGCCAAGGCGCCGGCCGATCTGCGCGGGCTGCGCCTTTGCCGGCCTGCGCGCATGCCCGTGGGCGATCTCGCGGCGCGGGGCCTGACCGATCCCGAGGTGTCGCTGGTGCGCGGGCGCGACCTTGACTATTGCCTGCGCGCGCTGCGCATCGGCGAGGTGGACGTGGTGTCGGCCGAAACCGTCCGCGTGAACGAGGCGGCGGAAAGGCTGGGCTATGTGAACTGGGCGGTCGAGCTCGAGCCGCTGTCGCAGACCCTGCCGCTGCGCGCCGCCGGTCCGCGCACGGCGCGCACGCGCCGGGCGCTCGAGGCGCTCGACGCCGGCCTTGCGCGCCTGCGGGCCGATGGCGGGTGGTTCCGGATCGTCTCGCGCCACGCGACGGGCGCCGCGGCGACGAACTGATCTCCAGACGCCCCGGCGCGCGCCGCGGCGACGGACCGATCCCCAGGCGCCCTGGCGCGCGCAGCAGGGACGAGCCGATCCCTAGGCGCCCTGGCGCGCGCCGCTCAGGGCGCGCACCATCTCGTCCAGCCGCTCGAGCTCGGGATCGCGCAGCCCAAGCTCGCGCAGATGCGCGACGGTGTTGTGCAGATACTCGGCGTTCGGGCCGGCCGGACCGACCGAGGCGGCGATGATCCGCGCCTGCTCGTCAAGCGGCAGCGGCGCGTAGTGGGGATGCGCCTGGTTCATCAGGTAGCAAAGCGCGCGCACCCTGCCACCGTCGCGCAGCTCGATCTCGTGGAAGGTCTCGAGATAGCTGTCCTCGTCCATCTCGCGATGGTTCAGATAGGCGTGCGCCTCGGCTGCGCTCTCGGCCGGCACGCGAAAGGCCGCGCCGTCGCACCACGCGCCCGGCGCCCGGTCCAGCGCCAGCACCAGCCCCGGCGCCCGCGGCGTGCCCCGGTAGCGCACCGAGCGCAGGCAGAAGGCGCGCCGATAGCCATGGATGCGCGCGATGCGCCGCTCGGCATAGGCGAAGCCGGGCCGCCACAGCAGCGAGCCATAGCCGAACACCCACAGATCGCCCTCGGCGCCCGCCGCCTGCGCCGCGTCGGCGCGCCGGTTCGCGGTCTGTCCGTCATGCATGGCTTTCTCCGCGTCTCGGGCCGGTTTCGCGCCTGCCGGGCCTCGCGCGCCGGCCCGTGCCGGCGTATATAGCGCCCAGCCGCGCAAGCCAAGCGCGGCGCGCCGAAGGGCGGCGAAGGAAAGGGCGGGCATGCTGTTCAGGGTCAGGCTTTTGATTGCGGCCGTGGTCGTCGCGGCGCTGGGGTGGAGCGCATGGTGGTGGATCGGCGCCTCGGCCCAGCGCGCGGCGCTCGAGGGCTGGCTCGAGGCGCGCCGCGCCGACGGCTGGACGGCCGAGGCCGACGCGCTGCGCGTGGGCGGCTACCCCAACCGCTTCGACGCGGTGCTGTCGGGGCTGCGGCTGGCCGATCCGCGGGCCGGCTGGGCGTGGGAGGCGCCCGAGCTGCGCAGCTTCATGCTGTCCTACGTTCCCAACCGGGTCATCCTGGCGCTGCCGCCGCGCCAGACCTTCAGGGCGGGCGCGCTTTCGGGCGCGCTCGAGGCCGACGAGCTGCGCGCCTCGGCCGCCGTCGCGCCGGGGCTTGGGCTGGAGCTGGAGCGCGCGGTGATCGAGGGGCGCGGCCTGCGGCTGATCGCCGACGAGGGATGGCGCGCCGAGGCCGCGCGCGGCCTGCTGGCGCTGCGCCGCTCGCCCCGCGCGCAGGGGCTGGCGAACGCCTATGACGCCGCGCTCGAGCTGGGCGCGCTGGGCCTGCCGCGCCAGGCGGCCGACGCGCTGGCGGGGCTGTGGGACGAGGGGGCGTCGCTGGACGCGGACATGATCGCGGCGTTCGACGCGCCGCTCGACCGCCGCGCGGCAGAGGGCAGGGCGCCGCGGCTGACCCATCTGCGCATCCTGAGCGCGCGGGCGGGGGGCGCGGCCCTGCGCCTCGAGGCGAAGGGCGAGCTGGCCTTCGACGCCCAGGGCCGGCCCGAGGGGCGGCTTGATCTGCGCGTGAGCGACTGGCGCGCGGCGCTCGAGGCGCTGCGGCGCGCGGGGCGCATCGCCGCGGCCGATGCGCGCGATGCGCAGTGGGTGTTATCGCTGCTGGCCGGCGGGGCGGACGCGCTCGAGGCGCCGCTGCGCTTCGCTTCGGGCGGCGTGTTCCTGGGGCCGCTGCGGCTGGGACCGGCGCCGCGGCTGGGCATCGCCGCCGCGCAGCGCGGCGCGCCCGGCTGAGGGCGGGGGCGGGGCTCAGCGGCAGACGGGCGGCCCCTCATGGGCGCGCACGTCAAGATGGAAGTGGTCGGCATGGGGGGCGTCATGCTCGGGCCCCAGCGTCGTGCCGAAGCTGGCGCAGCCCGCGCGCCAGGCGCCGCGCAGAAAGCGCCCTGCGATGCCGCGGCCCCAGTGCCGCCGCACCGAGATCACCCGCCCGTCCGACAGCACGAAGGCGGCCACGTCCACGGCGTTGCCCGCCGCGTGCTCGGACAGCCGCGCGCCGGGGCGCCCATAGAGCGGCCGGCATTGATACGAGCCGCTGGGCCGCACCGCCGCCAGGTCGAAGCCGAGGCGGCGCGCATGGGCGCGGGTGCGCGCGATCCAGTCGGCGAAGGCGCGCGCCGTGCGGCAGTTGACCACGATCGGCTCGAGCAGCGCGACGCCGTCCGCGCGTTCGACGCGCACGGGTTCGGGCACGCCGCAACGTCCCGGCGCCTCGATGGGATCGAGGGCGCGCCCGCGCAGCCGCGCGTCGCCGCACAGCCCCGCCGCCGCGCCGGCCGCCTTGGTCGTCGGCCCTGCCGGCAGCGCGGCCAGCAGCCCCGCCAGCGCCAGGGCGGCCGCGCGCGGGCGGCCGGCGCGGCGGCGGGCTTCGCGCCGCCCGGGGCGCGCGGCGAAGGTGCGCTGCGCCGGCGTGTCCCGGGGCGCGTCGCCGGGCGCATGGCGAGGGCTGCGCGCGCGCGACATGGCCGCCCTACTCGCGCCGCGCCGCTCCGGGGGCGGGCGTCTCGTCGTCTGCGGCGGGGGCCGGAGCCGGGGCCGCGGTGGGGGCCGGGGCGGGGGCCGCATCGGCGCCCGGCCCCGCGCCCAGTCCTGCGCCCAGGTCCGCATCCTTGTCTGGGCCTGCGCCCTGATCCTGATCCCGGGCCGGGGCCTGCGGGTCGGCGCCCGCTGCGGCCGGCGCCTCGGCGCTGCGGGCGGGCGCGGGGCGCGAGGGCTTCACGCGCCCGAAATCCGGCGCGGCGGTGTCCTGGCCGGCCTCGATGATGCCGCGGCGGATGGCGCGGGTGCGGGTGAAGTAGTCGAACAAGAGGTCCCCGTCGCCCATGCGGATGGCGCGCTGAAGGACGAACAGCTCTTCGGTGAAGCGGCCCAGGATCTCGAGCGTCGCCTCCTTGTTGTTGAGAAACACGTCGCGCCACATGGTCGGGTCGGACGCGGCGATGCGCGTGAAGTCGCGAAAGCCGGCCGCGGAATACTTGATGACCTCGGAATCCGTGACCCGGCGCAGGTGGTCGGCGACGCCGACCATGGTGTAGGCGATCAGATGCGGCGCGTGCGAGGTCACCGCCAGCACCAGGTCGTGATGGGCGGGGTCCATCTCGTCGACATTGGCGCCGCAGCCCTCCCACAGCCGGCGCAGCCGCGCGACCTGGCCGCGGTCCGAGCCGGGCAGGGGGGTGAGGATGCACCAGCGGTTGTCGAACAGCTCGGCGAAGCCGGCCTCGGGGCCCGAATGCTCGGTGCCCGCAAGCGGGTGGGCGGGGATGAAATGGACCTCTTCGGGCAGGTGAGGGGCCACGGCCTCGATCACCGCCGCCTTGACCGAGCCCACATCGGAAACCACCGCGCCGGGCTTGAGCGCCGGGGCGATGGCGCGGGCGGTCGCTTCCATGGCGCCGACCGGCACGCACAGGATGACCAGATCGGCGTCGCGCACGCATTCGGCCGGGGCGGCGAAGACCTCGTCGCAGAAGCCCAGCCGCGCCGCGGTCTCGCGCGTGGCGGCCGAGCGCGCATGCCCCACGATCCGCCGCGCCAGCCCCGCGCGCCGCGCCGCCCAGGCGATGGACGAGCCGATCAGCCCCAGCCCGATCAGCGCCACCGTGTCGTAGATGGGGCCTTCGTCCTGCGCGCGCGCGGCGGCGGCGTCCACCGCCGTGGGGCGCGGGCCGGCGTCACGCGCGGCGCCGGCGGAGGCGCCCGGCGACGCGGCGGAGGCGGGCGCGGCGGAGGTGGGCGCGGCGGGGGCGCGTTCGGCGGGGGCGGGTCGGGCGGGGGCCGTCGGCCCCTGGTTCGGCCCGGCGTTCCGGGCGGCGGGCGCGTCGTCGCTCATGCCGATCCCTCCTGATCTTCGCGGGCGAAGCGCGCGGCCAGCTCGGCCACCAGGCGGCAGGCCTCTTCGTCGCCGACGGTGATGCGGATGTGCTCGGGCAGCTTGTAGCCCGCCACCTTGCGCAGGATCACCCCGCGCGCCTTGAAGAAGGCGTCCATGCGCTCGACCCGTCCGGCGCCGACATGGGCGAGCAGGAAGTTCCCCTCGGAGGGCAGGCAGGGCATGCCCGCCGCCGCAAGCCGCTTGGCCAGCCAGTCGCGCCAGACCTCGTTGCGCAGGGCGCAGGTCTCGCGCCATTCGAGGTCGCGGATGGCGGCCTCGCCGGCCTCGAGCGCGGGGGTGGACAGGTTGAACGGTCCGCGGATGCGGTCGAGCGCGTCGATGACGTGATCGGGCGCGTAGGCCCAGCCGATCCGCAGCGCCGCCAGGCCGTGGATCTTCGAGAAGGTGCGCGTCATCACCACGTCGTCGCGCATGCGCGCCAGCCGAGCGCCGGCGTCGTAGCCGGGCGCGCGGACGTATTCGGCATAGGCGCCGTCAAGCACCAGCAGCGCGCGCGCCGGCTTGAGTCGGGCGAGGCGGGCGATCTCGTCCGCGCCGACCAGCGTGCCGGTCGGGTTGTTGGGGTTGGCCACGAAGATCAGCCGCGTGCGCTCGGTGCAGGCGGCCAGCAGCGCGTCGACGTCGGTGCGCATATCCTTCTCGGGCGCCTCGACGGGCGTGGCGCCGGCGGCCAGCGCGCTGATGCGATACATGCCGAAGCCGTGCTCGGTGTGCAGCACCTCGTCGCCGGGGCCCGCATAGGCCTGGCACAGCATCGAGATGATCTCGTCCGAGCCGGCGCCGCAGATGATGCGCTCGGGCTCCAGCCCCTCGACCTCGGCGATGGCGGCGCGCAGGCGCGCATGGCCGCCGTCGGGGTAGATCGCCAGCCGGTCGGCCGCCGCGGCGTAGGCGGCGACGGCGCGCGGCGAGGGGCCGTAGGGGTTCTCGTTGGACGACAGCTTGATGGCCCGGTTCGCCCCCGGAACCGCGCTCTCGCCGCCCACATAGGGCGCGATGCTCAGGATGCCGGGTTGGGGCTTGATGACGGGATGAGGCTTGGTCATGTGCCGCGTCTTGTTCCGGCCGCCGGCTCTGGCGCGCCCGCCGGCGGATGGGCGCGCCAATGACTTACCCGGGAATGCGGGCGCGCGCCAGCGCCGCGCGCGCTCATGTCTTCAGCTTCCAGCCGCTGCGCAGCAGCGCCCATGCCGCCGTCCACAGCGCCGCCGTCAGCCCGGCCGCGACCGCCGCCCCCGTCCATGGCGCGCCGCCCGCGCCGGCGTCCGACAGGCCGATGGCGCCGTAGCGAAAGCCGTCGATCAGGTGAAAGACCGGGTTGAAGTGGCTGGCGGTCTCGAGCGCGGGGGGCAGGTCGCGCACCGAGTAGAAGGTGCCCGACAGGAAGCTGAGCGGCGTGACGACGAAGTTGGTGATCGCCGCCATCTGGTCGAACTTGTCGGCCGCGATGCCCGCGATGACGCCCGCCAGCGCCATGATCGCCGATCCGGCCAGCGCATAGCCCAGCAGCCAGAGCGGATGCGCGGGCGCGACCCCGGCCATGGCGAAGGCCGCGCCGCCGGCCAGCAGCGCCACCGCCAGGCCGCGCGCCACGCCGCCGAAGACGTAGCCGAACAGGATCTCGGCCGGGCTGAGCGGCGGCATGAGCGTATCGACGATGTTGCCCTGCACCTTCGAGATGATCAGCGAGGACGAGGTGTTCGCGAAGGCGTTCTGCAGCACCGCCATCATGGCGACGCCGGGCGCCAGGAAGGCGGCGAAGGGCACGCCCTCGGTCTCGCCGCGCCGGGCGGCGAAGGCGACGGTGAACACCGCCATGAACAGGATCGTCGTCGTCATCGGCGCCAGCAGCGTCTGCGTCCAGACATTGGCGAAGCGCAGCGTCTCGCGCATGCACAAGGTCCATGCGCCCAGCAGGTTGAAGCGTCCGAAGCGCCGCGCCCCCATCCGGCCCGCGCCGCCGCGGGCGGGGGCGTCTTGCAGGTGCGGGGCGGTGGGCTGGGTCATGACGTTCTCCGCTGCAGGGTCGGGATCGTGGCGCCCGGGGCGCCGCGCATCTTGTAACGGGCGCGGCGCGGGTTACAATAGGCCCGAGCGGGGAGGCCTTCTGCGGAGGCCTTCCCCAACCGCGCGCCCGGCCGGTGCGCGGCGCTTGCATTCGTCAATCAGGAGACTCAGCGCATGTCGTGGACCGACGAGAGGGTCGAGGCGCTCAAGACCATGTGGGCCGAGGGCAAGAGCGCCAGCCAGATCGCCAAGGCGTTGGGCGGCGTCACCCGCAACGCGGTGATCGGCAAGGTGCATCGCCTGGGTCTGTCGAACCGCGCGGCCGCCAAGCCGGCCGCCGAGCCCGCGCGCGAGCGCCCCGAGCCCAAGGCCGAGCGCGCGCCCAAGGCCGCGCCCAAGGCCAAGCCGGCCGAGGCCGAGGCCCCGGCGGCCGAGGCCGCGCCCGCGCCGGCGCCCCAGCCCGCGCCCGAGCCGGCCGCCGCCCGCCCCGCCCCCCAGCCCGAGCCCGAGCCGCGCCCGGCTTCCGCCCCGGCCGCGCAGCCCGAGGCGCCGGTCGTCGCGCGCCGCGGCGGGCCGGGGGCCGGACCGCAGCCGCCCGCGCCCTCGGAGGTGTCCGAAGAGGCCCGCCGCCGCCTTGAAGAGGTCGAGAAGAAGGCCCGCCGCCTTTCGCTGCTCGAGCTGACCGAGCGCACCTGCAAATGGCCCATCGGCGACCCGGCCACGGACGACTTCTATTTCTGCGGCCTGCCCGCCCATGGCGGCAAGCCGTATTGCGAGGATCACGTCGTCATCGCCTATCAGCCCATGAGCCCGCGCCGCGACCGTTCGCGCTCGCGCTGAGGCGCGGCTCAATCGGCCAGCGGCAGCCACAGCGTGAAGCGGCTGCCGCGGCCCGGCGCGCTTTCGATCTGCAGCTCGCCGCGATGGCGCGTCATGATGTGCTTGACGATCGCCAGCCCCAGACCCGTGCCGCCCTGGTCGCGGCTGCGCTTGACCGAGACGCGGTAGAATCGCTCGGTCAGGCGGGGGATGTGCTCGCGCGCCACGCCCTCGCCCTGATCCTCGACGCAGATGCCCGCCATGCGCGGGCGCAGCGGGTCGGCGGGGGCGGGGCGGACGCGCACGGGCTTGCCGCCGCCGTATTTGAGCGCGTTCTCGATCAGATTGCCCAGCGCCTGCGCCAGCTGGTCGCGGTCGGCGCGCACGACGGGGCCGGGCTCGGGGGCGGCGAGCTCGATCGTCACGCCGCGCGCGCGGGCCATGGGCTCGAAGGCGGCGGCCGCCTCGCGGGCGGCGGCGTGCAGGTCGAGGCGCCCGGACGGGGGCACATGCTCGTCCAGCTCGATGCGGCTGAGCGACAACAGGTCGTCCACCAGCCGTGACATGCGCTCGGCCTGCGCCCGCATGATGGCCAGAAAGCGCGCCTGCGCCTCGGGGTCGTCGCGCGCCGGGCCCGAAAGCGTGTCGATGAAGCCCATGATCGAGGCCAGCGGCGTGCGCAGCTCGTGCGAGGCGTTGGCCACGAAATCGGTGCGCATCTGCTGGGCGCGCACGTCGCGCGTGCGGTCCTCGAGCGCGCAAAGCGCGCCGCCCTCGTCCTTGCTCAGATGCGCGCGCAGCCAGCGACCGGGTCCCGAATGCATCGCGAACTCGACCTCGCGCGGGGCGCCGTCGCGCAGCGTGTCCTTGAGCGCCGCCACGAATTCGGGATGGCGAAAGCAGGCCGCGTGATGCACGCCCGGCGCGGCGCGCGGCACAAGCGCGCGCGCGGCCGCATTGGCGAAGGCGATGCGCCCCGCGCGGTCGATGGCCAAAAGCGCGACGGGCACGGCTTCGAGCGCGGCGCGGCCCTCGGGCGGCGCGGGGGGCGGCCCCGCACGCAGGGGGGACGGCGCGGGGTCGGAGGCGGGGGCGGGGTCCGAGGCGCGCGCCTGCGCGGCGATCCACAGGCCCAGCGCCGCCGCGCCCGCCGCGGCCAGCCCCGCCGGCCCGGCGCCGGCCGCCGCCGCCAGCGTCGCCGCGGCAAGCGACGCCGCGCCCGCGCCCAGCGCCGCCCGGCGCTCCTTCGCATCGCGCCCCGAAGCCATCGAGCCTCCCCTTCCGCGTCCCGGCCCAGCGCGTCCGCGCCGCGTCCCCGCGACGCCGGCGCTCATAGCACGAACGCGCCTTGCGGCGAAGCGCGGTTGCATTGACGAAATCGTCATATATCTGTTTGACCATGCCGATGCGGCGAACCTGTCGGCGGCCGGGAAACTGGTGCGATGATCCGATACGCGTTGAAATGCAAGGCGGGGCACGCCTTCGAAAGCTGGTTCCAGTCGAGCGAGGCGTTCGACCGTCTGCAGGCGGCCGGCCGGCTGAGCTGCGCGGTGTGCGGCGGCGCCGAGGTGGAGAAGGCGCTGATGGCGCCGAACGTGGCGGCCTCGGCCGAGGCGCCGGCGCGCCCCTTGTCCGAGCCCGCCAGCCTGGCCGAGGCGCTCTTGCGCGCGCTGCGCGAGCGGCTCGAGCGCCATGGCGAATATGTCGGCCGCGACTTCGCGCGCGAGGCCCGCGCCATTCACGCCGGAGAGGCCGATGCGCGCCTGATCTACGGCGAGGCCAGCGTGGAAGAGGCGCGCGCCCTGCTGGAAGAGGGCGCGCCCGTCGCGCCCTTGCCCTTTCCAGTCCGGCGCGACGGCTGAGATCGCGCATGACGGGCGTTGACCCTTGCCGTGCGGGCCTCTATGCGCCACCTTTTGATGTGACGCGGCGCAGATGATCGGGCCGTCCCGCCCGCGTCCGGTTCCATCAGGCCCGCCGGGAGAGCAATTGGCGCGCAACGCCCCCCATGACCCCGCCATGGACGGCCCCTTGGCCGTCGCCGACGACGACGCGCCGCGCACGCGGGTCGAATTTCCCGACAATCGCCTTCTGATCGAGCTGTGCGGCGGCTTCGATCGCAATCTCGCCCAGGTCGAGGGCGCGCTGGGCGTGCAGATCGCGCGCCGCGGCAACGTGCTGACGCTGCATGGCGACGAGGACGCCCGCGCGCGCGCGGCCGAGGCGCTGCGCGCGCTCTACCGCCGGCTCGAGGCCGGCCGCGCGGTCGAGCCGGGCGACGTGCTCGCCGCCCTGCGCTTCGGCGCCGCGCCGGACGAGGACGCGCCCCGCGCCGGTCAGCTCGAGATGTTCGCCGGCGGGCGCATGGCCATCCGCACCCGCAAGAAGGCCGTCGAGCCGCGCACCCCCGCCCAGCGCGCCTATGTCGAGGCGCTGTTCGAGAAGGAGCTGGTCTTCGGCCTGGGGCCGGCGGGCACGGGCAAGACCTATCTGGCGGTGGCCGCGGCCGCGGCGATGTTCCTCGAAGGGCGCGTCGACCGCATCGTGCTGTCGCGCCCGGCGGTCGAGGCGGGCGAGCGGCTGGGCTTTCTGCCCGGCGACATGAAGGAGAAGGTCGATCCCTACATGCAGCCGCTTTACGACGCGCTCAACGACCTGATCCCGGCCCGCCAGGTGCAGCGCTTCATCGAGGAGAAGCGCATAGAGATCGCGCCGCTGGCCTTCATGCGCGGGCGCACCCTGTCCAACGCCTTCATCGTTCTGGACGAGGCCCAGAACGCGACCGAGATGCAGATGAAGATGTTCCTGACCCGCCTTGGCGAGGGCGCGCGCATGGCCGTGACCGGCGACCCGGGGCAGGTGGACCTGCCGCGGGGCGTGCGCTCGGGGCTGGTCGCCGCCGATCGGATCCTGCGCGGGGTCGAGGGCGTGGGCTTCGTGCGCTTCACCTCGGCCGACGTGGTGCGTCACCCGCTGGTCGCGCGCATTCTCGAGGCGTGGGACCGCGACGAGCCGGGAGCGGACTCGTGACCGGCCCCGCGCTGAGCGTCGAGCTGATCGCCGAGGCCCCCGGCTGGGCGGCGCTCGACTTCGATCCGGCCGAGGCGGTCGAGCAGGGCGCGCGCATGGCGCTGGAGGCGGCCGGGGTCGCGCGCGGCGCCTATGTCGTCGGCGCGCTGGCGGCGGATGACGCGCGCATGGCGCAGCTGAACGCCGAGCACCGCGGCAAGCCCGCGCCGACCAACGTGCTGTCCTGGCCCGCCTTCGCGCTTTCGGCCGCCGAGCGCGGCCTTGCGCCCGGCGCGCGCCCCGCGCCGCCGCCCGAGGCCGACCCGTTCGGCGAGCCCGTCGAGCTGGGCGATCTGGCCTTCGCGCTCGAGACCGTCGCGCGCGAGGCCGAGGCGCGCGGCCTGAGCCTGCGCGCGCATCTGGTGCATCTGGCGCTGCACGGGACGCTGCATCTGCTGGGCTATGATCACGAGACCGAGCCCGATGCGGCGCTGATGGAGGGCCTCGAAAGCGCGGCCATGCGCAAGGCGGGCTTCGACGATCCCTATGCGCAGGAGGCCGCATCATGAGCGCGCAGGCTTCGTCCGACGGGCCGTCATCCGCCCGCGCGCCCCGCAACTCCGGCGGGGCCGGCGCGGGGCGCGCGCCCGCCTCGGTCCCCGCCTCGGCCCCCACCCCGGCCGCCGTCCCCGCACCCGCCGGCACGGCCGCGCCGGCGCCCGCCGCCGCTCCGGCTTCGGGCGCGCGCGCGCCCGCGGCGCCCGCTCCCGCCGCGCCCGAGCCGCCGCGCCGCGGGTTCTGGGGGCGGCTCGCCGACCTTCTGCGCGGCCGCAAGCCTGCGCCGCCGCCCGTTCCCTCCGGCGCGGACGAAGCCGGCCCGGGCGAGCGCGCCATGCTGGTCAACGTCCGCCGTCTGCGCACCTTGCGCGTGCGCGACGTGATGGTGCCGCGCGGCGACATCGTGTGCGTGCCCGTGACGGCGGCGCTGCCGGATCTGGTCGACGTGTTCCGCCAAAGCGGCCACACGCGCCTGCCCGTGCATGGCGAGACGCTGGACGATCCGCTGGGCTTCGTGCATCTCAAGGACATCGCGCTGACCTACGGCTTCGGGGCCGAGGCCGAGACCTTCGACCTTGGCCGCCATGTGCGCCCGGCGCTTTACGCGCCGCCCTCCATGCCCATCGGCGCGCTGCTGCAGAAGATGCAGAGCGCGCGCGTGCACATGGCGCTGGTCATCGACGAATATGGCGGCGTGGACGGGCTGGTCACGATCGAGGACCTGCTCGAGCAGATCGTGGGCGAGATCGAGGACGAACACGACGTGGACGAGGATGACGAGCTGCGCGAGGAGGCGCGCGGCGTCTTCGTCGCCTCGGCCCGCGTCGAGGTGCCCGAGTTCGAGTCCGCCGCGGGCATCGACCTGTTGCCCGACGACCTGGACGAAGAGGTCGACACGCTGGGCGGGCTGGTCTTCAAGCTGGCCGGGCGCGTGCCCGCCCGCGGCGAGGTGATCCGGCACCCGCAGGGGCATGAGTTCGAGGTGCTGGACGCCGACGCGCGCCGCATCAAGCGCCTGCGCGTGCGGCTGGCCGAGGCGGTGGCGCGGGCCGCGGAATGAGCGGGGCGAAGGTCGGGCCGGCCGCGCGCGCGGCCTTGATGCGCGCGCGCGCCGCGCCTTTCGCGGCCGCCGCGGCGGCGGGCGCGGCCCTGGCCCTGGCCCAGCCGCCCTGGGGCGCATGGTGGCTGGCGCCGCTGGGCTGGGCGGGGCTTGCGGCGCTGACGGCGGAGGCCGGGCCGCGGCGGGCCTTCGCGCTGGGCTGGACGGCGGGCGCGGTCTTTTTCGCCATTGCGATCAGCTGGATCGCCGAGGCCTTCATGGTCGACGCCGCCCGCCATGCATGGATGGCGCCCTTCGCGTTGGCCGGGCTGTGCGGCGGGCTGGCGCTGTTCTGGGGGGCGGGGCTGGCGGGCTTTGCGGCGATGCGGGCGGCGGGCGCATGGCGCGCCGTCGCCTTCGCGGGCGCGCTGACCCTGGCCGAGGCGGCGCGCGCGCGCGTGCTGACCGGCTTTCCCTGGGCGCTGCCGGCGCATGTCTGGGCCGATGCGCCCGTGATCCAGACGCTGGCGCTGTTCGGGCAGGAGGCGCTGGGCTTCGTCACGCTGCTTGGCGCGGCGCTGCCGGTCTTCGCGCGTGCGCGCCTGGCCTGGGCGGCGGGCGGCGCGGCGCTGCTGGCCGCCGCCTGGCTTTGGGGCGCGCATCGCCTGGCGGCGCCCGAGCCCTCGGCCCCCGGCCCGCGCCCATTGGTGCGCATCGTCCAGCCCAACGTCGCGCAGGCGCTCAAATGGGACCCGGCGCTGGCGCCGGTCCACTGGCGCGACCTTCTGGCGCTGACCGCCGCGCCGCGCGCCGACGGGCGCCGGCCGGACGTGGCGATCTGGCCCGAGACGGCCACCGCCTATCTGCCCGACCGCGACGCCGAGGCGCGCCGCCAGGCGGCGGCCGCCGCCCGCGCGCCGGTGCTGGCGGGCGCGCGCCGCTTCGATCCCGCCGCGGGCTGGTTCAACGCGCTGCTGGTCATCGGCGCGGACGGCGCGCTTGAGGCCGTCTACGACAAGGCGCATCTGGTGCCGTTCGGCGAGTATGTTCCCCTGCGCGGCGCGCTGGAGCGGCTGGGGCTGACCGGCCTGGTCGGGCAGGGCTTCGCCGCCGGGCCGGGGCCGCGCACGATCCGCGCGGCGGGTCTGCCGCCCTTCGCGCCGCGCATCTGCTACGAGATCATCTTTCCCGACGAACTGCCGGCCCGGCGTCCCGACTGGATCGTGCAGATCACCAACGACGCCTGGTTCGGCGACAGCGCCGGCCCGCGCCAGCACCTGGCGCAGGCGCGCTTTCGCGCCATCGAGCAGGGATTGCCGGTGGCGCGGGCGGCCAATACCGGCATCTCGGCCATGATCGACGCGCGCGGGCGCATCCTTGCCCGGCTCGAATTGGGAACGCGCGGAACGCTGGACGCGCCGCTGCCGCCCGCGCTGGCGCCCACGCCCTTCGCGCGCACCGGCGGCTGGCCGTGGCTGGCGCTGATCGGCGCGCTCACGGCGCTGGCGGCGACGCGGCGCCGCGCCGTCTGACCCGGGGCGACGCCTGACTCGGCCGCGCGCGCCGGGGCGGCCGCGCCCGGCGGCGACGCTCCGATCCAACCCAGGACGCGCACGCCGGGGCGCGCAGCCCATGCGGGCGTCGCATCGACCCAGCCGGGCCCCGGCCGCCCGCGCCCGGGCGCGGGCGGCGCCGTCAAGTCCCGCCCATCGGCCGCGCGCCATCGGCCCCACCCCGCGCACACGGCGTCTCGGCCCCACGCCGTCTGCGCCGGCGCCGGCGCGGGGGCGGCGCCAGGCTCGCGCCGGGGCGGCGCCGATCCGCCGCGCGATGCGGGGGCCGCCGCCCGCGCCCCGGAGGAAGGCGCTCGCGCCGCCGTTCGCGCGGCGGTTTCGCGGCGCGCGCTCTTGACCCGCGGCGGGCGTTGCGCGTATGTCAGCCGCGCCCGCCGCGCGACGCGCCGCGGGCCGCCCTTGTGCGCGCTGCCGCGCGGCCCGCCGCCTGACCCCGAGGAGACGCCCGTGTCCCGACTGAATTACCTGTTCACCTCCGAATCGGTTTCCGAAGGCCACCCCGACAAGGTGTGCGACCGCATCTCGGACGCCGTTCTCGACGCCTATCTGTCGGTCTTCCCCTACACCCGCGTCGCCTGCGAGACCCTGGCCACCACGAACCGCATCATCATCGCGGGCGAGATCGGCCATCCCGAGGGCCGCGAGGACATCGTGCGCCGGGTCAACCCGACCATCGAGCGGATCGCGCGCGAGTGCATCCGCGACATCGGCTACGAGCAGCCCGGCTTCGACTGGGGCACGGTCGAGATCACCAACCTGCTCCACAGCCAGTCCAAGGACATCGCCATGGGCGTGGACGCCACCGACAGCAAGGACGAGGGCGCCGGCGACCAGGGCATCATGTTCGGCTACGCGGTGGACGAAACCCCCGAGCTGATGCCCGCGCCGATCCACTACGCGCACCGCATCCTGCGCCGCCTGTCCGAGGCCCGCAAGTCGGGCGAGGCGCCGCAGCTGGGCCCCGACGCCAAGACGCAGCTGACCCTGCGCTACGAGGACGGCAAGCCGGTCGAGGTGACCTCGCTGGTGCTCTCGACCCAGCACCTGGACAAGCGCATGAGCTCGGAGCGCGTGCGCGAGGTGGTCGAGCCCTACATCCGCGAGGTGCTGCCCAAGGCGTGGCTCACCTCGAACACCGAGTGGCACGTCAACCCCACCGGCGCCTTCGTCATCGGCGGACCCGACGGCGACGCGGGCCTGACCGGGCGCAAGATCATCGTCGACACCTATGGCGGCGCCGCGCCGCACGGGGGCGGCGCCTTCTCGGGCAAGGATCCGACCAAGGTCGACCGCTCGGCTGCCTACGCCGCGCGCTACCTGGCCAAGAACGTGGTCGCGGCCGGTCTGGCCAGCCGCTGCGTCATCCAGCTCAGCTACGCCATCGGCGTGTCCAAGCCGCTGTCGATCTACGCAAACACCTACGGCACCGCCACGGTGGACGAGGCCGCCATCGAGCGCGCGCTCGGCGAGGTGATGGACCTGACCCCGCGCGGCATCCGCGAGCATCTGGGCCTGAACAAGCCGATCTACCAGCGCACGGCCGCCTACGGGCATTTCGGCCGCGATCCCGAGCCCGACGGCGGCTTCAGCTGGGAGCGCACCGACCTGGTCGACGCGCTCAAGGCGGCGGTCTGACCCGGCCCGGGGCGGCCGCGCGCCGCCCCGCGCCGACACCCGAAGGAAGGTTGCGATGACAGCGAATGGCGAAGGCGCCCCGGGCCGCGCCGACGGCGCGCCCTGGCGCAACTTCTACGGCCGCCGCCATGGCAAGCGGCTGCGCAAGGGGCAGGAAGAGCACCTGCGCACCACGCTTGCGCGCATCGCCCCGCGCGGCGTGACCTGGGAGGAGAACCCCGCGCGCACGCCCATCGACCTTGCCGAGCTGTTCGGCGGTCCGCGCCCGGTCTGGCTCGAGATCGGCTTCGGCGGCGGCGAGCACATGCTGGCCCAGGCCGCCGCCAACCGCGAGGTCGGGATCATCGGCTGCGAGCCCTTCGTCAACGGCGTGGCGATGTTCCTGTCGCACATGGCCCGGCATGGCATCGACAATGTGCGCGTGCATGCGGGCGACGCGCGCGACCTGATGGATGTGCTGCCCGAGGGCGCCATCTCGCGCGTGTTCCTCAACTATCCCGATCCGTGGCCGAAGGCGCGCCATCGCAAGCGCCGCTTCGTCAACCCCGAGAACCTCGACGCGCTGGCGCGCGTGATGGCGCCGGGGGCCGAGCTGCGCCTGGCCACCGACATCGGCGACTATGCGCGCCACGCCCTCGCGCATGTCATGGACCACTCCGCCTTCGTCTGGACCGCCGAGCGGCCCGAGGACTGGCGCCGCCCCTGGCCCGATTGGCCGGGCACGCGCTACGAGGCCAAGGCCCTGCGCGAGGGCCGCACGCCCATCTATCTGACCTTCCGCAGGGTCTGACCGGCCGCCGGCGCGCGCCGCGCCGGCGCGGCGGGGCGGGAGCAGGGCGCGCGGGCGGCGAAAGCCGCGGCCCGATGCGCGGGGCGCCGGGCAAAAGCGTGGGCCGGCGGGCAAGCGCGCGGGGCGCCGGACACGCGCGGGGCGCCGGGCAAACGCGCGGGACGCCGGACAAGCGCGCAGGGCACCGGACACGCGCCGGCGAAGGGCGGTGGACGCGGCGCGCGCGCGTGGCTAGAACCGGGCCGTTCCCGCTGTTCGAACCGGAAGGCCCGCATGACCGCTCATGGCCCCGCCAGCCCCCTGACCGCCCGCCGCGCCGGACCGCTTGCCGGCATCGCGCATGTGCCGGGCGACAAGTCCGTCTCGCATCGGGCGCTGATCCTTGGCGCGCTGTCGGTGGGCGAGACCCGCGTGACCGGCCTGCTCGAAGGGCAGGACGTGCTCGACACCGCCGCGGCCATGCGCGCCTTCGGCGCCGAGGTCGAGCGCCTCGCGCCCGGCGAGTGGCGCGTGCACGGCGTGGGCGTGGGCGGCTTCGCCGAGCCCGAGAACGTCATCGACTGCGGCAATTCGGGCACCGGGGTGCGCCTGATCATGGGCGCCATGGCGACCACGCCCATCAGCGCCTGCTTCACCGGCGACGCCTCGCTGCGCTCGCGCCCCATGGGGCGGGTGACCGAGCCGCTGGCGCTGTTCGGCGCGCGCGCGCAGGGGCGCGCGGGCGGGCGGCTGCCGCTGGTGCTGACCGGGGCTTCCGATCCGGTTCCCGTCAGCTACCGCCTGCCGGTGCCCTCGGCGCAGGTCAAGTCGGCGGTGCTGCTGGCCGGGCTCAACGCCCCCGGCGTGACCGAGGTGATCGAGCGCGAGCCCACCCGCGACCATACCGAGCGCATGCTGCGCGGCTTTGGCGCCCGGGTCGAGATCGAGCGCGACGGCCCCGACCGGATCATCCGCCTGACCGGCCGGCCCGAGCTGACCGGCCAGACCATCGCCGCCCCGCGCGATCCCAGCTCGGCGGCCTTCCCGGTCTGCGCGGCGCTGATCGTCGAGGGCTCGGACGTGCTGGTCCCCGGCGTGTGCCTCAACCCCACCCGCGCCGGCCTTTACGAGACGCTGCGCGAGATGGGCGCGGACCTGGTCTTCGAGAACCCGCGCGAAGAGGGGGGCGAGCCCGTGGCCGATCTGCGCGCGCGCTTCTCGACGCTGCGCGGCGTCGAGACCCCGCCCGAGCGCGCGCCGGCGATGATCGACGAATACCCGATCCTGTCCGTGGTCGCCGCCTTCGCCGAGGGACGCACCGTCATGCGCGGCGTGCGCGAGCTGCGCGTCAAGGAATCGGACCGCATCGACGCCATGGCCCGCGGGCTCGAGGCCTGCGGCGTGACGGTCGAAGAGGACGAGGACACGCTGATCGTCCACGGCATGGGGCCGGGCGGCGTGCCGGGCGGGGCGACCTGCGCCTCGCGGCTCGATCACCGCATCGCCATGTCGTTCCTGTGCCTTGGCATGGCGTCGCGCCGCCCGGTGACGGTGGACGACGCCGGCCCGGTGGCGACCTCGTTCCCCGGCTTTCGCGCGCTCATGCAGTCGCTGGGCGCGGCGTTCGAGGAGCGGGCGGCATGAGCGCGGCCTGCGCGGGGCGCTTCGTGGTGGCGCTGGACGGCCCCGCGGCGGCGGGCAAGGGCACCATCGCGCGGGCGCTGGCGGCGCGCTTCGGCTTCGCGCATCTGGACACGGGGCTGCTCTATCGCGCGGTGGGGCGCAAGGCGCTGGCCGCGGGGGGCGGGGCGATCAGGCCCGAGGACGCGATCCGCGCCGCGCGCGCGCTGCGCGCCGAGGATCTGCAGGCGCCGGGGCTGCGCGATCCGCAGGTGGGGCAGGCGGCCTCGCAGGCGGCGGCGCTGCCCGAGGTGCGGGCCGCGCTGCTGGACTTCCAGCGCGCCTTCGCCGCCCGGCCCGGCGGCGCGGTGCTGGACGGGCGCGACATCGGCACGGTCATCTGCCCGGACGCGGATGTGAAGCTGTTCGTCACCGCCTCGGACGAGGTGCGCGCGCGCCGGCGCTGCGCCGAGCTGCGCGCGGGCGGGGCGGAGGCGACGTTCGAGCAGGTGCTCGAGGATCTGCGCCGGCGCGACGCGCGCGACGCGGCGCGCGAGGCGGCGCCGATGAAGCCGGCCCCCGACGCGGTCTTGCTTGACACGACGAAATTGAGTATAGACGCGGCGGTCGCCCAAGCGGCGGCGCTGATCGAGCGGAAATGTGCTGGCAGAGCAGGCGGGGGGTGATTCCCTGCGCGGCGACAAACCCCGGACACCCGACATGGCCCGGTGTTCGCCGGGCTTTCGCTTTTTCGCACGCGCCCGCTTGCCGTCGGCGACGGACCCAGAGGAAAGACCGCCGGACCCAACCGGCTGGCCGGAAACCATAGACCCATACGGAGACCCGACTGCATGCCCGCAGCAACCATGGAAGAATTCGAGGCGCTTCTCAACGAGAGCCTCGAGATCGCGACCCCTCAGGAAGGCAGCGTCGTTCGCGGCAAGGTTCTCGCCATCGAGAACGGCCAGGCGATCATCGACGTCGGCTTCAAGATGGAGGGGCGCGTCGACCTCAAGGAATTCGCCAAGCCCGGCCATGAGCCCGAGATCAAGGTCGGCGACGAGGTCGAGGTGTATCTCGAGCGCGTCGAGAACGCCCGCGGCGAGGCCGTGATCTCGCGCGACAAGGCCCGCCGCGAAGAGGCCTGGGACCGTCTCGAGAAGGCCTACGAGAAGGAAGAGCGCGTCGAGGGCGCCATCTTCGGCCGCGTCAAGGGCGGCTTCACCGTGGACCTGGGCGGCGCCGTGGCCTTCCTGCCGGGCAGCCAGGTCGATGTGCGCCCCGTGCGCGACGTCACGCCGCTGATGGGCATCCCGCAGCCCTTCCAGATCCTCAAGATGGACCGCCGCCGCGGCAACATCGTGGTCTCGCGCCGCGCCGTGCTCGAGGAAAGCCGCGCCGAGCAGCGCGCCGAGGTCGTCGCGCGCCTGAAGGAAGGCGACGTGGTCGAGGGCGTGGTGAAGAACATCACCGATTACGGCGCGTTCGTGGACCTGGGCGGCGTCGACGGCCTGCTGCACGTCACCGACATGGCCTGGCGGCGCGTCAACCACCCCTCCGAGATCCTGAACATCGGCGAGACCGTCAAGGTCCAGGTGATCAAGATCAACAAGGACACCCACCGCATCAGCCTGGGCATGAAGCAGCTGCAGGCCGATCCGTGGGAGGGCGTCGAGGCCAAGTATCCCGTCGGCGCCAAGCTGCCGGGCCGCGTGACCAACATCACCGACTACGGCGCCTTCGTCGAGCTGGAGCCGGGCGTCGAGGGCCTGGTCCACGTCTCGGAGATGAGCTGGACCAAGAAGAACGTCCATCCGGGCAAGATCGTCTCCACCTCTCAGGAGGTCGAGGTGATGGTGCTGGACGTCGATCCGGTCAAGCGCCGCGTCTCGCTGGGCCTCAAGCAGTGCCTGCAGAACCCCTGGGAGGCCTTCGCCGAGAAGTTCCCGCCGGGCTCGAAGGTCGAGGGCGAGGTCAAGAACATCACCGAGTTCGGCCTGTTCATCGGTCTCGAGGGCGACATCGACGGCATGGTGCACCTGTCCGATCTGGACTGGGACCGTCCCGGCGAGCAGGCGATCCAGGACTACAAGAAGGGCGACGTCGTCCAGGCGGTGGTGCTGGACGTGGACGTCGAGAAGGAGCGCATCTCGCTCGGCATCAAGCAGCTTGACGGCGATCCCTTCGCCGACGCCGTGGCCGGCGTGAAGCGCGGCGACGTCGTCACCTGCACCGTCACCGCGATCGAGGATGGCGGCATCGAGGTGGAATACGACGGCATGAAGTCGTTCATCCGCCGCTCGGACCTGGCGCGCGACCGTCAGGACCAGCGCCCCGAGCGCTTCTCGGTCGGCGACAAGGTGGATGCGCGCGTGACCAACATCGACCGCGCCTCGCGGCGCCTCGGCCTGTCGATCAAGGCGCGCGAGATCGCCGAAGAGAAGGAGGCCGTGCAGCAGTATGGCTCGTCCGACTCGGGCGCCTCGCTGGGCGACATCCTGAGCGCGGCCCTCAAGGAGCGCGGCGAGTGATCGCCGCCGCTTCGCGGGCATGACCACGCTCGACGACATCGAACGGCGCCGCTTGCGGCGCCGTTTATGGTTCTGGCGTATCCTGGCGCTGATCCTGCTGGCCGTGGCGGCGGCGGCGCTGCTGGCGCCCGAGCCGGGGCCCTCGGGGCCGCGGGTGGCGCGGGTGCAGCTGTCGGGCGTGATCGCCGACGACCCCGAGCGCGACGCCTTTCTCGAATCGCTGGCCGAGGACGACGAGGTGCGCGCCGTGATCCTGCGCATCAACAGCCCCGGCGGCACCACGGTCGGGGCCGAGGCGCTGTATGATTCGCTGCGCCGCCTGGCCGCGCGCAAGCCGCTGGTCGCCATCGCCGGCGAGGTCGCCGCCTCGGGCGCCTACATCGCCGCCCTCGCGGCCGACCGCTTCATCGTGCGCGGCAATTCGATCGTCGGCTCGATCGGGGTCATCGCCCAGCATCCCGAACTGTCCGAGCTGCTCGATTCGATCGGCGTGCGCATGGTCGAGGTGAAGTCCTCGCCGCTCAAGGCCGCGCCCTCGCCCTTCGCCCCCGCCGACGAGGCCGCGCTGGAGGTCGAGCGCGCCATGATCCGCGACGCCTACGCCTGGTTCCGCGACCTGGTGGCCGAGCGCCGCGGGCTGCGCGGCGCGGCGCTCGAGCGCGTGGCGGATGGGCGAATCATGACCGGGCGCATGGCCGTGGCCGCCGGGCTGGCGGACCAGATCGGGGCCGAGCGCGAGGCGCGCGCCTGGCTCGAGGAACGCGGCGTGCCGGCCGATCTGCCCGTCGCGGACGCGCGCCCGCGCGAGAAGGGCGCCTCGACGCTCGAGCGGCTGATCGACCTGCTGCGCGGCGCCGGCTCGGCCGCGCGCGCGCTGACGGCGGGGCCGCGGCTGATGTCGATCCAGCGCTGACCTGCATCGCGCCGCGGGCCGGGCGCGGTTTTGCGGTGACATTCCGCGCCGCAGCCGCGATAGTCCCAAGGCATCGGACGAGAAGATCCGCGGGGAGGAGAAGGCATGATTAGATCGGAACTCATCCAGCGTCTGACGGAAGAGAACCCGCATCTCTACCATCGCGACGTCGAACGCATCGTCGCCACGGTGTTCGAGGAGATCACGCGCGCGCTGGCCGACGGCGACCGGGTCGAGCTGCGCGGATTCGGCGCCTTTTCGGTCAAGACGCGCGAGGCCAGGATGGGCCGCAACCCCCGCACGGGCGAATCCGTGGCCGTCCCGGAAAAGCGCGTGCCCTTTTTCCGCACGGGCAAGGAGCTGCGCCTGCGGCTGAACCAGGCGCAGACCGGCCAGGACCGCCCCGCTCAAGAGGAGTGAACGCCAGGTGCGCATCGTCAAATTCATCCTGCTGGCCGCCATCGCGCTGGCCGCCATCGCCTTCGGCGTGGCCAATCGCGGCCCGGCCACCGTGCACGCCCTGCCGCCCGAGCTGGACATGGGCCTTGGCCTGTCGGGCGGGGTGACGGTTCCGCTCTTCGTCGCGCTGTTCGCCGCCTTCTTCGTCGGCGTCGCGGCGGGGCTGCTGCTCGAGGCGGTGCGCGAGCGCGGCCATCGCCGGGCCGAGCGCGAATACAAGCGCAAGGCCGCCGAGCTGCAGCGCGAACTCAAGCGCCTCGAGCGCAAGGCGGGCGAGGAGGATGCCGACATCCTCGGACTGGCGCGCGGCTGAGGGGCGATGCGGGTCAAGATCTGCGGCCTGACCGAGCCCGAGGGGCTGCGCGCGGCGGCCGGCGCCGGCGCGGCCTATGTCGGCTTCGTGTTCTTCGCGCGCTCGCCGCGCAACGTCGCCCCGGCCGAGGCCGCGCGGCTGGCGGCGCTGGCGCCGGCGGGCCTGTGCAAGGTGGCGCTGACGGTCGATGCCGACGACGCCGCGCTCGAGGCGATTCTCGAGGCCGCCCCCATCGACATGCTGCAGCTGCACGGCGCCGAGACGCCCGAGCGCGTCGCGCAGCTGCGCGAGCGCTTCGGCCTGCCGGTGATGAAGGCGGTGGGCGTGGCCGACGAGGGCGACCTGCCCGCCATCGCCGAGCACGCGCGCGCGGCCGATCAGCTGCTGATCGACGCCAGGCCGCCGCGCGGCGCGGCGTTGCCGGGGGGCAACGGGCTCAGCTTCGACTGGCGGCTGCTGCAGGGGCGGCGCTGGGCCGTTCCGTGGATGCTGGCGGGCGGGCTGACCCCCGAGAACGTCGCCGAGGCCGTGCGGCTGACCGGCGCGCGGCAGGTGGACGTCTCGTCCGGGGTCGAGCGCGCGCCCGGTATCAAGGACCCCGCGCGCATCGCCGCCTTCGTGCGCGCCGCCGCCGCGGCCGCCTGACCCGCGATCGGCGATCGACTAGCCCGCGCCAAGGCGCTAAACACCCCTTTCGCAGGCCAAGCTACGAGGAATTCGAGATGAGCGCAGAGGGCGTCAACAGCTACCGCACCGGCCCGGACGAGCGCGGGCGCTTCGGCATCTACGGGGGGCGCTTCGTCTCCGAGACGCTGATGCCGCTGATCCTCGATCTCGAGGCCCGCTACGAGCACGCCAAGACCGACCCGTCCTTCTGGGCCGAGATGGACGATCTGTGGAAGCACTATGTCGGCCGTCCCTCGCCGCTCTACTTCGCCGAGCGCCTGACCGAGCAGCTGGGCGGCGCGAAGATCTACATGAAGCGCGACGAGCTCAACCACACCGGCGCGCACAAGATCAACAACGTGCTGGGGCAGATCATCCTTGCCCGGCGCATGGGCAAGACGCGCATCATCGCCGAGACCGGCGCCGGCCAGCATGGCGTGGCCACGGCCACGGTCTGCGCCAAGTTCGGGCTCAAATGCGTCGTCTACATGGGCGCGACGGACGTCGAGCGGCAAAAGCCCAACGTCTTCCGCATGAAGCTGCTGGGCGCCGAGGTGGTGCCCGTGACCTCGGGGCGCGGCACGCTCAAGGACGCGATGAACGAGGCGCTGCGCGACTGGGTCACCTATGTGGACGACACGTTCTACTGCATCGGCACGGTCGCCGGCCCGCATCCCTATCCGGCCATGGTGCGCGACTTCCAGTCGATCATCGGGCGCGAGACCCGCGCGCAGATGCTCGAGCGCGAGGGCCGTCTGCCCGACACGCTGGTCGCCTGCATCGGCGGCGGCTCGAACGCCATGGGCCTGTTCCATCCCTTCCTCGACGACGAGAGCGTGCGCATCATCGGCGTCGAGGCCGGCGGCCACGGCGTGGACGCGCGCATGGAGCATGCCGCCTCGCTGACCGGCGGGCGGCCGGGCGTGCTGCACGGCAACCGCACCTATCTGCTGCAGGACGAGGACGGGCAGATCCTGGAGGGGCACTCGATCTCGGCCGGGCTCGACTATCCGGGCATCGGCCCCGAACACGCTTGGCTGCATGATGCGGGGCGGGTGGAATACGTGGCCGTGACCGACGACGAGGCGCTCGAGGCGTTCCAGGCCTGCTGCCGGGCCGAGGGCATCATTCCCGCCCTTGAACCCAGCCACGCGCTGGCGCATGTGATGAAGATCGCGCCCGAGCTGCCGAAGGACCACCTCTTGGTCATGAACATGTGCGGGCGCGGCGACAAGGACATCTTCACCGTGGCCGAGGCGCTGGGGGCGAAGATCTGAAGGGGCGGCGCGCCGCCCGAAGAACCTGGGGCCGCGGGCCCCGAACAAGGGATCACGTTACGTGACTGACTTCAAAACGGGCGACATGGTCGTCCTCATCTCGGGTTCCATGCGCATGGCGGTGGAAGAGGTTCGCGACGACCGCGTGAAGGTCGTCTGGTGCCACGAGGGCCGCGTGGGCCGCGACGAATTCGACGCGCGCCTGCTCAACAAGTGGGAAGCGCGCGAGGGGCAGGGCGCCGGCCCGCGCCCATTCGGCGGCAAGCCGCAGGGCGATCGCGGCGGCAAGCCGTGGCAGAACCGCGACGAGCGCCCGCGCGGCGGCGACGACCGCCCCCCGCGCAAGACCGGCTGGGACGGAAAGCCGCGCGACAAGAAGTATTTCCGCAAGGAAGACTGACCCCGACCCGCCGCCGCCCGGCCCCGCGCCCGGCGGCGGCGGATGACCGCCCCATCGCACGACGAGAGAGCCGCCCATGACCCGCATCGCCGACCGTTTCGCCGAGCTCAAGGCCCAGGGCCGTTCGGCCTTCGTGTCCTTCGTGATGGCCGGAGACCCGGATTTCGAGACCTCGCTCGAGCTGGTGCGCGGGCTGCCCGGCGCGGGGGTGGACGTGATCGAGCTGGGCATGCCCTTCACCGATCCCATGGCCGACGGTCCGGCCATCCAGCTGGCCGGACAGCGCGCCCTGGCGGCGGGCATGACGCTGTCGCGCGTGCTCGACCTGGTCGCCGCCTTCCGCAAGGAAGACGACCGCACCCCGATCGTCCTCATGGGCTATTACAACCCCATCTACGCGATGGGCGTGCCGCGCTTTCTCGAACGCGCCAGGGCGGCGGGGGTGGACGGCCTGATCGTGGTCGATCTGCCGCCCGAAGAGGATGACGAGCTGTGCCTGCCCGCCCGCGCGGCGGGGCTGGACTTCATCCGCCTGGCGACGCCGACCACCGACGACGCGCGCCTGCCCAAGGTGCTGAGCAACGCCTCGGGCTTCGTCTATTACGTCTCGATCACCGGCATCACCGGCGCGGCCGCCGCCGACGCGGCGCGCGTCGCGCCCGAGGTGGCGCGCATCAAGGCGCGCACCGATCTGCCGGTCTGCGTGGGCTTCGGCATCAAGACGCCCGAATCGGCGCGCGATATCGCGGCGGCGGCCGACGGCGCCGTGGTCGGCTCGGCCATCGTCGAGCGGCTGGGCCGCGGCGAGCCGCCCGCCCGCATCCTCGAATTCGTCCGCAGCCTGGCCGACGCCGCCCACGGCGCCTGACCCGCCGCGGGCCGGGCGAGCGCGCAACGCCGCCCCCGGGGCGCGCATCCCGCAGCCGCCAGGCCGCCCTGTCCCGCGCCCTCGTGCCGGGCGCGCGGCCTCGGAGCGCGCGCGGATGCGCCTTCGGCGATCGCATCGGCCTTGATCGAAGCCGCCCGCGCAGGCCCGCCCGGCGCGGACGCGCCCGCATGTCGGCGCCGCGCGCGCGGCCAAGGCGCCAGCTTGCGCAGCGCCGCCCCGATCAGCGCCCGGCGCCGCGCGCGCGCATGGCCCGAGGCGCCTTCGCCGCGGCCAGACGCGGCGCGCGCGCCCGGGCGCCGGCTGGGGGCGTCGGCGGCGCGGCGGCGGCGCGGGCGATGGGCGCGGATCAGAACGGCACGTCGTCGGCGGCGGTGACGTAGCCCGCCACCACCTTTTTCACCCCGGCTTTCTCGAAATCGACGGTCAGCTTGTCGCCCTCGATGGCCTGCACGGCGCCGTAGCCGAATTTCTGGTGGAACACGCGCTCGCCCAGCGCGAAGGCGGGCGCGGCGCGCGCGTCGATGACCACGGGCGCGGCCGAGGGCGCCGCCCGGCGCGCCTGCATGCGCCGCCATCCGGGCGAGTCATAGGCGCCGGCGCGCGCGGCGCGCTCTTCCAGCTCCGAGCCGCGCACGACGCCGGCCAGCCCCTCGATCGCCCGCAGCCGCCCGTCGGCGCCCGCCGCGCCGCGGCCTCCCGCCACCGCCGCGCGCCCGCGCGGGCCGCCATGCAGCCCCGGCGGGGTCAGCACCTCGACATGCTCGGGGGGCATCTCGTCGATGAAGCGCGAGGGCAGGGCGCTTTGCCAGCGGCCGAACACGGCGCGGTTGGCGGCGAAGCTGACCACCGCCAGCCGGCGCGCGCGCGTCAGGCCGACATAGGCCAGGCGCCGCTCTTCCTCGAGGCCGGCAAGCCCGTTCTCGTCCATCGAGCGCTGCGAGGGAAACAGCCCGTCCTCCCATCCGGGCAGGAAGACGACGGGAAACTCAAGCCCCTTGGCGGCGTGCAGCGTCATGATCGAGACCTTGGCCGCGCCGTCTTCCTGCTCGTTGTCCATGACCAGGGCGACATGTTCGAGAAAGCCCTGCAGGTTCTCGAACTGCTCGAGCGCCTTGACCAGCTCCTTCAGGTTCTCGACCCGGCCGGCCGAATCCGGGGCGCGGTCGTTGCGCCAGTGATCGACATAGCCGCTTTCGTCAAGGATCGTCTCGGCCAGCGCCACGTGATCGGCGCCCGCGCGCACGGCCTCGTGCCAGCGGTCGATGGCCTCGAGCAGCCGCCCCAGCGCGCCTCGCGCGCGCGCGGTCAGCCCGCCCTCGGCCACCAGCGCGCGGGCCGCGTCCACCAGCGTCAGGCCGCGTTCGCGCGCGATCAGGTTCACGCTCTGCGCCGCCTTCTCGCCTAGGCCGCGCTTGGGGCGGTTCATGACGCGCTCGAAGGCCAGCCCGTCGTCGGGCGAGACGGCCAGGCGGAAATAGGCCATGGCGTCGCGGATCTCGAGGCGTTCGTAAAAGCGCGGGCCGCCGATCACGCGATAGGGCAGGCCGATGTTGAGGAAGCGGTCCTCGAAGGCGCGCATCTGGAACGAGGCGCGGACCAGGATCGCGATGCCCTCGGGCGAGACCGGCTCCATGCCGCGCGTGCCGCGGGTCAGGGCCTCGATCTCCTCGCCGATCCAGCGCGCCTCCTCCTCGCCGTCCCAATGGCCGATCAGGCGCACCTTCTCGCCCTCGGTCTCGTCGGTCCACAGGGTCTTGCCCAGGCGGCGCTCATTGGCCGCGATCACCTCCGAGGCGACGGCCAGGATATGCGGCGTCGAGCGGTAGTTGCGCTCGAGCCGGATGACCGCCGCGCCGGGAAAGTCCTGCTCGAAGCGCAGGATGTTGCCCACCTCGGCCCCCCGCCAGCCATAGATGGACTGGTCGTCGTCGCCCACGCAGCAGATGTTGCGATGCTCGGCCGCCAGCAGGCGCAGCAGCAGATACTGCGCCACGTTGGTGTCCTGATACTCGTCCACAAGGATGTAGCGCAGCCGCCCCCGCCACGTCGCGAGCACCTCGGGATGGGCCTGGAAGATGGTCAGCACATGCACCAGCAGGTCGCCGAAATCGGCGGCGTTGAGGGTGCGCAGGCGCTCCTGGTAGTCGGCGTAGAGCCGCCCGCCCTTGCCGCCGAAGGCCGCGGCCTCGTCGGCGGGCAGGTTGGCGGGCGTCCAGCCGCGGTTCTTCCAGCGGTCGATCAGCCCGGCCAGCATGCGCGGCGGCCAGCGCTTTTCGTCGATGTTCTCGGCCGCGATCAGCTGCTTGAGCAGGCGCAGCTGGTCGTCCGTGTCGAGGATGGTGAAGTTGGGCTTCAGCCCGGCCAGCTCGGCATGGCGGCGCAGCAGCTTGGCGCACAGGGCGTGGAAGGTGCCCAGCCAGGGCATGCCCTCGACCGCGCCGCCCACCAGCGCGCCCACGCGCTCCTTCATCTCGCGCGCGGCCTTGTTGGTGAAGGTGACGGCGAAGATCTCGTTCGGGCGCGCGCGCCCCGTGCGCAGCAGATGCGCCACGCGGCAGGTCAGCGCGCGCGTCTTGCCCGTGCCCGCGCCGGCCAGCACCAGAACGGGGCCGTCCAGCGTCTCGACCGCGGCGCGCTGCTCGGGGTTCAGCCCGTCCAGATACGCGGCGTCGCCCGGCGGGCCGCCGGGCATGGCGCGCGCGGACAGGCTCTGGGCCTCGTAGCCGGCGAAGGCGTCGAATTCGTCGAAGTCGCTGCTGCTCATGGGGGTGCAATCTAGCGCCTTGCGCGCGGTTGGGAAAGGTGTCGTTCGCGCATTGTTCGCGCCAAATCGCGACATGGCCCGCGCGGGCGCGGGCGCGCCGGTCCGGCGGGGCTGGACCCGGGGCGCGGGGCGTGGAAACCTGCGCGCGACGCGGCATGCGCGCCGCCGGGGAAAGGCGATCGATGGACGAGGCGCAGGCGACGATTCTGTGCGAGGGCGACGGTTCCGAGGCGCGGCTGCGCGTGCGCGGCGCGCTGACGCTGCCGGCGCTAGCGCGCGCGCGCGCGGCGTTGCGCGGCGCCCTGGCGCGGCCGGCCCTGCGGGCCGTCGAGTTCGACCTGGCCGCGCTCGAGGGGCTCGACACCGCCGGCGCCTGGCTCATCGTTTCCGAGCGCGCGCGCCTCGAGCGGGCGGGCGTGGCGACGCGCCTGACGCCGCCGCCCGCCCGTCTGCGCGAGCTGCTCGAGGCCGTGGCCGCCGCCATGCCCGAGGCGCCCCCGCCGCCGCCGCGCCAGGGCCTGGCGCAAAGGCTGGCGGCGCTGGGGCGCGGGGTGGAATCGGGGGCGCTGGGCGCGCTCGACGCGCTGGCCTTTCTGGGGCTGACGCTGGCGCGGCTGGGCGGGGCGCTGCTCCGGCCGCGGCGGCTGCGCATGGCGGCGCTGTTCAGCCACATGCAGCAGGCGGGGCTGAACGCCGTGCCCATCGTCACGCTGATGGGATTCCTGATCGGCGTCGTGCTGGCGTTTCAGGGCGCCACGCAGCTGCGCCGTTTCGGGGCCGAGGTGTTCGTGGTCGATCTGATCGCCATCTCGGCGCTGCGCGAGCTGGGCGCGCTCTTGACCGCGATCATCGTCGCCGGGCGCTCGGGTTCGGCCTTCACGGCGGCGATCGGCTCGATGAAGGTGAACGAGGAGATCGACGCCATGCGCGCCCTGTCGCTCGACCCGATCGAGACGCTGGCGCTGCCGCGCGCGCTGGCGCTGCTGCTGACGCTGCCGGTGCTCAGCTTTCTGGCCATGATCGCGGCGCTGGCGGGCGGCCTGCTGATGAGCTGGATCGAGCTGGGCGTCTCGCCGGGCATGTTTCTCGAGCGGCTTCACGCGCAGACCGACGTGAAGCATTTCCTGGTCGGCATCTCGAAGGCGCCGGTCTTTGCGCTGATCATCGGCGTGGTCGGCTGCCATCAGGGATTTCTGGTCGGCGGCAGCGCCGAAAGCGTGGGGCGGCGCACCACCGCCTCGGTGGTGATCGCGATCTTCTCGGTCATCGTCGCCGACGCGCTGTTCTCGGTCTTCTTCGCCGAGCTGGGCATATGAGCGGCGCGGCGCAAAACATCATCGAGGTCCGCGGCCTGCGCACGCAGTTCGGCGCGCAGGTGGTGCATGACGGGCTGGATCTGGACGTGCGCCGGGGCGAGGTTCTGGGGGTGGTCGGCGGCTCGGGCACCGGCAAGTCGGTGCTGCTGCGCACCATCATCGGGCTGAACCGCCCGGCGGCCGGTTCGGTGCGGGTGCTGGGGGTGGACATGCTGCGCGCCCCGCGCGCCGAGCGCGCCCGCGTCGAGCGCAGCTGGGGGGTGCTGTTCCAGAACGGGGCGCTGTTCTCGTCGCTGACGGTGCAGCAGAATGTCGAGGCGCCCTTGCGCGAGGCGCGCGATCTGGGCCTGGACGACGCCGACATCGCCGAGCTGGCGCGGCTGCGCATCGCGATGGCCGGGCTCGCCCCCGGCGCGGCGGCCAAGATGCCGGCCGAGCTGTCGGGCGGCATGCGCAAGCGCGCCGGGCTGGCGCGGGCGCTGGCGCTCGATCCGCAGATCCTGTTCCTCGACGAGCCGACCGCCGGGCTGGACCCGATCGGCGCGGCGGCTTTCGACCAGCTGATCGGCCGGCTGCAGCGCGCGCTGGGGCTGACGGTGTTCATGGTCACGCATGACCTCGACAGCCTGAACGCCGTATGCGACCGCATCGCCGTGCTGGCCGAGCGGCGCGTGCTGGCGGTGGGCACGATGGAAGAGATGCTTGCCGTCGACCACCCGTGGGTGCGCGAGTATTTCCACGGTCCGCGCGCGCGCGCCGCGCTGCGGGCCGGATGAACGCGAAAGGACGCTCGGCATGGAGACCAACGCCAGATACACGGTCATCGGAGCCTTCGCCGTGGCGGGGTTTCTGGGGCTTCTGGGCTTCTTCCTGTGGCTGGCCAAGGTCGAGACCGACCGGCGCTACGCCTATTACGACGTCCTGTTCGAAAGCGTCGCCGGGCTGAACGAGGCCGGCGAGGTGCGCTACAACGGCCTGCCCGTGGGGCGCGTGATGTCGCTGGCGCTGGACAAGGCCGACCCCGGGCGCGTGCGCGTGCGCATCGAGGTCGACGCCGCCACCCCCGTGCGCGCCGACACCCGCGCCACGCTCGAGATGCAGGGCGTGACGGGGGTGTCCTACGTGGCGCTGAGCGGCGGCAGCCCCGACGCCCCGCCCCTGACCGCGCCCGGCGCCGCCGGCGTGCCCGAGATCGTGGCCGAGAAATCCGCCGTGCAGAGCGTGTTCGAGGGCGCGCCCGCCCTTCTGGACGAGGCGCTGCGGCTGATCGGCGACCTGCGCGAGGTCGTCTCGCCGCAGAACCGCGCGGCGGTGGCGCGCATGCTGGCCAACCTGGCCGACGCGTCCGAGCGCATCGACGGCGCGCTTGCGGCGTTCGAGAAGGTGGCCGGCGCGCTGGACCAGGCCTCGGGCGCGGTCGCGGCGGTGGCCGCGCGGGCCGAGCGGCTGGCCGACGGCGCCGACGCCGCCCTGGCCGCCACCGCCGGCGCCATGGACGCGACCCGCGCCGCGGCAGAGCGCGCGCAAGGCGCGATCGACGACGCCCGCGCGGCGCTGGCCGAGGCGCGCGGGGCCTTCGCCGACGCCCGACCCGCCATCGCCGAGGCCGGCCGCGCCGCGGGCCGCATCGGGGCGGCGGCGGACATGGTCTCGGCCCAGGCGGCGGCGGCCGGCGCGGCGCTGACCGCGCGCCTGACCGAGGCCCAGGCGGCGCTTGCGCGCGCCGACGCGATGTTCCTGGCCGTGACCGAGGCCGCGCGCGGCGTCGAGGGTCTGGCGCGCGGCGAGGGCGCGGCGCTGATCGCCGACGTGCGCGCCGCGGCCGGCGCCGCCGCCCAGGCGGCCGCGCGGCTCGATGCGCTGCTGTCCGCGCAGCTGCCGCCCATGCTCGAGCAGGTGCGCGCCGCCGCCGCGGGGGTCGAGCGGCTGACCGCCTCGGCCGAAGCCGATCTGGGCGTCATGACCGGCGGCTTCGACGCCGCCGCCGCCCAGGCGCGCGAAACGCTGGTTCAGGCCGCCGACACCTTCGCCAACGCCAACCGCGCCATCGAGGCCGTGACCGGCGCCATGGGCCGGGCCGAGGGCGCCATGGACGCGGTGCGCGCGACCATGGCCAACGCCGACGCCGCGCTGGCCTCGGCCAAGGGCGCCTTCGACGGCGCCGGCCGCCTGATCGATCAGGACATGGGCGCCGTCATGGCCGACATCCGCGCCTCGACCCTGGCGATGTCCGAGGCCGCGCGCGCCGTCGCCGCGCAGGCGCCCGCCGTGGCCGAGGATGTGCGCCGCATGGTCGAGCGCGCCGCGCGCCTTGCGGCCAGCCTCGACGGCGTGGTGGCCGGCAATCGCGAGCAGATCGACGGCTTCCTCAAGGCCGGGCTGCCGCAATTCGTCCGCTTCGTGCGCGAATCGCGCGAGCTGGTCCGCAACCTGGAGCGTCTGACCGCGAAGATCGAGCGCGACCCCGCGCGCTTTCTTCTGGGCGGCCGCGCTCCCGAATTCGGGAGAGACCGATGACCCCCTTCCTTCGCCCGCCGCGCGCGGCCGCGGCGGCCGCGCTGCTGGCGCTGTCGGGCTGCGGCGGCCTTGCGGGGCTGAGCGCCGTCACCGAGACCGCGGCGCTTTACGACCTGTCGCCCAAGACCTCGTTCGACGCCGATCTGCCGCGCGTGCGCCGCCAGGTGGTGGTCGAGGAGCCCACCGCCTGGAGCTACGTCGACACCGACCGCGTCGCGGTCAAGGTCGGCCCCTACCGGGTCGAGTATTTCCCGGCCGTGCGATGGGTCGACCGGGCGCCGAAGATGGTGCAGCGGCTGCTGGTCGAATCGCTCGAGTCTTCGGGCGCGCTGGCGGCGGTGGGGCGTCAGGCGGTGGGGCTGAACTCGGACTACACGCTGATCGCCGATCTGCGCGAGTTCGAGGCCGTTTCCGTGGGCGGCGCGGACGAGCCCGTCGGCGTGCTCGTGCGGCTCAACGTCAAGGTGGTGGCCGAGCCACGGGGGCTGATCATCGCCTCCGAGTCCTTCGCGGCCCGGACCCGCGCCGCCTCGAACGGTTTCGACGACGTGGCCGAGGCCTTCGACCAGGCGCTGGGCAAGGTGTTGCGCCGCGCGGTCGAGTGGGGCGTGCGCGCCATCGCCGCCGACGCCGCAGGCTGAGCGCGGCGGCCAAGGCCCGCGCGCCGGCGCGTGCGCGCGGCTTCCGCCCCGGGGCGGCCGCGCGTTCCGCCCGGGCTGAGTCGGTGTCGGGCAGGGGGCGGCGTCGGGCGGCGCGTTCGGCCCGGGCGGGGGCGGCGTCGGGCAGGGGCGCACGCAAGGCTTGCCGCTTGCCGCGCGCCTCGGCCCCGATTTTACTGCTTCGCAGCCCGCAGCCCGCAGCCCGCAGCCCGCAGCCCGCAGCCCGCAGCCCGCAGCCCGCAGCCCGCGCAGGACGCTTCAGGCGGCCTGAGCGCGCGCGGCGGGGCGTTTGCGTGCGCTTTTCGGGGCCCTGCGGTCAGCCCGCGGGATATTCGCCGCGCAGAAAGCGTTCGGCCATCGCCGCCGTGCCCTCGGCGAAGCCGGGGCCAAGCGCGCGGGCGGTGTCCGATTGCGCATGCGTGCCCAGCCAGGCCGTCAGCAGCATCCGCCGCAGCATGATCATCGCCGGCATGATCCGCCGCGTTCCGGGCGGCAGGGGCGCGACGCGGGCATAACCCTCGAGCCACGCTTCCTGCAGCGCCGGGATCCAGGGCTCGCGCTCGATGAAGCTGATCGCGGCGGCGAAGTCGTAGGCGAACCAGCCGAAGCCGCAATCGTCGAAGTCGATCACCGCGATGGCGTCGTCGCAGACCAAGAGGTTCGCAAGCCGCAGATCCGCGTGGATGAGGCCGAAGCGGTCGGCGCCGTCGCCATAGGCGGCCAGCGCGGCGCGCAGCGCGTCCGAGGCGCGCTCGAGCGCGGCGCGCGCCTCGGGCGTCAGACCCGGCGCGGCGCGCCAGTCGCCCCACAGCGCGCGCGCGCCAAGCGTCGTCTCGAAATCCCAGCGCTTGCGCGCGAACCAGTCCGGGCGCCGCCATGCGCGCGCGTGCAGATGCAGCCGCGCGGTGATCGCCCCCAGCCGCGCGAAATCGGGCGCCAGATCGGCGCTGGGCGCAGGCTCGGCGCCGGGCAGAAAGGCGAAGGCGACCGCAAGGCGCGCGCCTTCGTCCGCGGGCAGCGGCGCGGCCAGGCGCCCGTCGCGCCGGGCGACCGGCGCGGCCGCGCGCGCCGCGCCGTCGCGGCGGATGGCCTCGATCCAGGCCAGTTCCGAGGCGATCTCGCGCGCCGTGTGATAGCCTGGCCTGTGCACGCGCACCACCAGCGGCGCGGGCGCTTCGGGGTCCTCGGCCAGGAAGGTGGCGTTCTCGGACACGTTCAGAAGCCGCACCCGCGTGCGCGGCGACAGGCCCCATTCGGGCGCGGCGCGGCGCACGGCCTCGGCCAGCCTGGCCAGCGCATCGGGCGCATGCGCAAGATCGGGCGGCGGCGCCTCGATGGCTGCGGCGCCGGCTTCGGGGCCGGCGCCCTGACCGGCGTCCTGGCCGACCGGCCGCTCGGGCGCTGGCGGCGCGTCGGGGGTAGGCGCTTCGGCGCCGGCCGCCGTCGCCCCCGCCATCCCCGCCGCCCCGAGGGTCGGGAGGCCCCGCGGCGCGCGCGCATCGACGGGCGACGCTCCGCGCCCGGCGCGGCCTTCGGCCATGGCCTCGGGGCGGCGACGCGCGTCGCGGCCGGTCATCGCGCCGCCCCCGCCCCGCGCCCGAGCTGAGCGCCGGCGCGCATCCGCCCGCTCGCGCCCTTCAGCGCGCGCGCGCGCAGGCGGCGCATTTCACCGCGTAGGGAACCGGCTCCAGCCGCCGGTCCTCGATCCGCTCGCCGCATTCGGCGCACCAGCCGTATTCGCCCTTGTCCAGCCGCTCGAGCGCGGCCTTGATGGCGCGGATCTCCTGCAGCCCGCTCAGGCCGAGGCCCTCGAGCACCTCGTCGCCCTCGCGCTCGACGGCGCGTTCCTCGAGATCGGGCGAGGGAGTCTCGTCCAGCTCGTCCTCGATCTCGTCAAGCCGCTCCTCCAGCTCGCGCAGGCGGGTCTCGAGCTTCTCGCGCCAGTAATCGTCGTCCTTCATCGCGGGGTCCTTTCGGCTGCGGTCGCGGCGCGGGGCCGTCTGCGCCATCAATAGGGCGTCGCGGGCCGCGCCTCCAGCCCCAAGATGCGCGGCCGCGGCGACGAGGCGCTTGCAACCTGCGCCGCCTGGGCTAGTTCCTGAACGCGCGTCGCCGCGCCGGCGCGTCGCCCCGCGCCCATCAGGAGCCCCGGATGCTGAGCGTCACGGATCTGCGCAAGACCTACCCCGCCCCCGACCGCCCGGTCGAGGCGCTGCGCGGCGCGTCGCTGGAGATCGGCGCGGGCGAGGCCGTGGCCCTGACCGGCGAGTCGGGTTCGGGCAAGAGCACCTTGCTGCACATCATCGCCGGGCTGGACGAGGCCGATTCGGGCTCGGTGCGCGTGGACGGCCGCGAGATGTCGGGGCTGAGCGACGGCGCGCGCGCGCGGCTGCGGCGCGCCCGCATCGGGCTGGTCTTTCAGCAGCTGAACCTGATCCCCAGCCTGAACGTGTGGGACAACCTCACCTTCCAGGCCCGCCTGGCCGGGCGCGAGGACCGCGCCTTCGCGCGGGCGCTGCTGGGCCGGCTGGGGCTCGAGGGGCTCGAGCGCCGCTACCCCGAAGAGCTGTCGGGCGGCCAGCAGCAGCGCGTGGCCATCGGGCGCGCGCTGGCCCATCGGCCGGCGCTGGTGCTGGCCGACGAGCCGACCGGCAGCCTTGACGAGGCCGCCGCCGACCGGGCGCTCGACCTTCTGCTCGAGCTGACGCGGGACGCTGGCGCGGCGCTGCTGATGGCCACGCACTCGTTGCGGCTGGCGGCGCGGCTGGACCGGCGGCTGCATCTGAGCGGCGGCGTGCTGCGCGAGGCGGCCTGCGGCGGCGCCGGGCGCGCTGCGGGCATGAGCGCGGCCGGAGGCGGGGGATGAGCGCCCCGGCCCTCGCGCCGCTTCTGGCGGCGCTGGGCGCGCTGGCCAGTCACTGGCGCCGGCGGCCGGGGCAGCTGGCGGCGCTTCTGGGCGGGCTGGCGGCGGCGACGGCGCTGTGGTCGGGGATCCAGGCGCTCAACGCCCATGCCCGCGCCAGCTACGACGCCGCCGCGCGCGAGCTGGGCGGCGGCGCGCGGCTGGTCGCGGCCGCGCCCGGCGCGACGATCGACGAGGGCGCCTTCGCCGCGCTGCGCCGCGCGGGCTGGCCGGTCTCGCCGGTGGTCGAGGGCGCGGTGCGCGCGAACGGCGCGACCTTGCGCGTGATCGGGATCGACCCCGTTTCGGCGCCTGCCGGGCTTGCGCCGGGCGTGTTCGGCGGCGGTTCGGGCGACGGGAGCGACGCGGGCGACAGGGGCGAGCGAAGCGACGGGGGCGAGCGGAGCGACGGGGGCGCGCCCGGCGGCGGGCACGGTTCGCGCGCGCCGGGCGAGGGGGACGCGGCGCGCGACCTGGCCGCCTTCATCACGCCGCCGGGGCTGGCGCTGGCGGCGCCCGAGACCTTGGCCGCGCTGGGCCTTGCGCCGGGCGCGCGCCCGCGCGCGCAAGGCGGGCGCCCCTTGCCGCCCGTGCGCCCCGCCGCGGGGGCGCCGCCGGGCGCGCTGGTGATGGATGTGGGCATGGCGCAGGCGGCGCTGGGGCTCGAGGGCCGGTTGAGCGCGCTGGCGCTGGCGGGACCGGTTCCGCCTGCGGCCGCGGATCTGCCGGCGCGCCTCGGGCTGAGCATGCGCGAGGCGCCGGCGGGCGCGGATCTGGCGCGGCTGACCGCCAGCTTTCACATGAACCTCGACGCCTTCGCCCTGCTGGCCTTCCTGGTGGGGCTGTTCATCGCGCGCGCGGCGGCGGGGCTGGCCTTCGAGCAGCGCCGCCCGCTTTTGCGCACCATGCGCGCCTGCGGGCTGGCGGCCTCGACCGCCGCCTGGGCGCTGGCGATCGAGGCGCTGGGCGCCGCGCTCGTGGCGGGGCTTGCCGGCCTCGCCGGCGGGCGGGCGCTGGCCCGGGCGCTGCTGCCCGATCTGGCCGAGAGCCTCAACGCCCTTTACGGCGCGCAGCTTGGGGCCGAGCTGGCGCCCGGCCCGGCCTGGTGGGCGGGCGGGTTGGCCATGAGCTGCGCGGGCGCGCTGGCCGCCGCCCTGGGCGGGGTGTGGAGCGCGGCGCGCATGCCGGCGCTGGACTCGGCGCGTCCGACCGCCTGGCGGCGCGCACAGCGCCGGCGCACGCGCCTGCAGCTGGCCGGCGCGGCGGCGGCGGGGCTGGCCGGCGCGGCGGCCTTCGGCGCGCTTGGCGGGCTGGCCGGGGGCTTTGCGTTGCTGGCGGGGGCGATGCTGAGCGCGGCGCTGGCGCTGCCGGCGGCGCTGGACCTTGCGCTGGCGCTGGCCGAGCGCGCCGCGCGCCGGCTGGGCGCGCTGGCGCATTGGGCGGCTGCCGATGCGCGCCAGCAGCTGCCGGGGCTGGCGCTGGCGCTGATGGCCCTCTTGCTGGCGCTGGGGGCGAATATCGGCGTCGGCGCGATGACCGAGGGCTTCCGCCGCACGTTCGAGGACTGGCTCGAGCAGCGCCTGACGGCCGAACTCTACGTGCGCGCGGGCGATCCCGCCGAGGCCGACGCGCTGGCGGCGTGGCTGGCCGCGCGTCCCGAGGCGGCGGCCGTTCTGCGCGAATCCGAGGCGCGCCTGCACATCGGCGGCTGGCCGGTCGCGCTGCGCGGCGCGCCCGATCACCCGACCTACCGCGAGCGCTGGCCGCTTCTGTCGGCCGAGCCCGGCGCCTGGGACGCGATCGCCGCCGGGCGCGGCGCGGCGGCGTCCGAGCAGCTGGCGCGGCGGCTGGGGCTTGGCCTTGGGGACGAGCTGAGCGTTCCGACCCCGCGCGGCCCGTGGCGCCTGCGCATCGTGGCGCTGTTCGCCGATTACGGCGCCGCCGAAGGGAAGCTGCGCGTGAACGATGCGGCCATGGCGGCGCATTTCCCCGCCGCCGACCGCACGCCCATGGCGGTGCGGGCCGATCCGGCGGCGGTTCCGGCGCTGGCGGCGGCGGTCGCGGCGCATGGGCCGGGCGCGCCGCAGGTGATCGACCGCGCGGCGCTCAAGGCGCGCAGCCTGCGCATCTTCGAGCGCACCTTCGCGGTCACCGCGGCCCTCAATGCGCTGACCTTCGCGGTGGCGGGCGCGGCGCTCTTCGCGGCGCTGGCGACTTTGGCGCGCGCGCGCCTGGCCCAGTCGGCGCCGGTCTGGGCCATGGGCGCGCCGCGCCGCGCGCTGGTGCGGCTCGATCTGGCCAAGACGGTGGCGCTGGCGCTGGGCACGTCGGCGCTGGCCGTTCCGCTGGGCGTGGCGACGACGTGGATCCTGGTCGCCGTCGTCAATGTCGAGGCCTTCGGCTGGCGCCTGCCCATGCATGCGTTTCCGGGCCAGTGGCTGCGGCTGGCGGCGCTGGCCGGGCTGACGGCGGCGGCGGCCTCGCTGGCGGCCTCGCGCGCGTTGTCGCGCACGCCGCCCGCCACGCTGGCCAAGGTGTTCGCCGATGAACGCTGAGCGCGCCGCTCCCCGCCCGCGCCGCCGCGCGGCCGCGTGCGCCGCCTTGCGGGCGCGGCGGATGATGGGCGCGGCCGCGTTGGCGGCGCTGGCGGCGCTGGCCCCGGCATGGGCCGGCGCCGGGCCGTCCGGGGCGGGCGCGTCGCAGCCCGAGGCGCAGCGCCTCGGCGCCGCCCCGGCGCAGTCGCCGGCCCGCGATCGCGGCCCGGCTTCGCCCCCGACCGGCGCGCCGGATGACGGGCGCGCCGGCGCCCATGGATCGGTCCGGGGCGCCGCCGAGCCTCTCGGCCGGCGCGCCGCAGCGCCCTTTCTTGCGCGCGCCGTCCAGGGCGCCGCCCGGCCCCTTGCCGGGGCGCCCGCCCTGTCCCAAGGCGCCGTTCGGGTCGCGCAGGCGAATCGCGCCGCCCCCACGCCCGCGCCGACCCCCGACCCCGCGCCCGCCGCGCGCCATGCGGACCGGCCCGCCGGCGCCCCCGCCGCCCAGCTTCCGGCGCAGTCGCGGCAGGGCTTCGCCGGGCTTGGAGAGGCGGCCGAGGGCTTCGCCCCCGTGGTGCGGGGAACGCGGCTGGTCTTTCCGCGCGATCACGGCGCGCATCCGCGTCACCGCATCGAGTGGTGGTATCTGACCGCCAACCTGACCGCCGAGGACGGCGCCGAGCTGGGCGTCCAGTGGACCCTGTTCCGCCAGGCGCTGGCGCCGGAAGGCCCGGCGCGGGGCTGGGCGACGCCGCAGCTGTGGATGGGTCACGCCGCCGCCACCTCGGCCGGGGCGCATCGCTTCGCGCAGAAGCTGGCGCGCGGGGGCGTGGGCGTCGCGGGCGTGACGGCCGAACCCTTCGCCGCCTGGATCGACGACTGGCGCCTGGCGGCGCGCGGCCCGGGCATGAAGCTGCTCGAAGCGCGCGCCTCGGGCGAGGGCTTCGCCTATGAGCTCGAGCTGCGCGCCGAGGGCCCGCCGGTGCTGCATGGCGATGAGGGGTGGTCGCTCAAATCCGCGCAGGGGCAGGCCAGCCACTACGTTTCGCTGCCTTTCCTGAGCGCCGAGGGCTGGGTCGCCATCGACGGGCGCCGCATGCGCGTGCGCGGGCGCGCTTGGATGGATCACGAATGGTCCAGCCGCCCGCTTTCGGCCGATCAGAAGGGGTGGGACTGGTTCTCGATCCACTTCGACGACGGGGCGCGGCTGATGCTGTTCGCCCTGCGCGGGGCGGACGGGGCGTTCCTGTCGGGCTCCTGGATCGCGCCCGACGGCGCCGTCCAGCCGCTGGGACCCGACGAGATCCGCATGACTGCGCTGTCGCGCCGGCGCGTGGCGGGGCGCGCGCTGCCGCTGCGCTGGCGGCTCGAACTGCCGCGCCGCGGGTTGCGCATCGAGACGGCGCCGCTCAATCCCGAGGCGTGGATGGCCGCGCGCTTTGCGTATTGGGAGGGGCCGATCCGCGTCAGCGGCACGCGCACGGGCCGCGGCTACATGGAGTTGACGGGATATTGACGCACTATTGACGCAGCGGCCTGGCCTGCGCGACGCTCAGAACGGGCAGGGGGCCTCGACGCGCACATGCGCGCCGTCGCGCGGGTGGCGGAAATCCAGCCGCCAAGCGTGCAGCTGCAGCCGCTCGGCGCCGGGCTCGGGGCCGCCATACAGCCGGTCGCCCAGAATGGGATGCCCGATGGCCAGCATGTGCACGCGCAGCTGGTGGCTGCGGCCGGTCAGCGGCTCGAGCAGCAGGCGCGTTGCGCCGTCCTCGCGCGCCAGAACGCGCCAGCGCGTCAGCGCCGGCTTGCCGCGCGCATGGTCCACCATCTGGCGCGGACGGTTGGGCCAGTCGCAGATCAGCGGCAGGTCGATCTCGCCGGCCTCGTCCGCGACCTGGCCGCGGACGCGGGCGATGTAGGCCTTGCGCACGTGGCGGCGCTCGAATTGCAGCGACAGGATGCGCTGGGCGCGCCGGTTGCGCGCCATCAGCAGCGCGCCCGAGGTGTCCATGTCCAGCCGGTGAACGATCAGCGCGCCGGGGAACAGGCGCCGCGCGCGGGCCTCGGCGCAGTCGGCAAGGTCGGGCGTCCTGCCCGGAACGGTCAGCAGGCCGGCGGGCTTGTCCACGGCCAGCGCGTCGTCGTCGGCCAGCAGAACGGGCAGCCAGGGCTCTTGCGGGGGTGCGTAGCGCAGCGGCGGAACGGGCGCCGACGCGCCCGCCGCCCTCCCGGCGGCGACGGCCGAGCGCGCGCCGTCCGGGCCGGGCGCGTCGGATGGCGCGTCGGCTGGCGCAGCTGGCGGCGCGGGCGGTCTGGCGGGCATGGGGGCTCCTGCGGGCGGGGGCGGGGCGTTGCGCGGGCCGGAAAGCTAGCGGCGTGGCGCGCCGGCGTCCAGTTCCGCCCGTCTCGCGCCCGTATCGCGCCAGTCTGCGGCGCCTCTTCGGCCACTCTTCGGCCCGTGTCCAGCCCGTGTCCCGCCCGTGTCCGACCCGTGTCCGGCCCGCGTCCGGCCCCTGTCGGGCGCGCCGACCGGGGGGCGATCGGGGCCGCGGGCGCCGGCCGTCGGCCGGAGCCGTCGATGCGCCCTTGCGCCGCGCGGCGCCTCGGTTAGAGTGCCGACAAGAGCGGAACGCAGTTCCGCAGCTTGAAGCAAGGATGTTCGCCATGACCCAGACCATTCCCGCCACCATGCGCCGCGTGGCGCTGGCCGCCCGTCCCAAGGGCGCCGTCACCCCCGACTGCTTCCGCATCGAGGAGCTTCCCATGCCCCAGCCCGGTCCCGGCCAGTTCCTGGTGCGGGTGATCTGGCTGTCGCTCGATCCCTACATGCGCGGGCGCATGGACGAATCGAAGTCCTACGCCAAGGGCGTCGAGATCGGCGAGACCATGCAGGGCGGCGCCGTGGGCGAGGTGATCGCCTCGAACCATCCGGGCTTCGCGGTGGGCGAGTTCGTGGTCGGCCCCTTCGGCTGGGCCACCCATGCGCTCTCCGACGGCGAGGGCGTGCGCAAGCTGGACCCGGCGCGCGCGCCGATCTCGACCGCGCTGGGCGTGCTGGGCATGCCCGGGCACACCGCCTGGGTGGGCCTCAACGACATCGGCCAGCCCAGGGCGGGCGAGACGCTGGTCGTCGGCGCCGCCACGGGCGCGGTGGGCCAGGTGGTCGGCCAGCTGGCCAAGGCCCGGGGCCTGCGCGCGGTGGGCGTGGCGGGCGGCCCCGACAAGTGCCGCTACGCGGTCGAGGAGCTGGGCTTCGACGCCTGCATCGACCACCGCGCCGCGCCCGACGCCAAGGCGCTGCGCGCGCAGCTGGCCGAGGCCTGCCCCGACGGCGTGGACATCTATTACGAGAATGTCGGCGGCAAGACGCTCGAGGCCGTCATTCCGCTGATGAACGTGCACGGGCGCATCCCGGTCTGCGGCATGATCTCGTGGTACGACCTTGGCGGGCTGGGCATGGGCGAGGTTCCCGGCCCCGATCGCCTGCCCAGGGTCTGGCGCACGATCCTGGTGCAGCGGCTCAAGGTCCAGGGCTTCATCATCTTCGACCACAACGACCGCTTCGCCCCCTTCGAGGAAGAGGTCTCGGCCATGATCCGCGACGGGCGGCTGAAGTATCGCGAGACCATCGCCGAGGGGCTCGACGCCGCGCCCGAAGCCTTCATCGCCATGCTCAAGGGCGGCAATCTGGGCAAGCAGCTGGTCCGCGTCTCGGACGATCCCACGCGCGGGGTCAAGGCGTGAGCCAGCTTCTGCTGGCGCGCCACGGCCAGGCCAGCTTCGGCGCGCAGGATTACGACGTGCTGTCCGATCTGGGCCGCAGCCAGGCCCGCTGGCTGGGCGAGCACCTGGCCGCGGCGGGCGTGCGCCCGGTTCGGGCGCTGGCGGGCACGCTGCGCCGCCAGCGCGAGACGGCGGCGCTGGCGCTTGAGGCGATGGGGCTGCCCGAGCTCGAGATCGAGACCCATCCGGGCTTCGACGAATACGACGCCGAGGCGGTTCTGGCCGCCTGGCGGCGCGCCAATCCCGACGAACCGGTCCCGACCGACCGGCGCGGCCATTTCCGCGCCCTGGCGCGGGCGCTGGCCGACTGGCAGGCGGGGCGCATCGACGGGGCCGAGAGCTTCGCCGCCTTCGAGGCGCGCGTGGCCGAGGCCATGTCCCGCGCCCTGGCCGCGGCGGCCGAGGGCGGGCCGGTGCTGGCGGTCAGCTCGGGCGGGGTGATCGGGCAGGCGGTGCGCGCGGCGCTGTCGGCGCCGGCCGAGGCGATGATCCGCCTGCACATGCAGGTGCGCAACGCCTCGCTCACGCGCTTCTTCGCGGGGCGCGAGGCGCCCTGGCTGGGCAGCTTCAACGAGACCCCCCATCTGGACCTGCGCCCCGGCGCCGTCACCTGGTCCTGACCGGGCGACGGCCGGGCCGGCGGATTTCGCCTGGCCCGGCGGGGCGGGTCGGGGGCGAGCGCCGCCGCGGCCCATTCCGCCGCCGCGGCGCGTTCGGCGCCGCTCGAACCCCGCCTTCGCCGCCGTTTTGCGCCGACGCTCCCGGGCGGGTTCGGCCGGGGCGCGCAGGCCCCCGGCCGCGCGGCTTCAGGCCGGATCGCCCATCGGGTCGCCGCCGGCGCCGCGCCAGCGCATGGTGGCCACGCCCTTGGCCAGAGGGGCGCCGGTCTCGTCATGCAGATCGACCTCGGCGAAAAAGGTCTTGCGTCCGCCGCCGGTCTGGCGCGCCTCGGCGATCATGCGCCGCCCGCGCAGCTGGCCCAGATAGTTGATGGTCAGCGACAGCGTCATCGCCCGCCGCACGCGGCCCGGATGGGGGCACCAGCAGCCGGCGAAGCCCGCCGCCGTGTCGATCAACGCGGCGTGCACGCCTCCATGGGGCAGGCCGTAGCGGTTGGCATGGCGGGCGGGATCGACGTCGAGCGCGACGCGCGCGTAGCCCTCGGACCAGGCCTCTATGCGAAAGCCCAGAAGGCGCTGGAAGGGGTAGAGGGGCTCTCCGGTGACGGGATCGACCGAACCCGAGAGTTCGGCCCGCGCAAGCGCGTCCGCCTCCGGCGCCGGGCCCCCGGGCGCGTCGCTCCTGTCCGCGTCGTCCCTGTCTGCGCCGCCCTTGTACGCGCCGTCCATGTCCGCGCCGCCCGTTTCCGCGCCGGACGAGCGGCTCGGCGCGGTGTCCCGCGATCGGGCGCCGGGGGCGGCTTCGAAGCCGGGGGCGGTGGAATGGTCGCCGGCCGCCGGGCGCGCGCCGCCGCCGGAAGCGCGCGGCTCATGCGCCGAATCCGCCCCCGCCTCATCCGCCCCCGCCTCGCCGGCAAGCGCGCCGGACGCGGCGCCGGGGCCGCCCGGTCGCGCATCGGCGCGCGCCGCCCGCGGCGCGTCCTCGCGCGCGCCGTCCGCGCCCGGGCTCGGTCCCGGGGCCTGTTCGCCGCCCTGGCGGGGCGGCGCGGGAGGTGCGCCGGGGGGCGGGCCGGGGGGCGCTGCGCTCATGCCTCGCGGCCGGCCGCATCGAGCGGCGCCAGCGTCAGGTCGCGCGCGGCCCGCGCCAGGCGCGGACCCATCTCTTCGCGCAGGAACTCGGGCGAGACGAGGAAGGACGGGCCGCCCACATTCATGGCGAAGATGCGCTCGCGATCGGCCGAGTAGATGGGCGCGGCGATGCCGTGGATCTCCTTCTTCCACTCGCCGAAGGACGAGACGTAGCCATGCCGGCGGTATTCCTCCAGCGCGCGGGCCAGACCCTCGGCGTTGGCGGCGGCGTGCTCGGGGCGCTCGGCGGCCAGCTCGTCCATGATGCGGCGGCGCTCGTCCGGCTCCATCGCCACCAGGATCGCGCGCCCGATCGCCGAGGCCGCCAGCGGCAGCCGCGCGCCCACGTCCAGCGACAGCGCCAGGGTCTGGGGCGCGCGGCGCACGGCGACGTAGACGGCCTTGAGCTTGTGCCGCTCGGCCAGCGCGACGGTGACGTTCTCGGCCTGGGCCAGCTCTTCCATCGCCGGCAGGGCGCGCTCGCGCATCTCCATGCCGTTGAGCACGCCGTAGCCGAGCCCCAGAATGCCCGGCCCCAGCTGATAGACGCCGGTCTTTTCGGAGTAGATCAGATAGCCCAGCGCGCACAGCGTGTAGGTCAGGCGCGTGACGGTGGGCTTGGGCAGGCCGTTGCGCTCGGCGATCTGCTGGTTCGTCAGGCCGTATTCGCCCGGGCGAAAGCAGCGCAGGATCTCGAGCCCGCGCGCCAGCGAGGTGACGAACTTGCGGTCCTCGGCGCCTTCGCGGGCGTCGTCGGCGACGGTCATGACGCGGCTCCTGAACCGGGGCGCGGCGCGGCGGGCGCGCGGCTGACCCAGGCCGCTGGGCGGGCTTTCATGGCGGGCCTCCGTGTTGGGCGGCGCGGCTGCGCCTTGTTTTCGTTCTTTGCGGAACAGGCTTTCGCAAACTTGCGATCCGGTCAATGCTTTCTTCACAACCGCAGGCGTCGGGTCAAGCGGATTGACGTTGCGTCGCCTTGCCGCGCGGCTTGGTTGACAGCGGGGGCGGGCGCTTTCTACCGTCTTTACAAAACAGGGTTCCGCCAAGCGGAACCGAACGGACCGGAGGAACGCCCATGCCTGCCGACGACGCGCTGCCAAGCCGCGCGCGCCCCTGGCGCGCTTCGTATCCGCCCAGCGTCGATCCCGACCCGAAGATCGCGCCGCGCACCGTCCCGCAGCTGTTCGAGGAGGCCGCCGCCCGGCACGGCCCGCTGCCCGCGCTCAGCTTCGGTCCGACCACGCTCAGCTACGCCGAGCTGGCGCGGCGCGTGCGCCAGACGGCCCATGCGCTGGCGCGCGCCGGGATCGGGCCGGGCGAGGCGGTGGCGCTCTACCTGCCGAACCTGCCCTGGCATCCGATCTTCTTCTACGGCGCGCTGACGGCGGGCGCGCGGGTGGCGCATCTGAGCCCGCTCGACGCCCTGCGCGAGCTCGAGCACAAGCTGCGCGACAGCGGCGCGCGCACGCTGGTCACGACGAACCTGCCCAGCATGACCGCGCTGGCCGAGCAGCTGGCGCGGTCGGGGGCGGTCGATCGGGTGATCCTGTGCGATGCGGGCGCCTTCGGCCCGCTGCCGGTTCCGCTGGCGCCCTTGCCCGAGGACGCACGTTTCGTCGGCGCCGAGGAGTTCCTGGCGGGCGCGCCCGACGGCCCCTTCGCCAGCCCCGCCGCGCCCGAGGACGTGGCCCTGCTGCAATACACCGGCGGCACCACGGGCCTGCCCAAGGGCGCGGTGCTGACCCATCGCAACCTGACCGCGGCGGTGTCGATCTACGACGCGTGGTATGAGGGCTTCGGCATCGCCGAAGATCCCGACGCGCCGCCGCAGGAGGTGGCGCTGGTGGTGCTGCCGCTGTTCCACATCTACGCGCTGGTGGTGCTGCTGCTGCGCCAGACGCAGGAGGGCGCGCACATGGTGCTGGCGCTGCGCTTCGATCCGGCCGAGATCCTGGACCTGATCGAGCGCCGGCGCGTGACGCTGTTCCCGGGCGTGCCGACGATGTGGACCGCGCTCGTCAACATGCCCGACATCGACAAGCGCGACCTGAGCTCGCTGCGGCTGGTGGGCTCGGGCGGGGCGCCGCTGCCGCTCGAGGTCAAGAAGCGCTTCGACCAGCTGACCGGCCTCACGCTGGGCGGCGGATGGGGCATGACCGAGACCGCCTCGGCGGGCACGGGTCATCTGCGCGACATCCCGCCCGAGAAGGCCGCCAGCGTCGGGCTGCCGCTGCCCGGGCTCGAGATGAAGGTGGTGGACGTGGCCGATCCCGCGCGCGAGCTGCCCCTCGGCGAGACGGGCGAGCTGGCGATCCGCGGCCCCAACATCACGCGCGGCTACTGGAACCGCCCCGACGCCGACGCCGAGGCCTTCCATGACGGCTGGCTGCTGACGGGCGACATCGGGCGCATCGACCGGGAGGGCTACGTCTGGCTGGTGGACCGCAAGAAGGACATGATCATCTCGTCGGGCTACAACGTGTATCCGCAGATGATCGAGCAGGCGATCTACGAGCACCCCGCCGTCGCCGAATGCGTGGTCATCGGCATCCCCGACGACTACCGCGGCGAAAGCGCCAAGGCCTTCGTCGCCCTGCGCCCCGGCGCGCAGCCCTTCGCCCTCGACGAGCTGCGCGCGTTCCTGTCCGACAAGCTGGGCCGGCACGAGCTGCCCGCGGCGCTCGAATTCCGCGATCAGCTGCCGCGCACGGCGGTCGGCAAGCTGTCGCGCAAGGAGCTGCGCGACGAGCTGCGCGGCGCGGCGGGTTGACGCATGGCCTGTGGCGCGCGCGCGAGCGGCGCGCTAAGCTTTCGCCCGTTGAACGAGAAACGGCGCGCCTGCGCAAGGCGCGCCTTCAGCAGGGAGAGCACGGCATGCGCATGATCACCAGGCTTGCGGTCGCGGCGGTCGCCGCGGGGGGAATGGTCGCCGCCGCTCTGGCGGCCAATGATTCGGCGCCGGCGGATCTGAACGATCCCGTTTCGGTGCGCCAGCACATGATGAAGAACGTCGGCGGCTCGATGAAGCTTCTGGCCGGCATGGTCAAGGGCGAGGCGCCCTATGACGCCCGCGTGGCCGAGGCGGCCTTCCGCGCCATGAACAACGCGGCGCTGGGCCTTGGCGCCTTCTTCCCGGCCGGCTCCGATGCGGGCGAGACCGAGGCCTCGCCGAAGATCTGGCAGGACATGGCGGGCTTCAAGGCCGCCATCGGCGCCTTCGCGCGCGACACGGCGGCCGCGGCCGCGGCGCGGCCGGCGGATCTGGACGCCTTCAAGCCGGTCTTCGGCAAGGTCGCCGGAAACTGCAAGTCCTGCCACGAAGCCTGGCGCGTGAAGAAGGAGTGACCGCGCCATGCCGGGCCGGCGCCGGTCGGGCCGCCTTCTGGGCGCGGCGGCGGCGCTGGCCGCGGCCGGGGCGGCGGCGTTCTGGCTGGCCACCGCGCCGCGGCGCCCCGATCCGGCGCTGACGGCCGGGCTGCAGGGCGACGCGGCGCGCGGCGCGCTGGTCTTTCGCGTGGGGGGCTGCGCCGCCTGCCACGCGGCGCCGGGCGCCGAGCCGGCCGAGCGCCCCGTCCTTTCCGGCGGCCGGCGCTTCGTCACGCCCTTCGGAACCTTCACGGCGCCGAACGTCTCGCCTCATCCCGAGGCGGGGATCGGCGCGTGGAGCCTGCAGGACTTCGCCGCCGCCATGCTGCGCGGCGTGGGGCGCGACGGCCGGCACCTTTACCCGGCCTTCCCCTATGTCTCATATGCGCGCATGACGCCGCAGGATGTGGCCGATCTGTGGGCGTGGATGCGCGCGCTTCCGCCCTCGGACTCGCGCCCGCCGGGGCATGATCTGCCCTTCCCCTTCAACATCCGCCGCGGGCTGGGGCTGTGGAAGCTGCTGGCGCTGGACCCCTCCTGGGTCGTGGACGTGCCCGCGGACGACGCCCTTGCCATGCGGGGGCGCTATCTGGTCGAGGGGCCCGGCCATTGCGCCGAGTGCCACACCCCGCGCAACGCGCTGGGCGTGCTTGACCGCGCGCGCTGGCTTCAGGGCGCGCCGAACCCGGACGGGCCGGGCGTGGTTCCCGACATCACGCCGGGGCCGAAGGGCATCGGCGGCTGGTCCGAAGAGGACATCGCCTGGTATCTCGAGTCGGGCTTCACGCCCGATTACGACAGCGTCGGCGGCTCGATGGCCGAGGTCGTGCGCAACCTGTCCGGCCTGCCCAAGGAGGACCTGCGCGCCATCGCGGCCTATCTCAAGGCGGTCCCGCCCAGCCCATGACCCCCCGCCCCCCGCGCCGAGCGCGTGACCACCCCGCCCCCCGCGCCGAGCGCGTGACCGCCCCGCGGAGCGGCGGCCGGCGGGGGCGCGTCTGCCATCCCGCCCCGCGCGGGGCCGGGGCGGCGCGGGGTGCGCGCCGCTCGGGCGCGGATCCATCACTCCCCGCGCGGGGGTGCGGCTGCGACGCGCCTTGCACGGTTTATCGCGCGCTCGCGATCCCGCCTCGCACGGGGGGCGCAGGCCGGTTGGCGGCGCGGGCGGGGCTCCTTCATGCGGGCTCTTCACCCATGCGGGGGCAGGGCGCGGCGCGTCAGCGCCAGCCAATAGGCGCAGCCGGCGGGAATGATGCGGTCGTTGAAGTCGTAAGCCGGGTTGTGGAGCGGCGCCGAGTCGCCCGCGCCGATGAAGATGAAGGCGCCCGGGCGCGCCTCGAGCATGTAGGCGAAATCCTCGGCGCCCATGAGCGGCGGCGCCGCCTCGTCCACCATCGCGGCGCCGGCCACGTCGCGCGCCGCGCGCGCCGCCAGGGCCAGCGGCGCGGGCGCGTTGACGGTGACCGGATAGCCGCGCGTCCAGTCCACCCGCGCCTCGGCGCCGTAGGCGGCGGCGACGTTGCGCGCGACCTCGTGCACGCGCGCCTCGAGCAGCGCGCGCACCGGCTCGGACAGGCTGCGCGCCGTGCCGCGCAGCCGGGCGCGGGCGGGGATGACGTTGTAGGCCTCGCCCTCGGCGGCGATGCCGGTGACCGAGACCACCGCCGGCTCGAGCGGATCGACCGCGCGGCTGACCACGCCTTGCAGCGCCACCGCCACATGCGCGGCGGTCAGCACCGGATCGACGCAGGCATGGGGCAGGGCCGCATGGCCGCCGCGCCCCTCGACGGCGATGTCGAACTGGTCCGAGGCGGCCATGATCGGGCCGGGGCGCATCAGGAACGCCCCCTCGGGCGCGCCGGGCAGGTTGTGCATGCCGAAGACCTGCGCGATCTCGAAACGCTCCATCAGCCCGTCGCGCACCATGGCCAGCGCGCCGGCGCCTCCCTCCTCGGCGGGCTGGAAGATGACCGCGACGCGCCCGGCGAAGTCGCGCTCCCGCGCCAGCCGCCGCGCCGCGCCCAGCAGCATGGCCGTGTGCCCGTCATGGCCGCAGGCGTGCATGCGCCCCGCCGCGCGCGAGGCCCAGGGCGCGCCGCTGGCCTCGAGGATGGGCAGGGCGTCCATGTCGGCGCGCAGCCCCATGCTCGGGCCCGGCGCCGCGCCGCGAATCAGCCCGACCACGCCCGAGCGGCCGATTCCCTCGACCACCTCGTCGCAGCCGAAGGCGCGCAGCTTGTCGGCGACGAAGGCGGCGGTGCGGGGCAGATCGTAGCCCAGCTCGGGGTTCATGTGCAGCTCGCGCCGCCATGCGGCGATCTCTTGCGCCTCCGAGGCGAATTCTTCGGCAAGGCTTCGTCTTGCGGGCATGGCGGCTCCTTCGCGGTTTTGGTTAACGGCCGTTAATCGATGGTGACAAACGCCTTCGGCTTCTGGTATCAAGAGGCAAGTGTATCGATCGGTGGGAATCATCATGTTGAAAAAAGTTTCACTGGCCATGGCGTTTGCCGCGTTCGCCTGGGGCGGGACGGCCTCTGCGGCGGTCTATTACGGGCAGGACGTCACGGGGGTTAACCCCGACGACAGCGCCACCTGGGTCAACTCGAACGCCGCACGCGCGAGCTTCCTGTCCGCGCTGAGCAACGTCGGCAGCCAGGACTTCGAGAGCTTCGCCGACGGGCAGACGCCGCCGGTGTCGATGAACTTCCCCGGCTCGACCGGCTCGATCACGGCGACCATGTCGGCCGGCGGGCGCGTGCAGGCCGAGAACGCGACCGAAGCCAGGAAGGGCCGATTCGCGACCTCGGGCAGCCAGTATTACCTGATCGGCACCGGTCAGGGCGGCACCACCATCACCTTCAGCGCCGACGTCGCCGCCTTCGGCTTCTACGGAACCGATATCGGCGACTTCAACGGTCAGCTGGTGCTGGACTTCCTGGACGACGCCAACAACGTGCTGTTCTCGGAGAACGTCGGCATGGCCGGGCCGAACGGCAACATCCTGTTCTGGGGCATCACCAGCCAGAGCAACCCGTTCAACGCCGTCCGCTTCCGCGCCATCGGCAGCAACGATCAGTTCGGCTTCGACGACTTCATCATCAGTGACGCGCGCCAGATCAACCCTGTGCCGGTCCCCGCGGCAGGGCTTCTGCTTCTGTCGGGCTTCGCCGGCCTGGCCGGGATGCGGCTGCGCCGCAAGGGCTGAAGCGGAACGCGACTCAGGGTTCCCGCCGAAACATCGACGCCCGGGCGCTTCGCCCGGGCGTTTTCGCGCGTTTGCGCGGGCGGCTCTTGAGAAAGCGCGCGCGACTCGCTACCTCTGATGGCAAGCAGCGGGCTTGCAGCCCCAACGGATCGGAACATAGCCATGGCGTCGAGCCGGGGCGCCGCCCCAGCCGCGACCCGCGCCGCGCGCGGGGACGCGCGGGCGGCGCATGATCGCGACAGGCCGTGCTACGCGGCCCTGGATCTTGGAACCAACAACTGCCGGCTGCTGGTCGCGCGGCCGGCGGGCGCGCATTTCGACGTGATCGACGCCTTCTCGCGCAATGTCCGCCTGGGCGAGGGGGTCGAGCGCACCGGCGCGCTGTGCGACGCGGCCATGAACCGCACCATCGACGCGCTGCGCATCTGCGCGGCCAAGATCCGCCGCCACGAGGTGCGCCGCGCCCGGGTCATCGCCACCGAGGCGTGCCGGCGGGCGATCAACGGGCGGGCCTTCCTGCGCCGCGTGCGCCGGGAAACGGGCCTCGAGATGGAGCTCATCACCCCCGAGCAGGAGGCGCGCCTGGCCCTGGCGGGCTGCGCGCCGCTGCTCGATCCCGAGGCGCGCAGCCTGATGGTTTTCGACATCGGCGGCGGCTCGACCGAGCTCATCTGGGTGGATCTCGAGGGGCTCGACCCGGCCGAGCGGCAGAACCTGCTCATGGCGCTGGCGCCGGGGCCGGGGGGCAAGCGGCGCTCGGCCCTGCGGCGCGAGGCGCGCGCGCGCGTGGTGGACTGGATCTCGGCGCCGGTAGGCGTGGCGACGCTGCATGACAAGTTCGCCGACGTGCGCGACGACCGCAGCCGCTATGCGCTCATGTCCTGGTTCTTCGAAGAGAACCTGGCCGGCTTCATCCCCTACGAGGACCCCGCCCTTCAGCGCCGCCTGCCGGGGCTGCAGATCATCGGCGCCTCGGGCACGGTGACGACGCTGGGCGCGCTGCACAAGGGGCTGGTCAGATACGACCGCGCGAAGGTCGATGGCATGTGGCTGGGCGCGGAGGACGCGGTGCGGTTGATCAACGCGCTGGTGGACATGGGGCCGGCGGGGCGGCGCGCGCATCCGGGCGTGGGCCATGACCGCGCCGAGCTGGTGGTGGCGGGCGGCGCGATCCTGCGCACCATCCTGCGTCTGTGGCCCGCGCCGCGCATCCGCGTCGCCGACCGGGGATTGCGCGAGGGGCTGCTCTACAGCCAGATGTGGACCGAAAGGATGGGCGACGCATGAGCAAGGACAAGCTTCCGCCGGGCGTGCGCCGCCACGCCCCCAAGGGCGCCGCGGCCGAGCGCGGCGGCGCCTCGGGGCGCGGGCGGCAGGATCTGAAGAAGCGCGTCAAGACGGCCAAGGGGCGCAAGCTCAGCTCGACCCGCTGGCTCGAGCGGCAGCTGAACGACCCCTACGTCGCCGCCGCCCGCCGCGACGGCTATCGCGGCCGCGCGGCCTACAAGCTGATCGAGATGGACGACCGGCTGCGCATTCTGACGCCGGGCGCGCGGGTGGTGGATCTGGGCTGCGCGCCGGGCGGCTGGCTGCAGGTCGCGGTGGCGCGGGTCAACGCGCTGGGCCGCAAGCCGGGCAAGCGCGTGGGGCGCGTTCTGGGCGTGGATCTTCAGGATGTCGAGCCGCTGCCCGGCGCCGAGGTGCTCAAGCTCGATTTCCTCGAGGAAGGCGCCGACGAGGCGGTCAAGGAGGCGCTGGGCGGGCAGGCCGACGTGGTGCTGTCGGACATGGCGCCCTTCGCCTCGGGCCACAAGACGACCGATCATCTGCGCATCGTCGCGCTGTGCGAGGCGGCCGCCGCCTTCGCGCGCGACGTGCTCAGCCCCGGCGGCGCCTTCATCGCCAAGGTGCTTCAGGGCGGCGCCGAGGCCGAGCTTCTGGCCGCGCTCAAGCGCGACTACGAGCATGTCTCGCATGTCAAGCCGCCCGCCAGCCGCAGCGATTCGTCCGAGAAATACGTCGTCGCGCGCGGCTTCCGCGGCAGCCCGGCCGCGCCCGAGCCCCCTGCCGGGCAGGCGGGCTGGGATCCGGCGGGGGTCTAGCCGCGGGAAGCGGGCCGGCCCTTGGCGCCGGGCCGCGCATGGGCCGCGATGCGCTTGAAGGTCGTCAGCAGCTCGTCCAGACGCGCCTCTTCGGCGAAGGGCAGGGTCGCGCGCATGAGCTCCTCGGCCGGGTCGGGCAGGCGCGCGCCATGAGGCGCGAGCGCCGCCGCGGCTTCGTCCATGCGGCCAAGCTCGGCAAGGCTGGCCGCGGCGATCAGCGCGGGGAACAGCTCGTCCGGCGCCTCGGCGACGGCCAGCCGCGCCAGCTCCAGCGCGCGCGCGGGGCGCCGGGCGGCGTAGGCGGCCAGGGCCTTGAAGGCGCGCCACATGGGCGCGCGCGCGTCGTCGGGGCTCAGCGCCAGGGCGCGGTCGGCCCAGAAATCGGCCTCGGCCTCGGAGGCTTCCAGCGCGAACAGGCGCGCCAGCTCGGCCATGGCGGGGGCGTAGGCGGGGTTGAGCTCGAGCGCGCGCAGCTGCAGCGCCCGGCCCGTTTCCGTTCCCTCCAGAAACGAGGCGCCCAGCCCCAGGCTGTAGTGCGCCAGCGCCGAGCGCGGCTGCGCGCGCACCGCGCGGCGCGCCATCTCGCGCCCGACGAAGAAGGCCGCGCGCGGGTCGGGGGTCAGTCCGCGGTATCCTTCGGCCATGTGAAGCTGCGCCAGCAGCGCAAGGGCGGTGGAATCGTCGGGATGCAGCTCGAGCGCGCCTTGCAGAAAGCCGCGCGCCTTGCGCAGAAGCTCGGCGTCCTGCGCCTGGCGCAGACCCAGCGCGGCCATCAGAAGGCGCCAGAAATCGCCGTCGGGCGGCGTCTTGCGCGCGCGTTCGAGCGCGACCTCGGCCGTCAGCAGCGCCGGCGTCACGCGCCCGGCGATGCGCCGCGCCAGCGCGCGCGCGGGGTCCGAGGCGTCGCCGGGCATGGGTTCGGCGTCCTGAGCCAGAACCAGCGCGCCGTCGCCCCGGCGCGCGGCCGAGAAGAAGGCGCGCGGGGCCTCGTCCGGGCGGCGGCCCAGCGTGATCACGTAATCGACCTGCGCGGCGATCTGCGCGGGGCTCATCCCCGCCGCGAAAAGCTCGTCGCAGCTGCGCACGCGCAGCCAGCAGCAATTGGCCATCATCGCCGTCGTCTCGCGCAGCAGGGCGACGTCGGCGGGCGAGTTCGGATCGGCGGCCTTGAACGCCGCCAGCGGGCGGGCCGAGAAGGAATCGCCGCCTTCGCGCGCGGGGGCGGGGGCCGCGGGCGGCGCGCCGCGGGCGGCGCGGCGGGACGAGAGGGCGTTCTCATAGGCCTCGAGCGCGGCGCGGGGCTCTTCGCCCAGCTCCTCGCGGAAAAGCGCGCGGCAATCCTCCAGATGCGCGCGCGCGCTCTTGAGGCGCCCGCGCTCGACCAGCAGCGCGATCAGCCGCGCGTGAACGTCCTCCTGCAAGGGGTCGATGCGCAGCAGCGCCCGCGCCGCGTTGGCCGCGCGTTCCAGCCGCCCGGCCGCCTGGTCCAGCAGCAGCTGGCGCAGCAGCCCGTCCAGGGTGAGGGAATCGAGCCGGCTGGCCTGCGTGGCGGTCCAGTCCTGGAAATCCTTCTCGGGCACCTGAAGCGGGCCCAGGAACGGGCCGCGATGCAGATCCGCCAGCCGCGAAAGCCCGTCCGCGTCGCGATGGGCGGCTGCGGCCTCGATCTCGAGCGCGTCGCACCACACCGCGCCCGGGCGCAGCGCGATGGCGGCGTTGTCGGCGTCGATGACGGCGTCGAAAGCCGGCCCCAGCGCCCGCTTCATGCGCCGCATCTCCTGGCGCAGGCTGGCGCGGCCCTGCTCGGGGGCGCTCTGGCTCCACAACAGCTCGACCAGCGCGTCGCGGCTGGCCGCCTGGCCGGGCTGCAGCGCCAGATAGGCGAGGATCGCCGCCCCTTTCGCCCCCAGCCGCCCGACGGGCGCGCCCTCGGGGTCCGACGCCACGGCCAGCGCCGCGCCCATGGCGTAAAGGCGCAGCGTCGCCGCGCCCGCCGCCACGCGCGGCGGATGGCTGGGAGCTTCGAGATTCATGGTCTCTCGTCCGCGGATGCCTTCATGCAAAGCGCTTCACTTCGTTTCCTTGCCCGCCCTATGCTTGGCGTTCCCGCCGCCGGGGCGCGGCCGCTGCCATTCTAGCCCGAGGCGCGCGCCCCGCGCCATCATCCGTGGACCAGAGATGACGAAATCCGACGAACCCGCCATCGCCTCGCCCGACGAGCTGGCGCCCTTCGCCGCGCCTCTGGCCGGTCCGCTCGAGCTGCCGCCCTTCGACGCCGCCGGCCCCGAGCGCTGGCCCGCGCTGTTCCGCGCCGCCATCGCCGAGCACGAGCGCGAGCTCGAGCGCATCGCCCAGGACCCGCGTCCGGCCGATTTCGGCAACGTGATCGACGCGCTCGAGGCGTCGGGGCGCACGCTGGGGCGGCTGTGCGCGGCCTTCTTCACCCTGGCGAGCTGCTGCTCGGACGATGCGCTGCGCGCCGCCGAGCGCGAGGTCGCGCCGCTTCTGGCCGGCCATCGCGCCCGCATGTGGAGCGATTCGCGGCTTCTGGCGCGCATCGACGCGCTGGCCGCGCGCGCCGATGCGCTTGCGCCCGACGCCGAGGCGGCGCGCGTGCTCATGCTCTATCGGCGCGAGTTCGAGCGCGCCGGCGCCCGCCTGCCTGAGGCGGCCCGCGCGCGCCTCGCCGCGATCTCGGCCGAGCTGGCGGCGCTGGGGGCGCGCTTTTCGCAGAACGTGCTGGCCGACGAGGCCGGCTGGACGCTGCAGCTTGGCGAGGGCGATCTTGCGGGGCTGCCGGCCGACGTGATCGACGCCGCCCGCCGCGCGGCGCGCGAGCGCGGGATGGAGGGCTGGGCGATCACGCTTGCGCGCTCGTCGGTCGAGCCGTTCCTGACCTTCAGCGCCCGGCGCGATCTGCGCGAGGCCGCCTGGCGTGCCTGGGCGGGGCGCGGAACCGGCGCCGGCGCGGGCGGGTCCGAGGCGGACAATCGCCCGCTCATCCGCCGCATCCTGGCCCTGCGGGCCGAGCGCGCGCGCCTTCTGGGGCATCCGAACTACGCCGCCTTCAAGCTGGCGCCGCAGATGGCCGGCGCGCCCGAGGCGGTGCGCGCGCTGCTCGACCGCGTCTGGGCGCCCGCCCGCGCGCGCGCGCTGGACGAGGCGCGCGCGCTGTCGGCCCTGGCCGCCGAAGAGGGGGCGAACATCGCCCTCGCCCCCTGGGATTGGCGCCACTATGCCGAGAAGCTGCGCAAGCGCCTGCACGATTTCGACGAGGCCGCGGTCAAGCCGTATCTGGCGCTCGACAACGTCATCGCCGCGGCGTTCGACGTGGCCGGGCGGCTGTTCGGCCTCGAATTCGCGCCGGTCGAGGGGCTTGCCCTGCATCACCCCGATGCGCGCGCCTGGCGGGTGACGCGCGGCGGGCGCCATGTGGGGCTGTTCGTGGGCGACTATTTCGCGCGGCCCTCCAAGCGCTCGGGCGCGTGGATGTCGGCCCTGCGCGCGCAGGAGAATTTCGACCCGCGCATGGGCGAGGTGCGGCCCATCGTGCTGAACGTGATGAACTTCGCCCAGGCCGAGGGGCCAAGCCTGCTGAGCTGGGATGATGCGCGCACGCTGTTTCACGAGTTCGGCCACGCGCTGCACGGGCTCCTGTCCGACGTGCGCCATCCCTTCGTGTCGGGAACGGCCGTGGCGCGGGATTTCGTCGAGCTGCCCAGCCAGCTCTTCGAGCACTGGCTCTCGCAGCCCGAGGTGCTGGCCCGGCACGCGCGGCACGTCGAGACGGGCGCGCCGATGCCGCAGGAGCTGATCGCGCGTCTGCGCGCGGCCGAGACCTTCAACCAGGGCTTCGCCACGGTCGAATACGTCGCCTCGGCGGCGGTCGATCTGGCCTTGCACGAGCTGCCCGACCCCGAGGCGATCGACCCCGCCGCCTTCGAGGCCGAGCTCTTGTCGCGCATGGGCATGCCCGAGGCGGTCGCCATGCGCCATGCCAGCCCGCATTTCCTGCATGTCTTCGCCGGCGAGGGCTATTCGGCCGGCTATTACAGCTACATGTGGGCCGAGGTGATGGACGCGGACGCCTTCGGCGCCTTCGAGGAGGCCGGCGATCCCTTCGATCCCGAGGTCGCCGCCCGGCTGGAGCGGCACATCTACGCCGCGGGCGGCAGCCGCGACCCGGCCGAGGCCTACCGCGCCTTCCGCGGCCGCGACCCCGATCCGGCGGCGCTGCTGCGCCGGCGCGGCCTGGCCGGGCAAGGCGCGTCCGAGGCCGCCGCGACCGCCTGAGCGCAGCGCAAGGACAGGGCGGCGAGGCTGGTCCGAACGGGGGGCGCAAGCGGCGAGCCGTTGCGCATCGAGCGACCGTGGCCGCGAACGTGCCGCCGCGCCGCTTGGGGCCGTCCGCCGATGGCGGCGCGCGGCCGGATGCGCTTCGGGCCGCTTCGCACCCGCCCTCGGGGCGGGCGCGCCGGGGTCAGTTCGCCGCTTCGGGGCCGCGCGCCTCGCGGCCCGCGCGGCGTCCGCGGCGCCCGCGGCGCTCGGCCTCGGCGGGACGCTCGCCGCCGCCCTCCTGCAGCAGCTCCATCGCCGCGGCGCTGGCCGGACCCAGCCGCGCGACGATCTCTTCGGCCGTGGGGCGCGGGCCGCGCGGGCGCGTCTCGAGCGCCTCGCGCATCGCGCGCACATGGGCCGGGGTCGTGCCGCAGCACCCGCCGATCACGCGCGCGCCCAGATCGCGCGCCAGGCACGCATAGTCGGCCATCAGCTCTTCTGTGCCCGAGTAACGGATCGCGCCGTCGACATATTCGGGAATGCCGCAATTGGCCTTGGCGACCAGAACGTCCTCGTCGCCCAGCTGCGAGACGACGCTCAGCAGCCCGATCAGCAGATCCGGCGCCCCGGTGCCGCAATTCCCGCCGAAGGCCGCGGGCGGATGCGCGCAGCTGTGCGCAAGGCGCGCCAGGCCCGCCGGGGTGACCCCCATCATCGTGCGGCCGTTGGTGTCGAAGGACATGGTCGAGATGGCCGGCATCCCCGCCTCGGCCGCGGCCTCGAGCGCCGCGGTCAGCTCCTCGGCCGAGGACATCGTCTCGATCCAGATCACATCCGCGCCGCCGGCCTTCAGGCCCTCGATCTGGGCGCGGAAGGCGGCGCGCGCGGTCTCGGGGGTCAGAACGCCGCCGACCTCGGCGAAAAGGTCGCCGGTGGGGCCGACGTCGCCGGCGCAGACGATCTCGCGCCCCGTGGCGGCGCGCGCCGCGTCGATCTCGGCCCGCAGCAGCGCCGCGGCGGCGCGGTTGACCTCGAACACCCGGTCGTCCAGCCCGTGCAGCTTCAGCCGGTTGGCCGTGCCGCCGAAGCTGTTGGTCAGAACGATGTCCGAACCGGCCTCGATGAAGTCGCGGTAATGCGCGCGCACCTTGTCCGGCTCGGCCAGGTTCCAGCCCTCGGGGGCGTCGCCGTGGTTCAGCCCGCGCGCGAAAAGGTTGGTTCCCGTCGCGCCGTCGGCCAGAAGCCATTCGCGCTCGGACAGCAATCGGCGGAAAAGATCGGACATGGCGGGCGGCCTCCTTCTGGGAACGCGCGGGTCATGCCATGAAACGCCGCCGCGCGCAACGCGCCGCGGGCGGGGCCGGGGCGCGGCGCCGCATGCCCCGCGGCCGCCGCGCGGCGCGGGCGGGCGCTGCACGCATGCGCGCGGCCGACGCGCCGCCTAGCCCGAGCCCCCGGCCGGGCGCGCCGTCTCGGTCAGCAGCCAGTCGCGAAAGGCCGAAAGCGGCGGCGCCTCGGCCGCCCCCGCGGGCCAGACCAGCCAGTAGGCGCCGGCGCTCTTGCGCGGCCGCCCGCAGGGAATGACCAGCTCGCCGCGCGCGCGCTCGGTCTCGGTCATGAACAGCGGCAGCAGCGCCACGCCAAGCCCGGACATGGCCGCGCGCGCCAGCGCCGCGAACTGGTCGAAGGTCATCCCGCCCGGCCGCGGGGGCGGCGCGCCCTCGGCGGCCAGCCAGTCGTCCCAGGCGCGCGGGCGCGTGGCGATGCGCAACAGCGGCGCCGCCCCGCGCGCCAGCGCCTCGGCCGAGCGCGCCCTCGGGGCCAGGGCCGGCGCGCACATGGGGGCCACGCGCTCATGCATCAGGAAGGCGGCCTCGGCGCCGGGCCAGTCGCGCGCCAGCCTTTCCTCGGGTCCGAAATGAATGGCGGCGTCGTGCCCCTCGGCCGCGAAGTCGAAAGGGCGCAGCCGCGTCGCAAGGTTCAGCGTCACGCCGGGATGGGCCTGGAGAAAGCGCGGCAGCCGCGGCGCCAGCCAGCGCGCGCCGAAGGTGGGCAGCATGGCCAGGTTGAGCACGCCGCCGTCGGGATTGGCCACCAGGTCCTGCGAGGCGCGCCCGATGATCCCCAGCGCCCGGCGCACCTCGGCCAGATAGCGCGCGCCCGCCGGCGTCAGCTCCAGCCGCCGGCCGCGGCGCGCGAACAGCGCCACCTGCAGCCGCGCCTCGAGCGCGCGGATCTGGCGGCTGACGGCGCTTTGCGTCAGGTCCAGCTCCTCGGCCGCGCCGGTGACCGAGCCGGCGCGCGCGGTCGCTTCGAAGGCGGCGAGCAGGGCGATGGGGGGCAGGAAGCGTCGCGGCCAGGTCATGACATTCCCATTCGGAATGGATTGTGCGGGCGGGCGAAGGAAAACGCAATTGCCTTGGCGCGCGCGGCGCTGCATTCATTCTTCATCTTCATAAAACGGCGGGCCGCTCCCGCCAAGACCCGGAGGACGCGCCATGAACGCCCCGCTCAAGGCCAAGGACTCGCCCGCGCTCGCATCGTTCGACTGGCAGGACCCCTTCCTGCTCGCCGATCAGCTGACCGAGGACGAGCGCATGATGATGGACAGCGCCCGCGCCTACGCGCAGGAGAAGCTGATGCCGCGCGTCACCGACGCCTATCTGAACGAGCGCACCGATCCCGAGATCTTCCGCGAGATGGGCGGGATGGGCCTTCTGGGCGTCACCATCCCCGAGGAATACGGCGGCCTTGGCGCGGGCTACGTCGCCTACGGCCTTGTCGCGCGCGAGATCGAGCGCGTGGACTCGGGCTATCGCTCGATGATGTCGGTGCAGTCCTCGCTGGTGATGTATCCGATCTACGCCTACGGCTCGGAAGAGCAGCGCAGGCGCTACCTGCCCAGGCTGGCCTCGGGCGAGTGGATCGGCTGCTTCGGCCTGACCGAGCCCGATGCCGGCTCGGACCCGGCCGGCATGAAGACCCGCGCCGTCAAGACCGAGGGCGGCTACCGCCTGACCGGCTCGAAGATGTGGATCTCGAACGCGCCCATCGCCGACGTCTTCGTCGTCTGGGCCAAGTCCGAGGCCCATGGCGGCAAGATCCGCGGCTTCGTGCTGGAAAAGGGCATGAAGGGCCTGTCCGCGCCCAAGATCGGCGGCAAGCTGAGCCTGCGCGCCTCGATCACCGGCGAGATCGTCATGGACGGGGTCGAGGTTCCCGAGGACGCGCTGCTGCCCAATGTCGAGGGGCTCAAGGGCCCGTTCGGCTGCCTCAACCGCGCGCGCTACGGCATCAGCTGGGGCGCCATGGGCGCTGCCGAGGATTGCTGGCATCGCGCGCGCCGCTACGGGCTCGAGCGCACCCAGTTCGGCCGCCCGCTGGCGCAGACCCAGCTGTTCCAGAAAAAGCTGGCCGACATGCAGACCGAGATCGCGCTGGGGCTGCAGGCCAGCCTGCGCGTGGGCCGGCTGATGGACGAGGGCCGCGCCGCGCCCGAGATGATCTCGATCGTCAAGCGCAACAACTGCGGCAAGGCGCTGGACATCGCGCGCATGGCCCGCGACATGCACGGGGGCAACGGCATCCAGGCCGAGTATCACGTCATGCGCCACGCCCAGAACCTGGAGACCGTGAACACCTACGAGGGCACGCATGACGTGCACGCCCTGATCCTGGGGCGCGCGCAGACCGGCCTTCAGGCGTTCTTCTGAGCGCGCGGCCGGGCGGGAGGGGCGCGATGACCACGGACGGAACCGGGCGCGACGCGCCCACCGGCGGGCGCCTGCTGGTCGAGTGCCTGCGCGCGCAGGGCGTCGAGCGCGTCTTCTGCGTGCCGGGCGAAAGCTATCTCGAGGCGCTCGACGCGCTCGGCCTCGCCGGGGTCGAGACGGTCAACGCCCGCCACGAGGGCGCCGCCGCCATGATGGCCGAGGCCGACGGCAAGCTGACCGGCCGGCCGGGCGTCGCCTTCGTCACCCGCGGCCCGGGCGCGACCAACGCCGCGGCCGGGGTGCATGTGGCCATGCAGGACGGCACGCCGATGGTGCTGTTCGTGGGCCAGATCGGCCGCGCCATGCGCGGGCGCGCCGCCTTTCAGGAGGTGGACTACCGCCAGACCTTCCGCGACCTGGCCAAATGGGTCGAAGAGATCGACGACGCCGCCCGCATCCCCGAGATCGTCTCGCACGCCTGGCACATCGCCATGTCGGGCCGGCCGGGGCCGGTGGTGCTGGCGCTGCCCGAGGACATGCTGCGCGACCCCGCGCCCGCCCGTCCCGGCCCGCGGGTCGAGGTCGCCGATCCCGCTCCCGACCCCGCCGCCATGGCGCGGATGCGCGCGGTCATGGCGGCGGCTGAGCGCCCGCTGGTCATCGTCGGCGGCAGCCGCTGGGACGCGGCGGCGCGCGAGGCGCTGCACCGCCTTGCCGCCGAATGGGACGTGCCGGTGGCCGTCACCTTCCGCCGGCAGATGCTGTTCGACGCCACGCATCCCAACTATGCCGGCGATCTGGGGCTGGGCGCCAATCCCGCCCTGGTGCGGCGCGCGGCCGAGGCCGACGCGGTGCTGATGATCGGCGCGCGCTTTTCCGAGAACCCCAGCCAGGGCTTCTCGCTGTTCGACATTCCAGCCCCGCGCCAGCGCCTGATCCATGTCCACCCCGCGCCCGACGAGCTGGGGCGCATCTACGTCCCCGAAGTGGCCGTCAACGCCACGCCGCGCCTGTTCCTCGAGGCCGCGCTGGCCGAGGCGCCGCCCCGCCGCTGGAGCGCGCGCGCCGAGAACGCCGCCTACCGCGCCTGGACCGACGCGCCCCCCGAGGATCCCGGCGCGCTGACCATGTCGCGGGTCATCGCCCACATGCGCGAGGTCCTGCCCCCCGACGCCGTTCTGACCAACGGCGCGGGCAACTACGCCATCTGGCTGCACCGCTTCTACCGCTGGCGCGCCTTCGGCACGCAGCTGGCGCCGGTGTCGGGCTCGATGGGCTACGGCCTGCCGGCCGCCATCGCCGCCAAGCTGCGCGACCCCGCGCGCGAGGTGTTCTGCCTGGCGGGCGACGGCTGCTTCCAGATGACGGGGCTCGAGCTGGCGACGGCGGCGCAGACGGGAGCCTCCGTGGTGACGCTGATCTGCGACAACGGCATGTATGGCACCATCCGCATGCATCAGGAGCGCCGCTTTCCCGGGCGCGCGCACGCAACCAGCCTGCGCAACCCAGACTTCGCCGCCCTGGCGCGCGCCTGCGGCGCCTGGGCCGAGACGGTCGCGCGCGACGAGGACTTTCCCGCCGCGTTCGAGCGCGCGCGCGCCCATGCGCGGGCCGCGAAGGGGCCGGCGGCGCTGCATCTGCGGCTCGATCCTCGGGCGCTGGCGCCGGGGCGCGCGTTGCCGGATGCCGGCTGAACGGGGAGGCTGAACGGGGGGCTGAGCGGGGGCCGCCGATCGCAGGGCGGTTGCCGAGGGGCGGTTGTCGCGCTAACCCTATGGATGAACAGGATGGATGAATGCGGCGCGCGGCGTGCGCGCAGGCTTGGATCAGGGGAGCTCTGAATGGGGCATGAGACGGCTTCGGCGCCGCGGGGCGCGGCGTTTCGCGACGCCGCGGTTCTTGTCGTGGCGGCGCGCGACGCCGCGCGCGCGATCGCCCAGACCCTGCGCGATGCGGGCATGCGGGTGGACGCCGCGCTGACCCGCGACGAGGCGCTGGGGCTGATTGGCTTCTACGACTTCGACCTGGCGCTGGTCGATCCGCTTTGCGACGGCGGCGCGGGGGCCGAGCTGATCCGCGATCTGGTCGCGGCGTCGGGCGGCCCTGCGGTGGCCGCCCTTGCCGCGCCCGAGGACGAGCGCGCCCGCGCCCTGGCGCGCGAGGCGGGCGCGTCGGCCTGCCTTGCGCCCGACGCGCCGGCCGAGGCGGCGGCGGCGCTGCTTGGTCCGAGCGACGCCGAGCCGGGGCGGGGCGCCGCGCCCGATGCCGAACCGGCCGTGGGCGGGGTGGACCCCGCGCGCTTCGGCGCGCATGTGGATCGCGAGATCTACGAAGGCCTGGCCGCGGCCATCGGCGAAGAGATGATGGACGAGCTGCTGACCCGCGTGCGCGCCGACATCGCCGAGCAGCGCGCCCTGGTCGCCGCCGCCGCCCCCGCCGCCGATCGCGAGGCGCTGCGCCGGGCCACGCATGTGCTCATCTCGGTCGCCGGCGCGGTGGGCGCGACGCCTCTGCAACGCATGGCCGAAGAGCTCAACCGCCTGGCCAAGCAGGCCGAGGACGAGGCCCTGCGCGCGGCCGCGGCGGCGCTGACCGCCGAGGCCGACGAGGTGCTGGCCTTCATCGGGCCGCGCTAGGCGCATGACGCACGCCCGCCCATCCGGCTTCGCCGCGCGGCCCGATGCGGGGCCGGTCCTCCTGGTCGAGGACACGCCCTCGCTGTCGATGGTCTACGAGACGGTGCTGCGCAAGGCGGGCTACGACGTGCGCGCGGCGCTGACCGGGGCCGACGCGCGGGCCGAATTCGCGCGCGGCGCGGCGCGGGTGGTGCTGCTGGACCTGATCCTGCCCGACGCCGACGGGATCGACCTTCTGCGCGAGATGACGCGGGCCGACCCCGGCGCGAAGGTGATCGTGATCACGGCCAACGGCTCGATCAACCGCGCGGTGGACGCCATGCGCGGCGGCGCCTTCGACTTCCTGGTCAAGCCCTTCGACGACAAGCGCCTGCTATCGGCCGTGGCGAACGCCGCCGCCGCCGCCGGCGGCGCGGCCGAGGCGGCCGCCGCGCCGCCCGCCGGCAGCCGCTTTCACGGCTTCGTCGGCTCGTCGCCGGCGATGCAGGCGGTGTATGAGAAGGTGCGCTCGATCGGGCGCTCGACCGCGACGGTGTTCGTAACCGGCGAAAGCGGCTCGGGCAAGGAGGTCTGCGCCCAGGCGATCCACGCCGTGTCGAACCGGGCCTCGGGGCCGTTCGTGCCGCTCAATTGCGGCGCCATCCCCAAGGATCTGCTGGAATCCGAGGTGTTCGGGCATCTGCGCGGCGCCTTCACCGGCGCCGTCGCCGACAAGCAGGGCGCGGCGGCGGCGGCCGACGGCGGCACGCTGTTCATGGACGAGATCTGCGAGCTGAGCCTGGATCTTCAGGCCAAGCTGCTGCGCTTTCTCCAGACCTCGACCATCCAGCCCGTGGGCGCGGCCACGCCGCGCAAGGTCGATGTGCGCATCGTCTGCGCCACCAACCGCGACCCGGCCGAAGAGGTGCGCCGCGGCCGCTTCCGCGAGGATCTGTTCTACCGCCTGCACGTCGTGCCCATTCACCTGCCGCCCCTGCGCGAGCGCGGCGAGGACGTGCTGGAAATCGCGCAGACCTTCCTCGAGCAGTTCAGCCGCGAGGAGGGCAAGCGCTTCAAGCGGCTTGGCGAAGAGGTGCGGCGCCTGTTCCTTTCGCATCCATGGCCGGGCAATGTGCGCCAGCTGCAGAACGCGATCCGCCATGTGGCGGTGCTGCATGACGGCGAGGAGGTGACCCCCGCCATGCTGCCGCCCGAGATCGTCTCGGGCCAGGCGCCGACGCCGGTCGACGGCGCGCAGGGCTGGTTCCCGGCGACGGGCCGCGCGCCGGGGGCCGCGGCGCCCGCCGCCCCGCCCGCCGGGCCCGAGGGGCTGCGCGCCCATGCCCGCGCCATGGTGGGGGCGCGGCTGGCGGATGTCGAGCGCGAGGTGATCGAGGCCACCATCGAGGCCTGCGGCGGCTCGGTGCCCAAGGCGGCGCGGATGCTGGACGTCAGCGCCTCGACCCTTTACCGCAAGCGCGAGGCCTGGGCGCGCGCCCGCGACAAGGCCTGAGCGCGCCCCGCGGACGCGGCCGCGCCCCAGCCCCGGCGCGCGACATGAAGGCGAGAACCGAACGCGCCCGGCGGAGGCGGCCGCGCCATCGTAAGGCCGCCGGCGGCGCGCGACGTCAACGAACGCGCCCGGCGGACGTGGCGTCGCCTCTTGCCAAGCGCCGCGTTTGCCCGCACCCTTCCGCCCCGCGACGCAACGACGCCGCCGCGCCGACCGCAAAGCGCAGGCTTCGCCCGCGCGGCGCGCGAACCGACAGGGAAAGGATGATCCACATGCTTCGACGCACGCTGCTGGCCGCGACCGCCGCGCTGGCCGCCATGGCCGCGCAGGCCGCAGAACTCAAGCCCGCCGTGGTCTATGATCTGGGCGGCAAGTTCGACAAGTCGTTCAACGAGGCCGCCTATTCGGGCGCCGAGCGTTTCCGAAAGGAGACCGGCGTCGCCTACCGCGATTTCGAGATCCAGAACGACGCCCAGCGCGAGCAGGCGCTGCGTCGCTTCGCGCGCAGCGGCTACAATCCGATCGTGGCCATCGGCTTCAGCCAGGCCGCCGCGGTCGAGAAGGTGGCCAAGGAGTTCCCCGACGCCAATTTCGCCATCGTGGACATGGTGGTGGACCTGCCCAACGTGCGCTCGATCCTGTTCAAGGAGCATGAGGGCTCGTATCTGGTCGGCATCCTGGCGGCCATGGCCTCCAAGACCGGCAAGGTCGGCTTCGTCGGCGGCATGGACATTCCGCTGATCCGCAAGTTCGCCTGCGGCTATCGCGGCGGCGTCAAGGCGGCCAATCCGGACGCGGTGGTGTTCGAGAACATGACCGGCACCACCGGCGCGGCGTGGAACGATCCGGTGCGCGGCGGCGAGCTGGCCAAGGCGCAGATGGCCCAGGGCGCCGACGTCATCTACCACGCCGCCGGCGGCACCGGGCTGGGCGTGATCCAGGCCGCCGCCGATGCGGGCAAGCTGGCCATCGGCGTGGACAGCAACCAGAACGGCATCGCGCCGGGGCATGTGCTGACCTCGATGCTCAAGCGCGTGGACGTGGCCGTCTACGACGCCTTCAAGGACGTGCAGGACGGCAAGTGGACCACGGGCTTCGAGGTTCTGGGCCTGGCCGAGGGCGGCGTCGGCTATGCGCTGGACGAGAACAACAAGGACCTGATCACGCCCGAGATGAAGGCCGCCGCCGACGAGGCCGCCGCCAAGATCATCGCCGGCGAGATCGTCGTGCACGACTACATGTCCGACAACGCCTGCCCCTACTGAGGGCTCCGGGCGGCGCGCCGACCGGCCGCGCCGCCCTTCGCGCATGCGGCGTTTCCCTTGCGTCGCGCATTGGCGCCGGGCGCGCAAGGCGCTATTCGGCCCCTCGTTCATTCGAATCGCCTTCGCCTCGGGACCGCGGCGCCTGCGGGCTTTCCCCGCGCCGCCCGGAGGGCTACCGTCAATTCGAGCGGCGCCGTGCCGGCGTCGGCGGGAGGAGCATCGCATGACGGCGCCTGCCATCGAACTTGTCGGCGTGGACAAGAGCTTCGGCCCCGTCCACGCCAACCGCGACATCAACCTGCGGGTCGAGAAGGGCACGATCCACGGCATCGTCGGCGAGAACGGCGCCGGCAAGTCGACCCTGATGTCGATCCTCTACGGCTTCTACCAGGCCGATCGCGGCGAGATCCGCGTGAACGGGCGCCGCGTGCGCATTCCCGACAGCCAGGCCGCCATCGCGCTGGGCATCGGCATGGTGCACCAGCACTTCATGCTGGTCGAACCCTTCACCGTGCTCGAGAACGTCATGCTGGGCGCCGAGGGCGGGCGGCTTCTGCGCGGCGGCGCGGCGCGCGCGCGCGCCGAGCTTGCGCGCCTGGCGCGCGAATACGGGCTCGAGGTCGATCCCGACGCGGTGGTGGGCGATCTGCCCGTCGGCCAGCAGCAGCGGGTCGAGATCCTCAAGGCGCTGTATCGCGGCGCCGAGATCCTGATCCTGGACGAGCCGACCGGCGTGCTGACCCCCGACGAGGCCGATCAGCTGTTCCGCATCCTCGACCAGCTGCGCGCGCAGGGCAAGACGGTGCTGCTCATCACCCACAAGCTGCGCGAGATCATGGCCGCCACCGACGCGGTGTCGGTCATGCGCGCGGGGCGCATGGTCGCCACGCGCGCGACCGCCGACACCTCGGTCGAGGAGCTGGCCGAGCTGATGGTCGGGCGGCGCGTCCTCTTGCGCGTGGACAAGGGCCCCGCGCGCCCGGGCGAGGTGCGCCTGCGCGTCGCGGATGCGCGCGCCCATGACGCGCAGGGCGTCGAGCGGCTGCGCGGCGTCTCGCTCGAGGTGCGCGCGGGCGAGATCGTCGGCATCGCCGGCGTGGCGGGCAACGGCCAGTCCGAGCTGCTCGAGGCGATCGCGGGCATCCGGCCGCTGAGCGCGGGGCGCATCGAGATCTGCGGCGCGCCGCTGGCCCGCCCCGACCCGGCGCTGGCGCGGCGCATGGGGCTGGCGCATGTGCCCGAGGACCGGCACCGCATGGGGCTGGTCACGCGCTTTCCCGCGCGCGAGAACGCGATCCTGGGCTATCACCGCGCGCCGCGCTACGGAAACGGTCCGTTTCTGGATCAGGGCCGGGTGCTCGAGGCCTGCCGCGAGCTGATGGCCGCCTTCGACGTGCGCCCGCCCGATCCGCATCTCAAGACCGCCAATTTCTCGGGCGGGAACCAGCAGAAGATCGTGCTGGCGCGCGAGATCGAGCGCGACCCCGAGGTGCTGATCGTGGGCCAGCCCACGCGCGGCGTGGATGTGGGCGCGATCGAGGCCATCCACCGCCGCCTCATCGAACTGCGCGACGCGGGCAAGGCGATCCTGCTGGTTTCGGTCGAGCTGGACGAGATCCGCGCCCTGTCGGACCGCATCCTGGTCATGTTCGACGGCCGCCTGATGGGCGAACGCGACGCCGCCGCCGACGAGCGCGAGCTGGGCCTGCTGATGTCGGGCGTCGGCGCCGGGAGGGCGGCATGAGCGCCCGGCGGCCGGCTCGGGGGGCGGCGATGACGGGCGCGCGCGGGCTGGATCCGAGACGCCCGAGGAAGGGCTTGCGGGCCGAGGCGGTCATGACCGACGACGCCTTCGTCGTGCGCGCCGGATCGACCGCCGCCCCGACGCCCCGCGGCGGCGGCCGCTCTGGCGCGGCGGGCTATGCCGCCTTGCGCGCGCAGCTTGCGGCCGAGGGGGTGCTCGCCCCCGACCGGGATGGGCGGGCGTTGCGTTTCGCGCAGGATTTCGCCTTCTCGAGCCCCAGCGCGGCGGCGTCCGTCATCCATGGGCACAAAGCCAACGGGCGCATCGCCTGGCGCCTCAAGGGCTCGGGCGCGACGTTGAGGCAGCATGAGGAAGCGCAGACGGAGGGCCGCGCATGAACGCCCAACTTCCCCGCTGGGTCGATCTTGGCCTGATCCCGCTCCTGAACCTGGCGGCCGCGCTTCTGGTGGCGGGGCTGGTGGTGGCGCTGATCGGGCAAAGCCCGCTCGAGGCCGTGCGGCTGATCGTGCAGGGCGCCTTCGGATATGGCGAGGGCGTGGGCTTCACGCTGTTCTACGCCACGAATTTCATCTTCACCGGGCTGGCGGTGGCGGTGGCCTTTCATGCCGGGCTGTTCAACATCGGCGGCGAGGGGCAGGCCTATGTCGGCGGGCTGGGCGTCGGGCTGGCGTGCCTGGCGCTGGACCGCTGGCTGCCATGGTGGCTGATCGCGCCGGTCGCGGCGCTGGCGGGGGCGGCCTTCGGCGCGGCCTGGGCCTTTCTGCCGGCCTGGTTCCAGGCGCGGCGCGGCAGCCATATCGTCATCACCACGATCATGTTCAACTTCCTGGCCGCCACGCTGATGGTCTATCTGCTGGTCAACGTGCTCAAGGTCGAGGGCGCGATGGCGCCCGAGTCGCGCACCTTCGAGCAGGCGGGCCGTCTGCCTAGGCTGGACTGGCTGATGTCGGCGCTGGGCTACGAGCAGGGGGGCGCGCCGCTCAACGTCAGCTTCCTTCTGGCGCTGGCGGCCTGCGTCTTCGTCTGGGCGCTGATCTGGCGCACGCGGCTGGGCTACGAGATCCGCACCTTCGGCGCCAATCCCACGGCGGCGCTCTATGCCGGGATCGACCCGGTGCGGGTGACGGTGATCACCATGCTGATCTCGGGCGGGCTGGCGGGGCTGATGGCGCTGAACCCGGTGATGGGCGACCAGAACCGCATCTTTCTCGACCTTGCCGGCGGGGCGGGCTTCGTGGGCATCGCCGTGGCGCTGATGGGGCGGGCGCATCCGCTGGGGGTGCTGCTGGCGGCGGTTCTGTTCGGGGCGCTTTATCAGGGCGGCGCCGAGCTGGCCTTCGAGATGCCGCAGATCACCCGCGACATGGTTGTGGTCATCCAGGGCCTGGTGGTGCTGTTCGCCGGCGGGCTCGAGTTCATGTTCCGCCCGCTGGTCGCGCGGTTGCTGGCGCCGTTCCTGCGGCGCGAGGAGGGGTGATGTTCGACGCCGCGATCCTGATCCTCGATTCCACCGTGCGGCTTTCGACGCCGCTGCTGCTGGTGTGCCTGGCGGGTCTGTATTCCGAGCGCGCGGGGGTCATCGACATCGGTCTCGAGGGCAAGCTGCTGGCCGGCGCCTTCGCCGCCGCGGCGGCCGCGGCCGTGTTCGGCTCGCCCTGGATCGGGCTGGCGGCGGCGGTCGGGGTCAGCATCGCGCTGGCGCTGCTGCACGGGCTGGGCTGCATCACCTTCCGCGGCAATCAGATCGTGTCGGGCGTGGCGATCAACTTTCTGGCCGCCGGGCTGACGGCGCTTCTGGGGCAGGCCTGGTTCAGCCAGGGCGGGCGCACGCCGGCCCTCGGCCCCGAGCAGCGCTTCGGCGAGCTGTCGCTGCCGCTGGCGCAGACGCTGGCCGACGTGCCGGTGCTGGGCGGGATCTGGTCCGAGCTGATCTCGGGGCACTCGATCCTGGTCTACCTGGCCTTCGCCATGGCGCCGATCACCTGGTGGACGCTGGGGCGCACGCGCTTCGGCCTGCGCCTGCGCGCGGTGGGCGAGAACCCCGCCGCGGTGGACACGGCGGGCATCTCGGTGGCGCGGATGCGCTATCTGGCGGTGGCGTGCTGCGGCGCGCTGTGCGGCGCGGCGGGCGCGTATCTGAGCACGGCGCAGTCGGCGGGCTTCATCAAGGACATGTCGGCGGGCAAGGGCTTCATCGCCCTGGCGGCGCTGATCTTCGCCAAATGGCGCCCGATTCCGGCCATGTTCGCCTGTCTTCTTTTCGGCTTTCTCGACGCCGCCGCGATCCGCCTTCAGGGCGTGTCGCTGCCGGTCATCGGCTCGGCGCCGGTCGAGCTGATCCAGGCGCTGCCCTATCTGCTGACGGTGGTGCTGCTGGCCGGCTTCATCGGCGCCGCGCGGCCGCCGCGCGCGGGCGGCGTGCCCTATGTGAAGGAGCGCTGAGGTCATGACCCGAGCAACCGCCGCGCCGCCTCCTGCCGGGGAGGCGCGCTGATGGCCCCGGAAGAGGAGCTTTACGCCGCCGCGCTGGCCGCGCGCGCGCGCGCCTATGCGCCGCACTCGAACTTCGCGGTGGGCTGCGCGATCCGCTCGGCCTCGGGCGCGATCCATGTCGGCGCGAATGTCGAGAACCAGTCCTATCCCGAGGGCTGGTGCGCCGAGACCAGCGCCATCGCGCAGATGATCATGGCCGGCGAGCGCGAGATCCTCGAGGTCTGCGTCGTGGCCGATCTCGACCCGCCGATCACGCCCTGCGGCGGCTGCCGCCAGCGGCTGGCCGAGTTCGCCGGCCCCTCGACGCTGGTCCATGCGGGCGATCTTGGCGGGCCGCGCGCCAGCTGGACCATGGCCGAGCTGCTGCCCGCCGCATTCAGACTGGAGGAAGGATGACCCAAGCCGCGCAGATCATCCGCGAAGCCGCCGGCGACGAGCCCGTGCGCCTGGGGCTGGTGCTGGGCTCGGGGCTGGGGGCCCTGGCCGAAGAGGTCGAGGACGCCGCCGTCTTCGCCTTCTCCGAGCTGCCGGGCTTTCCGGCCTCGGGCGTTTCGGGCCATGCCGGCGCGCTGTCGGTGGGGCGGCTGCGCGGGGTGCGCGCGGCGCTGCTGTCGGGGCGCGCGCACTACTATGAACGCGGCGATCCGGCGGCCATGCGCACGCCCATCGAGACGCTGCGCGCGCTGGGCGCCGAGGCGGTTCTGCTGACCAACTCGGCCGGTTCGACCCGGGCCGACATGCCGCCCGGATCGCTCATGATCATCCGCGATCACATCAACTTCTCGGGCCTCAACCCCCTGATCGGCGAAGAGGGCGACGCGCGCTTCGTCAACATGGTGGACGCCTACGACCCCGAGCTGCGCGCGCGTCTGCACGAGGCCGGCGCGGGGCTGTTCGAGGGCGTCTACGCCTGGTTCTCGGGCCCCAGCTTCGAGACCCCGGCCGAGATCGAGGCCATCCGCGTGCTGGGCGCCGATGCGGTGGGCATGTCGACCGTGCCGGAAACGATCCTTGCGCGGCGCTTCGGCTTGCGCGTGGCGGCGGTCTCGGTCATCACCAACTTCGCGGCGGGCATGACCGGCCAGGCGCTGAGCCATGACGAGACCAAGACCGAGGCCGCCCGCGCCCAGACCCGTTTCCGCGCCCTGGTGCGTCATTTCGTGGAGAGCTTCGCATGACCGATCTTCGCGCCGCAGCCGCTCGCGCGCTGGCCTGTCTTGACCTGACCGACCTGTCCGACGACTGCGACCTGGCCAGGGTCGAGGCGCTGTGCGGCCGCGCGGTCACGCCCCATGGCGCGGTCGCGGCGATCTGCATCTGGCCGCGCTTCGTCGCCGCCGCGCGCCCGCTGCTGGCGCCGGACGTCAGGATCGCGACGGTGGTGAACTTTCCCGGCGGCGAGGACGCCCCCGAGGACTACGTCGCCCTGACCGAGCGCGCCATCGCCGACGGCGCGGACGAGATCGACATGGTGATCCCCTACCGCCAGCTGCTCGAGGGCCGCCCCCAGGCCGTGCCCGCCGCGGTCGAGCGCGTGGTGCGGGCGGCCGGCGGCGCGCCGGTCAAGGCGATTCTCGAGACGGGCGTGCTGCAGGATGCCGACGCGATCCGCCAGGCCGCCGAGCTAGCCATCGAGGGCGGCGCGCGGTTCCTCAAGACCTCGACCGGCAAGGCGCCGGTGAATGCGACGCTGGGCGCGGCGCAGATCATGCTCGAAGTCATCGCCGCGCGCGATCCGGGGGTGGGCTTCAAGGCCGCGGGCGGCGTGCGCACGGCCGCCGAGGCCGCCGCCTATCTGGAGCTGGCCGACCGCCTGATGGGGGCGGGGTGGGCCGACCCGACGCATTTCCGCATCGGCGCCTCGGGGCTGCTCGATGCGCTGCTGGCCGTTCTGGACGGGCGCGACGCGCCCGCCTCGGCCCAGGGCTACTGACCGCCCCGCAACAGGAGACCCGCCATGCTGCCGCAGGAGATCATCGTCAAGAAGCGCCGCGGCCAGGCGCTGAGCCCCGACGAGATCGGCTTCTTCGTCCGTGGGCTGACCACGGGCGAGGTCACCGAGGGGCAGGCCGCGGCGCTGGCCATGGCCATCTGCTTCCAGGGCCTGAGCGTGGACGAGCGCGTGGCGCTGACGCTGGCCATGCGCGACTCGGGGCGCACGCTGCGCTGGGATCTGCCCGGCCCGGTGGCCGACAAGCATTCGACCGGCGGGGTGGGCGACAACGTCTCGCTCATGCTGGCGCCGGCGCTGGCGGCGTGCGGGGTCTATGTGCCCATGATCTCGGGCCGCGGTCTGGGGCACACGGGCGGCACGCTGGACAAGCTGTCGGCCATTCCGGGCTATGACGTGCGCCCCGACGTCGCCACGCTGCAGGCCGTGGTGGCGCGCGCCGGCTGCGCGATCATCGGCCAGACCGACGACATCGCCCCCGCCGACCGGCGCCTTTACGCCATCCGCGACGTGACCGGCACGGTCGAGTCGATCGACCTGATCACCGCCTCTATCCTGTCCAAGAAGCTGGCCGCCGGGCTGGACGCGCTGGTTCTCGACGTCAAGACCGGCACGGGCGCCTTCATGCAGACCGAGGACGAGGCCCGCGCCCTGGCGCAAAGCCTGGTCGCGGTCGCCAACGGCGCGGGCTGCCGCACGGCGGCGCTGCTGACCGACATGAACGAGCCCCTGGCCTCGGCGGCGGGCAATGCGCTCGAGGTGGCGAACGCGATGCGATTTCTCGTCGGCGCCGAGATCGACCCCCATCTGTGGGACGTGACCGTCGCGCTGGGCGGCGAGCTGCTGGCGCTGACCGGCGTCGCGCCCAGCGCCGAGGACGGGCGCGCGCGCATCGCCCGCAGCTTCGAGTCGGGCGCCGCGGCCGAGCGCTTCGGCATGATGTGCGCGGCGCTGGGCGGGCCGGTCGATTTCGTCGAGCGCTTCATGGAATACCTGCCCGCCGCGCCGGTGGTGCGCGACGCGCCGCCCGCGCGCGAGGGGATCGTGCGCGCCATCGACCTGCGCGCCGTGGGCAACGCGGTGGTCGAGCTGGGCGGCGGGCGCCGGCGCCCCGAGGACGACATCGACCTGGCCGTGGGTCTTGACCAGCTGGCGCCGCTGGGCGCGGCGGTGGGGCCCGACCGGCCGCTGGCGCGCATCCATGCCGCCGACGAGGCCGCCGCCGAGGCCGCCGCCGCGCGCCTGCGCGCCGCCTACCAGGTCGGCGACCAGGCGCCGCCCGAGCGCCCGCTCATTCTTGGCCGCATCGGCCCCGAGGACGTGGCGGGCCCGGAGGCGGCGCGATGAGCGCGGGCCGCGTCCTCATCCTGGTCATGGACAGCGTCGGCGTCGGGGGCGCCCCGGACGCGGCGCTGTTTCGCAACGGCGACGGCGACGACGAGGGCGCCGCCACCGTCCCGCACATCGCCCAGGCCTGCGCCGAGGGCCGCGCCGAGGAGGGCCGCTCGGGTCCGCTGCGTGCGCCCAACCTGACGGCGATGGGGCTTGGCGAAGCCTGCCGCATCGCCTGCGGCGCGACGCCGCCGGGGCTCGAGGCCACGGGGCCGTTCCAGGGCGTCTACGGCGCGGGGCAGGAGTTCTCGGCCGGCAAGGACACCATCACCGGCCATTGGGAGCTGGCCGGCGCGCCGATGCGCCGCGACTGGCACTATTTCCCGCGCGCCGTGCCCGCGCTGCCCGAGCGGCTGACCGACGCGCTGATCCGCCGCGCCGGCCTGCCGGGGCTGCTGGGGAACAAGCACGCCTCGGGCACCGAGATACTCGACGAGCTGGGCGCCGAAAGCCTGCGCACGGGCAAGCCCATCATCTACACCTCGGCCGACAGCGTGATCCAGATCGCGGCGCATGAGCAGGCCTTCGGGCTCGAGCGGCTTTACGAGCTCTGCCGCATCGCGCGCGAGCTGGCCGACGAGCTCAATGTCGGGCGCGTCATCGCGCGGCCCTTCCTGGGCGATCCGGCCACGGGCTTTCGGCGCACGGCCAACCGCAAGGATTTCTCGACCCCGCCGCCCGAACCCACCCTGTGCGACCGCGCGCTCGAGGCGGGGCGGCAGGTCTTCGGCGTGGGCAAGATCGCCGACATCTTCGCCGGGCGCGGCATCGGCGCCGTGCTCAAGGGGGCCGACGACATGGCGCTGTGCGATCGCACGCTCGAGGCCATGCGCGACGCCGGGCCGGGGGATCTGATCTTCGCGAATTTCGTCGATTTCGACAGCCTTTACGGCCACCGCCGCGACGTGTCCGGCTATGCCCGCGCCATCGAGGCCTTCGACGCGCGCCTGCCCGAGCTGTTCGCCGCCATGGGCGACCAGGATCTGATGATCGTCGCCGCCGACCATGGCAACGATCCCACCTGGCGCGGCACGGACCACACGCGCGAGCGCGTGCCCATTCTGTGCCGCGGCGCGCGCCTGCGGCCCGGCTCGGCGGGTCTGCGGCGCTTTGCGGATGTGGCCGAGACGGCGGCGCGCTGGCTTGGCCTGCCGGCGGGGCCGCATGGCCGCGCGATGCTGGCGCCGGCCGAGAGCGGCGCCTGGCGCGCCGCGCCCGAGACCGCGCTTGGCCCCTTCGCCGTCGCCCCGGGCCGCGAGGAGGGCGCATGAGCGACCTGCGCGCCATTCCCAAGATCGAGCTGCACCTGCACATGGAGGGCGCGGCGCCGCCCGCCTTCGCGCGCACCCTGGCCGCGCGCAAGGGCCGCTCGATCGATGCGCTGATCGACCCGCGCACGGGGCGCTACGCCTGGTCCGACTTCTCCAGCTTCCTGGCCGCCTATGACGCGGTGGCGGCGCTCTTCGACACGCCGCAGGACAACCGCGACCTGGCCGAGGCGGTGCTGCGCGAATGCGCCGCGCATGGCGTGATCTATGCCGAGATCTTCATCTCGCCCGATCACGCGGGCGCCGATCCCGTCGCCTGGGCCGAGTATCTGGCCGCCATTTGCGAAGGCGCGGCCGCGGCCGAGGCGGCCTGCGGCATCGTCGCGCGGTTCATTCCCCTGTGCGTGCGCGGGCTGGGGCCCGAGGCGGCGATGCGCGCCGCCCGCCTTGCCGTCGCGGCCGAGGATCCGCGCATCGTCGGCTTCGGCATGGCGGGGGACGAGCGCATGTTCGACCCGGCCGATTTCGCCCCCGCCTTCGCGCTGGCGCGCGAGGCGGGGCTGAAGCTGACCGCCCATGCCGGCGAATTCGGCGGCGCCGACAGCGTGCGCCGCGCGCTGGACGCGCTGGGCCTCGACCGCGTCGATCATGGGGTGCGCGCCGTCGAGGACCCCGACCTGGTCGCGCGGCTTGCGCGCGAGGGCGTGCCGCTGGCGGTCTGCCCGGGCTCGAACGTGGCGCTGGGCGTCGTGCCGGACTGGGCCGCGCACCCGATCGACGCGCTGCGCCGTGCGGGGGTGCGGGTGACGGTCTCGACCGACGACCCGCCCTTCTTCGACACCGACATGACGCGCGAGCACGAGATGCTCTCGCGCCATTTCGGCTACGGCCCCGACGACCACCTCGCCCTGGCGCGCGCCGCGCTCGACGCGGCCTTCTGCGCGCCCGACCTCAAGCGGCGCCTTGGCGCGCGGCTCGCCGCGGCATGAACGCGCCCTCTTCCAACCGCAGGACACAGGCATGACCAAGCATCTGACCATCGTCGACCACCCGCTGGTGCAGCACAAGCTGACCTACATGCGCGACAAGGACGCCTCGACCGGCAAGTTCCGCCGCCTGCTGCGCGAGATCAGCCTGCTGCTGGGCTACGAGGCGCTGCGCGACCTGCCCATGACCACGACCACCGTCGAGACGCCCCTGCAGGAGACCGAAGCCCCCGTCCTGGCGGGCAAGAAGGTGGCGCTGGTCTCGATCCTGCGCGCGGGCAACGGGCTGCTGGACGGCGTGCTCGAGCTGGTGCCCTCGGCGCGGGTAGGGTTCGTGGGGCTCTATCGCGACGAGGAGACGCTCCAGCCCGTGCAGTATTACTTCAAGGTTCCCAAGGATCTTGCCGACCGGCCGGTGATCGTGCTCGACCCGATGCTGGCGACGGGCAACTCGTCGGCCGCGGCGGTGACGCTGCTCAAGGAGGCGGGGGCGCGCGACATTCGCTTCCTGTGCCTTCTGGCCGCCCCCGAGGGCGTGGCCCGCATGAAGGAGGCCCACCCGGACGTGCCCATCATCACCGCCGCCCTGGACGAGAGGCTGAACGAGAAGGGCTATATCCTGCCCGGCCTTGGCGATGCGGGCGACCGGATGTTCGGCACCAAGTGAGCGCCCGGCGGCGCGAATGACGCGGGCCGGAGCCTGGCGGCTCCGGCCCGTCATCTTGCTTGCGGCGTTCAGGCGGGGCGGATCAGGCCGCCCGCCGCCGCGCCCCCAGCCCCGCCAGGCCCGCCAGCCCGGACAGCAGCAGCAGCCCCGCGCCGGGGATCGGCACCGTGGCCGCGCCGGGCGTCGAGCCGAGGATGAAGTCGTCGAGGCCGAACTGGTCGTTGCCCCGAACGTTGCTGACGGTCAGGCGCAGGCCGAAGAAGTTCTCGTCGGTCGTGAAGCCGGCGAAAAGCAGGTTCGACTTCGGATCGGCCGAGGTGGTGGCGAGGTTGCCCAGCTCGGTCCAGATCGGGTTGAGCGAGCCGTCGAAGGACAGCGCCTCGATCATCAGCGAATCGCCGAAATCGCCCACATCCGTGGCGTAAAGGCCGAAGGCGTTGGCGCCCGACAGGCCGAGATCGATGGTGATCTGCCCGCCCGAGCCGATGAGGACGAAATTCTCGGGCGACGAGTAGTATTGTTCGTTCGCCGTGATGCCGGTCCGGATCCGGGCGGGGCCGCCCAGCCCGTTGTCCGAGAAGGCCGCGCCGCCATAGGTGGTCCAGCCGGCGCCGGCGCCGTTGGTCGTGGACAGCTGCGTGCCGTCGTCAAGGCCTTCGAAATCAGCGACGTCGCTGCTTTCGAGCGCGCCGAGGAAGGCGTCATGGGCGCTCAGCGCCGGGCCGCTGGTCGGGATGACGGGACTGCCGCCCTCGGTCTCGCCGAACCAGCTTTGCGTGACGGTGAGCGCGCTGGCGCCCGTGGTCATCGCAGCTGCGGCGATCGCGGCGGACAACGCCAGCGCGCCAATTCGTGCACAGGTCATGAAAACCTCCTGGGTCCATGCTTCAACGCGATGCGGCTTCGACGAATGCGCCGCCAGGTTGAACGCAAGAAAACGAGCGGGTCGAAACGACGACCCCGCGGCCAATGCGTCCGGCTCCGCCGTGCGCGCAACGCTGCCGATGAAATGTCTTACGCTGAACCTGGTTCGCTTGAACCCCGGCGCCTGCGAGTCTGTCGCAGCGCTCATGGGCATAATACCACGTCGCGCGTCGAAGGGAAGGGGCCGCATGGGCGAAAAGCACCGCGCAAGCGGCGCGGGATGAACCCGAAGGCGGGGCCGCCGGGGCGTGGAAGGAAATCTTAACCAAATTCCGTTCAAATCGATTCGAACCGGCGCGGCCTTGTTCCCGCTTCGTTTGATGGTTAATGTCGGGAACGAACGCGGAACACGGCGTGCGATTGCGCCGTCGCCGCGGCTGTGAAATAAGGAATGACGGCGATGAGCCAAAGCATCCTGGAATTGAACGGAACTCGCGGCATGGACAAGCAGAAGGCCCTGGAATCGGCCCTTGCGCAGATCGAGCGCAACTTCGGCAAGGGCTCGATCATGAAGCTCGGGCAGCAGACCGCGATGGATATCGAGGCGGTGTCGACCGGCTCGCTGGGCCTCGACATCGCGCTGGGCATCGGCGGGCTTCCGATGGGCCGCATCATCGAGATCTACGGCCCCGAAAGCTCGGGCAAGACGACGCTGGCGCTGCATGTCATCGCCGAGAAGCAGAAACAGGGCGGCATCTGCGCCTTCGTGGACGCCGAGCACGCGCTTGACCCGACCTATGCGCGCAAGCTGGGCGTGGATGTGGACGAGCTGCTCATCTCGCAGCCCGACGCTGGCGAGCAGGCGCTCGAGATCACCGACACGCTGGTGCGCTCGGGCGCGGTTTCGGTGGTGGTGGTCGACTCGGTCGCCGCGCTGACGCCGAAATCCGAGCTCGAGGGCGACATGGGCGACAGCTCGGTCGGCGTCCAGGCGCGGCTCATGAGCCAGGCGATGCGCAAGCTGACCGGCTCGATCGCGCGGTCGAAATGCATGGTGATCTTCATCAACCAGATCCGCATGAAGATCGGCGTCATGTTCGGCAGCCCCGAGACGACCACCGGCGGCAACGCGCTCAAGTTCTATTCCTCGGTGCGGCTCGACATCCGGCGCATCGGCTCGATCAAGGACCGCGACGAGGTGGTGGGCAACCAGACCCGCGTCAAGGTGGTCAAGAACAAGGTCGCGCCGCCCTTCAAGCAGGTCGAGTTCGACATCATGTATGGCGAGGGCATCTCGAAGACCGGCGAGCTGATCGACCTGGGCGTCAAGGCCGGCGTGGTCGAGAAATCGGGCTCGTGGTTCTCCTACGGCGATCAGCGCATCGGGCAGGGGCGCGAGAACGCCAAGAACTTCCTCAAGGAGAACCCCGACATCGCGCGCGAGATCGAGGACAAGATCCGCGCCGCGCACGGGCTGGACTTCGCCATGCGCGACGAGCCCGATCCCGTTCTGGACTGAGGCGGCGGGGATGAAGCGGCCCGGGCGGCGCCTTCAGCCGCCCGTCACGCTCATGTGGCGCGAGACGGTTCCGTCGACGCGCTGGCGCGAATAGTCGAAATCATGGCCCTTGGGCTTGCGCGCGATCGCGCCGCGGATCGCTTCGCGCAGGGCCTCGTCGTCGTCGGTGGCGCGCAGCACCGCGCGCAGATCCGCGTCGTCGTCCTGCCCCAGGCACATGAAGAGCTGGCCGGTGCAGGTCAGGCGCACGCGGTTGCAGCTTTCGCAGAAATTGTGGGTGAGCGGCGTGATGAAGCCCACCATCCCGCCCGTCTCCTCGACGCGGACATAGCGTGCGGGGCCGCCCGTGCGGTGGTCGAGATCGGTCAGCGTCCAGCGGCTTTCGAGATCGCGCCTGAGGTCCTTGAGCGAATAATACTGGTCGAGGCGGTCCTCGTTGCCGATGTCGCCCATGGGCATGACCTCGATGAAGGTCAGGTCCATGTCGCGCGCGCCGCACCATTCGACCATGCGGTGGATCTCGTCGTCGTTGACGCCGCGCAGCGCCACCGCGTTGATCTTGACCCGAAGCCCCGCTTCCTGGGCGGCGTCGATGCCGTCCATCACCTGCGCGAAGCGGCCCCAGCGCGTGATGCGCGCGAAGCGGTCGGGGTCGAGCGTGTCCAGCGACACGTTCACCCGCCGCACCCCCGCCGCATGCAGCCGCCCGGCGAAGCGCCGCAGCTGCGAGCCGTTGGTGGTCAGCGTCAGCTCGTCCAGCGCGCCGCTTTCGAGGTGGCGGCTCATGGCCTCGAAGAAGCGCATGATGTCGCGCCGCACCAGCGGCTCGCCGCCCGTCACGCGCAGCTTGCGCACCCCCAGCCCGACGAAGACCGAGCACAGCCGGTCCAGCTCCTCGAGGGTGAGCAGGTCCTTCTTGGGCAGGAAGGTCATGTTCTCGGACATGCAGTAGACGCAGCGGAAATCGCAGCGATCCGTCACCGACACCCGCAGATAGGTGATGGCGCGCATGAACGGGTCGATGAGCGTGGGGGCGGCATCTTGCATGCGGTGTCCTCCGTTGCCCAGCAAGCTAGCGCCCGCGCGGCGGGGCGGCAAGCGGCGCCTTCGGGCCCTTCAGCGCGTGGGCGGGGGCAGGGGGCGGCGCACGCTCGAATCGCGCAGCAGCTCCCACGCCTGCTCGGCGCTGTCGACGAAGTGGAACAGCTCCAGATCCTCGGGCGAGATGGTGCCCGCCTCGGCCAGCATCTGCCAGTTGACGATGCCGCGCCAGAATTCCTCGCCGAACAGCAGGACGGGCACCGGCGCCATGCGGCGGGTCTGGATCAGGGTCAGCGTCTCGAACAGCTCGTCCAGCGTGCCGAAGCCGCCCGGAAACACCGCGATCGCCTCGGCCCGCATCAGGAAGTGCATCTTGCGGATGGCGAAGTAGTGGAAGTTGAAGCTCAGCTCGGGGGTGACGTAGGCGTTGGGCGCGTTCTCGAAGGGCAGAACGATGCCGAGGCCGATCGAGCGCCCGCCCGCCTCGGCCGCGCCGCGGTTGCCGGCCTCCATCACGCCCGGGCCGCCGCCGGTGACGACCACGTGATGGCGCCCGCCCTCGGCGATCGAGGCCTCGGTGCACAGCCGCGCGAAGCGCCGCGCCTCGTCGTAATAGCGCGTCAGCTCGGCCAGCATGGGGGTGCGCGCCGTATCGCGATGCTCGGGGGCGGGGATGCGCGCGCCGCCGAACAGCACCACGGTCGATTCGACCCCCGCCTCGGTCAGCAGCATCTCGATCTTCAGCAGCTCGAGCTGCAGGCGCACCGGGCGCAGCTCGTCGCGCTTGAGGAAGTCGAGGTCCTGAAAGGCCAGCCGATACGAGGGCGACGCGCTTTGCGGCGTCAGCGGCTGGCGGCGGGCGGCGTCGATGTCCTCTTCTGCCGAACGGAAGATCGAATGGCGCTCCTCGCCTTTCTTCATCGCATGATCCCTTGGCATGTGGGCGCGGCGATTGCGCGCGCGTCTCGACGTCTCTATAGCCAAGCGGTGAAACGACCGTAACAGCAAAAGCAGGGACGAGAATGGAACACGCCGCGCTCGAAGCCGCCATCGAAGCCGCCTGGGAGGAGCGCGACGCGCTGGGCCCCGACACGAAGGGCGAGGCGCGCGACGCCGTCGAGGCCGCGCTCGAGCTGCTCGACTCGGGCCGCGCGCGCGTCGCCACGCGCGGCGAGGACGGGGTCTGGACCGTGCATCAGTGGCTCAAGAAGGCGGTGCTGCTGTCCTTCCGGCTGAACGACATGCAGGTGATTCCCGGCGGGCCGGGCGCCAGCGGCTGGTGGGACAAGGTGCCCTCGAAGTTCGAGGGCTGGGACGCGGCGCGCTGGCGCGCGGCCGGGTTCCGCGCCGTGCCCAACTGCGTGGTGCGCCGCTCGGCCTACATCGCGCCGGGGGCGGTGCTGATGCCCTCCTTCGTCAATCTGGGCGCCTATGTGGGCGAGGGGACCATGGTCGACACCTGGGCCACCGTCGGCTCGTGCGCGCAGATCGGGCGCAACGTGCACCTGTCGGGCGGCGTGGGCATCGGCGGCGTGCTCGAGCCCATGCAGGCCGCGCCGACCATCATCGAGGACGACTGCTTCATCGGCGCGCGCTCGGAGGTGGTCGAGGGCGTGATCGTGCGTCGGGGCTCGGTGCTGGGCATGGGCGTGTTCCTGGGCCAGTCGACCAAGATCATCGACCGCGAGACCGGCGAGGTCTTCTACGGCGAGGTGCCGCCCTATTCGGTGGTCGTCGCGGGCACGGCGCCCTCGAAGGGCGGGGTCAACCTGTATTGCGCCGTGATCGTCAAGCGGGTGGACGCGCGCACGCGCTCCAAGACCTCGATCAACGAGCTTCTGCGCGACTGATGGCCGATCAGGAACAGGGCGCCCCGCGGCGCGGCAAGCAAAAGGTCTACACGCTGCTGGTCGATGTCGGCCGGGCCGAGGGCGACGGCCTGCCCGAGGGTTCGACCGGCGCGGCGCTGATGTGCTACGCCAGCGGCGTGGACGAGGCCGAGGCCGTGCGCGAGACCGTGGCCGTGCTGCGCCAGGCGGGGCTCGCCCCGCTCGAGGTGCAGGGCTACGGCACGCTCGACGAGCGCGAGGCCGAGGGCCATGTGATCGGCGACGAGGACCGCGCGCTGATGCGCCGCGCGCTCGAGGAGAACGCCGTGATCGTCGCCCAGGCCACGCCCTTCTACGACTGACCCCCGCGCAGGAGGACGCATGCCCCCCCACGCCCCTTCCCCCGCCGCGCTTGCCGACGACCCCGTCGCCCTTGCGGCCGAGCTGATCCGCCGTCCCTCGGTCACGCCCGCCGAGGCGGGGACGCTGGAGCTGCTCGAGGCGGTCCTGTCGCCGCTGGGCTTTCGCTGCGCGCGCATCGAGCGCGGCGGGGTGAGCAACCTTTACGCGCGCCTTGGCGAGGGCGGGCCGGTTTTCGGCTTCAACGGTCATGTGGACGTGGTGCCGCCGGGCGACGCGGCGGCGTGGACGCATCCGCCCTTCTCGGGCGCGCTTGCGGACGGGATGCTGTGGGGGCGCGGCGCGGCCGACATGAAAAGCGGCGTCGCCGCCTTCGTCTGCGCGGCGGCGGCGCTGGCGCGCGAGGGGGCGCCGCGCGGCTCGATCGCGCTGCTCGTCACCGGCGACGAAGAGGGCGAGGCCGAGCACGGCACCCGCGCCATCCTCGACTGGATGGCCGAGAATGGCGAGCGGCTGGACCATTGTCTGGTCGGCGAGCCCACCTGCCCCGAGCGCCTCGGCGAGATGATGAAGATCGGCCGCCGCGGGTCGATGACCGCCTGGATCACGGCGCACGGGCGCCAGGGCCACGCGGCCTATCCGCACCGCGCGCTCAACCCGCTGCCGGCGCTGGCGCGGCTGGTGGACCGGCTGGCCTCGCGGCGCCTCGACGAGGGGACCGAGCATTTCGAGCCCTCGACCCTGGCGGTGACGACCATCGACGTCGGCAACCCCGCGACCAACGTCATCCCGGCCGAGGGGCGCGCCACGGTCAACATCCGCTTCAACGACGCGCATGACTCGGCCTCGCTCGAGGCGTGGCTGCGCGACGAGGCCGAGCGCGTCGCGCGCGAGACGGGCGTGCGCTTCGATCTGCGCGTCAAGGTGTCGGGAGAAAGCTTCCTGACCCCGCCGGGGCCGTTCTGCCAGCTGATCGCGGACGCCGTCGAGGCCGAAACCGGCCTGCGCCCGGTCGCCTCGACAAGCGGCGGCACGTCGGATGCGCGCTTCGTCAAGGACATGTGCCCGGTGGTGGAGTTCGGCCTGGCCGGGGCGACCATGCACCAGACCGACGAGCGCGTGCCCGCCGAGGATGTGCGCAAGCTGGCCCGCATCTATGCGCGCATCATGCGCGACTACTTCGCCCGCGGCGGCGTCTGAGCCGGCCAGGCGGCGGGTTTTCGGGCTTCGTCCGCGGCAGGCGGGCGCGCGGCTTCGCGATGGGCCGCGCGATCGCAAGGCGCGGCTTGCCGCGCTGCGGCCCGCCGCCCCCGCGGGACGGGCGGCGCCCGGGAGCGCCCCGCGCCGATCCGGGCCGCCGCCGGCGCGCCTTCGCCCTTGGGCGTCGGCGGTCGGCGCCGCGCACCTTCGGGATGGGCGGCGGCGGAATCGCCTTCCGGTCGGCGCCGCCATCGGGGCTGCGGGCGGGCCGCGCCGGCGGGCGCTTCGGGGCGGTCGGGGCGGGAGCGATCGGCCGATCGCGTCGCCTCAGCGCGCCGGGCCCTGACCGGACGAGAAGGGCGGCTCGGGCGCGTCGCGGCGGGCGGCGGCGCGCAGCTGCGCGGCGGCCTCGCGCTCGCGCGCCGAAAGGACCGGCTCGGCGGCCCGCGCCGGGGCGTCGGATCGCGCCTCGGGGCGAGCGGCGGGGGGCTCGGGCAGGGCGCGGCGGAAGACCAGCACCGCCTGGACCGTCTCTTCGAGGCGGCGGAACCAGCCGCGCCGCTCTTCGCAGGGCAGGTTCTCGGCGCGCAGGAACTCCCAGGCATCGACGGCCTCGGCGGACAGCACGTCCTGCACGGTGCGAGCGAAGAGCTGCGCGCGGTCGCGCACGCCCTTGCGGCGGCGCGCGCGCCGCGGCGCGGGGACGACCTTGTATTCATAGCGGGTCATGGCCTGCTCCGTGCTTGCCCGTGGGGGACCTTCGCATGCTTAGCGCGGCGACGCGGCGCGGTCGAGGGCGCGCTCACTCGACGCCCAGCTTGCGCCGCACCAGCGCGTTGACCGCCTGCGGGTTGGCCTTGCCCTGGGTGGCCTTCATCACCTGCCCCACGAACCAGCCCGCCAGCGAGGGCTTGGCCTTGGCCTGCTCGACCTTGTCGGGGTTGGCGGCCAGCACCTCGTCCACCGCCTTCTCGATCGCGCCCTCGTCGGTGACCTGCTTCATGCCGCGCTCTTCGACGATGCGGGCCGGATCGCCGCCCTCGGTCCAGAGGATCTCGAACAGGTCCTTGGCGATCTTGCCCGAGATGTCGCCGCTGGCGATCAGGTCGATCACCCCGCCCAGCTGCTCGGCGCTGACGGGGCTGTCGGAAATGGCGCGGCCCTCCTTGTTCAGGCGGCCGAACAGCTCGTTGATGACCCAGTTGGCGGCGGCCTTGCCGTCGCGCCCGCGGGCGACGGCCTCGAAGAAGTCGGCCGACTCGCGCTCGGCGGTCAGCACCGAGGCGTCGTATTCGGTCACGCCATACTGCGCGACGAAGCGCGCCTTCTTCTCGTCGGGCAGCTCGGGCAGCGAGGCGGCGATGGCGTCGACCCAGGCCTGCTCCAGCGTCAGGGGCAGAAGGTCCGGGTCGGGGAAATAGCGGTAGTCATGCGCCTCTTCCTTCGAGCGCATCGAGCGCGTGCGCCCCTTGTTGGGGTCGTACAGGCGCGTTTCCTGCTCGACCGTCCCGCCGTCCTCGAGAATGGCGATCTGCCGGCGCGCCTCGTAGTCGATGGCCTGCTGGATGAAGCGCATCGAGTTCATGTTCTTGATCTCGCAGCGCGTGCCCAGCACCGAAGGGTCGCCCGTCTCGCGGAAGCGTTCGTAATCGCCGGGCCGGCAGACCGACACGTTGACGTCCGCGCGCAGCGAGCCTTCCTGCATGTTGCCGTCGCACGCGCCCAGATAGCGCAGGATCTGGCGCAGCTTGCGCACGTATTCGGCCGCTTCCTCGGGGCTGCGGATGTCGGGGCGCGAGACGATCTCCATCAGCGCGACGCCGGTGCGGTTCAGGTCGACATAGGTCAGCTCGGGGTCGAGATCGTGGATCGACTTGCCCGCGTCCTGCTCGAGGTGGATGCGCTCGATGCGCACGCGCCGCGCCACGCCCGGCTCGAGATCGACCAGCACCTCGCCCTCGCCGACGATGGGGTGCTTGTACTGGCTGATCTGGTAGCCCTGCGGCAGGTCGGGATAGAAGTAGTTCTTGCGGTCGAAGACCGAGAACAGGTTGATCTTCGCCTTCAGGCCCAGCCCGGCGCGCACCGCCTGCTCGATGCAGAATTCGTTGATGACCGGCAGCATGCCCGGCATGGCCGCGTCCACCAGGCTGACATTGGTGTTGGGCTCGGCGCCGAAGGCGGTCGAGGCGCCCGAGAACAGCTTGGACTTCGAGCTGACCTGGGCGTGGACTTCCATGCCGATGACCATCTCCCACTCGCCGACGGCGCCGGCGATCCTCTTGGCGGGGGGCTCGCGATAGGTCAGCTGGGTCATTGGCGTGATCTCCTTGCCGGGGCGGTGCTGCAGCGCGCCTCACATACCGCGCGCCGGCGCCGATTTCCAGACGCGCGCGCGATGTTCCGCCCCGGCGCCGCGGCAGGGGGCGGCGCGGCGCCGGGGCCCGTTGCGCGGCGCGCGCGCGGCGGCCATCATGCGGGCCGCGTCGTCGGCCTGGCAGCGGGGAGAGCGGGCATGCGTTCAATGGTCATCCTGGGCATCGCGGCCTGCCTTCTGGCGCTGGCGCCGGTCGGGTCCGGCGCGCGCGCGCAAGAGGCCGCGCAGGGCGCGGCGGCGGCGCCGGCCGAGGACGCGCTGGCGCGCATCGCGCGCACCGGCCGCATCCGCCTTGGCTATCGCGCGGACGCGCCGCCCTTTTCCTACGTCGACGACCGGGGCGCGCCCGCCGGGCTTGCGGTGGCGCTGTGCGCGCGCGTGGCGCAGACCCTGTCCGACCCCGAAGGCGCCGCGCCCGAGCCCGTCTGGCTGCCGGTCACCGCCCAGTCGCGCTTCGCGGCGCTGACCGAGGGGCGCATCGACCTGCTGTGCGGTCCGGCCACGCAGACCCTGTCGCGCCGGCAGACGCTGGATTTCTCGATTCCCTACTTCATCGACGGCGCCGCGGTGGCCTTTCGCCGCGGCGGCGCCGAGCGGCTGGCGCAGCTGAGCGACGAGCCCGTGGGCGTTCTGGCCGGCACCACCACCGAGGCCGTGGCCGCCCGGCGCCTGCGCGAGGCGGGCGCGCGCTCGGCGCTGCGGCGCTTCGCGACGCATGAGGAGGGGCTGCGCGCCCTGGCCCGCGGCGAGATCGAGGCCTATTTCGCCGACCGCGCGATTCTCCACTACCAGCTGGGGCGTCTGCGGCCCGCGACGCCGTTGGTCATCTCGGACGAGGCGCTGTCCTTCGAGCCCTACGCGCTGACCATGAAGCGCGGCGAGACGCGGCTGCGCCTTGCGGTGGACGCGGCGCTCAGCCGCATCTACCGCACGGGCGCGATCTACGACCTGATCGCCGAGACCATGGGCCGCGTCAGCCTGGGGCCGCTGGCCGAGGCGCTTTACGAGGTCGTCGCGCTGCCCGAGTGACGCCCTCAGTCGAAGCGCGCCTGCTTGCGCGCGCGCTCGGCGTCGAGCCGCTTCTGATAGCGCGACTGCATCATGTCCACCGCCACCAGCACCGCGACCGAGAAGTAGAAGGTCGTCTTGCTCAGCGGCTCGACCTTGTAGCCGGCCAGCGTCAGATGCGCCTGGTGCCCGCCCTCGCCCAGCAGCACGACGCCGACGATGAGCAGGATGAACAGGCCCAGCACCTCGTATTGGCGGTTGCGGCGGATGAAGTCGGCCACGCGGTCGGCCAGGAGCAGCATCCCCAGGCCCGATATCAGGATCGCCGCCGACAGAATCGCGTAGACCTCGGTGATGGCGATGGCCGAGACGATCGAGTCGAAGCTGAAGACCAGGTTCATCAGCACGATCATCGCCACGACCGCCGCGGCGGGCTTGGGCGTGCGCTCGCGGTCGGGCGCGTGCTCGAGATGCTCCATGGACAGCAGGTGCGAGATCTCGCGCACCGCCGTATACATGATGAACGCGCCGCCGCCCAGGAAGACCAGCGTGGCGAAGTCGAAGCTGCCCTCGATGACGCCCGGGATCGAGACGGCGAAGAACGGCTCGGTCAGGCTGTCGAGCAGGCGCAGCATCACAAGGAGCATGACCAGGCGCAGCGCGACCGCGATGACGATGCCCCAGCGCCGGACCGCGGCGCGCTGATCGACGGGCGCGCGCGCCGATTCGATCGAGATGTAGAGCAGGTTGTCGAAGCCCAGCACGGCTTGCAGGAAGATCAGCACGCCAAGATTGGCGAGGTTCTCGAGCGTCAGCAGGTCTGACATGGGCGCGGCTCCGCTTCTTGTCCTGCCCGCCGGGGCGCGGGCCGCGGGCACGATGCCCTTCCCGCGCGCGCGGGGCAAGCGCGCGTCCGGTACGGCGGCGCGCGGCGGCCTGACACGGGGCGCCTCGCCCGCGCGCAGGGCGACGGGAAGCGGCGCCCGCGCTCGTCCGGGGCGGCCCGCCGCAGCGGTCGGCGCGTGTGCGGTCGGGGGGCGGCGCGGGGCAAGCCGCTTTTGTCCGCGCCGCGGCTGGTGTAGGATGGGCGCGCAGATCGGATGATCGTCGATGCTCCGCCTCTTGCTGCGGCGGGTCCTCGGGAACGTTCGAGGACTGCGCCTATGCCGGCGGCCGCGCGCCCCGGTTCGACGTGAATGGAATGGAGATCGACGATGGCCAAGGGCACCGTCAAGTGGTTCAACTCGGAAAAGGGCTATGGGTTCATTCAGCCCGATGACGGCGGCAAGGATGTGTTCGTGCACATCACCGCCGTGCAGGCCGCCGGCCTGGATGGTCTGAACGAAGGCCAGTCCCTCGACTTCGAGATGGTCCCGGGCCGCGACGGCCGCATGAGCGCGGGCAATCTGGTCGCTCACTGACGCGGCCCGCGCAAGGCCGCCCGCATTCGGGGCGCGCGATCCGGCGGGGTCGCGCGCCCCTTTCGATTCGCGCCGCGCGGCGCGGGCTCAGTCGAGGCCGACGGTCTCGCGCACGATCGAGTCGAGCAGCGCCTCGATCTCCTGCATGGGGCCGTCGGGCATGCGGCGGTAGCCGACATGCACCCGTCCCGCCTCGCCATGCAGCTGGTAGGTGAAGATGCCGTAGGGGCAGAAGGCGAGGTTGCGCGCATCGGCCTCCATCACCTTGCGCGAAAGCGTGGCCGAGCAGAATTGCGTGACCTCGGCATGGTCGTAGACCTGCCGCTGCGCGCCGACGTCGCCCGCCGTGCGGTTGAGCATCGCGCCCACATGGCTGACGGCGTCGATCACGAAACCGCGCCCCTCGATGGTCAGGCGCAGATCCTCGAGCACGTCTTCATAGGGCGCCTCGATCACATGTTCGACGATCAGCGCATCCCACTCGGCGGCCTGCGCGACCCCCGGCAGGGCGAGCGCCGCGGCGGCGGCAAGGCGGGCGATGGCGTTCATGGCGGACCTCCATTCGCAAGGGCGGTCCGCCATGCTAGCACGTTCCCCTCAGGCGGGCATGAGACTTTGCACGTAGCGCGGCAGCGCGAAGGCGGCCTTGTGCACCTCGGGGGTGTAGTAGCGGGTTTCGAGGCCGGCGCGCTCGAAGCGGGCGGTCAGCTCGTCAAGGCCGACATTGCGCGCGTCGCCATCCGTGCCCCAGCCCATGGCCATGGGCCCGCCGGCATAGGTCGGGATCGTGGCCAGGTAGCAGGTCCAGTCGCGGAACAGGGCCTTGAAGGCGCGCATGGTGTTGGTCAGCTCGGGCCCCTGCATGAAGGGCACGCCGTTCTGCGTGACCAGGATGCCGCCCTCGTTCAGCAGCGCCTTGGCGCGGCCGTAGAAGGTGTCGGTGAACAGCACCTCGCCCGGGCCGATCGGATCGGTCGAGTCGACGATGATGACGTCGAAGCCCCCGCCCAGCGATTCCCGGTCGCGGCGCACGAACTCGGCGCCGTCGGCGATGACCAGGTTCAGCCGCGGATCGTCGAAGGCGCCGGCCGAGAGCGAGGGCAGGTAGGTCTTCGAGAACTCGACCACGCCGGCGTCGATCTCGACCATGGTCACATGCTCGACCGAGGCGTGGCGCAGCGTCTCGCGCGCCATGCCGCCGTCGCCGCCGCCGATGATCAGCACCCGCCGCGCCGCGCCGTGGGCCAGGATGGGAACGTGGCTCATCATCTCGTGATAGATGAACTCGTCGCCCTCGGTGGTCTGCACCACGTCGTCCAGCGTCAGGATGCGGCCGAAGGTGGGGTTGCGGAAGACGCGCAGCCGCTGGTGTTCGGTCTCGCTGTCATAGAGCAGCGTGGCGATGCGCAGCGCCTGCGCGTAGTCCTCGTGCAGCGTCTCCACCGCCCAGCCGGGCATGGTCCTGTCGTCGCTCATGGCATGGAACCTCCGTCGCTTCTCTTGGCGCGGTTCTAGCCGCGGCGCGGGCGCGAGGCGAGGGGAAATGCGCCGTGGGATGCGCCGTTTCGGGCGATGCCGGGGCCCGCCGCGTCAGTTCGCGCGCGAAATGGCGATGATCATCGCCAGGGCGGCCGCCGTCAGGCCCAGATAGGCGATGATGAGCGCCGCGTAGCCCCAGATCGCCGTGGCCAGGACGATGAGCAGCACGACGTTGGCCAGCGCCCAGAGCGGCGCGTCCTCGGCGCCGTGCATGGCGTCCTTCAGCATCCAGCCCAGCAGCGGCATGGCCATCAGCAGACGCAGGATCGGGCCGGGGCGGTCGTGATCGGCGTTGGCGGCAATGGTCATGTCGGCCTCCTTTTGGCGATGCGCGGCATTGGCGCATGTTTTCGCGAAGAAACGGTTGCCGCGCATATGTCGCCGGCGGCGCGTCAAGTCCACGCCCGGCGGCTGCGCCCCGAGGCCGCGCGGCGCGCCGCCGCGCGTCAAGCCGCCGCGGCCGGGGCCCGCAAGCGAAGGCGCCGCGCGGTTCCCCGCGCGGCGCCCCATTCGCGTCGCGGCGGCCGGTTCAGTCGACCAGACCTTCGCCGCGCAGCATCTCCTTCACGCGGACCTCGCCGGCGTTGAACGCCTTGCGCAGCACCTCGACCGAGCGCCAGGGCTCGGCGTCGCCGCACATGAAGACGTCGAAGGCCCCATAGCCGACCTCGGGCCAAGTGTGGACCGAGATGTGGCTTTCGGCCAGCACCGCGACGCCGCTCACGCCCTGGGGGGTGAACTTGTGCGTGTGGATGTGCAGCAGCGTGGCGCCGCATTCCTCGACGCAGTCGCGGAACGCCTTCTGGATGCGCGCCTCGTCGTCCAGCCCCTCGGCGTCGATCACCTCGATGATGAGGTGCGTGCCGGCGAAGACCTTGCCGTTGCGGCGGATGAAATGGTCCTCGCGGTCCGCGTCGAACACGGAGCGCTCACGGTCGTTGTCGGTGCAAACGGCCTTGCCGCCGCGGATCGCAGCTTCCTCGTGGGTGGCGCCTGTCTCCAGGTCCATCCCCAGTCGGAAGAGGTCGCCGTCCATCATGACGATCTCCCCTACCAGCAGATGAAGTCCCAGCGGTCCCTTAGCGCCCCCCCGGATGATCCGAAGTTGGGATCGGTGACCCTGTGGCGGGGGACATAGCGATTCGTGGCGACTCGATCAATCCTTATCCGGGCGCCGGGCCGGATTTTTCGCGCGGGCGTTCGGGCGGGCGGGGCGCGCTCAGTCGGCGGGCATGGCCCTGGGCTCGCGCCGGGCGCGGCGCAGGCGCGCCTCGCGCTGGGCGATGTAGAGGGTCGCGCCCACGATCACGGCGCCGCCGGCGACGGTGGCCGCGTCGGGGATCTCGGAGAACATCAGATAGCCCGCGCCCCCGATCAGGACGAGGCGCAGATACGCCACCACCCCGACCACGCTGGCCTCGCCATGCCGGTAGGCCTGGATGTCGGCGACGCCGCGCGCCGCGCCCGCCGCCACCAGCGTCGCCAGCGCCGCCCAGGCCGCGCCGCCTTCGGGCAGGCGCCAGACCGGCAGCGCTGCCGGCAAGGCCACCAGCGCCGTCGCCGCCACGGACGAGACATAGGTCGAGACCGGCCCGTCCGCCTGCGCCAGCCCCCGCGCGGTCGACAGCGCCGAGGCGAACAGCAGCGACGAGCCCAGCGCCACCAGCATGGCCGGCTCGGGCGCGGCGAAGCCCGGCCGCAGGATGATGAGCGCGCCGGCGAAGCCCGTCAGCACCGCCGCCCAGCGGCGCGGGCCCACGCGCTCGCCGTTCACGGGGCCGGCCAGCAGCGTCGCGAAGATCGGCGCGGTGAAGAACAGCACCGTCGAGGTCGCCAGCGGCAGATGCGCGATGGCGTAGAAGCCCATCTGGGTCGAGACGGCGATCATCAGCCCGCGCGCCGCGTGCATCCAGGGGCGCGAGAAGCGCAGCCGGGCGCGGAAGGCCGGCAGCGCCAGAAGCGGCGCGATCAGCGCCAGCGTCACGCCCGCGCGCAGGAACACGATCATGCGGCTGTCGATGTCCTCGGACAGCGCGCGCACCGCGACGGTCATGGCGCTGGCCGCGGCGACCGAGAACAGCATCCACGCCACGCCGCGCAGATTGTCGGCGCCTTGCGCGGCTTCCCCGGCTGCGGGGCGCGGCGGCGCGTCGGGCTTGGCGGCGGGGCGAGGCATGGCGCGTCCTGTCTTCGAGCCCCGGCCGGCCGCGGCGGCCCGCGGCGCCTGCGCAAGGCGGCCGCTCAGCCATGCCGCCCCGCGCCGCGCCGGTCAAGTGGCGGCCATCGTCGCGGGGCGCGCCGGCCGCCGGAAATGGGGCGCGAAGGCGCGTCGTGCGCGCGGATGCGCGGGGCGGATGGCCGGGCCGGGCGCGGCGGGCGCGCGCTCGGGCGAACCGGCGCCTGCGGGGCGCAAGCCCGGCGCTCCGGCGGTCGGGGGGCTGCCGGCGACGCCGGGCGCGGGGCGCGGCTCTTGTCGGGCGGGCGGGGCGGGCGCGTGCCGCGGCGACGGCCGGCAAGGCGGGCGGGAGCGCGCTCGGGAAGACGCGGGGGGTTGCATCGCGAGGGGCGCGGGGCGATCTGTAGGGCGCATGGGGCGGGGCGCCCCCCGCGCGCAGGAGGCGTTCATGATCCGCGACATCGCTTTTCGCCTGGTCCTGGCAGGCGCCGCGGCGCTGGCGGCCGCGCCCGGCGGCGCGCGGGCCAATCCCTGGCTCGAACGCTGCTTCGACCCCGAGGCCGCCCCCGCCGCGCTGGCCGAGAACTGCCGGCGCGCGGTCGAGGCGGGCGGGCTTTCGGCGCGGCGTCAGGCGATGGCCTGGACCAACATGGGCGTCGGGCTGGCCGAGCTGGGCCGCCATGGCGACGCCATCGCCGCCTTCGACGCGGCCGAGCGCGCCGATCCGGGCTATGCGGGGCTTTACGTCAAACGGGCCATCTCCAACGAAGCGCGCGGGCGCGTGCGCGACGCGCTGGCCGATTTCGCCCGTGCGCTCGAGCTGGCGCCGGGCGACCGCACGGCGCTGATGGGGCGCGGCGCGATGCTGCTGCGGCGCGGCGTGGCCGATCGCGCGCTCGAGGACTTCCGCGCCGTGCTGGCCCGCGATCCGGCGGATGCGGATGCGCGCTTCAATGCGGGCCTTGCGCTGGCGGCTCTGGGCAAGGCGGACGAGGCCGAGGCCGCCTTCTCGCGCGTCATCGCCGATGCGCCGGGCGACGCGGATGCGTGGCTCGAGCGCGGGCGCGTGCGCGCCCTGCGCGATCCGCGGGCGGCGCTGGCCGATTTCGACCGCGCCATCGCCCTGGCCCCGGAACGTCCCGCAGGGTGGCTGGCGCGCGCCGCGCTGCGCGAGCGGCTGGGCGACGACGAAGGCGCCCTTGCCGACTGGCGCCGCGCCTTCGAGCTGGGCGCGCAGGACCCCGCCTTGCTCGAGCGCATCCGGCGCCTTGGCGGCTGAGCGGGCGCGCGCCGCTCAGCCCGCCAGCGGGCGCGGCGCGGCGGCGCCTTCGGCCTCGACCTCGGCCGCGCGCACGAAGATCTCGATCGGGTCGGCGAAGTCGCGCAGCCGGTGCAGCCCGGCGCTGCGCCAATGGCCGGGCTCGACGGCGGCGATCTCGCGCGTCACCAGAACCGAGCGCCCCAGCGTCTTGCTCAGCTCGTCCATGCGCGAGACCTGGTTCACCACCGGCCCGATGGCCGAGAAGGTCAGCCGCGTGGGCACGCCGATGTTGCCGAACATGATCTCGCCCTCGGCCATGGCGACCGAGAAGCGCACATCCTCGGTCAGCCCCATGGCGGCGCGCTGGGGGCGGCGCTCTTCGCGCATCTGCAGCGCGCGCTCCATGGCGCGCGTGGCCGCGCGCGCCGCGTCGGGGCCGCCGGTCTCGCCGCGCAGGGGAAAGATCGCCAGGACGGCGTCGCCGATGAAGTCGAGGATCTCGCCGCCCTCGTCGATGACCATCTGCGCCGTGCAGTCGTAGTAGCATTTGAGCAGGTCCAGATACACGTCCGGCGCCAGCGTGTTGGACAGCCGCGTCGAATCGCGCAGGTCCGAATACCAGACCACGGCGCGGATGCGCTCGCCCGCGCCGCGCCGCACCAGCCCCTCCATCACCTGCCGCGCGGCGGTGGCGCCCAGATAGGCGGTGGCCAGGTTGACCATGACCCGCTTCTGGATCGAGGCGTGGCAGGCGACGGCGAAGATGCGCTGGATGCGGCTGAGCGCGTCGATGTCCGCGTCGCTGAACCCGCCCTCGCGGCGCGTCGCCCAGCTGGCCATGATGCCGCTTTCGCCGCCGCGATAGTTCTCGACCTCGGCGATCTGGAAGGCGGTCGAGGTCATGAGGTAGTCGGTGAAGCCCTGCTCGCGCAGCTCGTTCAGAACCGGAAAGTCCAGCATCGTCTCGGGGCCCATCAGCCGCCGGCGCAGGCGGTCCAGCCCGTGGATCAGCACGTGGTGGAAGGGGCTGGCCTCGAAGGCGGCCGAGGGCTGCGTCTCGTGCAGGTATTGCAGCAGCTCGGCGCCCTCGCCAAGGCGCCAGTAGATCTGCTCGGCCTGGAACAGCGGATGCAGCGTGGGCCAGGACAGCGCCGCGCGCTCGAGCGGGACGCCGATCGCGTGCAGGCGCACGCACAGCGCGCCGAACAGGTCGAGAATGTCGGGATCGTGAAGCGCCTCGTCGATGAGCCAGCTCTCGATCTCGGCGATCAGGGGGCCATGGGTCATGCGCGAAGGATAGTTGCGCGGGGCGGCCGGGCCAAGCGCCATGATTGACGCGCGCCGCCGCGCGGGCGATTTTCGCGCATGGCGCGCGCGCGTCGGGCGCGGAGGAGCGAATGGGACCGGATTTCATCTGCATCGGCGGGCAACGCTGCGGCACGACCTGGCTTTACCACGCCCTGCGCTGCGCGCCGGCCGTCTGGACCCCGCCGGTCAAGGAGCTGCACCATTTCGACGTCGGCGCCCAGGGCGTCGAGGTCTGGCCCTATCGCTACCGCCGCCATCTGCGCAGCCGCGCGGCCCATTACGCGGGCCGCCTTGCCGGGCGGCGCGACGCGATCGTCGATCCGCTGTGGGATGCGCGCTATTTCCTCGGCCGCCGCTCGGACGACTGGTATGCGGCGCTGTTCGCCCGCGCGCGCGCCCGCGGCCAGGTGGCGGGCGAGATCACGCCCGCCTATTCCATCCTGCCCGAGGCGACGGTGGCGCGGGTGGCGGCGCGCTTTCCCGACGCGAAGATCCTGCTGATCCTGCGCGACCCGCTGGCGCGCGCCTGGTCGAACGCCATGCGCGAGCCGGGGCTGGACCCGCGCGACGAACAGGCCGTCATCGCTCATCTGCGCAGCCCCGGCTGCGTGGCGCGTTCGGACTGGCCGGCCATCGTGGCGCGCTGGCGGCGGCATTTCCCGCGCTCGCGCATGCTTCTGGCGGCCTTCGAGCAGATCCGCGAGGACCGGCGCGCCTTTCTGGCCCGCATCGGCGCCTTTCTGGGCGCGCCGATTCCCGATCCGGGGGTCGAGCGCGACCGGCGCAAGACCGGGGCCAGCACCTGGCGGCGCGGGCCTCCGCCGGCGCATGTGGTCGAGGCGGTGCGCGACATCTACGACCCGATCGCCGAGGCCAGCGCCGAGCTGATGCGCGAGGCGCGGGCCGAGGTGCGAATCAAACCTTGACGAAAGGTTTCCGCGCGGGTCAGGCGCTTGATCGAAAAGAACCATGAGCGCCCGCGCCGCCGCCGGCTTGCGCGCCCGGCGCGGCGCGGCCCCGGACGGCGGCGGGCGCGCCCGCGCGGGGGCGCAAGGCCTTGAACCCGCCCGGAATTTCCCCCTGCGGTTGCGCTCGGACGGCGCCGGGCGCCGGGGTTGGTTAAAGATCGTGGTTGATTTTCATCGTCTTGCGCCCTGAACTGAGGGGGCCGCGGCATGATGTGCGCCGCGGCGAGTGGCTTTGGCGTTCGGCGCATGTTGCGCCGTCAGCAACCAGGAACGCGTGGCGTGATGACGATGAACAGGACCCTTGCGGCGCCTCTGCGCCGCGCGGTCGGGGCGGCGGTTCTGGCCGCCTGCGCCGCCATGGCGGCCCCCGCCGGGGCAAGCAACATCCTTCCCGAAGAGATCGACGCTCACAGCCATGAGGACGGCATCTTCCGCGTCGTCGAGGCCGCCGGCGCGCAGCCCGCCGTCCTGCCCGCCTACGAGGCCGCCGGCGTCGTCACGCGCGAGAGCGAGGTCGACGCCATCTTCGGCCAGCAGAGCGTGACCGATCTTCTGGGCGAGCCCATCGACATCCGCTTCGGCGACGTGGTGCAGATCGAGGCGCCGGACCTGCTGCGGGTGACGACCAAGACCGAGCTGGACCAGCTTTTCGGCCTGACCGATCCGCTCTACAGCCGCGACGGCAGCGCGAACCCGGTGGTCAGCCTGTATTTCGTCGACGCGATCAACTATTGCGGCGGCTACGCGGTCAACATCGTCGGCTGCGGGCAGACGCCGGGCAACCAGCTGGCGGTGGAGAAGGGCTACATGAGCTCGGGCTACGGCGCCGAGCTGCTGGCGCACGAGCTGGGCCATGCGCTGGGCCTCTACCACCCCGACGAGTCGCCCTATTCGGTCGCCAGCGGAAACCTGATGGACCCGACGCTGAACGGCGACACCTCGCTCGACACGCTGCAGGTGGCGCAGTTCATGGGCATGGGATTCTTCGAGCGCTTCGGCCCCAGCCCGCTGATCCAGCGGGACGCGGCCGGGTGGTTCGTGGCGATCACCCCTTACCTGATCGTCGATCAGCCGCTCGTGATCGACCCGCTTTCGGGGGGCGACGGCACGGCGGCCACCTCGGCGGTGCCGCTGCCGGGTTCGGGGGCGATGATGGCCGCGGCGCTGCTGATCGCGGCCGGCGCCGCGCTGCGGCGCAGGAACGCCGCGGCGCGCCCGGCCTGAGCGGGCGCCGCGGGCTCTGGAAGGGCGCCCGAGGAGCGCGCGCCGCGTCCTGACATCGGCGCCGAGGCGACGGGGCCTGCCCGGCGGGGGCGGGTCGGCGACTTCGACAAGGGGCCGCCGCGCCCTTTGGCCGGGCGCCGCCAGGGTTTTCCCGTCGATCGTCCGGCCACCATCCGTCGCTCCGTCGCGCCGCCGCGCGCCGACGGGAACCCGCGCGCGGCCTGCCGGGGCGGCGCCCCGCGTCAGTCGGCGTCAGTCGACGCCGGCGAAGCGGGCCTCGAGCTCGGCGCGCTGCTCGTCCGTGATCTTCGCGAACAGGGTCGGCGGCGTCTCGAAGGCGTGGCCCTCGGGCAGGGCGCGCAGCGCGGCCTCGACGTCGCGCGGCCAGTCGCGCTCGGTCTCGGGCGCAAGGCGCAGCGCGGCGAAGATGCGGTCCGAGGTCTGCGGGATGAAGGGCCGCGAGACGATGGCGTAAAGGCGCGTCAGGTTCAGCGCGAAGCGGATCGCGGCGGCGGCCGTCTCGGGATCGGTCTTGAACCTGGCCCAGGGCTCGGCGCGCTGCAGATACTCGTTGCCCGCCACCCACATGGCGCGCAGCTCGGCGGCGGCCTTGCGGATCTCGAGCGCGTCCCAATGGGCCTCGTAGGCGGCCAGGCGCCGGCGCAGCTCTTCGACCAGGGCGCGCTCGGCCTCGCCCCAGGCGCCGCCGGCGGGAACCTGCTCGCCGAAGCGCGAGCGGCAGAACTTGGTCACGCGGCTGACGAAATTGCCCAGCACGTCGGCCAGATCCTTGTTCACGCCGTTCTGGAACGCATCCCAGGTGAAGTCGCTGTCCGAGCTTTCGGGCGCGTTGGCCAGCAGCCACCAGCGCCAGCAGTCGGCGGGCAGGATCTCGAGCGCCTGGTCCATGAACACGCCCCGCCCCTGCGAGGTCGAGAACTTGCCGCCCTGATAGGTCAGCCAGTTGAAGCCCTTGATGTAGTCGACCAGCTTCCACGGCTCGGCGCCGTCGAAATTCGCCCCCATCAGCGTGACCGGGAAGCTGAGGGTGTGGAAGGGGATGTTGTCCTTGGCCATGAACTGGACGTAGCGCACGTCATGCGCGCCCTTGTCCTCGCGCCACCAGCGCAGCCAGGCGGAATCGTCCTGGCCGGTGGCGTCTGCCCATTCGGCGGTGGCGGCGATGTATTCGATGGGGGCGTCGAACCAGACGTAGAAGACCTTGCCCTCCATGCCCGGCCAGGGCTCGGTTCCCTTGCGCACGGGGATGCCCCAGTCAAGGTCGCGGGTGATGCCGCGATCCTGCAGGCCCTCGCCGTCGTCGAGCCATTTGCGCGCGATCGAGGTGGCCAGGACCGGCCAGTCGGTCTTCGAATCGATCCAGGCGCGCAGGCGCTCGCGCATGGCGGACTGGCGCAGGTAAAGGTGCTTGGTCTCGCGCACCTCGAGGTCGGTCGAGCCCGAGATCGCCGAGCGCGGGTTGACGAGGTCGGTCGGGTCGAGCTGCTTGGTGCAGTTCTCGCACTGGTCGCCGCGGGCCTTGTCGTAGCCGCAGTTGGGGCAGGTTCCCTCGATGTAGCGGTCGGGCAGGAAGCGGCCGTCGGCGCGCGAGTAGACCTGGCGCTCCATCCTCTCCTCGATGAGCCCGGCTTCGGCCAGCCGGCCGGCCATGTGCTGGGTCAGCGCATGGTTGCGCGCCGAGGACGAGCGCCCGAAGTGGTCGAAGCTGAGCGCGAAGCCGTCGGCCAGGGCCTTCTGCACCTCGTGCATGCGCGCGCAGTATTCGGCCACGGGCAGGCCGGCCTTGGCGGCGGCCAGCTCGGCGGGGGTGCCGTGTTCGTCCGTGGCGCAGATCAGCAGCACCTCGTGGCCGCGCTGGCGCATGACGCGCGCATAGGCGTCCGAGGGCAGCTGCGAGCCGACCAGGTTGCCCAGGTGCTTGACGCCGTTGATGTAGGGCAGGGCGGAGGTGATCAGAATTCGGGCCATGTCGCGCCTGTTCCGGTTGCCGATGGGTCGAGTCGGCCTCTCATAGCGGATCGGCGGGCCGAGGGCGAGCGCCGCTCAGCCATCCTTGCGGCGCCGCATCAGCCGGCCGACCACGAAGCTGGTGCGCGGCAGGTAGCGGTAGGGCGTGCGCGCGCGCGCCTTGCGCCCCACGGCCATGCGCGCCAGTCCGAACAGCGCCAGCAGCCCGTGCAGCCCGGCGATGAACGAGAACAGCGCGCCCGGGCCGAAGCGATCGAGCAGCAGCGAGGCCGAAAGCGGGCTGGCGATCGCGCCGAGTCCGTAGATGAACATCAGCGAGGCGTTCAGCTCGGCCACGAAGTCGGGTTCGGCGAAGTCGTTGGCATGGGCCGAAGAGACCGAGTAGATCGGAAAGGCGAACAGCCCGAAGGCGAAGGCGCCCGCGAAGGCCGCGGCGGCCGAGCTGCCGCCGTCGGCGGCGACGCCAAGGCATGTCGCCGCCGAGGCCGCCGACAGCCCGGTCAGAACGTGCCGCCGGTCCATCTTGTCCGCGACCCAGCCGATCGGGATCTGCGCGGCGGCGCCGCCCAGGATCGCCGCCGCCAGGAACGTGGCGATCCCCTCGGCGTCCAGGCCGACCTCGTGGCCATAGACCGGGCCGACCATTCGAAAGGCGGGCATGGACGAGCCCGCAACCAGCACGCCCGCCGCCGCCAGCGGCGACAGCCGCGCCGCCCGCGCCGGGCGAAGGCGCGGCGCAAGCGGCATGGCCGGGGCGGCCGCCCTGCTCAGCGTCAGCGGCAGAAGGCACAGGCAGCACAGGATGGCGACGATGTTGTAGGACACGTAGGAGGCCGGCGGCAGCACGGCGATCATCGCCTGCGCGACCAGCGACGCGCTCAGATCCACCACGCGGTAGATCCCGACGACCCGCCCGCGCGTGCTGTTGTCGACCTTGGCCTGCAGCCAGCTTTCGACCACCGTGTAGGCGCCGGCGACGGCAAGGCCGGTCAGCGCCCGCAGCGCCGCCCATGCCGTCGGATCGGGCCAGAGCGGATGGGCCAGCGCGCCGATGGCGCCCGAGGCGGCGAAGGCCGCGAAGGCGCGCGAGTGTCCGATCGCGCCCATCATGCGCGGCGCCGCCCAGCAGCCGACGAAGAAGCCCACGAAATGGGCCGATCCCAGCATGCCGATCTGGGCCGTCGAAAAGCCCAGCGCCGCCCCCGACAGCGCGTCGAGCGGCCCCAGCGCCCCCGAGCCCAGCTGCACGAGGACCACCGACATCAAGAGCGCGGCGAAGGAGATGACAAGGCGCATGGCGCGATTCCCGCTCTGCGCCGCGGGCGGCGCGCGTGACCGGCTTGGCGCAAGATGCGCGCCCCGGTCAAGCGTGTTTCGACGCGCGGGGCCCCGCCCGGCCGGGTCGGCGCGATCGCCCATCCGACGGCAGGGCGCCGCGGCGGTTTGACAGGGGTTTCGCGCGCCCATAACATGACGTATGATTCATGTGTCATATTTTGACATCGGGAGGAGACGATGAAGAAACTTGTGGCCGCCATCTCGGCGCTTGCGTCGATGGCCGGCGGGGCGCATGCCGACATCACGATCGCGCATGTCTACGGAAAGACCGGCCCGTTCGAGGCCTACGCCAAGCAGTCCCATGACGGGCTCATGCTCGGGCTCGAATACGCGACCGGCGGCACGATGCAGATCGACGGCGAGAAGATCGTCGTGATCGAGAAGGACACCCAGCTCAAGCCCGAGCTGGGCAAGGCGCTGCTGGCCGAGGCCTATGGCGACGACGGGGCGGACATCGCCGTGGGGCCGGTCAGCTCGGGCGTGGCGCTGGCGATGCTGCCGGTCGCCGAGGAATACGAGAAGATCCTGCTGGTCGAGCCCGCGGTCGCCGACTCGATCACCGGCGAGAACTGGAACCGCTACATCTTCCGCACCGCGCGCAATTCGAGCCAGGACGCCGTGGCCAACGCCATCGCCATCGGCGGGCCGAACGTGCGCGTGGCCACGCTGGCCCAGGACTACGCCTTCGGACGCGACGGCGTCGCCGCGTTCAAGGAGGCCCTCGCGACCACCGGCGCGCAGGTCGTGCACGAGGAATACGTGCCCACCGACGCCACCGACTTCACCGCCGCGGCCGAGCGCATCTTCAACGCGATGAAGGATGTCGAGGGCGAGAAGAAGCTATTCATCATCTGGGCCGGGGGCGGCAACCCCATGGGCAAGATCAACGCCATGGATCCCGGCCGCTACGGCATCGAGATCGCGACCGGCGGCAACATCCTTGCCGCGCTCAAGGCCTACAAGGACATGCCGGGCATGGAGGGGGCCACCTACTACTACTACGAAATCCCCAGGAACCCGGTGAACGACTGGCTGGTGAAGACGCATTTCGAGCGTTTCGGCACGCCGCCCGACTTCTTCACCGCCGGCGGCATGGCGGCGGGCATCGCCATCGTCGAGGCGATCCGCAAGGCCGGCTCGACCGAGACCGAGGCGCTCATCGCCGCGATGGAGGGGATGGAGTTCCAGACCCCCAAGGGCCGGATGGTCTTCCGTCCCGAGGATCATCAGGCGCTGCAGTCGATGTATCACTTCCGCACCGAGATCCAGGAGGGCAAGGACTACGGCGTTCCCGTCCTGGTGCGCGAGCTGGGCATCGAGGATCTGCCGATCCCGATCCGCAACGGCCGCTGAGCCGCGCTTCCGGGGCCGCGCGCGGCCCCGGCTCTTCCCAACGGAGCTTCGCAGATGGACGAGCGCATGACCGATGCGGTTCTGGCGACCGAGGAGCTGACGGTGCGGTTCGGCGGGCATGTGGCCGTGGACCGCGTCACCTGCCGTTTTCGCGCCGGCGAGCTGACGGCGATCGTCGGGCCGAACGGGGCCGGAAAGACCACCTATTTCAACCTGATCTCGGGGCAGATCCCGGCCACCGGTGGGCGGGTGCTGCTCGGGGGGCGCGACGTGACGCGGCTGTCGGTCGCCGCGCGCACGCGCCTGGGCGTCGGGCGGGCGTTCCAGCTGACGAACCTGTTTCCCGACCTGAGCGTGCTCGAGAACGTGCGCCTCGTGATCCAGTCCAGGCGCGGCAGGGACTTCGACATGTGGTCCATGGCCGCCGCGCATGCCGACCTGGCCGAGGCCGCCGAGGCGGTGCTCGAGCGTGTGCGCATGACGGACCTGGCGGGGCGCAAGGTCGCCGCGCTGAGCCATGGCGACCAGCGCAAGCTCGAGGTGGCGATGCTGATCGCGCTCGATCCGAAGGTCTACATGTTCGACGAGCCCACCGCGGGAATGAGCGTCGACGAGGCGCCGGTGGTGCTCGAGCTGATCGCCGCGCTCAAGGCGCAGACCGACCGGACCATCCTGCTCGTCGAGCACAAGATGGACGTGATCGCCCGCCTGGCCGACCGGATCATCGTGCTGCACAACGGCGCGCTGGCGGCCGACGGGCCGCCGCGCGAGGTGATCGCCTCGGACGTGGTGCAGGAGGCCTACATGGGAAAGGCGCTCGAAGATGTCTGACCCGATCCTGACGCTCGAGGAGGTGCACACCGACATCGGGCGGTATCGCATCCTGCAGGGGGTGAACCTTGTCGCGCCGCGCGGGGCGGTGACCATGCTTCTGGGGCGCAACGGCGTGGGCAAGACCACCACCTTGCGCACCATCATGGGGCTGTGGCGCGCGCGCTCGGGGCGCATCGTCTTCGACGGCGCCGACATCGCCGCCAGCCCGACGCCGGCGATCGCCCGGGCCGGCATCGGCTATGTGCCCGAGGACATGGGCATATTCTCGGACCTGACGGTCGAGGAGAACATGATCCTCGCGGCGCGCTCGGGGCCGTTGGCCGAGGCGCGGCGCGAGCGCATCTTCGCCGCCTTTCCGCCGCTGCGCACCTTCTGGCGCAAGCCCGCGGGCACGCTGTCGGGCGGGCAGAAGCAGATGCTGGCCATCGCCCGCGCCATGGCCGAAGAGCGGCGGCTCTACCTGATCGACGAGCCCACCAAGGGCCTGGCGCCCGCCATCGTCGCCGCCATGGCCGCGGCGCTGCGCGCGCTCAAGGCCGAGGGCGCCTCGATCCTGATGGTCGAGCAGAACTTCTCGGTCGCCCGGCATCTGGGCGACCACGCGGCGGTGATGGATGACGGCCGCATCGTGTGGACCGGCGCCATGGCCGAGCTGGCGGGCGATCGCGCGCTGCAGGAGCGGCTGATGGGGCTGAGCCTTGACGCGCATGGCGAGCCATGAGGGGCGCGACGATGGCGATGACGCGGCGCGAGGGCGCGGCGCGACGGCTGGCCGCGCCTGCGGGGCGCGACGGCGGGTCGGACGACGGAGGCGACGAATGACGGACAACGCCGGAAACAATGCTGGAAACGACGCCGGAACCGGCGCAGGGGGCCGCGCATGACGGCCGCGCCCGGACACAACCCCACCTTCGCCGCGCGCGGCCCGGCCGAGCGGCTGGCCGAAGCGGCGCCCTTCCTGCTTGTTCCGCTGCTTGCGGCGGCGGGGTGGCTTGCGATCCCGCAGGGCTCGTCATGGCTGACGCTGACGGTCTCGGGGCTGGCCATGGGGATGATGATCTTCATCATGGCCTCGGGGCTGACGCTGATCTTCGGCCTGATGGACGTGATCAACTTCGGCCACGGCGCCTTCGTCTCGGTGGGCGCCTTCGTCGGGGTCGGCGCGCTGGCGGCGCTCGACGGGCTGACGGGCGCGCCCTCGCCGGCGCTCAACGCGCTGGCGCTGGCGCTGGCGGCGGCGGCGGCGATGCTGGCCACCGGCGCGCTGGGCTGGGCCTTCGAGCGGGCGATCGTGCGCCCGGTCTATGGCGCGCATCTCAAGCAGATCCTGGTCACCATGGGCGGGCTGATCGTGGTCGAGCAGCTGATCCTCGTCATCTGGGGGCCGTCCGAGATCTTCTTCAGCCGGCCCGAGGCCTTCAAGGGCGCGCTGACCTTCGCCGGCGCGGCGATCGAGAAATACCGCCTGGTGGCGGTCGGCGTGGGGCTGGCGCTGTTCCTGGCCATGCGCACGGCGCTGCGCGCCACCCGCATCGGGCTGATCGTGCGCGCGGGCGTCGAGAACCGCGAGATGGTCGAGGCGCTGGGCTACCGGCTGCGGGTGGTCTTCGTGGGCGTGTTCGTGGCCGGTTCGGCGCTGGCGGGCCTGGGCGGGGTGATGTGGGGCCTCTACGAAGAGGTCATCACCGCCCATATGGGCGGCGCGCTGATGGTGCTGGTGTTCATCGTGGTCATCATCGGCGGGCTGGGCAGCGTCGAGGGCTGCTTCCTGGGGGCGCTGCTCGTCGGGCTGATGCAGAACTACGTGGCCTTCCTCGAACCCAAGCTGGCGCTGATTTCGAACATCGGCCTGATGGTCGTCATCCTGATGTGGCGGCCGCAGGGCATGATCCCCGTGGTAAAGGCGAAATGATCCCATGCTGAAGCGCATTCTCTCGGGCGACATGCCGCAAAGCCGCGCCCTGGGCCTGATCCTTCTGGCGATCCTGATCGGCCTTGCCTTCGCGCCCTTCCTGTTCCCGGGCACGCGGTCGCTGGACACGGCGGCGCGGATCTGCGTCTTCGTCGCGCTGGCGGCCAGCTACGACCTGCTTCTGGGCTATGCGGGCATCGTCAGCTTCGCGCACACCATGTTCTTCGGCCTTGGCGCCTATGGCGTGGCGCTGGCGAGCGACGGCATGGGGCGCAGCTTCGGCGCGCTTGCGGCGGGCAGCCTCGCCGGCGCGCTGGCCGCGGCGGCGCTGGCGCTGCTGGTGGGCCTGTTCAGCCTGCGGGTGCGGGCGATCTTCTTCGCCATGATCACCCTTGCGGTGGCCAGCGCCGTGGCGGTGCTGTTCAGCCAGCTTTCCGGCATCACCGGCGGCGAAGACGGCCTCAACTACCGCATCCCGCGTGCGCTGACGGCGGCGGCCAGATACGCCGACGAGCCGTTCCTGGGCGTGCGGCTCACCGGCAAGGTGCTGAACTACTACCTCGTCTTCTTCGGCGCGCTGATCCTGTTCCTGGCGCTCTTGCGGGTGGTCAACTCGCCCTTCGGGCGGGTGCTGCAGGCGATCCGCGAGAACGAGTTCCGCGCCGAGGCGATCGGCTGCCGCGTGGTCTGGCATCGCACCGCGGCGACGGTGATCTCGGCGGTGAGCGCGGCGCTGGCCGGCTCGCTCTACGCCATCTGGCTGCGCTATGTCGGCCCCGACACCGTGCTGAGCTTCGAGATCATGGTGGACATCCTGCTGATGGTGGTGATCGGCGGCATGGGCACGATGTATGGCGCGGCGGTCGGGGCGGCGCTGTTCGTCCTTGCCCAGAACTACCTGCAAGGGCTGATGGGCGCGGCGGCCGAGGCGGCCGCGGGCGTGCCGGGGCTGCCGCTGATCCTCGATCCCGACCGCTGGCTCCTGTGGCTGGGAGCGTTGTTCATCCTGTCGGTCTACTTCTTCCCCACGGGCGTGGTCGGAAGGCTGCGCGGTCGATGACGATCGAGGCCGGAAGCGGGCGGCCCGTGATCTTCCTGCATGGCTGGACGATGCGCGGCGCGGTCTTCGCCGGGCAGATCGCGCGGCTTGCGGGGCGGGCGCGCTGCCTGGCGCCGGACCTGCCGGGGCATGGCGCGGCGCCCGGCCCGGCGCGGCTGGACGCGATGGCGCGCGCGGTGGCGGCGCTGATCGCCGAGCGGGGGCTGGAGCGGCCGGTTCTGGTGGGCTGGTCGATGGGCGCGGCCGTGGCCTGGCGATATGCGCGCCTGTTCGGCTGCGCGGGGCTTGCCGGCATCGTCAGCGTGGACATGAGCCCCAGGCTGATCAACGAAAACGGCTGGACGCTGGGCATGATCGGCCAGACGCCGCGCGCGGCGGCCGCCTTCGCCCGGCGCCTGGCGTCGGATTGGGCGGGCGCCGCCGGGGCCATCGCGGCGGGGATGTTCGCGCGCCCGCCGGGCCCGCGCGGCTTCGACGTCGACGCCGCGCGCGCGCAGATCGCCGCCTGCGATCCGGCGCGCATGCTCGAGGCCTGGCGCGACCTCGCGGCGATGGACGAGCGCGCGACGATCGGCGCGCTGTCGCTTCCCTTCGCCGTCTTCCATGGCGCCCGGAGCCGGGTCTACCCGGCCGAGACCGCGCGCTGGCTGGTCCGCGCCGCGCCGCAGGCCGAGCGGGTCGCCTTCGCGCGCTCGGGCCACTCGCCCCATCTCGAAGAGCCCGACGCCTTCGCCGCCGCGCTCGGGGCGTTTCTGGACCGGCTGGACTAGGCGCCGGCCGGGCGCGCGAAGGCGCCGGCCACGTCCCGCGCCAGGACAAGCGCGCGGCCCTCGCAGATGAGCCGGCCGGCGCCGTCGCGGCAGGTCGTCGCCAGATCGACCAGATGCTTGTCGGGCCGCAGCCGCACGATCTCGACCCGCGCGGTCAGCGGCTCGTCGAGCGGGGCGGGGGCGAGAAAGCGCAGCTCCTGCTTGAGATAGTTCGTCCCCGGCCCCGGCAGCCGCACCCCGAGAAGGTAGGAGAACAACGAGGCCACGAGCGGCTCGGGAACATGTCCGGGCGGCGCGCCCGGCGCGCCCGAAAGCGCGGCGAAGCCCGCCAGCTCGTCGCGCCCGAAGCGCCGCGCGATCTCGGCGGCCTGGCCCAGGGTCAGCATGCCGCCTCCGCCTCTCCGACGAACAGCGCGGCGCCGTCGGCCGCGCGCTCGGCCCTCAGCGACCAGCGGGTTTCGTCGATGCGCTCGACCGTGAGCCTGACCGGCTCGCCGGCATAGGCGGGGTTGGGAAACATCATGCTCTGCGCCGCCTGGCGAAAGCCCGGGCGCGCCTCGGCCAGCATCGCCCAGAGCCTGGCGTAGATCAGCATGCCGTGGCTGACCGTTCGGCCGAAGCGGGTGCGGGCGGAAAACTCGGGGTCCACATGGATCGGGTTGTCGTCGCCCGAGACGCGCGCAAAGGCGTCGAACTCGGCCTGGGTGGGGGTCCATTCGCGGATGATGCGCGCGCTCATCGGATCATCTTCCTCAGCTCGGGCTTGCGCACCTTGCCGGCGGCCGTGCGCGGGAAATCGTCCAGGATGCGGTAGGCCCTGGGCGTCTTGTAGGCGGCGAGCCGCTCGCGGCACCAGGCGTCCAGCGCCTGCGGCTCGACGGCGCGGCCGGGCCGCAGGATGAGGAAGGCCATGCCCACCTCGCCCCATTTCGGGTCGGGCACGCCGATCACCGCCGCTTCCAGAACGGCCGGATGGGCGTTGAGCACGCGCTCGACCTCGGCGGGATAGACGTTCTCGCCGCCCGAGATGTACATGTCCTTGATGCGGTCGACGATGTAGTAATAGCCGTCCTCGTCGCGCCGGCCGACGTCGCCGCTCCTGAGCCAGCCATCCTCGGCGAAGGCCTCGGCCGTGGCGGCGTCGTTGCCGAAATAGCCGGGGGTGACGTTGGGCCCGCGGATCTGGATCTCGCCCTCGCCCGGCGCGCCGTCGGGCACGCCCGCGAGGCGGACCTCGGTCAGCATCTGCGGCCGGCCCACCGAGCCGACCTTGCGCGCGGCGTTGGCGGCGTCCATGAGGAAGACGGTCGGTCCGGTCTCGGTCATGCCCATGCCGTTGCAGACCGTTCCGCCGCGTTCGGCGAAGAAGCGGATCAGCGGCTCGGGCAGGGGCGCGCCGCCGCAGCCCATCCCGAGGGCCGACCAGTCGATCTCGTCCGCCTCGGGGCGCAGGCTGAAGGCCTGGTAGATCGCCGGAACCCCGAAGAAGCGGTTGATGCGCCCTTGCCGGATCAGGTCGAAGAGCATGTCCGGCTCGAACCGGCGCAGCACATGCGACAGCCCGCCCTCGAGGAAGGTCGGTAGGGCGTAGAGGTTGATGCCGGCGGTGTGGAACAGCGGCAGGAAGTTCGCCGTGGCCGTGTCCGCGCCCAGATCGGCCGCCTGGCCGATGTTCACGGCGTTGGCCCAGGCCATGCGCGCGGTCTGGATCACCGCCTTGGGCAGGCCGGTGGTGCCGGAGGTGAAGAGCAGATACCAGGGCCGGTCGGCGTCGATCATGCCCGCGCCGAAGGGGGCGGGCGCGGCGGCCAGCTCGGCGAAGGCGGTCTCGCCGGGGGCGGGGGCGTCCATGGCGATCGCGGCCATCGCGCGGCTTCGGGCCAGGGCGCGCGCGGGCGCGGCGTTCTCGTCGTCGAAGATGATCGCCGACGCGCCCACGCTGTCGAGCACGGGGCCAAGCTCGGCCACCGGCTGGCGCCAGTTGAGCGGCGCAAGGATGATCCCCGACTTCTGCGCCGCGAAAAGGGCGACGAAGAACTCGACCCGATTGTGGCACAGCGCCGCCAGCCTGTCTCCGGGCCCAAGGCCCAGCGCGCGCAGCCCGGCGGCAAGGCCGGCGGCGGCGCGGTTGATCTGCGCAAAGCTCCAGTCCCGGCCCGAGGCGACGTCGGCGAAGGCGACGCGCTCGGGCGAGATCTCGGCCCGCTTGGCGGCCATGTCGGGTATGCGGTCGAACATCGCGCCCCTCCCTCCCTGCGGCGTGTTCAGCTGTTCCTGGACAGAAACCGTTCCATCCCCGCCCGCGTCGAGCCAAGGTCGATGCGCGCGGCGAAGGCGTCCCTTTCGGCGGCGAGGCGACGCTCGAGCGCCGCCAGGCGGGCCTCGTCCCACACCAGCCGCTTGGCGGCGACGAGCGCCTGCGGGTCGGCCGCTTCGGCCAGGTCGGCCAGCATCCCGGCGGCGGCGCCCGCCAGCCCGTCGCGCTCCGTCACCAGGTCGGCGATGCCCAGGCGCAAGGCCTCGCGCGCGTCGATGCGGGCGTTGCGCAGCTGCCATGCCAGCGCCCGCCGCGCGCCGACCGTTTCGGGCAGAAGGGCCGCCCAGCCGCCGTCGGGGGCGAAGCCGACCTCGCGATACCAGGGCTGAAGGAACGCATCCTCGGACAGCGCCGCAAGGTCGGCCGCCAGCACCAGGCCCGCCGCCCCGCCGGTGATCGCGCCTTGCGCGGCCGTGACCACGATCGCGTCGCGCGCCTTCAGCGCCAGCACGATGCGCTGCAGCGCCCCGACCAGCGCCGCCGCATGCGCCGCCGCGCGCCCCTCGCGCGCGGCGCGGTCGAAGGCGGCGATGTCGCCCCCGGTCGAGAAATGGCGCCCCTCGGCCGCGATCAGCACGAAGGGCGCGTCGGCGTCTTCGGCGAGCGCCGCCTCGAGCTCGGCCAGGAACGGCTCGGTCAGCGCGTTGCAGCGCGCGGGGTTGTTCAGCGTCACCGCCAGCGCGCGCAGCCCGCCGGGCAGCGCGATCCGCTCGGCCTTGACCATCGCGCTCATGGGGCCAGCCCGTCGCGGATCATGTCGAAGGCGGCCTCGACCACATGGTCCAGATCCCCGCCGCCCTCCCACAGCACGAAGCGGTCGCCAAGGCTCTTGGCGATGCCCATGAGCATCCAGGCCCGCACCTCGTTGTCGCCGGGGCGGATGCTGCCCTCGGCCTCGGCCTTGTCGAGCGACTGGCGGTAGGCCTCGGCGAACTCGGTGAAATAGGCGCGATAGGCGGGGGGATCGACGAAGCGCGCCTCTTCGACGATGCGGTAGAGCGCCGGGCGTTCGGCTGCGAAGCGCAGGAAGGCGGCAAGCCCGCGTCTTTCGGCCTCGAGCCTGTCGGGCGCATCGGCCACCGCCCGCGCCATGGCCCGGCGCGTCATCCGCCCCATTTCGCGGACCAGCTCGGAGAAGATCTCCTCCTTGCCCGAGAAATAGATGTAGAGCGTGCCTTGCGCCGCGCCCGCGGCGCGGGTGATGTCGGCCACCGACGTGTCCGCATAGCCGCGCGCGCCGAACATCTGTTCCGCTGCGGCCAGGATCTGGGCGCGGCGCTCGCGGCCTCTCTTGGTCTTGGGGGCGGACATCGTCCTCTCTTCATGAAACATGACTCATGTCTCATTATCATGGCGGCGCGCGCCAGTCAAAGCATGCGGGACGGGCGTGCGGCGGCCGCGATCGCTCAGCGCTTGGTCAGCATGGCCAGCGAAAAGACGTATGAGTCGCCCGGCAGCTCGCGCGGCGCCGCGGGGAAGCGGCCGACGCGCCGGACGGCCTCGAGGGCGGCGCGGTCAAGGGCCGGATGGCCGGACGAGCGCGAGATCTCGACCTCAAGCAACCGGCCGTCGCGCGAGACGGCGATCCTGAGGCGGACCTCTCCGGCCGCGTTCGCGCCTCGCGGCGGGCGCTTGGCGCGCTCGATGCTGGCGCGGATCCTCGCGCCCCATTGCGCCAGCGCAGTCGTCGCGCGGCCGCCCGAAGGCTTGGCCGCCGCGCCCGAGGCCGCCCCGGCTCCGGCCGTCGTTCCGGCGGTTGCGCGCGCCGTCGACTCCGCGCCCTGCGCCCCGGCTTCGGCCGTCATGGCCGAGCGATCGGGGCGGGCGGGCCGCTCCTCGGGCGCCGCTTCGCGGGCGGGCGAGGCGCGGGGCCTCGGGCTTTCGGGCGGGGGCGGAGAGGCGGCGACGGCCGCGGACCGCCGAGACGGAGTCTGCCGGGCGTCCGCCGCGTCCGGCGTCTCGGGCAAGGCGGGCGCGGCCGCGGCGGGCTGATCGGGCGAGGGCGGGGCGACCGGCGGCCGATCGGGCGCCGTCGTCGCGGCTGGCGCGGCGAGCGGACGCGGGACGTTCGGCGCCGCGGGCTGCGGGGCGGCCATGCGGATCTCGGCGCGCGGCCCCCGCCCCAGGGCGATGCGCGGCGCGGCGGGAGCGCCGTCGGCCTGCGCCGGCGCCGCGGGCAGGGCGGCCTGCGCAACCCGGGCCTGCGGCGGGCGATCCCAGGCCGCGACCATTTCCGCCACCGCCGCGTCGGCCGCGTTCAGCACGATCGGGGCCGCCCGCCGCGATCCGGCCGCCTCGTCGGCCTGTTCCGGCGCCGACGCGAGCAGAACCGCATGGGCCAGCGTCGCAAGCGCCGCGAAGACGGCGAATTCGGCGGCGCGCCTCATTTTGGCGCGACCACCAGCTCCACGCGGGAAAGGCCCGCCTCGGACAGTTCGCGCAGGATGGCGGCAAGGCGCCGCGCCTCAAGCGCGGCATCGGCGCGCAGCCGCACGGCGCCGCCCTGCGCCCCCGGCCCCGCCAGGGCCGCGATGGCCTGCGCGCCCTCGTGGCCGTCGAAGGCGATCCGGCCGTCGCGGCTGACGAAGACGACCGCCTCGGCCTCGGCCTGCGCATCGGTCCGCGCCCTGGGCGGCGTCGTTTCGAAAGGCTCGGGACGCGTCAGCTGCGAGGTCGTCAGGAAGAAGACGAGCAGCAGGAAGACGACGTTGATCATCGGCACGATCGACTCCCTGCGGGGGCGTCGAGCCGATTCGTTCAGATCCATGTCTCACTCCACCAGAACAAGCGTGACGAAGCCTGCGCGGCGCAACTCTTGGCCGACGTCGACGACTCGCTGAAGGTCGGCGCCCTCGCGGCCGCGCAGGATGATCATGTCCGTGGGCGCGTCGGTCAGCGGCCGCAGCGCGGCGGGCAGGTCGCGCACGACCCTGCCGTTGAGCGCCACGGCGTCGGGCGATATGTCGACCAGGCGCGGCGGGCCGGCATAGGCCGTTCCCCCGGATGAGGCGAGCGGAAGGGGCGTCATGGCCTCGGTTCCGAAGCGCGACGCCAGCATGAAGAAGACGAGCAGCAGGAACACCACGTCGATCATGGGCGTCAGGCTGGGCTTTCGCCCTGGGCGGGGGGGCGGAGCGAGCTGCATCTCATTCCGCCGCCAGCCGCAGCTTCTCGGGCCGCGCCGCGACGAAGATGCGCGTGGCGTTGTCCTCGATGTCGGCGCGCATACGCTCGACGACGGACTCGAACCATGTCAGCGCCGCCGAAGCCGGGATCGCCACGGCCATGCCGGCCGCCGTGGTCAGGAGCGCCTCCCAGATGCCGCCCGCGAGCAGTGCGGGATCGGCGCGCGACCCCGCTTCCTGCAGGGTCCGGAATGCGGCGATCATGCCCAGAACCGTTCCCAGAAGGCCAAGCAGGGGCGCGATGCCGGCGACAAGTTCGAGCGCGCCCAGCCCCTCTCTCGCCATGGCCAGCTGACGCTTGGCGACGCGCGCCGTCTCTTCGCGCGCGGCTTCGACGGGCAGGCGCTCGAGACTGCGCATGGCGGCGGCCAGGACTTGCGCGCGGACCCCGCGCCGCCCCTCGACAAGGGCCAGCGCGCCGGCCGCGTCCGCCCTCCGCCAGGTCTCGACCGCGCGTTCGGCCCGGCCGCGCGACCAAGCCCCCATGAGCGCCAGGCGCCAGATCTTCCACAGGATCAGCGCCAGCGTCGCCACCGAAAGCGCCGCGATGGCCCACATCGCCGGGCCGCCGTCGCGCAGGAAGGTCCAGGCCCGGCCGCCTGCGACCCCCATCGCCGACAGGATCGAAGCCGAGGCCGCGCCGGGCGCGGGCGCCTCGGCCCGCGCCCCGTCGCCTGCCGCCGCAGCCGTCGCGCCCGCTTCGCTTGCGCCGGGCGCGGAAGGCCCCATCGCGGCGTCGGACGCCGCTTCGGCCTGCGCGCCGACGGCTTCGCCGGGCGCCGCGGCCTTCGGGGCGGCGGCGTCGGCCGGCGCCCGGGTCGCCGGCGCAGAGGCTTCCTGGCCGGAGGCGGCGAGGGTCGAGCCTGCGCGCGGCGTCGGCCCCTCGGGGCCGCCGCGAGGCGCGGGCCCGGCCTTTTCGGGCTGCGCGGGCGCGACGATCTCGGGCGGCGCATCCGCGGTCGCAGGGGGGCGGGGGCTCTCCTGCGCGGCGGCCGCGGCGGCCAGCGCGCACAGCGCGAGCATGGCCCATCCCGCCGGCGCGGCGCCCGGGCGGCCCGGCGAGGGGAAGCTGAATCGGGTCATGTCCGGTTTCCTCGTTTGCTCTCGTCCCGCGTCCAGTAGGCGGCGACGTGGTGGTCGCGAAGATCGACGCCGTTTGCCCTGCACCAGTCGCGCAGCATTTGCGCGCCGGCCTTCTCGGCGGCGAACCACAGGCTGCGCGCCGGATCGTCGGAGCGTTCGGCGATGGCGATCCTGGCCAGCCGCGTCGCCGAGCCTTGCGCCAGCCAGCGAAGGCGCACGCCCGGATGGGTCGGCAGGGGGTAGGAGGATGGCGCCGCGCCGGCGGCGCTCAGCACCGCATGCCCGGTCGCGTCGGGCGGCAGGGCCTCGAGAATCCTCGCCACCGCGGGATAGCCGGTTTCATCGGCGTAAAGCGCGATCCGGCGCGTTCGCGGGACGCCGCCGCCGCCCGGTCCCGCAAGCCCGACGCGCGCGCCCGCCGCGACGGACCGCGCCCATGCGCTCGCGCGTCCGCCCTCGTGCACGAACAGATCGAACGTCAGCTCGCCGCGCGCCGCATCGACGCGGCGCGCCGTATAGACCGGTCGGTGCAGCGCCTTGGCCCCCTTGGGCCAGATCGTGGCGCCGCCGGGGCCGATGCGGGGCCATTCGGGAGCCGGGTCGCCGGGCGGAGGAAGCACGAGGCGAAAGTGGATGGCGTCGTCGCCATAGGCCGACAGATCCTCGGCGCGCGCCGTGACGCGAAGGAAGTCGCGGCAGAGCGGCGCGGCCGAGAGGATCTCGGCGAGCTGGAAGTTGGGCGGCCGGCCCCCTTCCGGCGCGGCGTCCGACCAGCGCAGGCGCTGGGCCGCGGCGGGATCGATGGCCGACGCGTGCTCGCTCAGCGCCTCCTTCAACGCGAACAGCCAGTCGGCCCGGGGCGAGTCGACCTCGGCGCGCGCCGCGCCGGCCTCGACGATCAGCCGGCAACGACCGTAGGCGGTCGCGATCGCCAGCGACGCGCCGTCGTCGCGCAGAACCTCCAGCCCATGCTCGCGCGCCTGCGCCAGCAGGGCCTTGCGCAGCGCCGCCAGGTCCAGCCCCGGAAGCGCGGTTTCGGCGCCATGGGCGAAGTCGCCATGAGGGGACAGGGTCACGGGCATCTCCTTCAGGCAGGGATGACATGGGGCCGGCCATGGACCGGATCGCGGATCACCGTGCAGGGCAGCGAGAAGACCTCCTGCATCGTCTCGGCGGTCACGACCTCGGCGGGCGGGCCCTGGCGGCGCACCTTCCCGTCCTTCAGCGCGACGATGTGATCGGCGAAGCGTGCGGCCAGGTTGACGTCGTGAAGAACCATCGCGACGGTTAGTCCGGCGTCGCGGTTGAGCTGGCGGATCAGCGCCAGCAGCTCGATCTGGCGGGGCAGGTCCAGATAGGTCGTCGGCTCGTCCAGCAGCAGCAGCTCGGGGTCCTGCGCCAGGGCCATGGCGATCCAGGCGCGCTGCCTCTGCCCGCCCGAAAGCGTGTCGAGCATGCGCGAGGACAGGCCTTCGAGCCCCGCCAGGCTCAGCGCCCGCTCGACCGCCTCGGCGTCCGCGCGCGACCACTGCCGCAGAACGGACTGATGCGGCGTGCGTCCCCGACGGACAAGGTCGAGCACGGTCAGCCCCTCGGGCGCGGCGGGCGACTGCGGCAGGATGGCCAGGCGCCGCGCGACCTGGCGCGAGCGTTGTTTCTCGATGGGCCGTCCGTCCAGCATGACCCGCCCGCCTTGCGTCGGGATCAGCCGGGCCAGGGCCCGCAGCAGGGTCGACTTGCCGCAGGCGTTGGGGCCGACGATGGCGGTGACCTTGCCGTCCGGGATGTCGAGCGACATCGCGTCGAGCACCGTCCGTCCGGGATAGCCGACCGAGATCTCCTCGGCCCGCAGGCGGTTCATGGACCGTTGCGACATGCTCGGAGAACCTTCTCGTCCGTCTTGCGAAAACGTCACAGCCGCCGCCTCCGCGCCTCGATCCACAACAGCCAGACCAGAACGGGCGCGCCCGCCATGGCGGCGAAGACGCCCGCGGGCAGCCGGAAGGTCGGGACCATCCGCGCCGCAAGGTCCGCGCCCAGCGTGACCGTCGCTCCGGTCAGCGCCGCGGCCGCAAGCGCCGGTCCCGCGCATCGCGTCAGGCGGCGCGCGATGGGGCCCGAGACGAAGGCGACGAAGGGCAGCGGCCCCGCGACGCTCACCGCCAGCGCCACCAGCGCGACCGCCAGCGCCGCGACGGCCAGCCGCAGCCGCGCCAAACGCAGCCCCAGCCCGGCGGCGAGGTCGTCGGACAGCGCCATGCGCCCAAGTGGAAAGCCGAGCCAGAGCGCGGCCGGAGACAGCAGCGCCAGTCCCGCCCACGCCAGGGCTGCGTCCTCGGGGCTGCGCGCGTGCAGCGTTCCGGTCAGCCAGCGCGCCATGTCGGCGGCGGTGCGCTCGTCGGCGAAGCTGAGCAGCAGATCGGCCGTCGCGCCCAGCGTCAGGTTGGCGCCGACGCCCACCAGGATCAGGCGATGCGCGTCGAGCCCGCCCCGCCAGGCGAGCGCGACGACCGCGCAGGCCGTCAGCGCCCCGCCCGCCAGCGCTCCGCCCACGATCATTCCGCCGGTCGTCAGCGCCGCAAGCAGCGCGCCCGCATTCGCCCCGGCGACGAAGCCGATGATGTCGGGCGCGGCCAGCGGGTTGCGCAGCATGGTCTGGACCATCGCGCCCGCAAGGCCCAGCGCCGCGCCGGCGCCGATGGCGGTCAGAATGCGCGGCAGGCGGTGCTCGAGCACGATCATGGCCGCGACGGCGTCGCCCCGGCCGGTCGCGGCCTGCCATATCTCGCCGGCCGAGAGCGGATAGCCGCCCCAGGCAAGGGCCGCCAGTCCCAGCGCCGCGAGGCAAAGCGAAAGGCCCAGCGACGCCGCCAGCGGGCGCGGGCGAAGCGGCGCGCAAACGGGGCCGATGCGAACCGCGCGCATCATGACATGCGCCCTTCCTTCGCGCGGGCCAGCCAGATCAGCGCGGGGCCGCCGATCAGCGCCGACATCACGCCAGCCTGCATGGCGCCGCCGAACAGGGGCGATCGGCCGGCAAGCTCGGCCAGCGTCATCAGCCCTGCGCCGAACACGCCGGCGCAGGGGACCAGCCACAGCATGTCGTTGCGCATCGCCGCGCGCGCCATGTGCGGCACGATCAGGCCGACGAAGGCGATCGGGCCAGCCATGGCGACCGTGCTCGAGGCGAGCAGCACGATGGCCAGACCGGCCAGCAGCCTTGCGCCGCCCACCCTCACGCCCAGCCCGCGCGCCGCATCCTCGCCCAGCGCCAGAGCGTCGATCAGCGCCGCGGCGGCCAGCGCCGCCAGCGCCCCGGCCGCAAAGAAGGGCCACAGCGCGCCGAGCGTGTGCGCCGTGACGTTGTCGAACCCGCCCAGCACCCAGAACCGATAGGTTTCGAGGCTTTGCCGGCTCATCAGAAGCAGCCCGCGCACCATGGCCAGAAAGAAGGCCGACAGCGCCGCGCCCGCCAGCAGCAGGCGCGCCGGGCTGGCCTGCGCCCCGCCGCCCAGGGCGAAGACCGCCGCCGCGCCAAGCGCGCCCCCGCCCAACGCAAGCCAGATCTGCTGCGAAGGCGCGCCCATGCCGAACAGGAAGGTTCCGCCGATCACCCCGGCCGCCGCGCCCGCGTTGATGCCCAGAAGGCCCGGGTCGGCCAGCGGGTTGCGGGTCATTCCCTGCATGAGCGCGCCCGCGATCCCAAGGCCCGCCCCGGCAAGAAGCGCCCCGACAAGGCGCGGCAGCCGCAGCTCGCGGATCACGATCTGCTCGGGATCGGTCGGCTCATAGGCGATCAGCGCCTGCGCGAGATCGGCCCAGCCGACGGGGCGCAGCCCAAGCCGCAGAGCCAGCGCCGACAAGAGGACCAGCGCCGCGCACGAAGCCAGCAGCGTCATGCGCCGGGATCGCCCCGCGCGCGCCCGGCGCGCATGGTCGCGCGAGACGTCGTCGAGAAGGCGATCGGCCCGCACGGGCGCGCGTCCGGCCGAGTCAACGCGCATCGGTCGCCTCCCGTCCAAGGATGCCGGCCTGCCGCGACGTGGCGACCACGGTCGCCGGATCGCCGTCCATCGCCGCCTCGAGCAGGGGCGTCAGCCGGTCCAGCGCGTAGTCGAGGCTGAGCGGGCTCGAATGCGACAGCGCGGCCGAAAGCATCAGATCGGAATAGATCTCGCGCCCTTCGGCATGAGCGCGCATCGTGCGGCGCAGGGGAAGCGTCCTCAGGCGCTCGACCGAGGCGCCGGAGTCGAGCCAGATCAGGGCGTCCACGTCGATCGCGGACAAGTCCTCGGGCGGAATGCGCACATAGGCGCGGTTGAGGCTGCCGCGCGCCTCGACGGCCGCCGGCGCGACGAAGCCCAGCTCGCGCAGCAGACGGCCGCGGATGTCGCGCGAAGTGTAGGCGCCGACCGAGCCGGCCCAGACCATGACGGCGCTCGCTCCCTGCCAGTCGGGATGCGCGGCGCGGATCCGCGCGAAGCGCGCTTCGAGGCGGGCGATCTCGGCCTCGGCCCTTTCGAGGCGTCCGGTCGCCATGCCGAGCGTGCGCAGCATCTCCTGCCAGGGCGCGCCATAGGGGCCCCATTCGGCGCGATGGGCGATGGTGGGCGCGATCTGCGACAGCAGGCGATGGTCGTAGGCGGTCATGCCGCTCCACTGTCCGACGATCAGGTCGGGGCGCATGGCGGCGATGGCCTCGATGTCGATCTCGCCCTGCATGACGATGGGCTCGGCGTCGCCCAGCGCCTCCTGCGCCCAGGGCCAGACGCCGTGGGGATGGTCGCCATACCATTTGCGCAGCGCGTAGGGCTTCACGCCAAGGGCCAGCAGGAAATCATGGCCGATGAAGCTGAGCGAGACGACGCGGCTTGGCGGCGCGGGGATCTCGGCCGTGCCGAAGGCATGCGCGATGCGCACGGGAAACTCCTGCGCCGCGGCGGGCGCGCCGAGCAGAAGAAACGGGACAAGTCGCAGCGAACGCAGCATCGCAGGGCGCCTCGTGGAAAGGGGGCGGGCTCCGTCGCCGGAGCCGCCCGGGACGTCTCAGAAGGCGGAGGTCAGGGTCAGCGTGACGTTGCGGCCCTCGCCGAAATAGCAGGCGCCGCTCTGGCATGTGGTGACGTGGCGCTTGTCGGTCAGATTCGTGACGTTGAGCGCCAGCCGCCAATTGTCCCGCTCGTAGGCGATGCTGGCGTCCGCCAGCGTGTAGGCCGGCGTCTTCTGCGCCCCGGCGCCGTCCCAGGCCGATCCGTTGTGGCGAAGCCCGCCGCCCAGCCGAAGGCCGGGAAGGGCGGCCGGGGCGTATTCGAGCCAGAAGGAGGCCGCGTGCGCCGGAACCTGCGCGATGTCGAACCCGGCCTCGTTCCTGGTGTCGAGAAACGTGTATGCCGCCTGGATCGACATTTCGCCGAAGCTGTGGCGAAGCTCGAGCTCGAAGCCGCGCGCAGACGCCTCGCCGCTCTGGATCTGAAAGCCCGGATTGTCGGGGTCGGCGACCAGCATGTTGGACTTGGTCAGGTCGAACGCCGCAGCCGAGATCAGCGTGTCGGAGCCGGGGGGCTGGAACTTCACGCCCAGCTCGATCTGCTCGCCTTCGGTCGGCTCGAAGGCCTTGCCGTTCGCGTCCGCGCCGATGGCATCCTGCTGGAAGCTGGTCGCGTAGCTGGCATAGGGCGCAAGGCCGTTGTCGAAGCGATACATCACCGCGGCGTTGCCGGTCAGTTTCCGGTCGCTGGCCGCCGCCGAGCTTGCGCCGAAGTTTCCGGTCGAGGGGCCCGTTTCGACGCCGCCGTAGCGCAGTCCGAAATCGACGATCCAGCGGTCGAGCAAGAGGCGGTTCTGGGCGTAGACGCCCCACTCGTCCACCGAAGTTCCCGGCGTGTCGGTGACGCTGATGGGGTTGAAGCCGGCGTAGACCGGGTTGAAGGGGTCGATGGGCGCGACCTGGGCGCCGTATCCGAAGTCGGAATCGTACGTCCCGCGCGCCAGGCTCGCGCCCAGCATCGTCCGCATCCGCGCGTCCGCCAGCGCGTATTCGGCGGTGGCGTAGGCGTCGAAGGCCAGCGTCTTGAGCGTGTTTTCGGCGCGATAGAAGGTGCGGTTGATGGTGCCGTCGGGGTTGTAGCGTCCGTTGGCGAAATTGTCGAAGGCCCACTAGGCGTGCTGATACTCGGCCTCGCCCTCGAGGTATCGGAAATTGGCGTCGACGCGCCACACCGGGTCGAAGCGGTGGCCGAACATGGCGGTGACGCTGCGCTGCTCGGACTCGAACCTGTCGAAGCCCGGCTCGCCCACGAACAGGCTGTCGGGAAGGAACCTGCCGTTGCCGAAGCCGGTGGCGGGCAGCAGCGTGCCGTAGATCGAGGCGAACTGGATCAGGGGGCTGCGGTCGGCGTCCTGGTAGTTCAGCAGGATGGTCAGCTCGGTGTCCGCGTCGGGCTTCCAGGAAAGGGACGGAGCAAGGGCGAGCACGTCGTCCTGCGAATGGTCGACCTGGGTTCGCGAGTCGCGCGCGACGCCGACGAGGCGGTAGCGCAGCGCGCCCTCCGCGTCGATCCGGCCGCCGACGTCCAGCGCGCCCTGCACGCGATCGAAGGATCCGACCTGAAGCTGCCAGAGGCGCGGCGCGTCCTGCGCCGCGGTTTTCGAGACGGTGTTGACCACGCCGCCAACCGAGCCGCTGCCATACAGTCCCGACGCCGGCCCGCGCAGCGCCGCGACGCTTTCGAGCATGAAGGGTTCGGGCGTGGCGTCGTTGTAGTAGCCGTAGCGCGCGGGCAGGCCGTCATGCAGCGTGCTGGGGCGGAAGCCGCGGATCAGCGACCAGTCCGAGCGCGCGTCCAGCCCCCACTGGCCGGCGACCACGCCGGACGAGTATTTCAGCGCATCCTCGACCGTTCGCGCGCCGCGCCGCTGAAGCTGCTCTTGCGTCACCACCGTGACCGAGCGCGGCGTCAGCGCGATGGGGTCGTCGGTCTTCATGATCGCGCCGACGTCGGCGGCGAAAGGTTCCGCGAAGAATCCGTCGTGCGACCGGCCTTCGATCGTGATCCGTTCCAGTTCGATGACCTCTTGCGCCATGGCCGGCATGGCCGCCGCCAGGGCGCAGACCGAGGCCGCTGCGCGCGTGCGAAGCATGTCCCGTTCCTCGTTGCAATTATGGGATGATGCCTGGCGACGCGCTGGGTCACGGGCGACTCGATAGATCGCGGCCACGAAAAAGTAAACCGAAAAAGTCGGAATTGCGCCGCCCCGGAAGCCGCCCCGCGCCTCGGGCCGCGCGCGCCGGGGCGCGACCTTGCGGCTATTGTCGGCCCGGCGGGCGGTTGATACATCGGGTCCCGCCCAGCCGGGCGATCAGCCAGACCGCGGGAACTCAGCCCTTGTCCTTGCTCTCCGACACGCCCGAACGCGCCAAGTCCCGATCCGTGGGCGCGCTGCGCCGCCTTGCGCCTTTCGTGCGCCCGCACAGGCGCCTGGCGTATGGCGCGCTGGCCATGCTGCTGCTGACCACGGTGCTGAACCTGGCGCTGCCCATGGCGGCGGGGCGGGTGGTGGACGGCTTCTCGGCCGAGTCCGAATACCTGATGGACAGCTACTTCCTGGCCGCGGTGGCCATCGCGGGCGCGCTGGCGCTGGCGACGGCGGCGCGCTTCTACCTGGTCACGCGGCTGGGCGAGCGGGTGATCGCCGATCTGCGCAAGGCGGTCTACGGCAAGGTCATCGCCATGAGCCCGGCCTTCTACGAGCGCCTCATGACCGGCGAGGTCATCAGCCGCCTGACCGCGGACACGACGCTGCTTCTGTCGGTGATCGGCTCGAGCGCCTCGATCGCGCTGCGCAACCTGCTGCTGTTCGCCGGCGGTCTGGCCCTGATGTTCTGGACCTCGCCCAAGCTGTCGGCCTATGCGCTGCTGATCGTGCCGATGGTGGTGTTCCCGATCCTGACTCTGGGCCGGCGGGTGCGCCAGCTGTCGCGCGAAAGCCAGGACCTGGTGGCGCGAAGCTCGGCGCAGGCGTCCGAGACCCTTCAGGCCGCGCAGACCGTTCAGGCCTACACGCGCGAGGACATGGCGCGCGCGCGCTTCGGCGCGCTGACCGAGGAGGCCTACCGCGCCGCGCTGCGGCGCATCGTGGCGCGGGCGATGCTGGCGGCGATCATCATCTTCCTGGTATTCACCGGCGTCGTCGGCGTGCTGTGGATCGGTGCGGGCGATCTGCGCGCGGGCGCGATCGGCGCGGGCGAGCTGGTGCAGTTCCTGATCTACGCGGTGCTGGTGGCCGGTTCGGTCGGCGCGCTGTCCGAGGTGTGGGGCGAGATCCAGCGCGCCGCCGGCGCGACCGAGCGCCTGGTCGAGCTGCTCGAGGCGCAAGACCCCATCCGCCGCCCGGCGCGCCCGATCCCCCCGCCCGAGCCGCCGCGCGGCGAGATCGCCTTCGAGAACGTCGCCTTCAGCTATCCCTCGCGCCGCGACGCGCGGGCGCTGCACGACGTGACGCTGCGCGTGCGCGCGGGCCAGACGGTGGCGCTGGTCGGCCCCTCGGGCGCGGGCAAGACGACGCTTTTCCAGCTGCTTCTGCGCTTTTACGACCCGGATGAGGGGCGCATCCTGCTTGACGGCGCGGACATGGCGCTGATGGCGCCCGAGGCGGTGCGCACGCGCTTTGCGCTGGTCAGCCAGGACCCGGCCATCTTCGCCGACACCATCGCCGCCAACATCCGTTTCGGCCGCCCCGACGCTTCGGACGAAGAGGTGCGCGCCGCCGCCCGCGCCGCTGCGGCGCATGACTTCATCATGCAGCTGCCCCAGGGCTACGACACCTTCGTGGGCGAGCGCGGCGTGATGCTGTCGGGCGGGCAGAAGCAGCGCCTGGCGATCGCGCGCGCGATCCTGCGCGATGCGCCGATCCTGCTGCTGGACGAGGCGACCTCGGCGCTCGACGCCGAAAGCGAGCGCGCGGTGCAGCAGGCCGTCGAGCGCCTGTCCAGCGACCGCACGACGCTGGTCATCGCCCACCGCCTGGCCACGGTGAAGAACGCCGACCGCATCGTGGTGCTGGAAGGCGGGCGCATCGTCGCCGAGGGCGATCACGAAACGCTGTCCGCGCAGGACGGCCTTTACGCGCGCCTCGCGCGGCTTCAGTTCACGCAGGGCTGAACGCGCCGGGCCGCCCCTTGCGCCTGCGCGGCGCGTCAAGCCGGGACGGGGCGCAGGCCCGGCCTCGCCCCTCGCGCCATGTGCGGCCGACCCGCGGGCCGCGACGCGGCGGCCGAGGGGGCGCGCGGACGCCGACCGTCCCAGGCCGCGCCGCTTCGTCGGTCGGCGCAGGCGCCGGGGCGATGCGGCGCGCGGGCGGCGCAAGAAGGCGGCCGGCCGTCGCCAGCGCGCGTCGAGCCCCGGCATGCGCGCGCGCGGCGCAAGGGCATGGACGCGGGCGCGCGCCCGGTGCAGGCTGTCGTTTCGTCAAGGCGGCCGGCCGGCCGGCATCCGCGGCGCTTCGCCCGGGCCGGGCGTCGGCGCGGCGCGCGCCCAAGGGCCGCGCTGACGCAAGGTCGCGCTTGCGGGTCGCGGCGCGCGCGGCAAATCTGCGCGCGCGGCCGCCCGCCGCACGTCATGTCGGGAGGATGTCGATGACCCACGCGCCCAGAACGCTCGCCTCCGTGGAGGACAAGATCGCGATCGAGCGCACGCCCGTCGAGCAGCGCTGGACCGCGCGCTCGATCTACGAGATGCTTTCGCAGACCGTCGAGCGGGTCCCCGACCTGCCCGCGCTCAGCTTCCAGATCACCTCGGGGCCCAAGGACCGGGCCGAGACGCTGACCTGGCGCGAGCTCAGGGCCCGCGTCACCCAGACCGCCAACCTTCTGCGCGAGCTGGGGATCGAGGAAGGCGACGTCGTCGCCTATCTGCTGCCCAACTGCAACGAGACGGCCATCACCCTGCTGGCGGGCGCGACGGCGGGCATCGTCAACCCGATCAACCCGCTGCTCGAACCCTCGCAGATCGCCGCCATCCTGCGCGAGAGCGGCGCCAAGGCGCTGGTCACCCTCGCGCCCTTTCCCAAGAGCGACGTCGCCCAGAAGGCGGCCGCGGCGCTGGCCGAGGCGCCGGGGGTCAAGACCGTGCTCGAGGTGGATCTGCGCCGCTATCTGGGCCCGCCGCTGCGCTGGATCGTGCCCTTCGTGCGGCCCAAGGTCTCGTATCCCGAGGGCGTGCGGCGGCTGGATTTCGACGCCGAGACGCGCCGGCGCGACGGCGCGGCGCTGAACTTCGCCGAAAGCCTCGATCCCGCGCGCATCGGCGCCTATTTCCACACCGGCGGCACCACCGGCATGCCCAAGCTGGCGCAGCATGACCACCGGGGCATGATCTACAACGGGTGGATCTCGGACTATCTGATGCTGAACTCGGGCGACAACGTGCTGTGCCCGCTGCCGCTGTTCCACGTCTTCGCGGCCTATCCCATCCTCATCAGCTGCGTGGCGGCGGGGGCGCACATGATCATGCCCACCCCGGCCGGCTATCGCGGCGAGGGGGTGTTCGACAATTTCTGGAAGCTGGTCGAGCGCTGGAACGTGCAGTTCATGGTCATGGTCCCCACCGCGGCGGCGGCGCTGATGCAGCGCCCGGTGGACGCGGACGTCTCGTCGCTGAAATACGCGCTGTGCGGCTCGGCGCCGCTGCCGCTCGAGCTGTTCCGCCAGTTCGAGCAGGCGACGGGCGTCAAGATCCTGGAAGGCTACGGCATGACCGAGGCCACCTGCCTCGTCTCGTGCAACCCGATCGAGGGGCAGCGCAAGGTCGGCTCGGTGGGCATCCCCTTCCCCTACACCGACGTGCGCATCCTGCATTTCGACGAGCAGGGCCGCATCACGCGCGAATGCGCGACCGACGAGATCGGCGAGATCTGCGTGCGCAATCCGGGCGTGCGCCAGGGCTCGACCTACACCGATCCCTCCAAGAACCAGGGCCTTTACGCCGAGACCGGGCACCTGCGCACCGGCGATCTGGGCCGGATCGACGCCGACGGCTATCTGTGGATCACCGGCCGGGCCAAGGATCTGATCATCCGCGGCGGGCACAACATCGACCCCGCGCTGATCGAAGAGGCCCTGGCCGGCCACCCCGCCGTCGCCTTCGTGGGCGCGGTCGGCCAGCCCGACGCCCATGCGGGCGAGGTGCCTTGCGCCTATGTCGAGCTCAAGCAGGGGGCCGAGGCCTCGGCGGACGAGCTGATGGCCTTCGCGCGCGAGCGCATCGCCGAGCGCGCCGCGCATCCCAAGCATGTCGAGGTGCTCGAAGAGCTGCCCAAGACCGCGGTCGGCAAGGTCTTCAAGCCCGATCTGCGCAAGCGCGCCATCGTGCGCGTCTATGGCGAGGCGCTCGAGAAGGCGGGCATCTCGGCCTCGATCCACGTGGTCGAGGACAAGCGCCTTGGGCTGGTGGCCGAGCTGTCGCCCGCCGGGGTCGACTCGCTGGACGAGGACGAGGTGCGGGCGGCGCTCGGCGCCTTCCCGCGGCCGTTCCGGATCGTTCCCGCCGAGGCCTGAGCGGGGCCGCCGGGCGCGCGAAGGCGGCGCCGCGGCGCCGCCCGCGGGCAGGCCCAGCGCCCACCGCCCGGACAGGGCCTGGCGCCGGCGGCGCAGGCCGCCGCGGCCGGGGGCCGATGCCGCAGACCGCCGCCCGCCGCCCGCGCGGGGCGCGGCCAGGACAAGGCGCGCTTGCCGCAGGCGATCCGGCCGCCCCGCCGCCCGCGTGGGTCGCCCGCCCGGGTCGCTGGGCGCCGCGGCGCGGGGCGCGGCCCCGGCGGGCGGCGCAATCTGCGCCGGGGGCGTGACGCGGGGCCGTCGCGCCCTAGCTTTGCGGCAAGGAAGGAGACCCGCCCATGCAAACGCCCACCGCCGACGTCGCCGCCGACCGCGCCGCGCCCTTCGCCTTCGACAACAGCTATGCGCGCCTGCCCGAGCGCTTCTACGCCCGCGTTCAGCCCACGCGCCCGCCCGCGCCGCGGCTCTTGCTGCTCAACGCCGATCTGGCGCGCGAGCTGGGGGCCGATCCGGCGCTGCTGGCCTCGGAGCAGGGGGCGCGCTGGCTGTCGGGGGCCGAGCTTCCGCCCGGCGCCGAGCCCCTGGCCATGGCCTATGCGGGGCACCAGTTCGGGCATTTCGTGCCGCAGCTGGGCGACGGGCGCGCGATCCTGCTGGGCGAGGTGATCGACCGCGCGGGCGTGCGCCAGGACCTTCAGCTCAAGGGCGCGGGGCGCACGCCGTTCTCGCGCATGGGCGACGGGCTGGCGGCGCTGGGGCCGGTGCTGCGCGAGTTCATCGTCTCCGAGGCCATGCACGCCATGGGCGTGCCCACCACCCGCGCGCTGGCCGCCGCGGCCACCGGCGCCGTGGTGCGGCGCGAGCGCCCGCTGCCCGGCGCGGTGCTGACCCGCGTCGCCGAGGGGCATGTGCGCGTCGGCACCTTCCAGTTCTTCGCCGCGCAGGGCGATCACGAGGCCGTGCGCACGCTGCTCGATCACGTCGTGGCGCGCAACTTTCCGCATCTGGCCCAGGCCCCGAACCGCGCCCGCGCCGCGCTGGACGAGGCCGTGGCCCGCCAGGCGCGGCTGGTGGCGCAGTGGATGGCGCTGGGCTTCATCCACGGCGTGATGAACACCGACAACATGCATGTGGGCGGGCAGACCATCGACTACGGCCCCTGCGCCTTCATGGACGGGTTCCGGGCCGACCGCGTGTTCAGCTCGATCGACCATGCGGGGCGCTACGCCTGGAACCAGCAGCCGCGCGCGGCGCATTGGAACCTGTCGCGGCTGGCCGGGGCGCTGGCGCGCAGCATCGACCCGGACGAGGACCGCGCCATCGCCTCGGCGCAAGAGGCGATCGACGCCTTTCCCGACCTGTTCGCCGCCGCCTGGCGCGAGGCCTTCGCGCCCAAGCTGGGCCTCGATGCGGCCGCCCCCGAGGCCGAGGCGCTGATCGACGGCGCGCTGCGCCTTCTGGGCGGCGAGGAAACCGACTTCACGCTGTTCTTCCGCCGCCTTTGCCTGGCGGCCGAGGGCGACGCGGCGCCGGTGCGCGCGCTGTTCCGTGATCCGCGCCCGCTGGACGACTGGCTGGGCCGCTGGCGCGCGGCGCTCGAGGCCGGGCGCGTTGCGCCGGAAGAGGCGGCGCGGCGCATGCGGGCGGCGAATCCGGCCGTCATCCCGCGCAACCACCGCGTCGAGCAGGCCATCGCCGCGGCCGAGGCCGGCGATTTGGCGCCGGCCGAGCGCCTGATCGCGGCGCTGCGCCGCCCCTTCGACGAGCCCGCGCCCGAACATGCCGACCTGGCCGCGCCGCCCGCGCCCGCCGAGGAAGTGCGCGTGACCTATTGCGGCACCTGACCCGCCGGCCGGCCTCGCGTCCGATGGGCCGCAGGGCCGGTCAGTTCCTGTAGGCGATCTTCGAGGTGAAGCGCGGCTCGGTGGGCATGCGCAGATGCAGCGTCGTCGCCTCGATGCCCGTCCAGCTCAGGATCGGCTCGAAGGGCACGAAGGTCTCGACCAGGATCACGCTGTCGCCCTCGACCATGCGCGGAAACTGCGCGGGGTCGAGGTCCGCGTCGGTCAGCGGCAGGCCCGACCCGCTGGGCGCGGACCATTCGACGAAGTGGCGGCCGCCCTCGTATTTCACGCTGGATATGCGCAGCCACTTGCCCGGCGGCGATCCCGACAGCAGCTGCTGAAGCAGGTCGTGCAGCGTCGAGACGAAGGCGTCGCTGACCTCGGTCTGGCGCGAGACGATGTCCGCGATCACGTTCGAGGCGCACACCGCGTTGCCCCGGTCGCGAAAGGCGTCGTAGAAGGCCAGGCTGGCCACCAGCCAGAAGATCAGGATGGGGACCCAGATCACGAACTCGACCGTGATCGCGCCGCGCTCGTCGCCGCGCATGCGCCGCGCGCGCGCCGCGCAGCGCCGCAGCAGCCGCGCGGGGCGCGCCGCGGCCGCGCCGATCGCCGCGCGCAGGGTTTCGCCGTGCGCGCCCATCATTGCGGCTCGTTCACGAAGGCCGAGTGCGCGATGATCGCGAACTCGCCATTGGCCGAGCGCGCCATCGCCTCGGCGAAGCCCATGAGCGGGAACAGCGCCCCCACCACCGTGCAGGCGCGCACGAACATGATCTGCGAGGGCGCGCCGGGCGTGTAGGTGACGGGCGGGTTGATGACGCCGGCGGAGCGGTCGACGCAGACCGGATCGTTGGTCGGCGGCCCGCCCGAGAGCGTGAAGGGCGTGAGCTCGAGAATCAGGCTGCTTTCGCAATCCTTGATGATCTGCGCATGCTCGCAGATGCGCTTCTTGATCGTGGCGGGGGTGGGGTCGGTCACCAGGCCCAGCCGCAGGTCGCGAATCGCCAGGTCCAGCCCGCGGTCGAGCATGGTGGTGCGCACCATGTACCAGCCGGCTTCGTAGATCGAGAACACGATCATCAGCAGCACCGGCACGACGATCACGAACTCGACCGTCGCCGCGCCGGCTTCGTCGCGGGCGCCGCCGCGCAGGCGGGCCATGGCCCGGCCGCATGCGCGCCGCGTCGCCGCAAGCGCCTGTCGCATCATCTTCGCCTCCACGCTCCCGGCGGCGTCGCCGCGCCGGGACTCATCGCGCGCCCGCAAGGGCCGCGCACGCAACACGCCGGCGGCGCAGGGCGCGCCGATTCGCGCCGGCAGCGAAAAAGGTCGGCCATCGACGCGCCGCGGTCAACCTTGGGGCGCGCGGCCTTCGCGCGCGGGCGCGAAAACGCGCATTATGCTTTCGCTTTCTTTCGTTATTGACAGAACGGAGCCCTTCCGCGCATCTAATGAAGGCGAAGCGATCGCGCGCCCCGCGCCTCGGGAAGGAGCATGCCATGACTTCGGACATCTTCGTGATCGGCGGCGGGGTGAACGGCTGCGGAATCGCACGCGACGCGGCGGGGCGGGGCCTGAGCGTCGAGCTGGCCGAGCAGGGCGACCTGGCGCAGGCGACCTCTTCGGCCTCGACCAAGCTGTTCCATGGCGGCTTGCGCTATCTCGAGTATTACGAGTTCCGCCTGGTGCGCGAGGCGCTGCGCGAGCGCGAGACGCTGCTCGTGGCCATGCCGCACATCTCGTGGCCGCTGCGCTTCGTGCTGCCCCATCACAAGGGGCTGCGGCCGGCCTGGATGCTGCGGCTGGGGCTGTTCCTTTACGACCACCTGGGCGGGCGCAAGATCCTGCCGCCCTCGCGTTCTCTGGACCTGACGCGCGATCCGGCGGGGGTGCCGCTCAAGCCCGAATTCACCCGCGGGTTCGAGTATTCCGACTGCTGGGTCGAGGACAGCCGCCTGGTGGTGCTGAACGCGCGCGACGCCGCGCGGCGCGGGGCGGTGATCCGCACGCGCACGCGCGTCGAGGCGGCCCGGCGCGAGAACGGGCTGTGGCGGGTGACGCTGCGCGACATGACCAGCGGCGAGACCTTCGAGCGCTCGGCCCGCATCCTGGTCAACGCCGCCGGGCCCTGGGTGGCGGACGTGATCGGCGCCAAGGCGGGGCTGGTCACCTCGGACCGGATCCGCCTGGTGCGGGGCTCGCACATCGTCACGCGCAAGCTGTTCGACCACGACCGGCCCTACATCTTCCAGAACGCCGACGGGCGGGTGCTGTTCGCCATTCCCTACGAGCAGGACTTCACGCTCATCGGCACCACCGACGCCGATCACGAGGGCGACCCCGGCGCGGCCGAGTGCACGCCGGCCGAGCGCGACTATCTGCTGGCGGCGGTCTCGGAGTATTTCCGCAACCCCGTGACGCGCGAAGACGTGGTATGGTCCTATTCCGGGGTGCGGCCGCTTTACGACGACGGCGCCTCGTCGGCCACGGCCGCGACCCGCGACTACGTGCTCAAGGTCGAGGGCGGAAAGGACGGAGAGGCGCCGATGCTGAACGTCTTCGGCGGCAAGATCACCACCTACCGCAAGCTGGCCGAGGCGGCCATGGCGCGCCTTGTCCCCTGGACCGGCGCCAAGCGCGCCTGGACCGCGCGCGCGCCCCTGCCGGGCGGCGACTTCCCCTGGGACGGGGCGCCGGCGCTGGCGGCCGAGCTGCGCGCGGCGCATCCCTTCCTGACCGAGCGCTGGGCCATGCGGCTGACCCGCGCCTACGGGACCGAGGCGCGGGCGCTGCTGGCCGGCGCCGAGCGGGCCGAGGACATGGGCCGCGATTTCGGCGCGACGCTGACCGAGCGCGAGGTGCGCTGGCTTATGGACAAGGAATGGGCGCGCACGGCCGACGACGTGCTGTGGCGCCGCTCGAAGCTGGGGCTGCGGCTGGACGAGGCCGAGGCGCGCGCGCTGGACGCGTGGATGCGCGCCAACGCGCCCGCTCCGGCCCCCGCGCACGCTGAGGGAGAAGGGCGATGACGCTGACGCTCGAGGGGGTGTCGCGGGTCGTCAACGGACAGACCCACATTCACCCCACGGATCTGACGCTCGAGAAGGGCACGATGAACGTGCTGCTGGGGCCGACCCTGTCGGGCAAGACCAGCCTCATGCGGCTGATGGCCGGGCTCGACCGGCCCAGCCAGGGGCGCATCCTGTGGGAGGGGCGCGACGTGACCGGCATGCGCGTGCAGGACCGCCGCGTGGCCATGGTCTATCAGCAGTTCATCAACTACCCGTCCATGACGGTGTATGAGAACATCGCCTCGCCGCTGCGCCTTCAGGGCCTGGACCGCGCCGAGATCGACCGCCGGGTGCGCCGCGCGGCCGAGCTGGTCAGGCTTGACGACGACAAGCTGCGGCGCAAGCCGCTCGAGCTGTCGGGCGGCCAGCAGCAGCGCTGCGCCCTGGCGCGCGCGCTGGTCAAGGATGCGGGGCTGGTGCTGCTGGACGAGCCGCTGGCCAATCTGGACTACAAGCTGCGCGAGGAGCTGCGCGCCGAGATCCCGCGCATCTTCGCCGAGTCGGGGGCGATCTTCGTCTACGCCACCACCGAGCCGCACGAGGCGCTGCTGCTAGGCGGCTTCACCGCCTGCCTGTGGGAAGGGCGCGTGACGCAGTTCGGCCCCACCCCCGCCGTCTACCGCCGCCCGGCCGACGCGACCACGGCGCGGGTGTTCTCGGACCCGCCGATGAACTTCCTGCGCGCGGTCAAGAGCGGCGGCGTCCTGCGCGCCGAGACGGGCGACGAGCTGCCCGCCGCCGGGCCGCTGGCGGCGCTGCCCGACGGCGCGCTGCAGCTGGGCTTCCGCCCCGATCATCTGCGCATCGGCGCGCCGCGCGCGGGCGACCTGGCCTTCGAGGCGCGCGTGGCGGTGACCGAGCTGACGGGCTCGGAAAGCTTCGTGCATCTGGACCACGGCGCGTCGCGCTGGGTGGCGCTGGTGCATGGGGTGCATGACCTGGCGCCGGGCGCCTCGGCGCAGGTCGCCGTCGCCCCCGAACATGTCTATGCGTTCGGCGAGGACGGGCGGCTCATCGCCGCCGCGGCCTACGCCGCCGCGGCCTGAAACGCGAAGGACACGCCCATGGCGAGGATCACCCTGGCGCAGCTGGCCCATTCCTACCTGAAGGCGCCTTCGGGGCCGGCGGATTATGCGCTCAAGCGCATGGATCATGAATGGGAGGACGGCGGCGCCTATGCGCTGCTTGGGCCGTCGGGCTGCGGCAAGACCACCCTGCTCAACATCATCTCGGGGCTGCTGCGCCCGTCCGAGGGGCGCATCGCCTTCGACGGGCGCGACGTGACCGACCTGCCCACCGCCGAGCGCAACATCGCGCAGGTGTTCCAGTTCCCGGTCGTCTACGACACCATGACGGTGTTCGACAACCTGGCCTTCCCGCTGCGCAACCGCGGCGCGGACGAGGATTACGTGCGCCGCCGCGTCGGCGCCGTGGCCGAGATGATCGGCATGACCGACGCGCTGGGCCGCAAGGCGCAGGGGCTGACCGCCGACGCCAAGCAGAAGATCAGCCTTGGCCGCGGCATGGTGCGCGAGGACGTCAACGCCATCCTTTTCGACGAGCCGCTGACCGTCATCGATCCCCACATGAAGTGGGAGCTGCGCACCCAGCTCAAGGCCCTGCACCGCGAGTTCGGGCACACGATGATCTACGTCACCCACGACCAGACCGAGGCGCTGACCTTCGCCGACAAGGTGGTGGTGATGCATGACGGGCAGGTGGTGCAGATGGGCGCGCCCGAAGAGCTGTTCGCCCGCCCCGCGCACACCTTCGTGGGCTTCTTCATCGGCTCGCCGGGCATGAACGTCCTGCCCGCGCGGGTGGCCGGCGCGCAGGCCTGGATCGGCGAGCACGTCATTCCCCTGGCGGGCGACCATGCCCCGCAGGAGCGCGCCGAGATCGGCGTGCGCCCCGAATTCGTGCGCCTGGCCGGCCCGGACGAGGGCATTCCCGTGGTCGTGCGCCGCGTCGAGGACATCGGGCGCCACCAGATCGTGCGCGCCGAACATGCCGGACGCGAGGTCAACATGCTGGCCCCCGAGGGGCAGGCCGTGCCGCTGGGCGAGGCGCGCTTCGCCTTCGATCCGGCGGCCGTCAACGTCTATGTCGACGGCTGGCGCGTGCCCGCCCGCGACGAGAAGGAGACCGCGCGATGAACAAGACCGTCAACCAGCGCGCCTGGTTCCTGGTCCTGCCGGTGCTGCTGCTGGTGGGCTTCTCGGCCGTCGTTCCGCTGATGACGGTGGTCAACTACTCGGTCCAGGACACCTTCGGAAACAACCAGTTCTTCTGGGCCGGGCTCGAGTGGTTCGAAGAGATGCTGGCCTCCGAGCGGCTGCACAACGCCTTCCTGCGCCAGCTGGCCTTCTCGGCGATAATCCTGGCGATCGAGGTGCCGCTGGGGGTGTTCGTGGCGCTGAACATGCCCAAGCGGGGGGTGTGGGCCTCGGTCTGCCTGGTGCTGATGGCGCTGCCCCTGCTGATCCCGTGGAACGTGGTCGGCACGATCTGGCAGATCTTCGGGCGCGTGGACATCGGCCTTCTGGGCTACGCGCTGTCGGCGCTGGGGATCGACTACAACTACACCCAGGACCCGATCGACGCCTGGATCACCATCATCGTGATGGATGTGTGGCACTGGACCTCGCTGGTGGTGCTGCTGGCCTATGCGGGTCTGCGCTCGATCCCCGACGCCTATTACCAGGCGGCCAAGATCGACCAGGCCAGCCGCTGGAAGGTGTTCCGCTACATCGAGCTGCCCAAGATGCGGGGGGTGCTGCTGATCGCCGTCCTGCTGCGCTTCATGGACAGCTTCATGATCTACACCGAGCCCTTCGTGGTCACGGGCGGCGGTCCGGGCAACGCGACCACGCTCCTGTCGATCGACCTGGTCAAGATGGCGATCGGGCAGTTCGACCTTGGCCCGGCGGCGGCGTTCTCGATCATCTACTTCCTGGTGATCCTGCTGCTGAGCTGGGTGTTCTACACGGTGATGACCAATCTCGACGCGCAGGAGAGCCGCAAATGACCGCTCCCGCACCCGCCGGCGCGCGCCGCCGCTTCGCCTTCAACGGCTCGGCCCTGACCTGCGCGCTCTACATCCTGTTCCTGCTGCTGCCGATCTACTGGCTGGTGAACATGAGCCTGAAGACGAACGAGGAGATCCTGTCCTCGTTCTCGCTCTGGCCGCGCGATCTGACGCTGGCCAACTACATGGTCATCTTCACCGATCTGAGCTGGTATTGGGGCTACATCAACTCGCTGATCTACGTGGTGCTGAACACGGTCATCTCGATCGCGGCGGCGCTGCCGGCGGCCTACGCCTTCAGCCGCTACAGCTTCCTGGGCGACAAGCACCTGTTCTTCTGGCTGCTGACCAACCGCATGGCGCCGCCGGCGGTGTTCGCGCTGCCCTTCTTCCAGCTCTATTCCTCGATCGGGCTGTTCGACACCCATATCGCGGTGGCGCTGGCGCACTGCCTGTTCAACGTGCCCCTGGCGGTGTGGATCCTCGAAGGGTTCATGCGCGGCGTGCCGAGGGAGATCGACGAGACCGCCTATATCGACGGCTATTCCTTCGGCCGCTTCTTCGTGAAGATCTTCATGCCGCTGATCGCCAGCGGGATCGGCGTGACGGCGTTCTTCTGCTTCATGTTCTCGTGGGTCGAGCTTCTGCTGAGCCGCACGCTGACCTCGGTGGACGCCAAGCCCATCGCGGCGACGATGACGCGCACGGTCTCGGCCTCGGGGCTTGACTGGGGCGTGCTGGCCGCGGCGGGCGTGCTGACCATCGTGCCCGGCGCGCTCGTGATCTGGTTCGTGCGCAACTACATCGCCAAGGGCTTCGCGATGGGGAGGGTGTGATGACGACGCGCAAGAAGGCTTTCCTGACCACGGCCGCGGGCGTCGTCCTGGTCCTGGGCGCGCTGGCCGCCGGGCTGCTGGCCGCGGCGCCGCGCAAGGACGGGGCGGTGGACTGGACCGCGCCGCTGATCCCCAACGGCTGGATGGCCTGGACCCTGGCGACGGCGGCGTTCTTCTATGTCATCCTGTGCCTTCTGGCGGCGATGACGCTGTGGACGGCGTTCTGGCCGCAGCCCCCGCGCATGGGCGTGCTGCGCTTCGAGACCACGCCGGGCGACCGGCTGTTCGTCAGCCTGCTGGGCTCGGCCTGGATCTGCCTTGGATGGCTTGCGTTTTTCGGCGCGCCCCTGACCGGCGCGCTGGCGGTTTGCCTCGTCTGGGCCGCGGCGGTGTTCCGCTGGGTCTGACGGAGCGAAGGCCCCCGCATCGGGCGGGGGGAGGTGAATGCATCTCGACACGGGAGGAATGAAGATGAGAACGGGATTGAAGGCCGGCGTCGCGGCGCTGGCGCTCATCGCGGGGGCAAGCCCCGGATGGGCGGACATGGCCGCGGCCAAGAAGTTCCTGGACGAGGAGATCGGCGATCTCTCGACGCTTTCGCGCGCCGAGCAGGAAGCCGAGATGCAGTGGTTCATCGACGCCGCCAAGCCCTATGCGGGCATGGAGATCAAGGTGGTGTCCGAGACGATCACCACGCATGAATACGAGTCCAAGGTGCTGGCGCCCTGGTTCACCAGGATCACCGGCATCAAGGTCACGCACGACCTGATCGGCGAGGGCGACGTCGTCGAGAAGCTGCAGACCCAGATGCAGTCGGGCGAGAACATCTACGACGCCTACATCAACGACTCGGACCTGATCGGCACCCACTGGCGCTACCAGCAGGCCCGTCCGCTGTCCGACTGGATGGCCGGCGAGGGCAAGGACGTCACCAACCCCAACCTCGACCTCGAGGACTTCATCGGGCTTCAGTTCACCACCGGGCCCGACGGCAAGATCTACCAGCTGCCCGATCAGCAGTTCGCGAACCTTTACTGGTTCCGCTACGACTGGTTCAACGACCCCAAGAACAAGGCCGACTTCAAGGCGAAATACGGCTACGAGCTGGGCGTTCCGGTCAACTGGTCGGCCTATGAGGACATCGCCGAGTTCTTCACCGGCCGCGAGATCGACGGCCAGAAGGTCTACGGCCACATGGACTACGGCAAGAAGGACCCCAGCCTCGGCTGGCGCTTCACCGACGCCTGGATGTCCATGGCCGGCATGGGCGACAAGGGCGAGCCGAACGGCTTCCCGGTGGACGAGTGGGGCATCCGCGTGAACGAGAAGTTCCAGCCCACCGGCTCGTGCGTCAAGCGCGGCGGCGCCACCAACGCGCCCGCGGCCGTGTATGCCGTGCAGAAATACGTGGACTGGCTGAAGAAGTATGCGCCGCCGGCGGCCGCCGGCATGGTCTTCTCCGAGGCCGGCCCGGTGCCCGCGCAGGGCGCGATCGCCCAGCAGATGTTCTGGTACACCGCCTTCACCGCCGACATGGTGAAGGAGGGGCTGCCCGTGGTGAACGAGGACGGCACGCCCAAGTGGCGCATGGCCCCCTCGCCGCACGGCGCCTACTGGGAAGAGGGCATGAAGGTCGGCTATCAGGACGCCGGCTCGTGGACCATCCTCAAGTCCACCCCCGTGGACCGCGCCAAGGCCGCCTGGCTCTACGCGCAGTTCGTGGTCTCGAAGACCGTGGACGTGAAGAAGTCGCATGTCGGCCTGACCTTCATCCGCGAGTCCACCATCCAGCATGACAGCTTCACCGAGCGCGCGCCCAAGCTGGGCGGTCTGATCGAGTTCTACCGCTCGCCCGCGCGGGTGCGCTGGTCGCCGACCGGCGTGAACGTGCCCGACTATCCCAAGCTGGCGCAGCTGTGGTGGCAGAACATCGGCGACGCCTCGTCCGGCGCCAAGACCCCGCAGGAGGCGCTCGACGCCCTTTGCGAGGCGCAGGAAAAGGTGCTGGCCCGTCTCGAGCGCGCCGGCGTGCAGGGCGAGCTGGGCCCGCGCCTGAACGAGGAGAAGGACCCCGAATGGTGGCTCTCGCAGCCCGGCGCGCCCAAGCCGAAGCTGGCCAACGAGAAGCCCAAGCCGATGACCGTCTCGTATGACGAGCTGATCAAGTCCTGGCAGCAGTGACGCGCGGCGCGGCCGGCGCCCCACGAGCCGGCCGCCCCGCCAGGCGCCCCCGTCCGCCAAGGCGGGCGGGGGCGCCGCCTTTTTCGGGGCCCGACGCGCAAGACCGCTTGCCGCGCGGCGCGCCTTCGGCTTCCCTGCGGCGCAGGGCGCAGGGGCCGATGCGGCGTCCCGCCGATCGGGGGGCGCAGCAGGTCCGCGTGCCGGGAACGGGCGCGGCGGGCGGCGCGCCGGCTCCATGACGTGCGCGGGCGCGCCCGCGCTCGACGACCAGGGCGGGCGCCAGCCCGCGCCGCGCAACAGGGAGGCGCATCCATGACGCACATTCTGGCCATCGATCAGGGCACCACCTCGACCCGGGCGATCGTCTTCGACGCGGCCCCCGCGCCCGTCGCCGCCGATCAGCAGGAATTCGCGCAGCATTTCCCGGCCTCGGGCTGGGTCGAGCACGACCCCGCCGACCTTTGGGCCAGCACCGCGGCGACCTGCCGCGCCGCCATCGAGCGCGCCGGCCTGCGCGCCGCCGACATCGCCGCCATCGGCATCACCAACCAGCGCGAGACGACGGTCGTCTGGGATCGCGAGACCGGCCAGCCCGTGGGCCGCGCCATCGTCTGGCAGGACAGGCGCACCGCCGATCTGTGTCGGCGTCTGAAAGAAGACGGCGCCGAGCCCGAGGTGACGGCCAAAACCGGTCTTCTGCTCGACCCCTACTTCTCGGCCACCAAGATCGCCTGGATCCTCGACAACGTCGAGGGCGCGCGCGCCCGCGCCGAGGCCGGCAAGCTGGCCTTCGGCACGGTCGATTCGTGGCTGATCTGGAACCTGACCGGCGGCAAGGTCCACGCCACCGACGCCACGAACGCCTCGCGCACCATGCTCTACGACATCCGCGCGGGCGCCTGGGACGCCGAGCTGTGCCGCATGTTCCGCGTGCCCATGTCGATGCTGCCCGAGGTGCGCGACAGCGCCGACGATTTCGGCCGCGCCCGCGCCGACCTTCTGGGCGCCGAGATCCCCATCCTGGGCGTGGCGGGCGACCAGCAGGCGGCGACGGTCGGCCAGGCCTGCTTCGCGCCGGGCATGGTCAAGAGCACCTACGGCACCGGCTGCTTCGCGCTGCTCAACACCGGCGATGCGCCGGTCGCGTCCGCCAACCGGCTGCTGACCACCATCGCCTACCAGCTGGACGGCAAGCCGACCTATGCGCTCGAAGGCTCGATCTTCATCGCCGGGGCGGTGGTGCAATGGCTGCGCGACGGGCTGGGCATCATCCGCGAGGCGGCGCAGACCCAGCCCCTGGCCGAGGCCGCCGATCCGGCGCAGAACGTCTATCTGGTGCCGGCCTTCACCGGCCTTGGCGCGCCCTGGTGGGATTCCGAGTGCCGCGGCGCCATCTTCGGCCTGACGCGCGGCACCGGCCCGGCCGAGCTCGCGCGCGCCGCGCTCGAGAGCGTGGGCTATCAGAGCCTCGATCTGATCGAGGCCATGCGCCGCGACTGGAGCGCCGAGGGCGCCGCCGACACGGTGCTGCGCGTGGATGGCGGCATGACCGCCTCGGACTGGACCATGCAGTTCCTGGCCGACATGCTCGATGCGCCGGTGGACCGGCCCAGGGTGCTCGAGACCACGGCGCTGGGCGCGGCCTGGCTGGCGGGCATGAAGGCGGGCCTGTGCCCCGACGCGCAGGGCTTTGCGGCGTCGTGGTCGCTGGACCGGCGCTTCGTCCCGTCGATGGACCCCGAGCGGCGCCGGGCCAAGATCGCCGGATGGCGCGACGCCGTGCGCCGCACGCTCAGCCAGCCGCGCTGACGCGCCCTCGCGCGGGCGGGGGCGGGGGCTGGCGCCGGGCGAGCCCAAGGCGCTTGCGGGTTTCTCCCGCGCCTTCGCGCGGGCGGCCCGCGCCGAAATGAACACCTTGCCCGCGTCGAAGTTTCGCCCCCGCCTGCGCGCGGGCGGCGGGGGCGGGCCGCTGTCGCGCCTTTCGTCCCCCGACGCGAGCGCGGGCGGGTCAGGGGGCGCCCCCGCGCCGCCCGGCTCGCGGCGACTTCCGCCCCGCGCATGTCCGCGCGGCGGGGGGGCCGGCTTCGCCGGCGCAAGCGGCGCGCGCGCCCTGATCGCGGCTGATCGGCGGGCCGTCCTCGGACCGGCGGCCGCTCCGCGCCGGCCGCCGGCGCGTCGCGCGGCCCCCTCCCGGGCGCCTGGCTGCTCGGCCCGCGCATGGCCCCGGGCGCCCTTGCCCGCCGGCGCGCGGGGCGTTACCGACTGGGGCATGACGGCGACGCGGGCGTTCCTCATTTCGGCTCCATCCTCGGGCTCGGGCAAGACGGTCCTGACCCTCGGGCTCTTGCGCGCGCTGCGCCGGGCGGGGGTGGACGTCGCCTCGGGCAAGTGCGGACCCGACTATATCGACCCGGCCTTCCACGAGGCCGCCACGGGTCGGCCTTGCGCGACGCTCGACGCCTGGGCCGAGCCGCCCGCCGCCCTTCGCGCCCGCGCCCGCGCGACCGGGGCCGAGCTGCTGGTCGTCGAGGGCGCGATGGGCCTGTTCGACGGCGCCGAGGCCCCGGGCGCCGGCGGAACCGGCGCGGCGGCCGACGTCGCGCGCGCGCTGGGCGCGCCGGTGGTGCTGGTTCTGGACGCCGCGCGCATGGCGCAGACGGCCGGGGCGCTGGTGGCGGGGCTTGCGCGCCATCGGCCGGGGGTCGAGGTGGCGGGCGTCATCCTCAACCGCGTCGCCGGCGCGCGGCACGAGCGCATGCTGGCCGGCGCGATCGCGCCGGTGGCGCCGGTGCTGGGCGCGATCGCGCGCGACGCGCGGCTGCAGACGCCCTCGCGTCACCTGGGGTTGGTGCAGGCGGCCGAGCGCGCGGATCTCGAGGCCTTCGTCGAGGCGGCGGCCGATCTGGTCGCCCAAGGCTGCGACCTGGCGGCGCTGCGCGCCCTGGCCCGGCCCGTGGCGGCGGGCGCGGCGCCGGCGCGGCTGGCGCCCCTGGGCGCGCGCATCGCCGTCGCGCGCGACGTGGCCTTCGCCTTCGCCTACGAGCACATGCTGCGCGACTGGCGCGCGCAGGGGGCGCAGGTCATGCCCTTCTCGCCCCTGGCCGACGAGCCGCCGGCCGCCGATGCGGACGCCGTGTTTCTGCCCGGCGGCTATCCCGAGCTGCACGCCGACCGCCTGGCCGCGGCGAGCCGCTTCGCCGCCGGCATGCGCGCGGCGGCCGAGCGGGGCGCGCTGATCTATGGCGAGTGCGGGGGCTACATGACGCTGGGCCGCGGGCTGGAATGCGCCGACGGCGCGCGGCGCGAGATGCTGGGCCTGCTGCCGCTCGAGACCAGCTTCGCACGCCGCCGCCGCACGCTGGGCTACCGGCGCCTGACGCCGCGCGCGGGCGCGCCATGGCAGGGGCCGCTGGCCGCGCATGAGCATCGCCAGGCCACCACGCTGCGCGCCGAGGGCGCGCCGCTGTTCGACGCCGCCGACGCCGCCGGCCGCGAGCTGGGCGCGATGGGCTTGCGCGCGGGGCGGGTGTGCGGCTCGTTCGCGCATGTGATCGCGCCATTGGCGGCAGTGTGACCACGGCCCGCCCGGGCCCCCGAGCGCAAGGAGGCGCCATGAGCCGCATCGTTCTTCTGTGCGATTCCCACATCCGCGCGGGCGAGGCCGGGCGCGAGGCGGCCGCGCGCCTGGCGTTGGCGGCGGCCGCGGCGCGCCGGCTTGCGCCCGACCTGATCGTGCATGCGGGCGATCTGGCCGATGACGGCGCGCCCGAAAGCTACGCCATGGCGCGCAGGGCGCTTGTCGGGGCGGCGCCGCTGTGGATCCTGCCGGGCAATCACGACGAGCGCGGCGCGCTGGCCGCCGCCTTTCCCGAGGCCGTCGCCGCCGAGGCGCCGCCCTTTCTGAGCGGCGTGCGTCAGGCGGGGCGGCTGCGCCTGGTGGGGCTCGACACGCTGGCGCCGGGGCAGGTTGCCGGCCGTCTGACCCCGGCGCAGGCCCAGTGGCTGCGCGCGCGCCTTGCCGAGATGGACGACGAGCCGTGGGTTTTGATCATGCATCATCCGCCTTGCGCGCTGGGCATGCCGCAGCTGGACCGCTGGCCCTTCGAGGGCGCCGACGAGCTGCTGTGGGCCCTGGCCGCCGCCCCGCACCCGCCGCTGCGCATCCTCTGCGCCCACGCGCACGGCGCGCACGAGATCGACTGGCGCGGCTTGCGGGTCTCGGTCTCGCCGCCCACGGGGCCGCTTTTCGCGCCCGAGCCGGGCGAGCCGGGCCTGCGCCGGCACATGGGCGCGCCGATGCTGCGGGCGATCGAGCTGACGCCCGAGGGCCTGCGCCTGCGCGCCATGCCCGCCCTCGGGCAAGGCTGAGGGCCATGAGCGGCGTGCGGCCGGGCGCGGCGGGCCGGGTCCTGATCGGGGCGCTGGCCTGGCTTGGCGGGCGGGCCCGCTGGGCGCTGGCCCTGTCGGCGCTGGTCGCGCTGGCCGTGCCGCAGCTGGCGGCGGCGCTGCGCCCCTTCCTGCCGGCGCTGGTGGCGATGGTCTATGCGCTGGCGATGACGCGGATCGACCTGCGCGCGGCGGCGCGGCTGGGCGGAGGCCGGCGGGCCGCGCGGGCCTTCGCCGCGGCCGCGGTCATGGTGGGGCTGGCGCCGCTGGCCGCCTTCGGGGCGGCGCGGGCGGCGGGCGCGCCGCCGGACGTCGTCGCGGCGCTTGTCTATACGCTGGCCGCGCCGCCCATCGCCTCGGCGGCGGGCTTCGCCTTCATCATGGGGCTGGACGCGGCGCTGGCGCTCGAGGTGACGTTGGCGGCGTCGATCCTGGCCCCGCTGGCGGGCGCGCCGCTGGCGGCGTGGCTGCTGGGCGCGGCGGCGCCGGTGGGCGGGCTGGAGCTTGCGCTACGCACGGGGGCGATGATCGGCGCGGGGGCGTTGGCGGCGGCGCTGTTGCGGCGCCTTCTGGGCCCGGCGCGCATCGCGCGCTCGGGCCCGGCCTTCGACGGGCTGACGGTGCTGGCGATGACCGTCTTCATCATGCCGCTGTTCGACGGCGTCGGCGCGACGCTGGCGGCGGCTCCGGGTCGGGCGGCGCTTTATCTGGCGCTCGGCTCGGCGCTGATCCTGGGGCCCTATCTGGCGCTGCGCCGCCTGCGCCGGGGCGCGGCCCCGCGCGCGGGAGCGCTGGCGCTCACGGGGGGCACGCGCTCGGTCGCGATCTATCTGGCCGCCTTGCCGCCCGACCCGTTGTTCGGCCTGTTCGTCGCGCTCTACCAGATCCCCATGGTGCTGTCGCCGCTGGCGCTGTCGCGCCTGGCGCGCCGGGACCGGCGCGGGGGCGGCGAGGGGGGCTGAGACGCAAGGCGAGACGGGCGACGCGGCCCCGCGCGCGGCCCGGGCGCGGCCAGGGTTCGGGCGCGGCGCCGGGGCCGCGGGCCGTGACGGGGCCCGGGGGCGCCTTCACTCCAGCCGCGCCAGGCGCAGCCGCGCCACCTGTTCGAGCGAGGCGCGCCGGCCGACCTCGCGCATCATGGCGGCGACATAGTCCAGATGCGCCTCGACCGCCGCGCGCGCCTCGTCCGGCCGGCCGGCCAGCACCGCGTCGCGGATGGCGCGGTGCTGCTCGAGCAGCGCGTCGCGCGCCGGGCGCAGGGCGAACAGCGCGTCGCGGTTGTAGAACACCCCGCGGCGCAGCAGCTCGAACATCGAGCGCATCATGTGCAGCATGACCACGTTGTGCGCCGCCTCGACCACGGCCATGTGGAACTCGGCGTCAAGGCGCGCCTCCTCGTCCGGGTTGCGGCGGGCGTGGGCGGCCTCCATGCGCGCGAACACGCGGGCGATCACGGCGCGGTCGCCCTCGGTGGCCTGCGCGGCGGCGCGGGCGGCGGCCAGCCCCTCGAGGTCGCGGCGGAAGCTGAGATAGTCGTAGAGCGCCTGGTCATGCGTGGCGAACAGCTCGATGAGCGGCGGCGCGAAGGCCTGGCCCAGCACGTCGGCCACGAACACGCCCGCCCCGCGCCGGGTCGCCGTCAGGCCCCGCGATTCCAGCTCGGCCAGCGCCTCGCGCAGGGTCGGGCGCGAGACCGCAAGGCGGCGCGCCAGCTCGCGCTCGGCCGGCAGGCGGTCGCCGGGGCGCAGCACGCCCTGAAGGATCAGCTCCTCGACCTGGCGCACCACGGCTGCGGCGGTCTTCTCGGTCTGGACCGGGCGGAAGGGCATGGCGGGCCTGGCGGGTTGAATTGGTCCGATCGGTTGACCAATAGCAGCCCGCCGGGCGCCGGGGCAAGCCGGCCGGGCCCGTCAGGGCGCCGTCGCGCGGGCGGCGATGGCTTCGAAGATCGCGTCAAGCTCGCGCGCCAGGCCGGCCAGGGCCGGGCCGCCCTCGGCCATGTAGGGGGCGAAGACGTGGCTGGGCGTCTTCCATGCCAGCGTCGCGCCGCTCGGGGTCTGGACGACGTAGAAGCGGATCGGCGCCTCGATCATGGCCGCGAGCGAGGCGCGCAGCGCCCGCACGGCGAAATCGTTGCGAAAGACCCCGACCACCCGGTTGCCCGGAACGCGCACGCCGCGCGCGCGGGCGGCCTCGGTGGGGCCGGCCTCGGCGACCACGGCCATGCGTTCGGCACGCACGGCCGCGCGCAGGCGCGGCAGCAGCTCGGCATAAGGCAGGGCGACGTCGATCGTCCGCCATCCGGGCCGGGGCGAGAGGGCGGCGGGGGCGACGGGTTCGGCGGCCGCCGCGGGCGGCGCGGCGGCGCCAAGGGCGGCGACAAGGGCGAGGCAGACAGGAAGCGGGCGGATCATGGGTTGTCCTTTCCTTCGGTGCGACGAGAAGAACGAACGCGCCGGAGGCGCGGCGGCGGGCGGCCTCATGCGCGAGGCGGGCAGGCGGGCGGGTCCATGCCCAGCCGCGCGCGCAGGCGCGTTCCCAGCGCCGAGCCCGCCCAGCCCCAGATCAGCCACCACCACCCATGCGCCGAGCCCGACGCCAGCCCGCCCAGATAGGCCCCGATGTTGCACCCATAGGCCAGGCGCGCGCCGTAGCCCATCAGCAGCCCTCCGGCGGCGGCCGTCAGCGCGCCGCGCAAGTCCGGCCGCGCGCCGCCGCCCCAGCGCCCGGCAAGCGCGGCGGCGGCCATGGCGCCCAGCACGATGCCGAAATTCATCACCGAGGTCGCGTCGGCGAACACCGACGCCTCGAGCGCGCCGCGCCGCCAGCCGCTCCAGTAGGTCCACTCCTGCACCGGCAGCCCGGCGGCGTTCAGCGCCTTGGCGCCCCACAGCGCGAAGGCCGAGGTCACGCCCCATGGCCGGCCCAGCGCCAGGAAGCAGCCGATGCCGACCAGCGCCAGCGCCGCCGCGCCCATGCCCGGCGTCCATGGGCCGCGCAGCGGGTCGCCGGCGCGCGAAGGCGGCTCGAGCGCGCCGTGGCGCCGGCGCTCGAGCGCCGCCGAGGCCAGCGCGATCGCGCCCAGCAGGGCCAGCGTGACCGCCAGCGCGGGCAGCGCGCCCATCATCTGCGGCAGCGAAGCGCCCGCGCGCGTGCGCGGCAGGGCCGACCAGAAATCCCAGTGCGCCGTCGCCAGGACCGATCCGCCGACGAAGAAGGCCAGCGTGATGGCCATGCGCGGCGCGCCGCCCCCCAGCGCATGCAACGTGCCCGAGGCGCAGCCGCCGCCCAGCTGCATGCCGGCGCCGAACATGAACGCCCCGATCGCCGAGGCCGCGCCGATGGGCAGCACATGGCCGCGCGCGGGCAGGCCGATCTGGGCCCCCCATTGCATGAGCGGGTAGGACGCCGCGCAGGTCAGCCCGATCAGCAGCATCTGCGCGCGCAGCCCCGCGCCGCGCCGCTCGCGCGTCATGCGCCGCCAGGCCGAGGCGAAGCCGAAGCGCGCGTGATGCAGCGCCAGCCCCGCGAACGCGCCCAGCAGCGCCGCCCAGACAAGGGGCGCGCCCCGCTCGGCATGGGCCCGCGCCGCCAGCAGCGCCAACAGCGCCAGCGCCGCCGCCAGGGCGCGGGCGTCGACGGGGGGCGCGGGGCCGGCGGCGGGCTTTTCGGCAGGGATCGCGGCCGAGCCTGAGGCGGCGTTTGCAGCGGGGCCTGCGGCGGGGGTGGCGGCGGGCGCGACGACGGGATCGCTCGCGGGGGCGCCGCGCCGCGAGGCGACCGGCGCGCCGGCGGGCGCGTCCTTGGGCGCTTCGGTCCGGGCGGCGCCTTCTGGGGGCGGGGTTCGGCTCATCGGCTCGTTGGACTCCTGTCGGCGCGGCGCTTCGCGCTTTCCCCGCGGGGCGGGCCTCGGGGGCTTCCCCACAATGCGCCGCGGCGCGCTCGCGCGTCGTCACAAGGGGGTGAGAGCGCCTTCCGCCCCCTCGCCATCGCCGCAATGCTGGTCCAGCGTTCGGGCAGGAAACAGGACGAAAGAGACGCTCATGCGCACCGATGCCGCCGGACACGACCTGACGCTGCAATCCTCCGAGGCCGCCGGCGCCTGGGACGCCTGCGTGGCCGCCTTTCTGGCCCACGGCGCCGCGACGCCCGAGCATCTGGCGCGCGCGCTGGCGGCCGAGCCGGGCTTTGCGCTGGGGCACGCGGCCAAGGGGTTCTTCATGCTGCTGCTGGGCCGCGCCGAGCTGCTGCCCGCCGCCGACGACGCCCTGCGCGCGGCGCGCGCGGCCGCCGCGCAGGGCGGCGCCAATGCGCGCGAGGCGGCCTATGTGGCCGCCCTGTCCGACATGCGCGCGGGGCGCCAGCGCGCCGCGGCCGCGCGGCTCGAGGCCATCGCGCGGCGCTGGCCCGGCGATTCGCTGGCCATGAAGCTGACGCAGGCGGTGCGCTTCATCCTGGGCGATCCGGCCGGGATGCGCGCCGCCCTGGCCGATCAGGCGCCGGGCTTTGGCGCCGATCACCCGCATCGCGGCTATTTCCTCGGATGCACGGCCTTCGCGCTGGAAGAGACGGGCGACTACGCCGCCGCCGAGCGCGCCGGGCTCGAGGGGCTCGAGCTTGCGCCCGACGACGCCTGGGGGCTGCACGCCGTCGCCCATGTCCACGACATGACCGGCCAGCCGGAAAGGGGCGTGCGCTGGCTGGCGGGGCAATCGGCGCGCTGGGCGCATTGCAACAATTTCGGCTATCATGTGTGGTGGCATCTGGCGCTGTTCCATCTGGACCGGGGCGCCTGGGGGCCCGCGCTCGAGCTATACGACCGCAAGGTCTGGCCCGACCGCACCGACGACTATCGCGACATCGCCAACGCGGCGTCGCTGCTGATGCGGCTCGAGCTGGAGGGGGTCGATGTGGGCGCGCGCTGGGAGGCGCTGGGCGAGCTGTGCGCGCGGCGCGTCGATGACGGTCAGGTGATGTTCGCCGATCTGCACTATCTGCTGAGCCTGACGCGCGCCGGCCGCGCCGCCGAGGCCGAGGCGCTGAGCGCGCGCATCGCCCGCGACGCCGAGCGGCTCGACCACGACCAGCACGAGGTCGCCGCCCTGGCCGCCCTTCCGGCGGCGCAGGCGCTGCTGGCCTTTCGCAACGGCGATCATGCGCGCGCCCATGCCGCCTTCGCCCGCGCCGCGCCGCGCATGCAGGCGCTGGGCGGCAGTCATGCGCAGCGCGACGTGTTCGAGCGCCTGGCCGTCGAGGCCGCCCTGCGCGCCGGGCTGCTTGACGAGGCCGAGGCCATGCTGGCCCGCCGCGCGGCGCGCCGCGGCGCCGAGGACGGCTATTGCGCCCGCCGCCGCCAGGCCATCGCGGCGCGGCGCGCCCAGGGGCGGAGCGGCGGGCTGCGCGCCGCGCCGGGCGCGGCATGAACGCGGCCGTCGGCGCGGGGCTGGCCGAGTCGGGGCGTGGGACGGGGCGCGATCCGCGGCTCGACTTCTTTCGCGGGCTGGCGATGTTCATCATCTTCGTCGCGCATGTGCCGAACGATGCGTGGGCGCTGTGGATTCCGGCGCGCTTCGGCTTTTCGGACGCGACCGAGATCTTCGTGTTCTGCTCGGGCATGGCCTCGGCCATCGCCTTCGGCGGCGTGTTCGCGCGGCGCGGCTGGCTGATGGGAACGGCGCGGATCGCGCATCGCGTCTGGCAGGTCTATTGGGCGCATGTGGGGCTGTTCCTGTGCGTGGCGGCGCTGCTCTACGCGGTCGATCGGCTGCAGCTGGGGCTGCCGGACAAGCGCTATGTGGCGGCCGTGCCCATCGTGCCGTTCTTCGAGAACACGGGAGAGGCGCTGTTGGGTCTGATGACGCTGCGCTGGACGCCGAACTATTTCGACATCCTGCCCATGTATCTGGCGATCCTGGCGATGATCCCGGCGATGATGGCGCTGCACCGGCTGGGCGGGCGCGGCGCGGTGGCGGCGGCCGCGCTGGCGATGTGGCTGGCGGCGCAGCTGGGCTGGACGCATCTGCCCTCGCGCCCCTGGGCGCCCGAGATCGACTGGTTCTTCAACCCCTTCGGCTGGCAGCTGGTGTTCTTCACCGGCTTCGCCTTCGGCATGGGATGGCTGCCGGCGCCGCCGGTCTCGCGCGCGCTGGCCATCGCGGCGGCGGCGGTGCTGCTCACGGCGCTGCCCTTCGCGTGGTTCAAGATCCACCAGGGGCTTTACCTGCCGGCCGACTGGGCGCTGACCGAGGCGATCGCGCGCCTGCGCGCGCAGACCGAGTTCCTGTGGTGGAAAAGCTGGGTCGGCGGGTGGCGCTATCTGCACTTCTTCGCGCTGGCCTATCTGGCATGGCTGGCGGCGGGTCCGGCGGGGCGGCGGCTGGCCGCGCCGGGACGGCGCGCGGTGCCGCCGGCGGGACCGGGGCGGCGCATGCTGATCGCGGCGGCGGCGGCGGCGCTGGCGACGGCGCCCCATGCCTATGTGGACGAGATCCGCGCCCATCTGCCCGCGCTCGACGCGCTGATCCTGGCGCTTTACGGCGAAGGCGCGCGCGCCCTGCTCGGCTTCGATCTGTTCCTGCCGGCCGAGCGCATCGGGCTTGCGCAGCTGCTGCATCTGGCCGCGCTGGCGACGCTGGTCTGGAGCGCGCTGGGCGGGCGCGGGCGCGGCTGGCTGGCGGCGCGGGGCTGGCCGGCGGCGGTGCGGGTCGTCCGCAAGGTCGGGAGCCAGTCGCTGGCCGTGTTCCTGACCTCGATGGTTCTGGCGCAGGCGGCCGGGGTGTGGCTGGACGTGGTGGGCCGCAGCCCGTGGACGAACGCGATGGTCAACCTGACCGGCTTCGCGGCGCTGATCGCGACGGCGCATGCGGCGTCCTGGTTCAAGCGCCAGCCCTGGCGCGGCCTGCCGGCCGAGCCCGCGCCTTCATCCGCCGAGCCCGCGCCCCGGCCGGCGCCGCTCGCGCCCCGGAAGGCGCAGCCTGCGCCAGACCCGACGCGGCCCGCCCGGTCGTCCGGCCCCCGCGCCATGCGCGAGTCTTGTCCGGCGGCGGAGGGACGGCCATGATGTGGACGCGAAGCGCGCGCATCCTCGCACCCGTCGGCAAGGAAGGGAGCGGCCGCACATGAACCATGCTCCGGCAACGCGCCCCCAGGCGCTCGCCCCGCTGCGCGAGGATGGCGCGCCGGTGGTGATCGCGCAGCTCGGCCAGTCGCTGGACGGGCGCATCGCCACGGTCACGGGGGCGTCGAAATACATCAACGGCGCGCGCGCGCTCGAGCATCTGCACCGCCTGCGCGCGCATGTCGATGCGGTGATCGTGGGGGTCGGCACCGTCGCCGCCGACGATCCCCGGCTGACGGTGCGCCGCGTCGACGGCCGCCACCCGGCGCGCGTGGTCATCGACCCGCGCGGGCGCATGCCGCGCGACGCCGCGATTCTGGCCGACGGCACGGCGCCCGTGCTGGTGGCGAGCGCGCCTGACGCCCCGCCGCCGCCGCCGCCGGCCGAGGCGCTGCGCCTGCCCGCGCCGGGCGGGCGCTTCGACCCCCGCGCCATCGTCGCCGCGCTGGCCGAGCGCGGCCTGACGCGCCTTCTTGTCGAGGGCGGCGCCGACACGCTGGCCGGTTTCCTCGAGGCGCGGGCGGTGGACATGCTGCACATCCTCATGTCGCCGATGATCCTGGGATCGGGCAAGCCGGGCTTTCGCCTCTCGCCCATCGAGCGGCTGGACGAGGCGCTGCGCCCGCGCACCGAGGTGCATGTGTTCGACGACGGCGACGTGCTGTTCACCTGCGACATGCGCAACAGCTGGAGCCGGCCATGAGCGCGGGCGCCTACACGCCTCTTCAGCGCGCGCTGCACTGGATCGTGGCGGCGCTGGTGATCGCGTTGATCCCGGCGGGGCTGTTGATCGAGGGCTACGATCCCGAAGTGGCGGCGCGCGTGAACGGCGCGCTGGGGGCGGGGGCGTTCGATCTGATCTACGATCTGCACAAGTCGGCGGGTCTGACGGTGCTCGGGCTGATGATCCTGCGCGCGGCGGCGCGGGCGGCGCGGCCGCCGGCGCCCCATGATCCGCCGCTGCGCGCGTGGGAGCGGGCGGCCTCGCGGATCGTGCATCTGCTGCTCTATGCGCTGCTGATCGCGGCGCCGGTCGTCGGCTGGATCGGCGTCAGCCTGTATCCCGCGCCGGCGCCGGTCTGGTTCCTGTTCGACGCGCGGCTGCCGCTGACGCCGGACCGGGCGCTGTCCGAGACGTTGCTCGGGCAGGTGCATGGGCCGATGGGCGTGATGATCGGCCTTCTGGCCGCGGCGCATGTGCTGGCGGCGCTCAAGCACGCCTTCATCGACCGCGACGGCGTGATGCGCCGCATGCTCGGGAGCGGCTGATCCGGGGCGCGGCCCGCCGGGTTCGGGCGCGGCGGGCGCGGTTCCCGACAAGGGCTGCGCGCGCAATGGGCGCCGCGGCTTCGACGCATGCAGCGCCGGCGGGCGGCGCGCGCGTCGCGGTCGCGGCGCTCGCAGGTTCTGCGCGAAGGCCGGCGCGGCGGATCTGCGCTTGGTCCGCCGGGCCCGCCGTCGGATCGTCGGCCGGCCGTTCGGGGCGCGTCTCGGCGGCCTTGCGGCGCCGCCCAGGGGATCGGCGCGGCCGCGGGATTCGCACCGCGCGTCCTTGCATCTTGTCAGCCGGGCGGCAGCGCCAGGATGTCGACATGCCCGATCTCGACCTGCCGTGCGGCGCGCCGCGCCAGCCGCCAGCGCTCGAGCGTCGGCGCCGTCAGCGCGCCCGTCTCGCCCACCGCGGCGGCGGCGCCGTCGGCCAGCGCGGCGATCAGCGCCGCGTCGCCCGCCCCCAGCCGCCAGGGCGAGGGCGCTGCGCTCACGCTCCAGCCCGCCGCGCGCAGCATCCGCGCCAGGGTGGGGGCGGCGTCCGGGCCCAGCGCCGGCCCCAGCCCCTTGTCGCGGCGCTGATGCGCGTGGAAGGCGGCTAGGGCGGCGGGCTCGGCCGGATCGGCGGGCGACCAGCGCTCGCGCCCGTCATAGGTCAGCGCCGCCAGCACCGCCGCATCACGCGGCAGGGCCCGGACGAAGCGGGCGATCCAGGCCTCGGAGCACAGGTCGAAGAAGGCCGAGGCGGCGACGACCCGCGCCCCGGCCAGAAGCCGCTCGACCTCGTCGGGCGCGGACAGGTCGGCGCGCGCCGTTCGCGCGCCGGTGCGGCGGCGCGCCTCGGCCAGAAGCCCCGCATCCGCATCGATCAGCAGCCAGCGCAGCCGCGGCGCCAGCGGGGCCAGCGCCTGAACCGTCGCGCCCGCTCCGGCGCCCAGATCCACGGCCGCAAGCGGCGCGCCGCCGGTCCACGCGGCCAGGCGCCGGGCCAGAGCCATGCTGCGCGCGGCGCGGTCGGCCGGCGCGCGCAGGTCGAGCCAGTCGAGCGCGAAGCCGCTCATGCCCGCGCCGCCGCCGACGGCGCGCCGCGCACATCGCGCACGACGCGCAGGATGCGGCGCGCGGTCTCGTCCCAGTCGGGCAGGGTCATCGCATGCGCGCGCGCCGCCTGCGCCAGGCGCCGGCGCGCCTCGGGGCGCGAGAGCAGCAGCGCCAGCGCGTCGGCCAGCGCCTCGGGATCGTCGGGCGGGACCAGCAGCGCCGCGCCGGGCGGGGCGGCTTCGCGCACGGCGTGGGTGGCGACGACGGGCAGGGCGCGCATCATCGCCTCGGCCGCGGCCATGCCGTATCCTTCGTAGCGGCTGGGAAGGCAGAAGATGTCGGCCCGCGCGAACATGCGCTCGAGCGCGGGCGCGTCGAGCGCGCCGGTCAGCGTCGCCCGCTCTTCCAGGCCCAGCTGCGCGATCAGCGCGCGCAGGCGCGCCGCCTCGGCCGGGTCGCGGTCATGCGCGCCGACGATGGCGCAGCGCCACGCGCCCGGCCCCAGCGCGGCCAGCGCGCGCAGCAGCACGTCCCAGCCCTTGCGCGGGGTCAGCGCGCCGACGCCCAGGATCAGCCGAGGCGCGCCGGGCTCGGCGCCCCGGGCGGGGGCGGCGCGGGCAAGGCCGGGCGGCGCGACATGCACCCGCGCGGGATCGAGGGCGAAGAGCTCGGCCGCCGCGCGCGCCGTCGCGGCGCTTGTGGTCACGACCGCGGCGCAGGCGCGCAGCGCCGCGCCCTCGCTTTGCAGCAGCGCCCTGGCGCGCGCCGGCTCAAGCCCCGTCTCGAGCCCCAGCGGATGGTGCAGCAGCCCGATGACCGGCCCCGCCAGCGCGGCCACGCCTTCGGCCGGCAGCACGCCCAGCGCCAGCCCGTCGATCGCCACCGGCCCGCGCGCCAGCGAAAGCGCCTTCAGCGCGCCCTCGATCTGCGCGGGCGAGGGATCGGGAAATCCGCCGGGCAGCGGCAGATGCCCCAGCAGGCCCCCGGCCGCGCGCAGCACGCGCCGGGCATAGGCATAGCCCCCCGTCGGCGCGTCGAGCGCGCCCGGAACCGCCAGCCAGGCCGCCGGGGCGCGCGCGCTCATGCCGGGCCTTCGTGCCAGGCGCGGGCCAGATGCGACTCGCTCAGCGTCACGCGGATGCGCGTCAGCCCCTCGGCGCCCGGCCCCAGCGCCCCCGCGCGCGCCGCGTCGCGCAGTCGCTCGTAGATGTGGCGGCACAGATATTCCGTGGTGGTCAGGCGCCCGGGCAGCAGCTCGTCCAGATTGCCGTAGTCCAGCGGGGCCAGCGCGGCGCGCAGCGCCTCGCGCGCGCGGCCGATGTCCACGACCACGCCTTGCTCGGTCAGCTCGGGGCGCATGAAGGCCGCGTCCACGACATAGGTCGCGCCGTGCAGCTTCTGCGCCGGGCCGAACAGCGGGTCGGGCAGCGAGTGGGCGATCATCACATGGTCGCGCACCTCGACGGCGTAAAGAGAGGCTTCCTGTCCTGTCATGGGGCGGTCCTTGCTTGCGCCGGCGCGCCGTCGCGGCCGGCCGGGGGATATGCGATCGCCACGCCCCCGCCGGGCGCGCCGGGCGCAAGCAGCGCGGGCAGGCGGGCGGGCAGGTCGAAGAAGGGCGCGCGATGCTCGATCAGCGCGTCGAGGGCCGGGTCCTTGGCCAGGATGCGCAGCGCCGCCGCAAGGCGCCGCGGGCCGTCCCAGCGCGGGGCGCGCGCCGGCGGCACGCGCCCGACCTGCGAGGACGCCACCGTCAGCCGCAGCGCGTGGAAGGCGCCGCCAAGGCGCAGCGTGGCCTCGGCGTCGCCGTGCCAGCTGACCTCGACGGCGCGCCCCTCGGGACCCAGCGCGTCGAGCGCGGCTTGCAGACCCGCCCCCGCGCCGGTGCAGTTGAAGGCCAGGTCGCAACCGGCGGGCAGGTCGTCGGGCGCGCGCCAGGTCACGGCAAGTTCACCCGCGATGCGGGCGCGCTCGGCTACCCTGTCGGTCACGAAGACCTCGCAGCCGGGCATGCGCGCCGCCAGCCGCGCGATCAGGCAGCCGACGACCCCCGCGCCGACGACCAGGATGCGGTCGCCCGGCCCCGCGCCCGCGTCCCACAACGCGGTCAGCGCGGTTTCCATGTTCGCCGCCAGCGTCGCGCGCGCGGGCGGCAGGCCGGGCGGCAGCAGGTGGCAGGCGCGCGCGGGCAGCCATGCGCGGGTCTGGTGCGGGTGCAGGGCGAAGACGCGCTTGCCCGCCAGCTCGGGCGGCCCCTGTTCGACCTCGGCCGCCAGCGCGTAGCCATAGCGCACGGGGAAGGGGAAGTCGCCGACCTGCATCGGGGCGCGCATGCGCGCATGTTCCGAGGCGGGCACGCGGCCCTCGAAGACCAGGCGCTCGGTGCCGCGGCTCAGCCCCGAGGCCAGGGCGCGCACCAGCACGTGATCGGGCCCCGGCGGCGCGTCGGGCAGCGCGACGGGGCGGATCTCGGCGCGGCGGGGCGCGGCATACACCAATGCGTGAGCTTCCATGCGGGGGCCTTTCGCGACTCGTGACGGCAACAGTAGGCAAGGCGGACCGCAGGTCCAGAGGGAGGCGCATCACATGACCGACAGCGAAGCCGCGCGGCGGCGGGCCGACGGCCTTCCTGGCGACGAGGCGCCGGCGCCGAGGCTTGCGCCCCGGCCCGGGGCCGCGGGGCCGGGGGGCGCTCGGCCTGAGGGACCGGAGGCGCGCGCCACGCCGCCCGCGCCGCGCGGCGGCGCGGCGCCTGACCAGGGCGCCGGTCCCGTGCCGGGCCTGGCGCCCCGTGACGCGGCGCAGCGGTCCGGCGGCGGCTCTGGCGGCGGCTCTGGCGGCGGGGCGGGGTCCGCCCATGCGCCGATGGGCGCGCCGGGCGCCGACGGCGTCGGGCGGCCCAAGGGCGTGTTTGCCCCGGGGGCGGCGGGCGGGCCGGTTGACGGGGCGGCCGGCGCCCGGGGCCCTGGCCGGCAGGACGCGGGCGCGACGAGCGGAGCCGGGCCGGGCGAGGGCGCCGGCGGCGCCGGGGGCGGCGGCGCAGGCCCGGCCGGCGCGGCTCCCGCTTGCGGCCCCGCGCCGGCCGAGGCGTCCGCCTTCGCCGGCGTGGGGCTGCGGGGGACGGCGCAAGAGGGCGCCGCCGGCGCGCCCAGCGTGCGCCCGCCGCGCGCGCCGCGCCGCCTGACCCCCGCAGGGCTGCAGCCGCGCCGCATGCTGGCGCGGCGGCGGGCGACGGCGGCGGCGCTCAATCTGGGATCGCTGGCGCTGGTGCTGGCCGGGGCGGCGCATGCGTTCGGCGCCGGGGGCTGGTCGGTCAGCGACGCCGTCGCGCTCGCTTGCGTGGCCGTGGGGGCGCCGTGGACGATCATGGGCTTCTGGAACGCGCTCATCGGCCTGTGGCTGGCGCATGGACGCCGCGACGGGCTGGCGGCGGCCGCCCCGCACATGGCCGCCGCCGACTCCGATGCGCCGCTGCGCGCGCGCGTGGCGGTGGCCATGGCGCTGCGCAACGAGGATGCCGAGCGCGCCTTGACGCGCCTGGCCGCCCTGCGCGAGTCGCTCGACGCCACGGGCCAGGGCGCGCATTTCGACCTGTTCGTGCTGTCCGACAGCGACCGTCCCGAGGCGATCGCGGCCGAAGAGGCGGCGCTGGCGCGTCTTGCGCCCCGGCTCGGGCCGCGGCTGATCTATCGCCGACGGCCGCTCAACGCAGGCTGGAAGGCCGGCAACATCCGCGACTTCCTGCGCCGCTGGGGAGGCGGGTATGAGCTGTTCCTGCCGCTCGACAGCGACAGCCTGATGTCCGGCGAGACCGTCTTGCGCATGACCCGCATCATGCAGGCGCATCCGCGCATCGGCATCCTGCAGAGCCTTGCGGTGGGGGCGCCGGCGCGCTCGGCCTTCGCGCGGATCTTCCAGTTCGGCATGCGCCACGGCATGCGCAGCTTCACGCTGGGCGCGGCCTGGTGGCATGGCGATTGCGGCCCCTATTGGGGGCACAACGCGCTGGTGCGGGTCGCGCCCTTCCGGCGCCATTGCCGCTTGCCGCGCCTGCCCGGCCGCCCGCCGCTGGGCGGCGCGATTCTCAGCCACGACCAGGTCGAGGCGGCGCTGATGCGCCGCGCCGGCTACGAGTGCCGCGTCATGCCCGTCGAGGCCGGCAGCTGGGAAGAGAACCCCCCGACGCTGCTCGACTTCACCCGCCGCGACCTGCGCTGGTGCCAGGGCAACATGCAATACTGGGGGCTTCTGGGGCTGCGCGGGCTCAAGCCCATGTCGCGCTTTCAGCTCTTCGCGGCCATCGCGATGTATCTGGCCGCGCCGGCCTGGATGCTGATGACCGCGACGGCGGCGTTCAAGCTGCTCGAGGGCGGCGCCGGCCAGGTCGACGCCGCCTTCGCCGCCTCGATGATGCTGGTGATGTTCTCGGTCTCGCTCTTTCCCAAGATCGCGGGGTGGATCGACGTCGCCCTGCGGCCGGGCGAGGCCGCGCGCTATGGCGGGCGGCTGCGCTTTGCGGCCGGCGCGGCGGTGGAAACCGTGTTCTCGATGCTCATGGCGCCCGCGGTCGCCTTTCGCACGACGCTGTTCCTGGCGGGGCTGGCGGCGGGGCGTTCGGTGGTCTGGGGCGCGCAGGCGCGCGACGCCTACGCGCTGGGCTGGGGGCAGGCGGCGCGGGGGCTGTGGATGCAGACGCTCTTCGGCCTGGGCCTTGCCGCCGCGGTCTGGGCCAGGGCGCCCGAGGCCCTGCCCTGGGCGGCGCCGGTGCTGGCGGGGCTGTGCCTGGCGATCCCCTTCGCCGTGCTGACCGCCGCGCCGGGGCTGGGGCGGGCGATGGCGAGGGCGCGTGTGTGCGCCGTTCCCGAAGAGCTGGCGCCGCCGCCCGTCCTGTCCGGGGTCTTCGACCTCGAGCCGGGCGATGGCGCGGCCGCCGGGGGCGAGGCGGCATTCGACCCGAGGCCGACCGCGGGTGCGGCGCAAGGCGCGGAGCCAGGCGCGGGGCCGGGAACGGCGCAAGGCGCGGGGCCGGGAGCGGAGGCGCGCGCGTCGGCGAAGGCCGCAAGGGCGTCGGCGAGCGGAGCGGGCAAGCCGCCGGCCGCCCGCGCGGCCGGTTGATCGGCGCGCTTCGGCCCGGGACCGAGCGCTCCGGCGCGGCGCTCGGCCGCAGGGGCGTCGTGCGCCGCGGCGCGAAGCCCGCGAGGGGCGGGGGCGCCGCGCGCTCGGTCGTTCCGTCGCGCCGCGCGGGGCCGGCTCCGGGGGCCGCGCGTGCCGCGGGGCTGCGCAAACGCGCGGCGCGAAACGGAACAATCGCCTGCATGGCGCGGCGCCGTGCGAATGATCTTCGGTCGTTTGGTGATCTAGACGAAGGATCTTCGACATTCGGCCCGATCCGCGCGGGCCCGCCGAACGGCGTTGCGTTTTCGTCCGCCCCCGCGCGCGCCCATTGACGCGCTCGCGCGCCGATGCTCGGATCGCCCGAAAGCCCGGCGCTGCGCGCCGCCACATCACGGAGACGCCCGATGCTCGAGCAACCCTACCTTCTTTTCCTCGGCGACGCCCCCGACCAGCTGGCCGCCAAGGTGGCGCAGGGAATCCGCGACTGGCGCCCGGAATCGGTGGTGGGGCAGCTGCGCATGCCCGGCTGCCAGGCCGATCTGGGCTTGCCCGACATGACCATCGAGCAGGCCGCGGCCGCCGGCGCGCGCACGCTGGTGGTCGGCGTGGCGAACCGGGGGGGCATGATCTCGCCCGCCTGGATCAAGGTGCTGCGCGAGGCGCTCGAGGCCGGCATGGACGTGGCCTCGGGGCTGCACAACCTGCTGCGCGACGAGCCCCTGCTGGTCGAGGCCGCGCGCCATGCCGGGCGCAAGCTGCACGACGTGCGCGTGCCCACGGTGAAATACCCCATCGCCAACGGCAAGAAGCGCAGCGGCAAGCGCTGCCTGGCCGTGGGCACGGACTGCTCGGTGGGCAAGATGTACACCGCGCTCGCCATGGAGAAGGCGATGCGCGCGCGCGGCATGAAGGCCGACTTCCGCGCCACGGGGCAGACCGGCATCCTCATCACCGGCGAGGGCGTGCCCCTCGACGCCGTGGTGGCCGACTTCATGGCCGGCGCGATCGAGTGGCTGACCCCCGACGCCGAGCCCGACCACTGGGACCTGATCGAGGGGCAGGGCAGCCTGTTCCACCCCTCCTATTCGGGCGTGACGCTGGCGCTGATCCATGGCGGCCAGCCCGACGCGCTGGTGCTGTGCCACGAGCCGACCCGCGGGCACATGCGCGGCCTGCCCGAATACGCGCTTCCCAGCCTCGAGGACCTGCGCGACGTGGCGCTGCGCATGGCGCGCATCGTCAACCCGGCCTGCGAGGTGGTGGGCGTCTCGATCAACACCGCCGCCATGGACGAGGAAGAGGCGCTCGACTACCTCGCCGCGGTCGAGCGGCAGATGGGCCTGCCCACCGTCGATCCCTTCCGCCAGGGCGCCGACCGCCTGGCCGAGGCGCTGGAATGATCCGTCTCGATCTGCGGCGCGAGGCGTTCCGCCTGCGCGAGGCCTTCACCATCTCGCGCGGGTCGCGCACCGAGCAGGTCGTGGTGACCGTGACGCTGACCGAGGGCGAGCGCCGCGGCTGGGCCGAATGCACGCCCTACGCGCGCTATGGCGAAAGCGTCGCGGGGGTGATGGACGCCATCTCGGCGCTGGCCGCGGACATCGCCAACGGCATGGACCGCGCGGCGCTGCAGGCGGCGCTGCCGCCGGGCGCGGCGCGCAACGCGCTGGACTGCGCGCTGTGGGATCTGGAGGCCAAGCGCGCCGGCCGGCGCGCCTGGGAGCTGGCGGGCCTGCCCGAGCCCGAACCCGTGGCGACCGCCTACACCCTGTCGCTGGACGCGCCCGAGCGCATGCGCCGCAAGGCGGCCGAGAACGCCGGCCGGCCGCTGCTCAAGGTCAAGCTGGGCGGCGAGGGCGACCTCGAGCGGCTGCGCGCGGTGCGCGAGGGCGCGCCCGAGGCGACGATCATCGTCGACGCCAACGAGGGCTGGAGCGCAGAGACCTACGCCGAGCTGGCCCCCGAGATGCTGCGCCTCGGGGTCGCCATGGTCGAGCAGCCGCTGCCCGCCGGGCAGGACGAGGCCCTGGCCGAGATCGCGCGCCCGCTGCCGGTCTGCGCCGACGAAAGCTGCCACGACCGCGCCTCGCTGGACGCGCTGACCGGGCGCTACGACATGGTCAACATCAAGCTCGACAAGACGGGCGGGCTGACCGAGGCGCTGGCGCTGCGCGACGAGGCGACGGCGCGCGGGCTGGGGGTGATGGTGGGCTGCATGATGGGCACCTCGCTGGCCATGGCGCCGGCGACGCTGGTCGCGCAGGGGGCGCGGATCGTCGATCTGGACGGTCCGCTGCTGCTGGCGCGCGACCGCGAGCCGCCCCTGACATACGACGCGGCGGGCCTGCACCCGCCGCCCGCCGCCCTTTGGGGCTAGGACACGGAGAGATGCCATGAGCCGCACCGTCTACGTCAACGGCGCCTATCTTCCCGAAGAGGAGGCCAGGGTCTCGATCTTCGACCGCGCGTTCCTCTTCGCCGACGGGGTCTACGAGGTGACCTCGGTCATCGACGGCAAGCTGGTGGACTTCGCCGGCCATGCGCGGCGGCTGGCGCGCTCGCTGGCCGAGCTGGACATGCCCGCGCCATGCTCCGAGGACGAGCTGCTTGCGATTCACCGCGAGCTGATCCGGCGCAACGGCCTGACCGAGGGCATGATCTACCTTCAGGTCACGCGCGGCGCGGCCGATCGCGACTTCGCCTGGTCCGAGGGCATGACGCCGACGCTGGTGCTGTTCACCCAGGCCAGGGCGCTGATCGACAGCCCGGCCGCCGAGCGCGGGCTGAAGGTGATCTCGCTCGAGGACCTGCGCTGGGGGCGGCGCGACATCAAGACGGTGCAGCTGCTCTACCCCTCGATGGCCAAGATGCAGGCCAAGGCCCGGGGCAAGGACGACGCCTGGCTGGTCGAGGACGGCTTCGTGACCGAGGGCACCTCGAACAACGCCTGGATCGTCACCCGCGACGGGGTCCTGGTCACGCGCGATCTGTCGAACCGCATCCTGCACGGCATCACCCGCGCCGCGGTGCTGCGCTTTGCGCGCGAGGCGCAGATGCGCGTCGAGGAGCGCCCCTTCACGATCGACGAGGCGAAGGACGCCGCCGAGGCCTTCGTCACCGCCGCCACCACCTTCGTCACCCCGGTGGTCGAGATCGACGACGCCCCGGTGGGCGACGGCGCGCCGGGGCCGGTGGCGCGGCGCCTGCGGGCCATCTACATCGAGGAAAGCCGCAAGGCGGCGATCTGACGGCTCGGCCGGTCCCGGCGGGCGCGGCGGCCCGCGCAACCCTGTCATGCGCCGGGCGCATCCCCTGCGGGTTGTGTTTTTCCGCCGCAGGGGCGAAAACGCGCACCGAGTCGCCGGCCGCGCCGGAACCCCGGCCGGCGCCGCGCGCCCGCCGCATCATCGAGCCGAGAGTTGTCATGACGCATTCCAATCACGCCCCGGTCCCCGAGCTTTACGTCTCGTCCGAAAGCGCCGCCAAGCTCAAGCGCGAGGCGGGGGACATGCCCTCGTGGGATCTGACGCCGCGCCAGATCTGCGACCTGGAGCTGCTGATGAACGGCGGCTTCAATCCGCTCAAGGGCTTCCTGACCGAGGCCGACTATGACTCGGTGGTCGAGAACATGCGCCTGGCGGACGGCTCGCTCTGGCCCATGCCGATCACGCTGGACGTGTCCGAGGAGTTCGCCGAGCGCATCGAGCCGGGCCAGGACATCGCCCTGCGCGATCAGGAAGGCGTGATCCTGGCCATCCTGTCGGTCACCGACAAATGGCGCCCGAACAAGAAGCGCGAGGCCGAGAAGGTGTTCGGCGCCGACGACCTGGCGCATCCGGCGGTGAACTACCTGCACAACGTGGCCGGTCCGGTCTATCTGGGCGGGCCGGTGCTGGGCATCCAGCCGCCGGTGCATTACGACTTCCGCGCCCGCCGCGACACCCCCAACGAGCTGCGCGCCCTGTTCCGCAAGCTGGGCTGGCGGCGCGTGGTCGCCTTCCAGACCCGCAACCCCCTGCACCGCGCGCATCAGGAGCTGACCTTCCGCGCCGCGCGCGAGGCCCAGGCCAACCTGCTGATCCACCCGGTCGTCGGCATGACCAAGCCCGGCGACGTCGATCACTTCACCCGCGTGCGCTGCTACGAGGCCGTGCTGGACAAGTATCCCGCCGCGACCACGACCATGAGCCTTCTGAACCTGGCCATGCGCATGGCCGGCCCGCGCGAGGCGGTCTGGCACGGCCTGATCCGCAAGAACCACGGCTGCACGCATTTCATCGTCGGCCGCGATCACGCCGGGCCGGGCAAGAACTCGAAGGGCGAGGACTTCTACGGCCCCTATGACGCGCAGGAGCTGTTCGCCGCCCATGCCGAAGAGATCGGCATCGAGATGGTGCCCTTCAAGCACATGGTCTACGTGCAGGAGAAGGCGCAATACTTCCCCGCCGACGAGGTGCCCGAGGGCGCGACCGTGCTCAACATCTCGGGCACCGAGCTGCGCCGGCGCCTGCGCGAGGGGCTCGAGATTCCCGAGTGGTTCTCCTTCCCCGAGGTGGTGGCCGAGCTGCGCCGCCGCTTCCCGCCGCGCAACAAGCAGGGCTTCACCGTGTTCTTCACGGGGCTGTCGGGCTCGGGCAAGTCGACCATCGCCAACGCGCTGATGATCAAGCTGATGGAGATGGGCGACCGGCCGGTGACGCTGCTGGACGGCGACGTGGTGCGCAAGCATCTGTCCTCCGAGCTGGGCTTCTCGAAGGAGCACCGCGACATCAACATCCGCCGCATCGGCTATGTGGCTTCCGAGATCACCAAGAACGGCGGCATCGCCATCTGCGCCCCGATCGCGCCCTATGCGGCGACGCGGCGCGCGGTGCGCGAGATGATCGAGCAATACGGCGCCTTCGTCGAGGTGCATGTGGCCACCAGCCTCGAGGAATGCGAGCGCCGCGACCGCAAGGGGCTTTATCGCTTGGCGCGCGAGGGCAAGATCAAGGAGTTCACCGGCATCTCGGACCCCTACGAGGCGCCCGAGAACCCCGAGCTGCGCGTGGACACCGAGGGGCAGGACGTGGACAACTGCGCCCATCAGGTGATCCTGAAGCTCGAGAGCATGGGCCTGATCGGCTGAAGGCGGACCGCCCGCGCTTGCCGACCCCGACGCCCCGGCCATCGGCCGGGGCGTTTTCTTTCGCCTGCGCGGCTTTTCGTGTCCGGGCGGACGTCGAAAAAGAGAAGCGCCGACGAGGTTTGGGGTCCTCGCCGGCGCGAAATTCACTGAACGTCAATACTCGCGACGTCTTACTTACGCATCTCCCTACGCTACGCTGCGCTTGATACTCATCAGCGCGTGACCGCTACGCTTCACCAACTACGCTACGAGAGAAAGACTGCCATCATCCGTTCATCCGATCAAGCCTCTTGTTGGATTAAATTGATGATTTTAACGCTTTGTTAACAAATGATAATTTTTGAAAAACGCAGTCTGAATCCCTGTTCATGAATGTGCAGGTCGCGGAAATCACCCTGTCTCGACCATGAATGCCCCAGGGTCATCATCCCGGTTTGCGGCGGCGATTCGGCGCGCGAGCGCCCCCGAAGCCGCTTCCGCATCGCGGGAAGCGCCGGCCGCGCCGCGGGCGAATCATTTGCGGCGCTTGCCTGACCCGGCGGGAAATGCTCAAATCTTCCGCATAACGGAACTGCGGTTCGCAATTCGCTTCCGCAACCAAGTCCGCAACCAAGGGAGGACGCCATGAAACTCGACCGCCTCGCAGGCGCCGCGCTGGCGCTGACGCTCGCCGCCGCGCCGGGCGCATCGTGGTCCGCCGACATCAAGCTGCCGCGCCAGATCGCGTGGACGGCCTACGGCACCGGATCGGCCGGATACAACCAGTCCGTCGCCATCGGCGCCGCCTTGCAGGATGCGCTGGGCGTGAATCTGCGCGTTCTGCCGGGCAAGAACGACGTCGCCCGCGCCGAGCCGCTGCGCCAGGGCAAGGTGCAGTTCTCGGCCACCGGGGTCGGGGGCTCGTTCATGGCGCAGGAAGGCGCGTTCGAATTCGGCGCGCCCAACTGGGGCCCGCAGCCGGTGCGGCTGCTGCTGGCCAACAATGGCGGCACGGTCGGCCTGTCGGTGGGCGTCGCGGGCGATGTGGGGGTGAAGGAATACGCCGACCTCAAGGGCAAGCGCGTGGCCTGGGTCAAGGGCGCGCCGGCGCTCAACGTCAACGTCACCGCCTATCTGGCCTATGCCGGGCTGGATTGGGACGACGTGGTCAAGGTCGAGTTCGGCGGCTTCGGCGACAGCTGGAAGGGCATGGTCAACGGCCAGGTTGACGCGGCCTTCGCCTCGACCAATTCGGGCCGCGCCTACGAGATGGCCGCCTCGCCGCGCGGGCTGGTCTGGCCGCCCATCGACCCCGAGAACAAGGAGGGCATCGCGCGCATGAAGGCCGTCGCCCCCTTCTTCGAGCCGATGACCGCCAAGGTCGGCGCCAACATCGACGGCACGGACGGCGCGCCCACGGCCGGCTACGCCTATCCGGTGCTGGTGGCGATGGCCGATCAGGACGCCGATCTGGTCTACAACATGACCCGCGCCATGGTCGAGCTGTTCCCCGCCTACAAGGACAAGGCGCCGGGCATCAACGGCTGGGCGCTCGAAAAGCAGAACTTCGAATGGGTCGTGCCCTATCACGAGGGCGCCGTGCGCTACTTCAAGGAGCTGGGCGTGTGGTCCGACGCCGCCCAGGCGCACAACGATCGCCTGATCGCGCGCCAAGAGGCGCTGGCCAAGGCGTGGGCCGAGCTGAAGGCGCAGAACCCCGAGGACTGGGACGCCGCCTGGTCCGAGGCGCGGCGCAAGGCGCTGGCCGAGGGCGGCTTCGAAGTGGTCTTCTGATCCGGGGCGCGTCCTGCCCGGGGCGCGGGGGCGCAGGCGGCGCCGCCCCCGCGCCCTTTCGCCTGCGCCGCCTGCCCGGACACGTCCTTGCTATGGAGCGCAGATGAGCAAGAAACAGCTGCTCGCCGAGGGCGGCGAGCCCCCGCCGGTCGAAAGCCCCGCCGCCCGCGCCGCGATCGCCGCGCTGACCCTGGCCGGCGTGGCGCTGAGCATCCACCAGCTGTTCAACCTTCAGCTTCTGGGCGCGGTGCTGATCGAGGGGCGCTATCTTTACATCCTCGGGGGGATCTTCCTGGCGCTGGCCTTCCTGGTCTTTCCGCTGCGGCGCGCGCGCGGGCCGGGGGCGGTGGACTGGGCGCTGTTCGCGCTGGCGCTGGCGGGGGCGGGATATTTCGCCTGGACGGCGGAAACCAGCCTGGAGATGGGCTGGGAATACGCCGCGCCCGACGCGGCGCGCTGGGTCTCGATCGCGTTCTATCTGCTCATCCTCGAAGCCACGCGCCGGGCGGGCGGGCTGACGCTGTTCGTCATCGTCGCCGTGATCTCGCTCTATCCGACCGTGGCCGACCGCATTCCCGACCCGCTGTCGGGCTTCGCCTCGCCCTTCTGGGATCTGGCGGCGTATCACATGATCTCGTCCGAAAGCTCGTTCGGCATCCCGATGCGCGCCTTCGGCAACCTGGTCATCGGCTTCATCATCTTCGGCGCGGCGCTGCAGAAGACCGGCGGCGGGCAGTTCTTCAACGATCTGGCTCTGGCGCTGGTGGGGCGCTTTCGCGGCGGGGCGGCCAAGGTGGCGATCTTCGCGTCGGGCTTCATGGGCTCGATGTCCGGCTCGGTGATCTCGAACGTGCTGACCACGGGGGCGGTGTCGATCCCGGCCATGAAGCGCACGGGCTTTTCGGCCCGGCACGCGGCGGCCACCGAGGCCTGCGCCTCGACGGGCGGCGTGCTGATGCCGCCGATCATGGGCGCGACGGCCTTCGTCATGGCCTCGTTCCTGTCGCGGCCCTATGTCGAGATCGCGCTGGCGGCGATGATTCCCTCGTTGCTGTTCTATTTCGGCCTGTTCGTGCAGATCGACGCCTATGCGGCCCGGCGCGGCCTGCGCGGCCTGGCGCCGGGCGAGGCGCCCACCCTGCGCGCCGCGGCGGCCGAGGGCTGGCCCTATCTGCTGGTCTTCGGGGTGCTGATCTTCCTCATGGTCGCCTGGCGCATGGACACGCTGGCGCCGTTCTACGCCACGGCGCTGCTGCTGATCATCAACCAGGTCATGCGCCGCCACCGCTTCACGCTGCGCTCGCTGACCGATCTCGTGGTCGGGGTGGGGCGCTCGCTGGCCGAGCTGACGGCCGTGCTTCTGGGCGTGGGGCTGATCGTGGGCGCCTTCTCGGCCACGGGGCTGGCGGGAACGCTGGTCAACGAGCTGATCTTCATGGCCGGCGATTCGACGCTGGCGCTGCTGGCGATGGGCGCGGTCACGGCCTTCGTCTTCGGCATGGGGATGACCGTGACCGCCTGCTACATCTTCCTGGCGGTGGTGCTGGCGCCCGCGCTCGAACAGGCGGGGCTGAACCAGCTGGCGGTGCATCTGTTCATCCTTTACTGGGGCATGGTCAGCTACATCACGCCGCCGGTGGCGCTGGGCGCCTTCGCGGCCGCGACGATGGCGGGCGCGGGGCCGATGCGCACGGGCATCGAGGCCATGCGCCTTGGCGGGGTGATCTATGTCGCGCCCTTCTTCTTCGTGCTGAACCCGGCGCTGATCGGCGAGGCGCCCGCATGGGAGGTCGCCGCCGCGCTGAGCGCGGCGCTGGCCGGGATCTGGCTGATCGGGGGCGCGCTGCAAGGCCATGTCAGCCTGGTGGGAAATCTGCCCGGCGGCCCGCTCGGCGCGCTCTGGCGCGCGGGGGTGGGGCTGGGCGGGCTGCTCCTGGCGCTGCCGGGCGGGGCCTGGATCGGCCTGCCGCACGTCGTTCTGGCGGCGGCGGGGCTGGCCCTGGCCGCGCCGGGCCTTGGCCTGGCGGCCATCGGCGCGCGGCGCGCCGGCAGGCCGGCGGCCTGAGGAACCAAGCGCGGGCCGCGCCCGCAACGCAACGCAAGACCGGAGCACGCTCATGCCCTTCGTCCCCATGCGTCAGGTGCGCTCGCTGGCCGATGTCGAGGCCATCGAGGCGATTCCTCTCGAGAAGGCGATCAAGCCGGCCAGCACCTACGAGATCCTCGCCGACAGCGCCCGCGCCTTCGGCGACAAGACGGCGCTGACCTTTCTGCGCACGGGCGATCCGGCGGACGCCCCCATCCGCTGGAGCTACGCCGAGCTTTTCGCCAACGTCACCCGCACCGCCAACGCGCTGCATGCGCTGGGGATCGGCCCGAACGACGCCGTGGCCTTCCTTCTGCCGGGCTGCCTCGAAGCGCATCTGGCCCTGTGGGGCGCCGAGGCGGCGGGCGTCACGCAGCCGCTCAACCCGCTCCTGACCGACGACAAGCTGGCCGACCTGATGCGGGCGGCCGGGGCCAAGGCGCTGATCGCCTGGGGCGACGAGGCCGAGGCCGGCTACTGGTCCAAGGCGCGGCGGCTGTTCGAGGCGGTCGAGGGGCTTGCGCATCTGATCCGCGTCGATCCCGGCCCGGCGCTGGGCGGCGATCCGACCCCCACGCCCGAGGGCGCGCTGGACCTGCGCGCGCTGATCGCCGATCAGCCCGCCGACCGCCTCGTCTCGGGGCGCGTCATCCGCCCCGAGGACACGGCCGCCTATTTCCACACCGGCGGCACCACCGGCGCGCCCAAGCTGGCGCGCCACACCCATGGCGGGCAGGTCTTCACCGCCTGGGCCTGCGTGCAGATGCAGGGCGTGACCGAGCGCGACGTGACGATCAACGGCTATCCGCTGTTTCACGTCGCGGGGGTGCTGCCGGCCTCGCTGACCTCGCTTTCGGCCGGGCTCGAGATGGTCATCCCCACCACCGGCCTGCTGCGCAACCGCGAGGTGCTCCGCAACTACTGGAAGCTGGCCGAGAAATACGGCGCCACGGCGCTGTCGGCCGTGCCGACGGTGCTGGCGGCGCTGGCCGACGTGCCGCTCGAGGGCGCCGACGTCTCGCGCATCCGCTACTGCCGCACCGGCGCGGCGCCGCTGCCGCCCGAGCTCGCCGCCCGTTTCGAGCGCCAGTTCGGCCTGCATGTGCACGAAAGCCTGGGCATGACCGAGACTCACGGCATCGTCTCGATCCGCCCGCCGGGGCTGCGCGGGCCGGCCGGCTGCGTGGGGCTGCGCCTGCCGCACAGCCGCATCCGCATCGCGCGGCTCGACGCCGAGGGCGCCCCGACCGCCGAAGAGGCCGCGCCCGGCGAGGCGGGGATGATCCTGTTCAAGGCGCCGAACGTCTTTCCCGGCTATCTCGATCCCGCCGCCACGGCCAAGGCCTTCGACGCGGACGGGTGGCTCATCACCGGCGACGTGGGCTATCTGGACGAGGCGGGGCTTCTGCACCTGGCGGGCCGGGCCAAGGATCTGATCATCCGCTCGGGGCACAACATCGACCCGCGCGTGATCGAAGAGGCGCTGGACAAGCACCCGGCCGTGCGCATCTCGGCGGCCGTCGGCGCGCCCGACGCCTATGCCGGCGAGCTGCCCGTGGCCTATGTCGAGCTGGCGCCCGGCGCCGAGGCGAGCGAGGAAGAGCTTCTGGAGTTCGCCCGCGCCCATGTCGACGAGCCGCCCGCCCGCCCGCGCTGGGTCGAGATCCTGCCCGCCATGGCGACCACCAATGTCGGCAAGATCTTCAAGCCCGAGCTGCGCCGGCGCGCGCTCGAGCGCATCGCGCGCGAAACGCTGGCCGAGCTGACCGCGCCGAACCCGGCTCCCGCGCTCGAGGTCGAGATGGAGGGCGAGGGTTACGTCGTGCGCGCGGCGGGCGACGAGGCGCTGCGCGCGCGCGTTGCCAAGGCGCTGGCGCCCTTGCCGCCGCGCATCCGCGTCGAGCCTTTGCCCGCCGCGGCCGCCGCGGGCTGACGGGCGGCGCCGCGACCGCAAGGGCCGCCGCCCGCCGCCTCGGCCCGAGCGCCGGCCGGGGCGGGTCGCGCCGCCGCGTGAGCGGCACGGGCGTTGGGGCGAGGATCGGCGCCGGCGGAATCAAGGTCGCGCCGCCGCGCGAGCGAAGCGGGCGCATGGGTCCGTCGCGCGGGTCCGCAAGGGCGGACCAGTCATCGAACGCGGGCGGAGCAATGGCCGAGGAGCCCGCGCGGGCGCGCAAACCCATCCCGCCGCGCCGCGCGCGATGGGCGCGGGGCGGCGAGGAATGCGCGCCGGAGAAGACGCAAGGCGGAGGGGGCGCGAGACGTTCGCGGGCCGGGCGGCGTCGCCCGCCGGCCCTTGCCCTGGCTCTTCGACGGCGATGGGGAACCGGCCTCATGACTCGCGCGGCGGTCCCGCGCCCGGCGCCGGGGCCCGCGGGCGAGGCGCGTCGTCGTTTTCCCGGCGCCGGCGGCCGCCGACCAGGGGCGGGGCGTCGGGATCGGCTCTGCGCCCGAGCGGCGCGCGCTTGCGCGCCGAGGCGTCGCGGATCTTCGCGGCCCGGTTCGGGCCTCGCGCCCCTGGCCGGCAAGGCCGGTTGCGCGACCGATCGGCCGGGCCGCGCCGCAAGGCCCATGCGCCGCGGATGCGCTCCGCCCCCGCTCCGCCCCCGGGGGATCAGCCGTTCGCGCTTGTCCCGCCCGGCGCCGGCTCGGCCGCGCCCTCGTCGCGCGGATCGGCGGCGGGCGCTTCGGGCAGGGCCTCGGGCTGGGGCGGCAGATCCAGCGCGTCGGCGATGGCGCGGCGCAGCTTCTCGACCAGATCGCCGCCCAGCTCAAGCGCCGCTTCGGCGCCGTCGCGGATCGCCAGGCGCCCCGCATCCACCGAGCGCGCGTAGGCTTCGAGCGCGGGGGCGGCGGCCGGCGCGGCGGCCGAGATGCGATCCTTGGTCAGATAGGCGCCCGCCGCCAGCGCGGCGATCAGGACCGCCGCGGCGAAGCCGATGCGAAAGCCTCCCCGCGCCGCGGGCGCGGGGTCGGCCTCGCGCAGGCGGGCGGCAAGACGGGCGGCGTCCAGCTCGGGCTGCGATGCGCGCGCGGGGGGCGGCGCGATGGCCGAAAGGGCGGCCTCGGCGGGGCGGGGCGCCGCTTCGTCCTCGTCGCTTGCGGGCGACTGCGCGTCGGCGTCGGGGGCATCCGGGCCGTCCTCGGCATCGGGGAGGTCGGGCGCGCGCCTGGCGCGCAGCCGCGCCGCCAGATTGGCCGAGCCGGCGGGTTCGGCGTCGTCCCCCTCGTCCTCCTCGTCCTCCTCGTCGTCGAGCCAGCTGCGGCGGTCGGCCGGCCGCTCGGCCTCGGCCAGCCGCGCCCGCAGGGCGTCGGCCAGCGCTGAGCCGTCATCCGCCGGCGCGTCATCCGCGCCCCCTTCGCCCGCGCCTCCCTCATCGGCGGCGTCCTCGTCCGGCGCCGATTCCCCCGGCGGGGCCGCCGATTCGACCTCGGCCGCCCGCAGGCCGGCGGCGGCCTTCGCGTCCGGCCAGCCATCGTCCGCCATGCGCTGGGCGCTGGGCCCGGCGGGCGCCTCGCGGCCGTCCTCGCCGTCCTCGTCGTCGTCCTCGGACGCCCCCTCGCGCAGCGCCGCCAGCGCCTGCGCCGCTTCGGCCAGACCGGGCACGCGCGGCGCCGCGTCGCCGGCCGCGGCGGGCGCCGCCGGGCCGGGTTGCAGCCAGCGCGCGCCGCAGGCGCTGCATTCGACCACGCGCCCCTCGATGGGGAAGGCGGCGTCTGGCGCGTCGTATTGCGCGGCGCAGGAAGGGCAGGTGATCTGCATGGCGGCGGTGGTCCTCAAGGGTTGGGGCCGACGAGGGGCCCGGATACGCGACGCTGTCCTCGCCGTTCTAGCGCGCCGGCGCGCGCGCGCCAAGCCGCCGGCGCCCCGACGATTGCGCGTCCGCGCCGCTTCTGCAATTCTCGCGCCCGCGCGGGCGAGGGCCCGACGCCAGGCGTGAACGGTGGGGCGCGGTGATCGAGTTCGACGGGGTGGAGTTCCGATACGGCGGCGGGCGCGAGATCCTGCGCGAGGTCAGCCTCACCATCGAGGCCGGGGGCTTTCACTTCCTCACCGGTCCCTCGGGCGCGGGCAAGAGCACCTTCCTGCGCCTGTGCCGCATGGCGCTGCGCCCCAGCGCGGGGCGGCTGCGCGTCTTCGGCGTCGAGGCCGCCGAGGCCGACGCCGACGCCGTGGCCGCGCTGCGCCGGCGCATCGGCATGGTGTTCCAGGACGGGCGCTTTCTGGATCATCTGAGCGTGTTCGACAATGTGGCGTTGCCCCTGCGCATCCGCGGCGCCCCCGCGCGCGAGCGCCGCGCCCAGGCGGCCGAGCTGATCGAGTGGGTGGGCCTTGGCGCGCGCGCCCATGCGCTGCCCGCCGAGCTGTCCGGCGGCGAGCTGCAGCGCGCCGCGCTGGCGCGGGCGGTGATCGGGGCGCCCGATCTGATCATCGCCGACGAGCCCACGGGCAATGTGGACCGCGAGACGGCCGTCGAGCTTCTGTCGCTGCTCATGGCGCTGCACCGGCACGGCAAGGGGGTGCTGATCGCGACCCATGATCACGAGCTGATCCGCGCCGCCCGCCGCGAGACCCCGGTGCAGGTCCTGCGCATCGAGGATGGGTGCGTGCTGGCGCAGGGGCGGCGGCGATGAGCGCGCGTCTGCCGGCCGCGATCCGCCGGGCCGCGCGGCGTCTGCGCGCCCTCGCGTCCTTCGCCGAGGAGCGGCCGCTGGCGCCGAGCTCGGGCGTGGTGGCGCGGCTGGTGGTGTTCGCCTCGGCGTCCATGAGCTTTCTGGCCGTCGTCGCGGTCGCCATCGGCATGGCCGCCGACCGCGCGGCGCAGGGCTGGGCCGAAGAGCTGGCGCGCAGCGCGACGGTGCGCGTCTCGGCGCCGCCGGCGCGCATGGACGCGGCCGTCTCGACCGCGCTGCGGGCGCTGCGCACGACCCCGGGCGTGGCCGATGCGCGCGCGCTGACCGACGCCGAGCAGCGCGCCCTGCTCGAGCCATGGCTGGGTCCCGACGCGCCGCTCGACGAGCTGGCGCCGCCGCGGCTGATCGTCGTGGTCCCGGATGGGCCGGGCCCGGACCCCGAGGCGGTGAATGCGCGCCTGTCGGCCGAGCTGCCGGGACCCGAGCTATCGGCCCGCTACGACGATCACGGCCGCTGGCGCGCGCCGCTGCTCGAGGCGGCGCGGGCGCTGCGCGCCCTGGCGTGGAGCGCGGCAGTTCTGGCGGCGCTGAGCGCGGCGGCCATGGTCACGCTGGCCGCGCGCGCGACGCTGGCGGCCAACGGCAAGGTGGTGGACACGCTGCGCCTTCTGGGCGCAAGCAACGATTTCATCGCCCGCGCCTTCGTGCGCCGCTATGCGCTGCGCGCCATGGCGGGCGGCGCGGCGGGGGCGCTGGCGGCGGCGCTGGCGCTCGAGGCCGTCGCGCCCCTGGCCGCGCGGGCGCTGGGCGGCGCGGCGGGGCTGGCCGAGGCGGGGTGGGTCGCGGCCGCGGCGGCGCCCCTTCTGGCCGGCGCGGCGGCATGGGCCGCGACGCGCATGGCGGTTCTTGCGGCGCTCAGGAGGCCCGAATGATGCAATACGCGCGCTCGCTCGTCTTCATCGTCTTCATGTATGCGCTCATGCTTGCAATGGGCGTGGCGCTGGCGCCCATGGCGGCGTGGTCGCGACAGGGCGCGTGGTGGGCGCTGCACCGCTACACCGACATCGTGCTGTGGGCCGCCCGGCGGCTGTGCGGGCTGCGCGTCGAGGTGCGCGGGCGCGTGCCGACCGAGGATGTGATCGTCGCCTCGAAGCATCAGAGCTTCATGGACATTCTGATCCTGACCAACGTGCTGCCGCGCCCGCGCTTCGTGATGAAGCGTTCGCTGCGCTGGACGCCGATCCTGGGCTTTTACGCCATGCGGGTGGGCTGCGCGCCCGTCGATCGCGAGGCCGGCGCGCGGGCGGTCAGGGACATGGTCGCGCGCATGCGCGCGGCGGCGGCCGATTCGGGGCAGACGGTGATCTTTCCGCAGGGCACGCGCCTGGCGCCCGGCGCCAAGGCGCCCTACAAGCCGGGCGTCGCCGCGCTGGCCATGGCGCTGCGTCAGCCGGTGGTTCCGGCCTCGACCAATTGCGGGATGTTCTGGCCGCGGCGCGGTCTGCTGCGCCGCGCGGGGGTCGCGACGCTCGAATTCCACGACCCGCTGCCCGCCGGCCTGCCCAAGCGCGAGCTTCTGGCCCGGCTCGAGGAGGTGATCGAGGCCGGCTCGGCCCGGCTCGAGGCCGAGGCGCGCGCGCAGCTCGAAGGGCGCTGAGCGATCGCGCCCGCCCACCGCGGCGCGCGGCGGGCGAAGGGGCGCGGGTGCGGCCCAGGCTGGGCGCGGCGGGCGATGGGGCCGCGGGTGCGGCCCGGGCGGGGCGCATTGGGCGATGGGGGCCGCGTCACGATGCAGGCCGCTGCTCCCCAAGGGGCAGGGCGTGCGGCTGGCCTGGGGCGCAGGTCGTCGTTTTCCCTCGGGCCTGCGGCTGCGCGCGGTCGGCGGCGCCGGCGCGGCCCGGGATGATCGGGACCCTCTGGCCGGCCCCTGCGCGGCGGGCCTGGGGCGCAGCCTTGCGCATGGGCATCGCCGGCGGCCCCGCGGTGCAGGTCGTCGATTCTTGTGGGTCAAGGCGTGGGCGGGACCCGCGGCGCAGTCCCTTGTCTCCCTCGGACCCGCTGCTGCGCCGGGGCGGCAGCCTGGGCGCGGCCCGGCGATGATCGGTCCCCTCGGCCAGTTCCCACGCAGCGGTCGCTGATGCGGCGACGGGCGCCCGGGTCCGTCTGCGCGCGGCGTCGGCTGGCGGTTTCGGTTGGCTGAGGGGCGTGGCGAAGGCCCATGCGCTTTCGCGCGCCCCCGGCCCGGGCGATCGCTCGGGGCGTCCGGTCGCTGCGCCCGGCCTCGGCCGCACCCGCGCCCTTCGCTCGGGCTGCCGCCGGCCGGTCGGGCGCGCCTTCGGCCCGGGCGGCGCGCCCCGTTCGCCTTGGCGCTCAGCCGGCGATCATCTCGGCCTGACGCACGATCACCTGCGCCTGCCGGATCGAGGCCAGGTCCACCAGGCGCCCCTTGTAGACGGCCGCGCCCTGGCCGGCCTTCTCGGCCTCTTCCATGGCGGCGAGGATCTCGCGCGCCTCGCGCACCTGTTCTTCCGAGGGGGTGAAGACCTGGTTGGCCAGCGCCACCTGCTTGGGGTGGATGGCCCACTTGCCCACCATGCCCAGCGTGGCCGAGCGGCGCGCCTGGGCCAGATAGCCCTCGTCGTCCGAGAAGTCGCCGAACGGCCCGTCCACGGGCAGCAGGCCGTGGGTGCGGCAGGCCGCCACGATGGCCACGATCGGATGGTGCCACGGATCGCACCAGTGGCGCGCGCGCGGGCCGTCGCCGGCATCCTCCTTGTTCTGCAGCATGTAGTAGTTCGACTGCGTGCCGCCGATGCCCGTGGTCTGCATCCCCATCGAGGCGGCGTAGTCGGCGGCCCCCAGGCTCATGGCCTGCATGCGCGGCGAGGCGGCGGCGATCTCCTCGACATGCTGAAGCCCGGCGGCGGTCTCGATGATGACCTCGAAGCCGATGCGCTTCTTGCGGCCCTTCTCGGCCTCGATGGCCGAGACCAGCGCGTCCACCGCGTAGATGTCGCCGGCGTTGCCGACCTTGGGGATCATGATCAGGTCCAGCCGCTCGCCCGCATTCTCGAGCACCTCGATCAGGTCCTTGTGCCAGAAGGGCGTGTCCAGGCCGTTGATGCGCACCGACAGGGTCTTGGCGCCCCAGTCGATGTCGTTGATGGCCTCGACCACGTTGCGGCGGGCCTGGGCCTTGTCGCCCGGCGCCACCGAATCCTCGAGGTCCAGGTTGATGACGTCGGCGGCGCTGGCGGCCATCTTCTCGAAGATCTGCGGCCGCGAGCCGGGGCCGAACAGCTGGCAGCGGTTCGGGCGGGCGGGGGCGGCGGGCTGGACCTTGAAGCTCATGCGTGGGTCTCCGGCAAGAATATTTCGCGAGGTTCGCGCTCAGCGATACGTCCTTGCGCCGCCCTCTGTCAACGCCCGATGCGGCGGCGCAGCAATCGCGCCGCTTGGGGCCGCTTTGCGCGGGGCGCAAGGCGGCGTTGCGCGATGGTGCGGTGCAATATGCGCGCCTTGTGCGGCATATTCCCGGTCAAGGCCCCGGCAGAGGGTCGGGCGAGAGGAGCGCCCCGCATCGTCCAAAGCCGCCGATCGCGCGAGGGAAAACGCCATGATCGCGAACGTCTCGACCCCGACCCGGATCCCGACCCCGACCCCGACCCCGGCCCAGGCGCCGACCCCCGCCGCCGCCGAGCGCGCGGCCCCCCGCCGCGATGCGCTGCGGGCGATGGGGGTCTTCCGCACCCTGGGCTGGTGGGAGGGCGAGGCGCTGCTGGCGCATCTGCGCCGCCTGTCGCCCATCGACCTGAACATGCGCTTTCACGGCGCCATGTCCGCCGAGGCCCTGGCCCGTCATGCGGCCGAGCCGCTGACGGCCGACCGCAACGTGATCGGCTGGTTCAAGGACGGCGTTCTGCGCGGCGCGGCCGAGCTGATCCTGTGCGGCGACGTGGCCGAGGCCGCCTTCTCGGTCGAGGCGCCGTTCCGCCGCATGGGGCTGGGCGAGGCGCTCATGGCGCGGGCGCTGCGGCGCGCGCGCAACCGCGGCGCGCGCGAGCTTGTGGTCCACACCACCCGCTCCAACCGCGCGATGATGCGCCTGGCCGCCGCCTTCGATGCGCGCATGGAGGCCGAGATGAACGAGGTCGAGGCGCGCATTCCCGTTCCGGCCGCGGACGCGGCCTCGGTGGCGCTGGATGCGGCGGATGAGGAGATGGGCGCGCTTGGCGCCTTCTGGGCCGCGCAGGGGCGCGCGGCGCTGCGCCTGTGGCGCGCGCCTCTTGCGCTTGCGGCCAACGCGGCCGAGCCGGGCAAGGCGGCGCGGGAAGCGGCCTGAGGGCCGGCGCGCCGCCGCTTGCAACTGACGCGGTCGCGGGGCGGATGGCGGGCGCCGGCCCACGCGCTCGGGCCCGGCGCGCCGCTCGGCCCCGCTCTCGGCCCCTGCTCATCCGAGGTCGGCGAAAGCCTCGGCCAGGCGCGCGGCGGCCTCCTTGACCAGCGCGCGGCGGGTGGCGAAGTTGAAGCGCAGGAAGGTCTCGCCGCCGACGCCGAAGGTCTCGCCGTAATTGACCGCGATGCGCGCCTTCTCGCGCAGGCGGCGGCGGATCTCGTCCTGCGGCAGGGGCATGTCGGCGAAGTCGGCCCAGGCCAGATAGGTCGATTGCAGCGGCATGACGCGCACGCCGGGCAGGGCGGCCAGGCCGCTTTCGAGGATGCGGCGGTTCTCGTCGAGATAGGGCAGAAGCGCCTCGAGCCACGGCTCGCCCCCCTCATAGGCGGCGGTGGCCATCAGCACGCCCATGCGGTTGGGCGTGGCGCCCATGGCCTCGTGCGCGGCGCGAAAGCGCGCCCGCAGGGCGGGGTCGGAAATGATGACGCTGCCCGTCAGCGCGCCCGCGATGTTGAAGGTCTTGGTCGCCGCGACCAGCGTCGCAAGGCGCGGCGCGGCCTCGGGCGCGGCGGCGGCGGTGGGGATGTGGCGCGCGCCGGGATAGACCAGGTCCTGGTGGATCTCGTCCGAGACCAGCACCATGTCGCGCCGCGCGCACAGATCGGCCACGGCGCGCAGTTCGTCCGCACGCCACACCCGGCCGCCCGGATTGTGCGGCGAGCACAGGATGACCATGCGCTCGGACCCGTCCAGCGTCTGCTCGAGCGCCTCGAGGTCCATTTCGTAGCGCCCGTCGCGCAGGCGCATGGGCGACTGCACCGCGCGCCGTCCGTTGGCGCGGATGATGCGGTGGAAGGCGTGGTAGACCGGCGTGAACAGCACCACCCCGTCGCCCGGCTCGGTGAAGGCGCGCAGGCACAGCGCCGTGCCCGTCACCAGCCCGTGCACGATCGAGATCCACTCCGCCTCGGGCCGCCAGCCATGGCGCCGGCGCAGCCACTCGATCACCGCGCTCTTGTAGGCGCGGTCGTCGCCGAAATAGCCGTGCACGCCGTGCTCTGCGGCGCGGATCAGGGCCTCGTTCACCGCGGGCGGGGCCTTGAAGTCCATGTCCGCGACCCACATCGGGATGCCGTCCTCGGCCGAGACGCCGTAGGCGGCCTCCATCATGTCCCACTTCATCGAATGGGTGCCGCGGCGGTCGATGGGCTGGTCGAAATCGAAGCGCATGGGGTGTTCCTTGGTCTGTTGCGGGCGGCAGGCTAGGGCCGCGCGGACGCCGCCGCAAGGGGCGCGCGGGCCTTGACCGCGGGCGCGCCTTCGCCTACCTCGACGCCATGAGCGTGCGCCCGATACTGATCCATCCCGACCCCCGCCTGAAGAAGGTCTGCGAGCCCGTCCCCGCGGTGGACGACGCGCTGCGCAAGCTGATCGACGACATGTTCGACACCATGTACGACGCCCCCGGCGTCGGGCTGGCGGCGCCGCAGGTGGGCGTGCTGCGGCGGGTGTTCGTGATGGACGTGTCCAAGGACGAGGCGCCGCCCGCGCCCATGGCGCTCATCAACCCCGAGATCGTGTGGGCCTCGGAAGAGACCCGCGCGCATGAGGAGGGGTGCCTCTCGATTCCCGAGATCTACGAGGAAATCGTGCGCCCCGCGCGCGTGCGCGTGCGCTTTCTCGACCGCGAGGGCGCCGAGCGCGAGGCCGAGTTCGACGGCCTGGCCGCCACCTGCGCCCAGCACGAGATCGACCATCTGAACGGCAAGCTCTTCATCGACTATCTGGGCGCCGTGAAGCGGCAGCTCATCACCGGCAAGATGAAGAAGCTCAAGCGCGAACGCCTGAAGGCCTGACCCGGTGGCCGTGCGCCCCTTCCTGCGCTGGCCCGATCCGCGGCTGAGGGCGGTCTGCGCGCCGGTCGGCCGCGTGGACGACGAGGTGCGCCGCATCTGGGACGACATGCTCGACAGCATGTATGCGATGCCCGGCGTCGGGCTGGCCGCGCCGCAGATCGGCGTGATGCTGCGCCTTGCGGTGGTCGATTGCTCCGAGGGCCGCGACGGCGCCGTGCGCATGGCCGATCCCGAGCTGCTGGCCGCCTCGACCGAGCTGGCCGTGCACAAGGAGGGCAGCCCCAACCTGCCCGGCGTGTGGGAGGATGTGGCGCGGCCCTCATGGGCGCGGATCGGCTATCTGGACGAGACCGGCGCGCGCGTCGAGCGCGAGTTCGCCGGGCTCTGGGCGGCCTCGGCGCTGCATCAGCTCGACCATCTGGACGGGCGGCTTTTCATCGAGCGGCTGAGCCCGCTGCGCCGGCGCCGCGCGCTCGAGCGCGCGCGCAAGGCCCAGCGGCGCGCGCGCCACGAGGGGCGGGAGTAGGACGCCATGCGGCTGATCTTCATGGGCACGCCGGATTTTTCGGTTCCGACGCTGGACGCGCTGGCCGCCGCGGGGCACGAGATCGCGGCCGTCTACACCCAGCCGCCGCGCCCGGCGGGGCGGGGCAAGCGGCCGCGCCCGACCCCCGTTCACGCCCGCGCCGAGGCGCTGGGGCTGCCGGTGCGCACGCCCGCCCGCCTGCGCGACGCGGACGAGCTGGCGGCGCTGCGGGCGCTCGAGGCCGACGCGGCGGTGGTGGTGGCCTATGGGCTGATCCTGCCGCCCGAGGCGCTGCGCGCGGCGCGGCTCGGGGCGTGGAACCTGCACGCCTCGCTCCTGCCGCGCTGGCGCGGCGCCGCGCCCATCCAGCGCGCGATCATGGCGGGCGACGCGCGCACGGGCGTGTGCGTCATGCAGATGGACGAGGGCCTGGACACCGGCCCCGTCCTGCTGCGCGAAGAGGTCGAGATCGCCCCGCGCGAGACCGCCGGCCAGCTGCACGACCGCCTGGCCGCCATCGGCGCGCCGCTGATGGTCAAGGCCATGGCGGCGCTGGCCGAGGGCGCGGCCGCGCCCGTTCCCCAGCCCGAGGAGGGGGCGACCTACGCGCCCAAGATCTCGAAGGACGAGGCGCGCATGGACTGGCGCCGCCCGGCGGCCGAGCTCGACCGCCTGGCGCGGGGGCTGAGCCCGTTCCCGGGCGCCTGGACGACGATCGCGGGCGAGCGGGTCAAGGTTCTGCTGGCCGCGCCCGAGGCGGCGCCGCGCGCGGATGCGGCGCCCGGAACGGCGTTGGACGACCGGCTGCTCATCGCCTGCGGCGAGGGCGCGCTGCGGCTCGAGCGCCTTCAGCGCGCGGGGCGCGCGCCGATGCCGGCCGAGGATTTCCTGCGCGGATTTCCCGTGCCCGCCGGGTCGGTCCTGGGCTGAGGCGGTCGCGCCGTCGCGCGCGTCCGGGCGTTGGCGCGGGGGGCTGCGTTCGGCCCGGCGGCGATCCCCGGCGGCGATCCATGGCGGGCGCGGCGGCAAGCGCCCGCGGCGCTGTGCGGCCAGGGCGTTCGGCGCGAATGTGCGGCGGCGATCCGCGGGCGGGATGCCCGGGCCGGTCGTTCGGGCGGGACGTTCGGGCTCGGCCGCGCCGGCTGCGGGCAGGCCTGCGCGGGCAGGTTCGCGGCGGCCGATCGGCTGGCGGCTTTCGGTCGCGTCTTGCACCGGCGGCGGCGCCGGGGGCGGGGCTTGCGCGGATGTGGGGCCCCGGCTGGGCCGAGGCGGGCCCGGCCTTCAGCTTGGATCGGCCGTCGGGACGACCTTGGGCGTCGCGGCGACGTAGCGCCGGGCCAGCTCGCGGCGGGACATGATGATGCGGTTGCGCGCGTTGCCCTTGACGCGCACGCCGTGCAGCTTGCCGTCCTCGATCCAGTATTCGACCATGGCCGCGCCCTTGCGCACCCGCAGATGCCCGTCCGGGCCGATGCGCCCCTTGCGGGTGAAGGCGGTGGCGTCCGTGCCGAAGCCGGGGCCGTGCGCGTCGAACAGCAGCACGTCGCCCGAGGGCTCGACCGCCATGACGTAAAGGTCGTGGCACACGAAGCCGTCCCACGCCCCGCCGCCCCAGCGCCCGGCGAAGGCGCGCCAGGCCGCGGGCACCTTGTCCGAGGGCTTCTTGATGCGGGGGGTCTTGAAGGGATCGACGGTGTAGCAGTCGGGCTGCTCGAGACTGGCCGCGCGGTAGGCCGAGTCGCCCGACCCGGCGCAGCCCGCCAGCAGCGCCGCCGCGGCGATCAGGGCGAAACGTGTCGTCATCGTCAAGCTGCGCGATCCTTTCTGCCTGCCGGCCCGGGCGCCGCCGGAGGACGACGGGCCGAGGGCCGCTTCGCGCACTCTACTCGACGGTGACCGACTTGGCCAAGTTTCTTGGCTGGTCCACGTCCTTTCCCAGAAGCGCCGCCGCATGATAGGCCAGCAACTGCGCGGGCAGGGCGTAGAGGATGGGGGCGACGAAGGGATCGCAATCGGGCATCCTTATCACGCGCTCGGCGCCCTCGCCGGCGGCCTCGGCGCCGGCCGCGTCGGTGATCAGCACGATGCGCCCGCCGCGGGCCATGACCTCTTGCATGTTGGACACGGTCTTGTCGAACAAGGCGTCCCGCGGCGCCATCACCACGGTGGGGGTCTGAGGATCGACCAGCGCGATGGGCCCGTGCTTGAGCTCGCCGCTGGCGTAGCCCTCGGCATGGATGTAGCTGATCTCCTTCAGCTTCAGCGCGCCCTCGAGCGCCAGCGGATACATCGGCCCGCGGCCCAGATACAGCACGTCGCGCGCCTGCGCGATGCGCGCCGCGGCGGCCTCGATCTCGGGCGCGCGGCGCAGGGCCTCGGCCATCAGGCGCGGCAGCTCGGACAGCGCGCCGACAAGCCGCGCCTCGGCCTCGGCGTCCAGCGCGCCGCGCCGGCGCCCGGCGGCGATGGCCATGGCCGCCAGGGTGATGAGCTGGTTGGTGAAGGCCTTGGTCGAGGCGACGCCGATCTCGGGGCCGGCCAGGATGGGCATGGCCAGATCCGCCTCGCGCGCGATCGAGCTTTCGGGCACGTTCACGACCGCCGCGGCCATGCGCACCTGCGGGCGGGCGTGGCGCAGGGCGGCCAGGGTGTCGGCGGTCTCGCCCGACTGGCTGACGAACACCGCCACGTCGCGCCGCGAAAGGGGCGGCTCGCGGTAGCGGAACTCGGACGCCACGTCGATCTCGACCGGCAGGCGCGCCAGGCGCTCGAACCAGTATTTCGCGACGTGGCACGCGTAATGGGCGGTGCCGCAGGCGACCAGCACCGCGCGGTCGGCCTCGTCGAAGGGAATGTCGGCCGCCTCGCCGCGCACGGCGGTGCGCTCGGCGTTCAGGTAGTGCCCCAGCGCATAGGCCGAGACTGTGGGCTGCTCGAAGATCTCCTTGGCCATGAAGTGCTTGTGCTCGCCCTTCTCGGCCAGCACCGAGCTGGCGGCGACCACGCGCATGGGCCGCTCGACGGGGGCGCCCGAGGCGTCGAAGATCTGCGCGCCCTCGCGGCGGAGCACGGCCATGTCGCCCTCGTCCAGATAGGTGATGCGGTCGGTCAGCGGCGCCAGCGCCAGCGCGTCCGAGCCGACGAACATCTCGCCCTCGCCATGGCCCAGCGCCAGCGGCGAGCCGCGCCGGGCGGCCACCATCAGGTCGGGGTCCTGCGCGAACAGGATGCACAGCGCGAAGGCCCCCTCGAGCTGGCGCAGCGCGTGGGCGGCGGCCTTTTCGGGCGCCATGCCGGCGTCCAGCGCGCTTTCGAGCAGGTGGACGATGGTCTCGGTGTCGGTCTGCGATTCGAAGCGCCGGCCCTCGGCCTCGAGCCTTGCGCGCAGCGCGCGGAAATTCTCGATGATGCCGTTGTGCACCACCGCCACGCGCTCGGTGGCGTGCGGGTGGGCGTTGGCCTCGGTGGCCGCGCCGTGCGTGGCCCAGCGGGTGTGGCCGATGCCCGTCGCGCCGGGCAGGGGCGCGCGCTCGAGCAGCTCGGCCAGCGCCGACAGCTTGCCCGTGGCGCGTCGCCGCTCGATGCGGCCGTCATGCACGGTCGCCACGCCCGCGCTGTCATAGCCGCGGTATTCGAGGCGCCGCAGCGCGTCGAGCAGGATGGGCGCCGCCTCGCGCCGCCCCAGCATTCCGACGATTCCGCACATGGCGGCCTCCTTTCCCCTTGCTCAGCCCCGGCCGCGCAGCGCGCGCGCGGCGCGCTCGAGCGCGGCGCGCAGAACGGGTGCGCGGCCCGGCTTGTTCTCTTGCCGGCCGCGGGCCAGCGCCAGCGCGTCGTCGGGCACGTCGCGCGTGATCGTCGAGCCGGCGGCCACGATCGCCCCGCGCCCCACCCGCACCGGCGCCACCAGCGCCGCGTTCGATCCCACGAACGCCTCTTCGCCGATTTCGGTGCGGTGCTTGGCGAAGCCGTCATAGTTGCAGGTGATGGTCCCCGCGCCGACATTGGCGCGCGCGCCCACATGCGCGTCGCCCAGATAGGTCAGATGCGCGGCCTTGGCGCCTTCCTCGAGGATGGCGTTCTTGATCTCGACGAAGTTGCCCACCCGCGCGTCGGGGCCGATCTCGGCGCCGCCGCGCAGCCGCGCGAAGGGGCCGACCGAGGCGCCGGCCGAGACGTGGCAATCCTCGAGATGCGAGAAGGCGCGGATGCGCGCGCCCGTCTCGGCGGTCACGCCCGGGCCGAAGACGACGTTCGGCTCGACCACGCAATCGCGCCCCAGCACCGTGTCATGGGCGAAGAACACCGTCTCGGGGGCGACGAGCGTCACCCCGTCGGCCAGCGCGGCGGCGCGCATGCGCGCCTGGAAGGCGGCCTCGGCGCGCGCGAGGTCGTCGCGCGCGTTCACGCCCAGCGTCTCGGCCTCGGGGCACAGCTCGACCGCGACCGCGCCGCCCTGGGCGCGCAGCAGGGCGACGATGTCGGTCAGGTAGTATTCGCCCTTGGCGTTGTCGGCGCGCACCTGGGCCAGCAGCGCCGGCAGGCGCGCCGCGTCCACGCACATCACGCCCGAGTTGCACAGCCGCACGGCCAGCTCGTCCGGGCCGGCCTCGCGCGCCTCGACGATGCGCTCGAGCGCGCCGTCGCGCACGATCAGCCGGCCATAGGCGCCCGGGTCGGCGGCCTCGAAGCCCAGAACCACGGCCGCCGCCCCCTCGGCCCGGCGGGCGGCCATGGCGCGCAGCGTCTCGGGGCGGATGAGCGGCGTGTCGGCGTAAAGCACGAAGACGTCGCCCTCGAAGCCCTCGAGCGCGGGCAGCGCCTGGCGCACGGCGTGGGCGGTCCCCAGGCGCGGCTCCTGCACCGCCACGGCGATGTCGGGGCGCAGGTCGCGGGCGGCGCGCGTCACCTGGTCGGCGCCGGCGCCGACGACCAGCGCCATGCGCGCCGGCTCGAGCGCCTCGGCCGCCGCGATGACATGGGCCAGCATGGGCGCGCCGCCGATGGGGTGCAGCGCCTTGGGCAGGTCCGAATTCATGCGCGAGCCCTCGCCCGCCGCCAGGATGACGACGGCCGCGGGGCGGGGCGGGGCGGAGGGATCGGGGGCGGAAATGTCTCGACTTGTCATGAGCCGCCTCATAGCACCATGCTTGGTGGGTAAAAAGACGAATGGCGGTCAGATGTTGTTGCAGAATGTTGCGCCCGCTCGCGGGGCGGGGCGGCCGCGCTGCGCGGCTTTCGACCTGGACGGAACGCTGGCCGACACCAGCGCCGATCTGCTGGGGGCCGCGAATGCGGCGCTGGCCGCGGCGGGGCGCGGGGCGCCGCTGGATCCGGGGCGCGACCAGGGGCTGGCCGGGCGCGGCGGGCGCGCCATGCTGACCGAGGGGCTGGCGCGCGCGGGGCTGGACCCGCGCCGCGCCGGCGCCGAGGCCGAGGCGCTGCTGCCGCGTTTCCTGGCGCTTTACGAGGCGCGGATCGCCGAGCGCACGCGCCTGTTTCCCGGCGTGGCCGAGGCGCTGGAGCGGCTTGCCGCCGCCGGCTGGGCGCTGGCCGTCTGCACCAACAAGCCCCAGCGCCTGGCCGAGCTGCTGCTGGCCGAGCTGGGGCTGGCGCGCCGCTTCGCCGCCGTTCTGGGCGCCGACGCGCTGCCGGTGCGCAAGCCCGACCCCGAACATCTGCGCCAGACGGTGCTGCGCGCGGGCGGCGCGCTGCACTCGGCGGCGCTGGTGGGCGACACGGTCACCGACCGCGAAACGGCCCGCGCCGCGGGCGTGCCTTGCGTGCTGGTCGATTTCGGACTGTCGGCGGACGATCCGCGCGCCCTAGCGCCCGAGGCGATCGTGCGCGATTTCGCAGCCTTGCCCGCGACGCTCGAGCGCCTGGTCCCGGCCGCGGGGCAGGGGGCGCGCAATTCCTCTTGACCCCTTCGCCGCGTGCCAATATAGAGCGCGTCACCGGGCGGTTAGCTCAGTTGGTAGAGCACAGTGTTCACATCGCTGGGGTCACTGGTTCGAGCCCAGTACCGCCCACCATCTTCTCTCTCTTGAGCCTTCTCGACGGCGCGCGGCGCGGCCATCGCGCCGCGCCCGCCGTCCTTTTCCGCCTGCGGCCGGCGCGCCCGCCCCGCCGCGGGTCGTCCCGCCGCGGACCCGGCCGCGCGGGACGCGGGGCGCGTGGGGCCGGCCGCCGGGGCCGCTCAGGCGGCCGATTCGGCCTGCCGCGCCGGCGGCGTCCAGGCGAATTTCTCGAAGCGCTTGTCCATGGGCGTGCGGGCGATGCGGTTGGTGTAGTTCGACATCACCTTCTGCGCATAGCCCAGGATCACCTCGAGGATCTGGCGGCGCGTGAAGCCGGCGTCGAGGAAGGCCTGGATGTCCTCGTCGGACAGATCGCCGCGCTGGCGCACGACCTTGAGCGTGAACTGGCGCAGCGCCTCGAGCCGGGGGTCGGACAGGGCTTCGCCGTTGCGCAGCGCCTCGACCAGCGCGTCGTCGACGCCCATGCCCTTGGCGATCAGGGTGTGGGCGGGCACGCAGTAATGGCACTGATTCTCGACGTTCACGGTCTGCCAGACGACCGTCAGCTCGTCCTTGTCGAAGCTCGAATTCAGGAACAGCTCGTGCAGCTTCTGATAGCCTTCGAGCAGGCCGGGCGCCTCGGCCATCACGGCGTGCAGGCCGGGGATCGAGCCGAAGGCCGCCTTCGAGCGCGCCAGCAGCGGCTTGCTCTCTTCGGGGGCGGTGGTCTCGTCATGCTGGGTGAAACCGCGTTCGGTCACGTTCATTCTCGGTCTCCTCGAGGTTGCGCCGGTCCTTGCGCCGGCGAGACGGAAGATGGGCGCATTTGAGCGATCGCTCAATAGCCAATTTGAGCGATCACTCAAACGTGATCTCTTCCCCGCGACAGCGGCCGCGCCATGTCCTATGATGCGCAGCATGAGACGAGCCCCCCCATATGACCGCGACAAGGCGCTGGACGCGGCGACCGAGCTTTTCTGGCGCAAGGGCTATCACGCCACCTCGCTCAAGGATCTGGAGGCGGCGCTGGGCATGAAGCCCGGCAGCATCTACGCCGCCTTCAAGAGCAAGGAGGCGCTGTTCCTGGCCTGTCTGGACCGCTATGCCCGGCGCTCGCGCGAGGCGCTGCGCGCGCAGCTCGGGCGCGGGGGGTCGATGCTGGCGGCGCTGGCCGATCACCTGCGCGCCCATGCCCGCCAGAACCCCGGCGGGGCCGAGGCGCGCGCCTGCATGATCGTCAAGACCATGCTCGAGGCCACGCCGGACGAATCGCGCCTGGCGGCCGGCGCGCGCACGCATTTCGAGCAGATGCGCGCCGAATTCGCCGCCGCCTTCGAGCGCGCCCGCGCGATGGGCGAGCTGGCGCCGGACGCGGATCCGGCGCTGTTGGCCGCGCGCTACCAGGCGGCGTTGACGGCGCTGCGCGTCGAGGCCCATCGCGGCGCGGCCGCCGACGAGCTGGCGGCGCTGGCCGAATCCCTGGCGCAGGAGGTCGAGCGCCTGCGCGTCGCCCCCGGGCCGGCGCGCGCCGCGGCCGCCGAGGCGCCGCGCGCCGCCCAGCCCGCCGGCTGAGGCCCCCGCCACGGCGGGGGCCGCGCGCCCGGCCCACCGGCCAAGGCCCACGCCGCCGCCGGGGCCGCGCGCCCCCGGCCTGCCGGCCAGGGCCCTCGCCGCCGCTCGGGCCGCGCGCCTCGACGCCCTGCGCCGACGGCTCGTCGCCGTGCCGGCGGCCGGTCCGATCGTCGGCCCGTTTGCCAGGCGGCGCGGCGTCATGCGTCGCTTGCCCCCGCGCCCGGCCCGATGGGCGCGGCGCCCGATGATCCCCGCCTTCGCCGCCTGCGCTCCGTCTCTCCGACCGGCGCCGGCTTGCGCCCCGTCCGCGTCCCGTTCGGCGCCCGTCGAGAAGCACCCGGGCGCGCCTCGCGGCCCGCGCAAGGCCGCCTTGCGCGCGCCGCGCTTGGCAAGGGGGCGCGCGGCGTGTATCGCGGGGCCCACAGGAACGGGCCCGGCGGCGCAGGCGGCCGCGGCGCCGGTCATCCCCCGAAGGACATGGCATGAGCAGCTCCGCTCGGCGCGCCGAGCGGTCAAGGACGGAATTTTCCATGATCTCGATCGAACGATACCGCGAAGAGTGGTTCGGCAACGTGCGCGGCGATCTGATGGCCGGGCTGGTGGTGGCGCTGGCGCTGATCCCCGAGGCGATCGCCTTCTCGATCATCGCGGGGGTGGATCCCAAGGTCGGCCTTTACGCCAGCTTCTCGATCGCGGTGCTGATCGCCTTCGTGGGCGGCCGGCCGGGCATGATCTCGGCCGCCACGGCGGCGACGGCGGTGCTGATGGTCACGCTGGTGCGCGAGCATGGGCTGCAATACCTGCTGGCGGCGACGGTGCTGGCGGGGCTGATCCAGATCGCGGCGGGGCTGCTGAAGCTGGGCTTCGTGATGCGCTATGTCTCGCGCTCGGTGATGACGGGGTTCGTCAACGCGCTGGCCATCCTCATCTTCCTCGCCCAGCTGCCCGAGCTGGACCCGGCGCGCGTGCCGTGGCCGACCTATCCGATGGCGGCGGCGGGGCTGGCGATCATCTACCTGTTCCCGCGGCTGACGCGCGCCGTGCCCTCGCCGCTGGTGGCGATCGTGGCGCTGACGGCGGCGACGATGGCCTTCGGCTGGGACGTGCGCACCGTCGGCGACATGGGCGCGCTGCCCGACACGCTGCCGGTGTTCCTGATCCCGGACATTCCGCCGACGCTCGAGACGCTGGGCATCATCGCCCCCTATTCGCTGGCGGTGGCCGCGGTGGGGCTGCTCGAGAGCATGATGACGCAGAACATCGTCGACGAGCTGACCGACACGCGCTCGGACCGCAATCAGGAGTGCATCGGCCAGGGCCTGGCCAACGCCGCCACCGGCTTCATCGGCGGCATGGCCGGCTGCGCGATGATCGGCCAGTCCATCATCAACGTCAAATCGGGCGGGCGCGGGCGGCTGTCGACCTTCGTCGCGGGGTTGGCGCTGCTGGTGCTGGTGGTGTTCCTGGGCGACTGGGTGGCGCGCATTCCCATGCCCGCGCTGGTGGCGATCATGATCATGGTGTCGATCGGCACCTTCTCGTGGTCGTCGATCAAGGCGCTGCGCACGCATCCGCGCTCGTCCTCGATCGTCATGCTCGCCACGGTCGCGACGGTGGTCTTCACCCACAACCTGGCCATCGGCGTGCTGACCGGCGTGCTCTTGTCGGGCATCTTCTTCGCGGGCAAGATCGCGCAGCTGTTCAACGTGCGCTCGCAGCTGTCGCGCGACGGGCGCGAGCGCACCTACGTCGTCGAGGGGCAGCTGTTCTACGGCTCGGTCGAGGATTTCATGAACGCCTTCGACTTCCGCGAGGTTCTGGACCGCGTCGTCATCGATCTGAGCCGCGCGCATATCTGGGACATCTCCAGCGTGCAGGCGCTGGACATGGCCGTCCTGCGCTTCCGGCGCGAGGGCGCCGAGGTCGAGGTCGTCGGCCTGAACGAAGCCAGCGAGACCCTGGTCGACAAGCTGGCCATCCATGACAAGCCCGGCGCGCTCGACGCCCTGCCGGTCCACTGAGGAAGGAGGCGCCCCCCATGTCCGAAGCTCCCGACGCTCACGAAGCCCCCGACGCGCCGCGCAAGCTGGTGGCGCTGGTCGACGGTTCGATCTACTCGGCCTCGGTCTGCGATCATGCGGCCTGGACGGCGCGGCGTGCGGGCCTGGCGGTCGAGCTGGTGCATGTGCTGCCGCGCCCCGAGGCGCCCGAGCGGCGCGATCTGTCGGGCGCCATCCGCCTTGGCGCGCGCAGCGCGCTGCTTGCCGAGCTGGCCGAGCTGGACGCCCGCCGGGCGCGGCTGATGAGCCGCCGCGGCCGCGCCATTCTGGACGACGCGCTGGCCATTCTGGCGCGCGACGGCGTGACCGACGCCAGCGCGCGGCTGCTGCAGGGCGACCTGGTCGAGGCGGTGGCCGACGCCGAGGCGCATGCGCGCATGATCGTGATCGGCAAACGCGGCGAGGCGGCCGATTTCGCCAAGGGCCATCTGGGCTCGAATCTCGAGCGCGTGGCGCGCGCCAGCCGTCGGCCGGTCCTGGTCGCCTCGCGCGCCTTCCGCCCCATCGCGCGGGTGCTGGTCGCCCATGACGGCGGCGCCGTGGCCGAGGCCGCGGTCGAGCGCATGGCGCGCGATCCGCTCTTCGCGGGGCTCGAGGCGCATGTGGTCCATGTCGGCGCCGACGCGCCCTCCATGCGCCGGATGATCGAGGGCGCGGCGGCGCTGCTGGCCGATGCCGGGCTGAAGGCCCGTGCCGAGCTGCTGCCCGGCCAGCCCGAAGCCGTTCTGGGCAAGCTGGTCGAAGAGCGCGGCTTCGATCTGGTGGTGATGGGCGCCTATGGCCACAGCCGCATCCGCAGCCTGCTTCTGGGCTCGACCACGGCCGAGATGATCCGCTCTTGCAAGGCGCCGATCCTTTTGATGCGGTAGGGGCATGTCCGCCTCCGAACCCGATCCCGAAGAGCTCCGGCGCCGCTTCCTGCCCCGCCTGCAGGCCGAGCGCGCGGCGCTTGCGCAGGCCTCGCAATCGACCGAGGCCGACCGCCGCCCCGTCGAGCTGGACCAGCAGAGCGTGGGGCGCCTGTCGCGCATGGACGCCATGCAGCAGCAGGCCATGGCCCGCGCGCAGGAGGCCCGCCGGCGCGCGCGCATCCGCGCCCTCGACGCCGCGATCCGGCGCATCGGGACCGAGGATTACGGCTGGTGCGATTCGTGCGGCGAGTTCATCGGCGAAGAGCGTCTGGCCCTTGATCCCGCGCTGACGCGCTGCCGCGCCTGCGCGCGCTGAGGCCGGCGCGGGCCGGGCGCTGCGGCTCGGCCCCTGCGCGCGCCCCCTGCGCCGGCCCCTGACCGCCGCCCCCTGACCGCCCCGTCTTCGGCGCCCCTTGCCTGCAAGGGCGGCGGCGCGCGCCCGGGCCGCCGCCGCGCCCGCCGCCTCTCGCGCTTTCGTGACCGCCCGGCATGCGCATCGGGGCTTGAGCCTGTAGCGGTTACAGGGCGTAGCGTGGCGCACATGGCCGGGAAGGTTGCGGGCCGACCGGCGGCCCCGAAGCAAGGATCACGCGATGACGCAAGGGACGAACAGGGATCGAAGGCTGCTGGCCGTCGGCGCGGTCGGAACCGCCGTGGCGGCGCTGTGCTGCTTCACGCCGCTTCTGGTCGTGGCGCTGGGGGCGCTGGGCCTTTCGGCGGCGCTTGGCTGGCTCGACTACGTGCTGTTGCCCGCATTGGCCTTCTTCGTCGCGCTGACGGTCTACGCGCTGCTTCGCGCGCGCCGGCGCAAGGCGCCGGAAGGGGGCGGACGATGAGCGCCGATTGCTGCGCGCGGGGGGACGACGCGTTCGATCTGGCGGTCATCGGCGCGGGGTCGGCCGGCTTCTCGGCCGCCATCGCCGCCGCCGAGGCGGGACGGCGCGTGGCCCTGTTCGGGCACGGGACCATCGGCGGAACCTGCGTCAATGTGGGCTGCGTGCCCTCCAAGGCCATGATCCGCGCCGCCGCGGCGGTGCGCGGCGCGGCCGATGCGGGCCGCTTTCCCGGCGTGACGCCCTGCAAGGCCGTCGCCGACTGGCCGGCGCTGGTCGAGGGAACGGCGCGGCTGGTCGACGAGATGCGCCGGCGCAAATACGCCGACCTGCTGCCACGCCATCCGGGCATCGCCTATTTCGAGCTGGGCCCCGCGCGGCCCTGCGCGCAGGGCGTCGAGGCGGGCGGGCGCGTGTTCCGCGCGCCGCGCGTGATCCTGGCCACCGGCTCGCGCCCGCGCATGCCCGACATCGAAGGGCTGGCCGAGGTCGGCGCGCTCGACTCGACCGGCCTTCTGATGCTGCACGACAAGCCGCGCAGCCTGATCGTTCTGGGCGGCGGCTATGTGGGCGTCGAGCTGGCGCAGATGGCGGCGCGGCTGGGGGTCGAGACGACGCTGCTCGCCCGCTCGCGCCTGCTGCCCGGCGCCGAGCCCGAGATCGCCGCCGCGCTGACCGACGCCTTGCGCGCCGAGGGGCTGCGCGTCGAGACGGGGCTGACTTATCTGCGCGCATCGCGCGGCCCCGAGGGGGTGACGCTGACCTGCGCGCGCGACGGCGCGCGGCTCGAGCTGAGCGCCGGGCGCCTTGTCGTCGCCGCCGGGCGGGTCCCCAACGTCGAAGGGCTGGGCCTGGCCGAGCTGGGCGTCGAGACCGACGCGCGCGGCGCCATCCGCGTCGGCCCCGACATGGCCACGACGCGCCCCGGCGTCTACGCCGCCGGCGACGTGACGGATCGCGAGCCCTTCGTCTACATGGCCGCCCATGGCGGCAAGGTGGCGGCGAGCAACGCGCTGGGGCTGGCGGCGCTTCGCTACGACGATTCCGCCGTGCCCTGGGTGGTGTTCTCGGATCCGCAGGTCGCCGGGGTCGGGCTGACCGAGGCCGAGGCCCGCGCGGCGGGCCGCGAGGCGCGCGTCAGCGTGCTGTCGCTCGAGCATGTGCCGCGCGCCGCCGTCGGCCGCGATGCGCGCGGCGCGATCAAGCTGGTGGCCGATGCGGCGGACGGGCGCCTGCTGGGCGGCCAGATCGCCGCGCCCGAGGCGGGCGAGGTCATTCAGACGCTGGCCATGGCGATCAGGGCGGGCATGACGGCGCGCGAACTGGGCGACGCCATTTTCCCCTACCTGACGATGGCCGAGGGGCTGAAGCTGGCCGCGCAGACCTTCGAGCGGGACGTGGCCTCGCTGTCGTGCTGCGCCGGCTGAGGGGGCAGGCGCCCGCCGCGCCTGCGGCGGCGCCCATGCGCGTCCCTTGCGCGCCCCCCGTCGCCCGTTCAGCCGCGCCGGGACGAGGCGTAGGCCTCGGAGATGCGGTAGTAGTCGTCGAAGCCGACGCGCCGGCGCAGCTCGGCGAAATCCATCAGCCCCGGGCGGCGATCCTCGCGCATGGCGCGCAGCGTCGTCACCATGGCCTGCATCGCCGCCGCCATGAGCGAAAGCGGATAGGCCGCGATCGAGAAGCCGATCTCGCGCAGCGTTGCGAGCGGCAGGTCGGGGGTCTGGCCGCCCTCGACGATGTTCGCCATCTTGGGGCCGGGCAGCTCGGCGCAGATGCGGCGCATTTCCTCTTCGCTGCGCGGCGCCTCGACGAACAGGATGTCGGCGCCCAGCTCGGCGAAGCGCGCGGCGCGGGCGATGGCCTCGTCAAGGCCGTGCTCGTGACGCGCGTCGGTGCGCGCCAGGATCAGGATGTCGAGCCCCTCGTCGCGCAGCGCCGCGCGCGCGTCGGCCGCGGCGCGGATGCGGTCGAAGGCCTCGTCGCGCGGCACGACGGCCTTGCCGGGCGTGTGGCCGCAGCGCTTGGGGGCCAGCTGGTCCTCGATCATCACCGCCGCGCAGCCCGCCCGCGCGAAGCCGCGCACCGTGCGGCGCACGTTCATCGCGTTGCCGTAGCCCGTGTCGCCGTCGGCGATCAGCGGAATGTCCACGGCCTCGGCGATGTTGCGGGCCTGGTCGAGGACCTCGGCGTAGCTCATCAGCCCCAGATCGGGCGCGCCGATGCGGCTGGCCGAGGCGGCGAAGCCGGACATGAAGGTCAGCGCGTATCCCTCCTGCGCGATCAGCTTGCCCGACAGCGCGTCGAAGCAGCAGGGCATGAGGTGGCATGTGTCCTGCGCGAGCAGCGCGCGCAGCCGGTCGGCCTTGTTCATCGGATCACCATTTGAACGGGATGTAGAGAACCAGATCTGGCGCGGCGCGCATGATCGCCACCGTCGCCAGCATCAGCGCCAGGAACGGCAGCACGCCGCGCGCCACTTCGGCCAGGCGCGCGCGCGCCACCGACTGGATGACGTAAAGGTTCAGCCCCACCGGCGGCGTGATGAGCGCGCATTCCACCATCACCACCATGTAGATGCCGAACCACACCGGATCGAAGCCCAGCCGCATCGCCGCCGGCAGCAGAACCGGCGTCATGATCAGGATCATCGACAGCGCCTCGAACACCAGCCCCATCAGCAGCAGCACCGCCGAGACCGCCAGCAGGAACATGGCCGGCCCGTCGATGTTGGCCGCGATCAGGGCCGAGATCTCTTGCGGCAGACGGTAGAGCGCGATGGCCTTGCCGAAGATCTTGGCCCCCGCGACGATCAGCAGGATGGCGGTGGTGGTGACGGCCGAATCGCGCACCGCCGCCAGGAACCCCGACCAGCTCAGCGAGCGCGACCACAGCGTGGTGATGGCCAGCGCCGCGGCGAAGCCGATGGCCGCCGCCTCGGTGGGCGTGAAGGCGCCGGCGTAAAGCCCGCCGACCATCAGCGCCGCCAGCGCCAGCGCCGGCAGCACGCGCCGCGTGGCGGCGGCCCGCTCGGCCCAGCTTGCGCGCTCGAGCCGCGCGCCGGACGTCATGCGCGCATGCAGCATGGCGTAGAGGATGAACAGCGTCACCAGCGTCAGCCCCGGCCCGATGCCGCCCAGGAACAGCGCGATCACCGACTGCTCGGTGACGAAGCCGTAGACGATCATCGGGATCGAGGGCGGAATCAGGATGCCCAGCGTGCCGCCCGCCGCCAGCAGCCCGTAGACGAAGCGCCTGTCATGTCCGCGCGACAGCATTTCGGGGATGGCGACCGTGCCGATGGTGGCGGCCGTGGCCACGGACGAGCCCGAGATCGCCGCGAACATCGCGCAGCTGATGATGGTGGCCACCGCCAGCCCGCCGGGCCAGTGCCCGACCCAGGACTGAACCGCCGCGAACAGGTCGCGCCCCACGCCGCCATGCAGCAGGACGTTCGACATCAGAAGAAACAGCGGCACCGCCAGCAGGATGAAGCCGTCCAGCGTCGAAAGGATCGCCTGCGGCGCCATCAGGGGCGACAGCCCGCCGGCGATCAGCATTCCCAGCCCGACGCCGCCCAGCGCGAAGGCCACGGGCACGCCGATCAGCAAAAGGGCGAAAAGCGCGCCCAGGATGAGCAGAACCGTCATTCCTGCGCGCTCCCCAGACCCGGGGCGGGATCGCGCGGCAGCCGCGCCAGATCGGCCGCCGCCTGCAGCGCCAGCAGCGCAAATCCCAGCGGCACGGGCAGCTCGGCCACCCAGGACGGCAGATCCAGAAGCGAACCCGTCGTGCGCCCGCGCACGAAGCTGTCGTGAAAGATCTGCCAGCCCCACCACGCCACGATCGCCGAGAACGCGATCACGCAGACCAGCGCCGCCGCCGCGCACAGCCTTTGCGCGGGCAGGGGCAGAAGGTCGGTCAGCGCGTTGACGGTGACGTGGCGGCGCGCGCGCAGCACGCCCGCCATCGCCATCAGGCAGCCCCAGATGAGGCACAGCTGGCTCAGCTCGGCGGCCCAGATGGTGGGGCGCACGAAAAAGTAGCGCGCCACGACCTCGTAGGTCAGCATCGCGCCCGCGGCGACCATCAGCCAGGCCCCCAGCGCGGCCGCGCCGCGCGAGACGTGATCGATCAATTGCATGCAGAGCTTCCGAGCGGAAAGGGAACGCGGGCGACGGCCGCCGCCCGCGCGATGCGCCGTCGGGTCAGCCGTCGTGCCCGACCGCCGCAAGCACCTTGGCGCCCGCCTCGCCGGCGGCGGCCAGGAAGGCGTCGTAGACCGGCTTGGCCACCGCCTTCCAGGCGGCGACGTCGGCCTCGTCCAGCTCGACGATGTTCATCCCGTGCTCGCGCGCGGCGGCGTAGGCGTCGGCCTCGATCTGGGACATGCGGTCGCGCACGGTGCGCTCGGCCACGTCGGCGGCCTCGCGGATCCGGGCCTGGATCTCGGGGGGCAGGGCGTTCCACCACTGGGTGTTGACCACCACCACGAACTCGATGTCGGCGTGGTTGGTGACGGTGACCGTGTCCATCACCTCCCACAGCTTGCGCGACTTGACGCCCGAGATGCCGGTCATGCCCACATCCACCGTGCCGCGCTGATAGGCCAGATACTGCTCCGAGCCCGAGATCAGCGTCGGCGCGCCGCCCGCCGCCTTGATGAAATCGCCCAGCGTCTTGCCGAAGACGCGCACCTTCTTGCCCTTCAGATCCTCGGGCCGCTTGATGGGCGTTCCCTTGGACAGCATGATCGCGCCGCCATAGGCCTGCCAGTAAAGGATCTGGCCGCCGGTCCTGGCCACCTCTTCCTCGATGATCGTGCGCACGGGCGAGCCCTTGGGCACCGCGGCGCGCACCTTCTCTTCGCTGTTGAAGAGGAAGGGCATGTAGAACACGTCCACCACCGGCGCGTCGCCCACATAGCGCGTCAACGAGGCCACGCCCGCCTCGATCGCGCCCGAGCCGACGGCGGCCGGCACCTCCTTGTCCTTGTAGAGGGTCGCGCTGTCGTAGATCTCGACATCCACCGCGCCGCCGGTGCGCGCCTCGACCTCCTTCTCGAACAGGAGCAGGTTCTCGCCCAGATGGCTGGTCAGCGGCAGCTGAAGCGAGATGCGCATCTTGTGCGCGGGCTCGGCCATGGCCGCCCCGCCCAGCGCCAGCGCCGCCGCGGCGCCGCAAAGGAATGTCTTGAGCATGTTTTCCTCCCGGTTAAGTTTTGTCGGCAGGATGGCGCGGGGCGCGCGGCTTGGCAACATGCCGCGCGCAGGACCCCGCGCAAGGCGCAAGGCGAAGGAAGGATGCCGATGCAGGAACCCAAGGCCGCGGGGCGCGAGCCCGTCAGCGTCGAGGTCAAGGCGGGAAAGACCTATTTCTGGTGCGCCTGCGGGCTGTCGCGCAACCAGCCCTTTTGCGACGGCAGCCACAAGGGAACCGGCTTCGCGCCCGTGAAGTGGGAGGCGAAGGCCGACGGCGCGAAGTTCTTCTGCACCTGCAAGCGCACCTCGCGCCCGCCCTTCTGCGACGGCAGCCACAAGGCGCTGGAAGGCTGAGCGCGTCTCAGGCGTCGGGGGCGTCGATCAGCGGATCGGGCTTGGCGAAGCGCTCGAGCGCGGGCTGGTCGTCGATGGCGATGCGCTCGCCCTCGACGCGCACGCCGTATGGGGCCAGCGCGCGGAAGGCGCGGCTCAGATTCTCAGGCGTCATGCCCAGAAGATGGGCCAGCTTGCGCTTTTCCATCCCCAGCTCGAATTCCGCCGCGCCGCCGCAGCCGCGCTGGCGGCGCAGCAGGAAGTTCGCCAGCCGCTCGAGCGAGCTGCGCAGCTTCAGATCCTTTTGCGCCCGCACCACCGAGCGGTAGCACTGCGCCAGCTCGGTCACGACGGCGCGCGCGAAGACGGCGTCCTGGTCGAACACGTCGCGCACATCCTCGCTGGGGATCATGGCGATTCGGCACTTGTCGACCGTGCGCGCCGACATCAGGTAGGGCGCGTCCTTGACCGTCGCGGCGAGGATGAAGGTCGAGACCGGCCGCACCAGCGCCATGGTCGTCTCGCGCCGGTTCCAGCGGGCGAAGAGCTCGACCGTTCCAGACAGCAGGATGTGCAGGAAGTCGCTCGTCTCGCCCTCGACGATCAGCTCCACATGGGGCGGGAAGTTCTGGACGTAGGCGCCGCGCATGAGCGTCTGAAAGCTGTCCTCGGCGATCTGCGAGAACAGCGGCAGGGCGCGCACGTCTGGGTGAAGCGACTCGGGCATGGCGCCGGCTCCTGCTGGGGCGATGTGCGGCCGTGGTGGCAGATCGCTTGACATTTGTCAATCATGCCTGCGGCAAATTCGCCGCAGGGCCTTGACCCGGCGCGACGGCGCGCCTGCCGTTTCGCGCCGAAACCTTTATTTCGTCGGCGCGCGCCCTCGGGCCTGATCCAGATCAAGCTCCGCCGCGACGCGGCCCCGCAAAACCGGCCCCAGGCGGCCGCTTTCGGGCCGCGGTCAACGTCGTGGAGGGACGATCATGAACGCCTTGGAGGGCGTCACGCGCGCCGATCAGAACCGGGCGCTGGCGCTGAGCACCTTCGCCTTCACCGTGTGTTTCGCCGTGTGGACGATCTTTTCGATCATCGGCGTGCGCATCAAGCAGGAGCTGGGGCTGAGCGACACCCAGTTCGGCCTTCTGGTGGCGACGCCGGTGCTGACCGGCTCGATCAGCCGCATCTTTCTGGGCGTGTGGACCGAGCAGTTCGGCGGCCGCGTCATGTTCCCGCTGCAGATGCTGATCACCGCCGTGTGCGTGTGGCTGCTGACCAGCGTGCACACCTACGAGGTGTTCCTGCTGGCGGCGCTGGGCGTGGGGCTTGCGGGCGGCTCGTTCATCATCGGCGTCGCCTATGTCTCGCGCTGGTACGAGCGCGAGCGCCAGGGCACCGCGCTGGGCATCTTCGGCGCGGGCAATGTGGGCGCGGCGGTGACGAACTTCGTGGCGCCGTTCCTGGTGGTCTCGCTGGGCTGGCAGGGCACGGCGCGGGTCTATGCGGTCGCGCTGGCGATCACGGCCGTGCTGTTCTACCTCCTGGCCAAGACCGACCCCGAGCACGAGCGGCGCAAGGCGCAGGGGCTTGGCCCGGTCTCGACGGCGCAGCAGCTGGCGCCGCTGAAGAACATCCAGGTCTGGCGCTTCGCGACCTACTACTTCTTCGTCTTCGGCGGCTTCGTGGCGCTGGCCAGCTTCCTGCCGCGCTACTACGTCGGCGCCTATGGGCTGCCGCTGACCACGGCGGGCGTCTTCGCGGGGCTCTATTCGATGCCCGGCTCGGTCTTTCGCGCGCTTGGCGGGTGGATGTCCGACAAGTGGGGCGCGCGGGCGGTGATGTATCTGACCTTCATCGGCTCGCTGGCCTGCCTGTTCGTGATGAGCTATCCGCGCACGCGCTACGTGATCGACGGCATCCACGGCCCGATCGCCTTCGAATTCGGGCTGAGCGTCGAGGTCTTCGTGGCCATCACCGTGGTCCTGGGCTTTCTGATGAGCCTGGGCAAGGCGGCGGTCTACAAGCACATCCCCGTCTACTACCCCAACCATGTGGGCGCGGTCGGCGGCCTGGTGGGCATGATCGGCGGCCTCGGGGGCTTCTTCCTGCCGATCGCCTTCGGCGCGCTGCTTGACCTGACGGGGGTTTGGACCGCGCCCTACATGCTGCTCTTCGCGCTGGTCGCCGTCTCGACGGTGTGGATGCACGTCGCCATCCGCCGCATGGAGCGCGCCCGCCATCCCGCCCTGGCGCAGGAGACCTTCCTGTCCGACGTGCCCGAGGCGCCCGTTCCCGCCGAGCCCGGCGCCGGCGCCCGCGGCTGAGGCCCGATGCGGCGGGCGCCCGGCGCGCCCGCCGCCCCCTCGCAAGAACGAACAAGGAAACCAACCATGGCAAAGGATCTTGTCGGCTGGAACCCCGAGGACCCGGAACAGTGGGAAAGCTGGGGCAAGGGGGTTGCGCGCCGCAATCTGTGGATCTCGATCCCCGCGCTGCTCGTGTCCTTCGCGGTGTGGCTGTGCTGGGGCGTGATCACGGTGCAGATGATCAACCTTGGCTATCCCTTCACCAAGGCCGAGCTGTTCACCCTGTCGGCCATCGCCGGCCTGTCGGGCGCCACGCTGCGCATCCCCGAGACCTTCTTCATCCGCCTTGCGGGCGGGCGCAACACGATCTTCTGGACGACCTCGCTCTTGATGATCCCGGCCTTCGGCGCGGGTCTGGCGCTGCAGAACCCGGACACGCCGCTGTGGGTGTTCCAGATCCTTGCGCTTCTGTCGGGCATCGGCGGCGGCAACTTCGCCTCGTCCATGTCCAACATCAGCTTCTTCTATCCCAAGCGCATCCAGGGCTACGCGCTGGGCATGAATGCGGGGCTGGGCAATTTCGGCGTCACGACGATGCAGATCCTGGTGCCGCTGGCCATGACCGCGGCGCTGTTCGCGCCGGCGCTGGGCGCGCATCCGATGACGCTGCAGGCGCCCTCGGGCACGCTGATCGGCAAGATCCCCGCCGGGACCGAGACCTGGATCATGAACGCCGGCTATGTGTGGCTGATCCCGCTGGTTCCGCTGGCCTTCGCCACCTGGCTGGGCATGAACAACATCCGCGACGAGCACGTCACCCCCGAGCCGCCCGCCCCGCCGGTCGCCTTCGCGGTGCTGACCGGGATGCTGGCGGTGGGCCTGGCGACGGCCGCCTTCGGGCTGTGGCTGATGCTGCCGGCGAATGTCGGCGGCTCGGGGCTGATGGTCTCGAAATGGATCGCGCTGCCCGTCGTCATCGCGCTGACGGTGGGGGCGCTGCGCATGATCCCCGGCGAGGTCGGGCGCAGCCTGTCGCGCCAATACGGCATCTTCCGCGACAAGCACACCTGGGCCATGACGGTCATCTACACCATGACCTTCGGCTCGTTCATCGGCTACTCGGCCGCCTTCGCGCTGGCCATCAAGGTGGTGTTCGGCTTCCAGCACATCATGGTCGACGGCGTCATGACCCATGACACGGTCAACCCCGCCGGTCCCTCGGCGCTGATGTATGCGTGGATGGGACCGTTCATCGGCGCGCTGATCCGGCCGGTGGGCGGGATCTGGGCCGACCGCGCCGGCGGCGCGAAGGTGACGCAGATCATCTCGGTGGTGATGGTGATCTCGGCGCTCGGCGTGGCGTGGGTGCTGAACCTGGCCTACGCCTCGGCCACGCCGCAGGACTACTTCCTGCCCTTCATGCTGCTGTTCCTGACGCTGTTCACCGCCACGGGCATCGGCAACGGGTCCACCTTCCGCACCATCGCCGTGATCTTCGAGCGCGAGCGCCGCGGCCCCGTGCTGGGCTGGACCTCGGCGGTGGCCGCCTACGGCGCCTTCATCATCCCCCAGGTGATCGGCGAGCAGATCAAGGCCGGCTCGCCCGAGAACGCGCTCTACGGGCTGGCCGTCTTCTACATGATCTGCATCGCGCTGAACTGGTGGTTCTACCTGCGCCGCGGCGCCTACGTCGCCAATCCCTGAGCGCAGCCGCCCGATACGCCGCGCGGCCCGCGCCGCGCGGCCCCTCGAACGCCCTAGCAAACGGAGCCGTCCGATGAGCCATCTTCTGGACCGACTGAACTTCCTCGAACCCAAGGCAGTCGAGACCTTCGCCGACGGTCATGGCCAGGTCACGCGCGAAAGCCGCGACTGGGAGGACACCTACAGAAACCGCTGGCGGCACGACAAGATCGTGCGCTCGACCCACGGCGTGAACTGCACCGGTTCGTGCAGCTGGAAGATCTACGTCAAGTCGGGCATCGTCACCTGGGAGACGCAGCAGACCGACTATCCGCGCACCCGCCCCGACCTGCCCAATCACGAGCCGCGCGGCTGCGCGCGCGGCGCCTCCTACAGCTGGTATCTCTACTCGGCCAACCGGGTGAAGCACCCGCTGGTGCGCGGCCGGCTGATGAAGACCTGGCGGCGCCTGCGCGAAACCAAGAGCCCCATCGAGGCCTGGACCGCGATCCAGGAGGACCCGCTGCTGCGGGCCGACTACGTCAAGGCCCGCGGCAAGGGCGGCTTCGTGCGCGCCAGCTGGGACGAGGCGACCGAGATCGTCGCCGCCGCCAACGCCTACACCGTGCGCCGCTACGGCCCCGACCGCATCTTCGGCTTCTCGCCCATCCCGGCCATGTCGATGATCAGCTACGCGGCGGGCTCGCGCTATCTGTCGCTGCTGGGCGGCGTGTGCATGTCCTTCTACGACTGGTATTGCGACCTGCCGCCCTCCAGCCCCATGACCTGGGGCGAGCAGACCGACGTGCCCGAGTCGGCCGACTGGTACAACGCCGGCTATCTGATCCTGTGGGGCTCGAACGTGCCGCAGACGCGCACGCCCGACGCCCATTTCTACACCGAGGCGCGCTATCGCGGCGCCAAGTCCGCCGTCATCTGCCCCGACTATTCCGAGGCGGCCAAGTTCGGCGATGTGTGGCTGAACGTGAAGCAGGGCACGGACGCCGCGCTGGGCATGGCCTTCGGCCACGTCATCCTGCGCGAGTTCCACCTGGACCGGCAGGCCGAGTATTTCGAGGAATACTGCCGCCGCTTCACCGACATGCCCATGCTGGTGCGCCTTGACAGGCGCGACGGGCGCCTGACGCCGGGCCGCTTCCTGCGCGCGGCCGACATCGACGGCGCGCTGGGCCAGACGAACAACCCCGAATGGAAGACGCTGGTGTGGGACCGGCTGTCGGGCGGCCTTGCGGCGCCCAACGGCTCGATCGGCTTCCGCTGGGGCGAGAAGGGCGCCTGGAACCTCGAGGAGCAGGCGGACGGCAAGCCCGTCGAGCCGGTCATGTCCTTCATCCTCGACGAGGACCGCGACGACGTGGCCGGGGTGGACTTCCCCTATTTCGGCGGCGCGGCCACCGAGTTCTTCGCCACCGGCGACAAGCGCCCCGACGTGCTGACGCGCAACGTGCCGGTCAAGCGGGTGCGCCTGGCCGACGGCGAAGAGGCCCTGGTGGCGACGGTCTTCGATCTTCTGTGCGCCAATTACGGCCTCGACCGCGGGCTTGGGGGCGAGTGGGTCGCCGCCTCGTATGACGAGGACGTTCCCGGAACCCCCGCCTGGGCCGAGAAGATCACCGGCGTTCCGGCCGACAAGATCATTCACGTTGCGCGCGAATTCGCCTCGAACGCCGAAAAGACGCGCGGCAAGTCCATGGTCATCATCGGCGCGGCGATGAACCACTGGTATCACATGGACATGAACTACCGCGCCGTCATCAACATGCTGGCGATGTGCGGTTGCGTGGGCCAGTCGGGCGGCGGCTGGGCGCATTACGTGGGGCAGGAGAAGCTGCGCCCGCAGACCGGCTGGCTGCCCGTGGCCTTCGCGCTGGACTGGGGGCGGCCGCCGCGGCAGATGAACTCGACCAGCGCCTTCTACGCCCACACCGACCAGTGGCGCTACGAGACCGTGCGCGCGGACGAGCTGCTTTCGCCCACCGCGCCCGAGGGCGACTGGAACGCCAGCCTGATCGACTTCAACATCCGCGCCGAACGCATGGGCTGGCTGCCCTCGGCGCCGCAGCTGCGGACCAATCCGCTCGAGGTCGGCCGCGCGGCCAGGGAGGCGGGCAAGACGGCGGCCGAATACGTCGCCGAGAAGCTGAGCTCGGGCGAGCTCGAAATGTCCTGCGAGGACCCCGACGCCCCCGAGAACTGGCCGCGCAACCTGTTCGTGTGGCGCTCGAACCTACTGGGCTCGTCGGGCAAGGGACACGAGTATTTCCTGCGCCACCTTCTGGGCGCCGATCACTCGGTCCTGGGCGCGGAAACCGCGAACCGGCCCGTCGAGGCGCGCTGGCGCGAGAAGGCGCCCGAAGGCAAGCTGGACCTTCTGGTGTGCATCGACTTCCGCATGTCCACGACCGCGGTCTATGCCGACATCGTGCTGCCGACCGCCTCGTGGTACGAGAAGAACGACCTCAACACCTCGGACATGCACCCCTTCATCCACCCGCTGCAGGCGGCGGTGGACCCGGCCTATGAGAGCCGCTCGGACTGGGAGATCTTCAAGTCCATCGCGCGCAAGTTCCAGCAGGTCGCGCCCGAGATCCTGGGCAAGGAGACCGACGTGGTCGCCGTGCCGCTTCTGCACGACACCCCGGCCGAGCTGGCGCAGGACGAGGTGCGCGACTGGAAGAAGGGCGAATGCCCGCTGATCCCGGGCAAGACGGCGCCCAACTTCGTCGCCGTCGAGCGCGACTACGGCGCCGTCTACGACCGCTTCGTGGCGCTGGGCCCGCTGCTGGACAAGCTGGGCAACGGCGGCAAGGGCATCGGCTGGAAGACCGAGGAAGAGGTCGAGGCGCTGCGCGCGCTCAACGGCGAATGGGAGACGGGCCCGGCCGCGGGCCGGCCCAGGATCGAGACCGACATCGACGCCTGCGAGGCGGTTCTGATGCTGGCGCCCGAGACGAACGGCCATGTCGCCGTGAAGGCCTGGGCGGCGCTGTCCGAGAACACGGGCCGCGACCATACCCACCTGGCCCGCCCGAAGGAGGAGGAGAAGATCCGCTTCCGCGACATCGCCGCGCAGCCGCGCAAGATCATCTCCTCGCCCACCTGGTCGGGGCTCGAATCCGAGCATGTCTGCTACAACGCCGGCTACACCAACGTGCACGAGCTGATCCCCTGGCGCACGCTGACCGGCCGCCAGCAGCTGTATCAGGACCATCTGTGGATGCGCGCCTTCGGCGAGGGCTTCGTGTCCTACCGCCCGCCGGTCGATCTCAAGACCGTCACCGACGCGGTGCGCGAGGCGGGCGACGCGCTGGTGCTGAACTTCATCACCCCGCACCAGAAATGGGGCATCCACTCGACCTATTCGGACAATCTGCTGATGCTCACGCTCAACCGCGGCGGGCCGGTGATCTGGATCTCCGAGACCGACGCGCGCAAGGCCGGCATCGCCGACAACGACTGGGTCGAGCTCTACAACGCCAACGGCGCGCTGACGGCGCGGGCGGTCGTCTCGCAGCGGATCCGCGAGGGCACGACCTTCATGTATCACGCGCAGGAGAAGATCGTGAACACGCCCGGCTCGCAAAGGACCGGCCGGCGCGGGGGCATCCACAACTCGGTCACCCGCGCCGTTCCCAAACCCACCCACATGATCGGCGGCTACGCGCAGCAGTCCTGGGGCTTCAACTACTACGGCACCGTCGGCGCCAACCGGGATGAGTTCGTGGTCGTCAGGAGAATGGACAAGGTCGACTGGCTCGACCGCCCGATCGGTTCGAAGGAGGCTGCCCAATGAAGGTGCGCGCGCAAATCGGCATGGTGCTGAACCTGGACAAGTGCATCGGGTGCCACACCTGCTCGGTGACCTGCAAGAACGTCTGGACCAGCCGCGAGGGGGTCGAATACGCCTGGTTCAACAACGTCGAGACCAAGCCCGGCACCGGCTATCCCACCGACTGGGAGAACCAGAACCGCTGGAACGGCGGCTGGGTGCGCACCGCCTCGGGGCGGCTGCGGCCGCGCCAGGGCGGCAAGTGGCGGATCCTGGCGAACCTGTTCGCCAACCCCGATCTGCCCGAGATCGACGACTATTACGAGCCGTTCGATTTCGACTACGACCATCTCAAGTCCGCCCCCGAGATGGAGCATTTCCCCACCGCGCGCCCGCGCTCGGCCATCACGGGCGAGCGCATCGAGAAGATCGAGAAGGGCCCCAACTGGGAGGAGATCCTGGGCGGCGAGTTCGAGAAGCGCAGCCAGGACTACAACTTCGAGGGCGTGCAGAAGCAGATCTACGGCGAATACGAAAACACCTTCATGATGTATCTGCCGCGGCTGTGCGAGCACTGCCTGAACCCCGCCTGCGCCGCGTCCTGCCCCTCGGGCGCGATCTACAAGCGCGAAGAGGACGGCATCGTCCTCATCGACCAGGAGAAATGCCGCGGCTGGCGCATGTGCGTCTCGGGCTGCCCCTACAAGAAGGTCTATTACAACTGGGCCACCGGCAAGTCCGAGAAATGCACCCTGTGCTATCCGCGCATCGAGTCGGGCAACCCGACGGTGTGCTCCGAGACCTGCGTCGGGCGCATCCGCTACATCGGCGTGATGCTCTATGACGCCGACGCCACCGCCGAGGCCGCCGCGGTCCCGTCCGAGAAGGAGCTCTACGACGCGCAGCTGGGCGTGTTCCTCGATCCGAACGACCCCGAGGTGATCGCCGCCGCCCGCGCCGAGGGCATCCCCGAGGACTGGATCGAGGCCGCAAGGCACAGCCCGGTGTGGAAGATGGCGATGGAGTGGAAGGTGGCCTTCCCGCTTCATCCCGAATACCGCACGCTGCCCATGGTCTGGTATGTGCCGCCGCTCTCGCCCATCCAGAACCGCGCCGCGGCGGGCGAGCTGGGCGGCGACGGCGCCATGCCCGACGTGCGTTCGCTGCGCATTCCGCTGCGCTACCTGGCGAACATGCTGACGGCGGGCGACGAGGCGCCGGTGGCGCTTGCGCTCGAGCGCATGCTGGCCATGCGCGCCTACATGCGCGCGCGCACGGTCGAGGGGGTGAACGACGAATCCCTGGCCGAGCGCGTCGGCCTTTCGCGCGCCCAGATCGAGGACATGTATCGCATCATGGCGCTGGCCGATTACGAGGACCGCTTCGTCATTCCCACCACGCATCGCGAACAGGTCGAAGACGCCTACGACCTGCGCGGCGGATGCGGCCTCACCGACACGAACGGCTGCTCGGGGGGCGTGTCGAAGGCGTCCCTGTTCGGCGGCTCGCGTCGTCCCCTCAAGATGCCCACGGAGGTCATGTGATGGACCGCACGCTCAAGGCCCTTTCGCTTGCGCTCAGCTACCCCACCCCCGAGCTGCAGCGCGCCATGCCCGAGATCGCGGCGGTCCTGGCCGCGGACTCGCGGCTGACCGCGGCGGCGCGGCGCGCGCTGCGCCCGCTGATGCAGGCGCTGGCGCAGGAGGACATCTACGCGCTGCAGGAAACCTATGTGGCGCTGTTCGACCGCACGCGCACGCTCTCGCTCAACCTGTTCGAGCATGTCCATGGCGAAAGCCGCGCGCGCGGCGGCGCCATGGTCTCGCTGCTCGAGACCTACCGCGCGGGCGGGTTCGAGCCGGTCACGGCCGAGCTGCCCGACCACCTGCCGGTGCTGCTCGAGTTCCTGTCGCTTCGCCCCGCCGCCGAGGCGCGCGAGATCCTCGCCGACGCGGCGCATATCCTCAAGGCGCTGCAGACGCGGCTCGAGCGGCGCGAAAGCCCGTGGGCCGCGGCCTTCGCGGCGCTGGTCGAGCTGTCTGGCGCGCGCGTCGCCCCCGACGCGCTGGCCGAGCTGCTCGAGCAGCCCGAGACCGACTCCGACGACCTCAAGGCCCTGGACGAGGTGTGGGAAGAGGCCGAGGTGCGCTTCGGCCCCGACCCCAACGCCGGCTGCCCCGCCTCGCGCGAGATGCTGGCCCGCATGGCGACCGATCCCGCCGCGCCCGAGAAACCCCGCGCCCTCGGCGCGGCCCGGTGACGGAGAAAGACGATGCATCACTTCCTTTTCGGCATCTATCCCTACATCGCCCTCACGGTCATGATCGTGGGCTCGATCGCCCGCTATGACCGCGACCCGTTCACGTGGAAAAGCTCGTCGTCGCAGCTTCTGCGCCGGCGCCAGCTGGTCGTGGGCTCGATCCTGTTCCATGTCGGCATGCTGGTCATCTTCTTCGGCCACCTGATCGGCCTTCTGACGCCCATCGCCGTGTTCGAGGCGCTGGGGATCAGCCACGGCGCCAAGCAGATTCTGGCCGTGGTCGCGGGCGGCGCGGCGGGCGTCATGGCGCTGGCGGGGGGCGGCATGCTGATGCACCGGCGCTGGACCGATCCGCGCATCCGCGCCACCTCGAGCGTCATGGACATGCTGATCCTGGCGCTGCTGCTGGCGCAGCTCGTGCTGGGGATCGGGACCATCTTCGTCTCGCTCCAGCATCTGGACGGCGAAGAGATGGTGCGCTTCATGGCCTGGGCCCAGGGCATCTTCACCTTCGACGCCGCCGCGGCCGACCACATCGCCGACGCCGCCCTGGTCTTCAAGCTGCACCTGTTCCTGGGGCTGACGATCTTCCTGCTCTTCCCCTTCACGCGGCTGGTGCACATCCTGTCGGGGCTGGCGGCGCCGGTGCGCTTCGCGCTGCGCAGCGGCTACCAGATCGTGCGCACGCGCCGGCAGGCGCGGGCGCGGGCGGGGGCGGGGCGATGAGCGCGCCCCTGTTCCCCGACGTCGTCGTCAACGGCCAGCGCATCCCCGCCGCGCAGGTCGCGGCCGAGGCCCAGCACCACGCCGCCCCGCGCGGCAAGCCGGGCCTTGCGTGGCGGGCGGCCGCGCGCGCCATGGCGGTGCGCGCGCTGCTCTTGCAGGAGGCGCGGCGCAGGGGTCTGCGCCCCGCCCCGGCCGAGCTCGCGCCCGGCCGCTTCGAGACCGAGGAAGAGGCCCTGATCCGCGCTCTTCTGGACGAGGCGGTGGCCCCGCCCGCGCCCGACGAGGCGGCCGTGCGCGCCGAATGGGCGCGCGATCCGGGCCGCTTCCGCGCGCCGCCCTTGTGGGAGGTCTCGCACATCCTCGTGCAGTGCGACCCGCGCGACGCCGCCGCGCGCGAGGCGGCGCTGCGCCGCGCCCGCGAGCTGGCCGAGCGCGTCCGCGCCCGGCCGCGCGACTTCGCCCGCATCGCCCAGGAAAGCAGCGACTGCGCCTCGCGCGCGGCGGGCGGCGCGCTGGGCCAGCTGCGGCCGGGCGATTGCGCGCCCGAATTCGAAGCCGCGCTGCGGCGCATGTCGCCGGGCGAGATCACGGCCGAGCCGGTGCTCAGCCGTCATGGTTGGCATGTGATTCGGCTCGAGGCGCGGGCCGATGGGCCGCCGCTGCCTTATGAGGCCGCGCGCGGGCGCATCCTCGAGGCGATGGAGAAGGCCGCCTGGGCGCGGGCTGCGCGCGCATTCGTGGCCGAGCTGGCCGCGCGCGCCCAGATCAGCGGCGTGGATCTGGCCCCTCCCCATGGCGCGGGCGGGGCCGCCGAAACCGCCGCCGCGCCCGGCTGACCGCCGGGCGCCTTCGCCAAGGGCGCGGCGGCGCCCCCGCCGGGGCGCCGCGGGTTCGGCTCAGGCCTTGCCCTTGTAGATGTCGATCAGGTCCGACAGCATCTTCAGCGCCTCTTCGCGCGGGCGCTGGAAGGTGTTGCGGCCGATGATCGAGCCGTTGCCGCCGCCGTCGCGGATGGCGCGCGCATCGTCATAGACCGAGCTGGCGCCCTTCTTCGCGCCGCCCGAGAAGACCACGATCCGGCGGCCGTTGAAGGCGGCCTGCATGCAGTGGCGCACGCGCGCGGCCTGGGTCGAGATGTCGATCTTCTGCTCTTCGTAGACCTTCTTGGCCTCGGGCAGCTCGAGGTGATCGGTCGAGAGCTTGATCTTGATGATGTGCGCGCCCAGCAGCGCCGCGATCTGCGCCGCATAGGCGGCGATGTCGATGGCGGTTTCGCCGTCCTTGCTCAGCGCCTCGCCGCGGGGGTAGGACCAGATCACGGTCGCCAGCCCCTTGGCGGCGGCCTCCTCGCGCATCTCCGAGATCTCCTCGAACATCTCGAGCCCGGCCGACGAGCCGGGATAGATCGTGAAGCCGATGGCCGAGCAGCCCAGCCGCAGCGCGTCGTCCACCGAGGCGGTGATCGCCTGGTCCTTGGGGGCCTCGGCCGGGATCAGCGAGTTGGCCGAGTTGGCCTTGAGGATCATCGGGATCTGCCCGGCGAAGGTGTCGGCGCCGGCCTCGAGCATGCCCAGCGGCGCGGCATAGGCGTTCAGCCCCGCATCGATGGCCAGCTGGAAGTGATAGTGCGGATCATAGGCCGCCGGGTTGGGCGCGAAAGAGCGCGCGGGCCCGTGCTCGAAGCCCTGGTCCACCGGCAGGATGATCATCTTGCCGGTGCCGCCCAGCTTGCCGTGCATGAGCATCCGGCACAGGGCGCCCTTCACGCCGGGATTGTCGGCCTCGTAATAGGAAAGGATCTTCTGGACGGTGCGCGTCGCTTTCATGTCTGTCCCTCTTGAAATGGCCGGCGGCGAAGGGCCGGCGGCGCGATGGTTCCGGCGCGCGCGGCGCCGAGGCGGGGGCCGCGTCCGCCGCGCAGGCGGTCGCGGCGCGGCGGTTCAGCAGGCTTCGAGCGCGGCGACGCCCGGCAGGGTCTTGCCCTCGAGCCATTCGAGAAAGGCGCCGCCCGCGGTCGAGACGTAGGAGAAATCCTGCGCCGCGCCCGAAGCGTTCAGCGCCGCCACCGTGTCGCCGCCGCCGGCGACCGACAAGAGCCGCCCCTCGCGCGTCAGCCTGGCGGCGTGGCGCGCGGCGGCGTCGGTGGCGGCGTTGAAGGGCGGCAGCTCGAACGCGCCGAGCGGGCCGTTCCACACCAGCGTGCGCGAGGCGTCGAAGGCCGCGCAGATGCGCGCGACGCTTTGCGGCCCGGCGTCAAGGATCATGGCGTCGGCGGGGCAGGCCTCGGCGGGGACGACGCGGCTGGGCGCGTGGGCCTTGAACTCTTCGGCCACGACCACGTCGACCGGCAGGATGATCTCGCAGCCGCGGCCCGCGGCCTCGCGCATGATGTCGCGCGCCGTGTCCAGCATGTCGCGCTCGCACAGCGAGCGGCCGACCTCGAGCCCCTGCGCTGCGAGAAAGGTGTTGGCCATGCCGCCGCCGATGACCAGCCGCTCGACCCGGCCCGAGAGGTTGCCCAGAAGGTCGAGCTTGGTCGAGACCTTGGCGCCGCCGACCACGGCGGCGACGGGGCGCTCGGGGCGGGCCAGCGCCTTTTCCAGCGCCTCGAGCTCCTTTTGCATCAGCCGCCCGGCGGCGCAGGGCAGGCGGCGCGCCAGCGCCTCGGTCGAGGCGTGGGCGCGGTGCGCGGCCGAGAAGGCGTCGTTCACATAGACGTCGCCCAGCGCGGCCAGCGCGTCGGCGAAGGCGGGGTCGTTCGCCTCTTCGCCCGGGTGAAAGCGCAGGTTCTCGAGCAGCAGGACCGCGCCTTCGGGCAGTTCGGCCACGGCCTGGGCGGCGACGGGGCCGACGCAGTCGGCGGCGAAGCGCACCGGCGCGCCCAGCGCCGCCTCGAGCGCGGGGGCGACGGGCGCCAGCGACATCTGCGGGTTCGGCTTGCCCTTGGGGCGGCCGAAATGGGCCAGCAGAATGGGCTTGCCGCCCTTGTCCAGCACCTCGCGGATGGTGGGCAGGACGGCGCGGATGCGCGTGTCGTCGCTGACGCGGCCGTCCTGCATGGGCACGTTCAGATCCACGCGGATCAGCACGCGCTTGCCGCGCAGGTCCAGGTCATCGAGCGTCTTGAACGTCATCCTTGCACCTTGTCGTTCGCCGCGGGGGCCGGTCATGCGAAGGGGGCGCGTCGCCGCGCCCCCCGGTTCGGATCAGAGGAACTTCGCCATGGCGACGGCGGTGTCGCTCATGCGGTTCGAGAAGCCCCATTCGTTGTCATACCAGCTGAGGATGCGGCACATCGTGCCGTCCATCACCTTGGTCTGGTCCATGTGGAACACCGACGAGCGCGGATCGTGGTTGAAGTCGACGCTGACCAGCTTCTCGTCCGTGTAGCCCAGGATCCCCTTCAGCTCGCCCTCGGCGGCCTCGCGGATGGCGGCGTTGATCTCTTCGGCCGAGGTCGGGCGCGCGGCGACGAAGGTCAGGTCCACCACCGAGACGTTGGGCGTGGGCACGCGGATGGCGACGCCGTCCAGCTTGCCGTTCAGCTCGGGCAGCACCAGGCCCACGGCCTTGGCGGCGCCGGTCGAGGTCGGGATCATGGACATCGCCGCGGCGCGGGCGCGGTAAAGGTCCTTGTGCATGGTGTCCAGCGTGGGCTGGTCGCCGGTGTAGCTGTGGATGGTGGTCATGAAGCCGCGCTCGATGCCGATGGCCTTGTTCAGCACATAGGCGACCGGGGCGAGGCAGTTGGTGGTGCACGAGGCGTTCGAGACCACCAGGTCGTCGGCGGTCAGCGCGTCGTGGTTCACGCCGTAGACGATGGTCTTGTCCGCGCCCGAGGCCGGCGCCGAGACCAGCACGCGCCTGGCGCCGTTCTTGAGGTGCAGGGCGGCCTTCTCGCGGGCGGTGAAGATGCCGGTGCACTCCATGGCCACGTCGACGCCTTCCCAGGGCAGCTCCTCGGGGTTGCGGATGGCGGTGACCTTGATCGGGCCGCGGCCGACGTCGATCGAGTCGCCGACCACCTTCACCTCGGCGGGAAAGCGGCCGTGGACGCTGTCATAGCGCAGCAGGTGGGCGTTCGTCTCGACCGGGCCGAGATCGTTGATGGCGACCACCTCGATGTCGGTCCGGCCCGACTCGACGATGGCGCGCAGAACGTTGCGCCCGATGCGCCCGAAACCGTTGATGGCGACCTTCACCGTCATGCTGCACTCCTCCAGAGTTTCAACGCCCGGCCGGTGCGGCGGGCTTGGGGTTCGCCGCGCTTATAGCCAAGGGCCGGGCGCTGCGGAAGCCGCGAAATGCCGCCGCCCGCCCCCGCCCCCCGCGCGAGGCGCGGCGCGATGGCGCGCGCGCCGGACGGGAAGACGCGGCGGGTCGGCGCGAGGGACGTCGCGCGGCGTCGGGGGCGAGGGGGCGCGCATGGGCGCGCCGCGGAGCGGGCCGGCCGGGCGCGACGCGCGCGCTGCTGCGCGGCGCGCCCCGGCGGGACGCGCCGCGCATCGACCGCGGCCGGTGCGTTCGAGAGCCCTGCGGGGGCCGCGCGGGCATGGGATGGCGACCCGCCCCGGGCCGGCGCGGCCGCCGTCCTGCCCGGCCGCCCCGCCCGCCCCCGGCGGGCGCAGGCGCGGTCGCCCGCAAGCGCGGATCCGGTCCCACGCCGCCGCGCGGCCGCGCCTTCAGAGCAGGTCGCGGACCTTTTGCGCCACGGCCTCGGCGGTGATGCCGAAATGGCGGTAGAGGTCGGGCGCCGGAGCCGAGGCGCCGAAGCCCTCCATCCCGACGAAGGCGGCCTTCTTCTCGGAGCCGCGCTCGCCGCACAGCCAGCGGTCCCAGCCGAAGGGGCTGGCGGCCTCGACCGCGACGCGCACGGGGCCGGCGGGCAGCACCTTGCGCCGATAGGCCTCGTCCTGGGCGGAGAACAGCTCCCAGCACGGCATCGAGACCACGCGCGCGCCGATGCCGTCGGCCTCGAGCAGCTCGCGCGCGGCAAGGGCGATCTCGACCTCCGAGCCCGTGGCCAGGATGATGGCGCGGCGCTTGTGGTCGGCCTCGGCCAGCACATAGGCGCCCTGCGCGGTCAGGTTGCGGTTGGTGTGGCGGGTGCGCACCGTGGGCAGGTTCTGCCGGCTCAGCGCCAGCACCGAGGGCGTCGAGCGGGCCATGAGCGCCAGCTCCCACGCCTCGGCCGTCTCGACGCCGTCGGCGGGGCGGAAGACGTTCATGTTGGGCGTGGCGCGCAGCATGGCCAGGTGCTCGACGGGCTGGTGGGTGGGGCCGTCCTCGCCAAGGCCGATGCTGTCATGGGTCATGACGTAGACCGTGCGCACGCCCATCAGCGCCGACAGCCGCATCGCGCCGCGCGCATAGTCCGAGAACACCAGGAAGGTGCCGCCATAGGGCGCGCAGCCCCCATGCAGAGCCAGGCCGTTCATGGCCGCGGCCATGCCGTGCTCGCGAATGCCGTAGAACACGTAGCGGCCCTTGCGGTTCTCGGGGGTGAAGGGTTCGAGATCCGGCGTGCGGGTGTTGTTCGAGCCGGTCAGATCCGCCGAGCCGCCGATCGTCTCGGGCATGACCGGGTTGATGACCGCCAGCGCGTTCTCGGAAGCCTTGCGCGTGGCCACCTTGGGCCGGGTTTCCGAGATCTGCTTCTTGAGGCGGCGGATGGCGGCGGACAGCTTCTTGGGCGGCTCGCCGGCGATCACGCGCGCGAACTCGGCCTGGCGCGCGGGCGACAGGCGGGCCATGCGCTCTTCCCAGGCGGCCTTCTCGGCCGCGCCGCGCTCGCCGATCGCCTTCCAGGCGGCGGCGACCTCGGCCGGGATCTCGAAGGGCGGGTAGGGCCAGCCGTAGATCTCGCGCAGGCGGGCGATCTCGTCGGCGCCCAGCGGCGCGCCATGGGCCGCGGCGCTGTCCTGCTTGGCGGGCGAGCCGAAGCCGATATGCGTGCGGCAGGCGACCAGAACCGGCGCGTCGGCGCCGCGCGCGGCCGTCAGGGCGCGGTCGATGTCGTCGGGATCATGGCCGTCGCATTCGAGCACCGTCCAGCCCGAGGCGGCGAAGCGCGCCTTCTGGTCGGTGACGTCGGCCAGCGAGACGGCGCCGTCGATCGAGATGCCGTTGTCGTCCCACAGCACGATCAGCTTGTTCAGCCGCTGGCGGCCGGCCAGGCCGATCGCCTCCTGGCTGATTCCCTCCATCAGGCAGCCGTCGCCGGCGATCACCCAGGTGCGGTGATCCACCGCCTTCTTGCCGAAGCGCGCCTGCATCGACTGCTCGGCCATCGCCATGCCCACGGCGGTCGCCAGGCCCTGGCCGAGCGGGCCGGTGGTGGTCTCGACGCCCGGGGCGTGGCCGTATTCCGGGTGGCCCGCCGTCTTCGCGCCCAGCTGGCGGAAGCGGCGCAGCTCGTCCATCGTCATGCCGGGCGCGCCCGTCAGGTGCAGCAGCGCGTAAAGCAGCATCGAGCCGTGCCCGGCCGACAGCACGAAGCGGTCGCGGTCGGGCCAGTCGGGCGAGGGCCCGTGGAATTTCAGGTGCCGCTCGAACAGCACGGTCGCCACGTCGGCCATGCCCATGGGCATGCCGGGATGGCCGGAATTGGCGGCCTGCACCGCGTCCACGGCCAGCATGCGCAGCGCGGCGGCCTTCATCCAGTGATCGGGGTGCTTGGCGCGAAGTTCGGAAATGTCCACGGCGTCGGTCTTCCTGCGAATGGCGCCCGTCGGGGGCGGGGCGCGTGTGGGGCTGGGCGGCGCGGGGCCATGCGGCGGGCCCGGCGGATCGGGGCGCACAATGCTTGCGGGGCGGGGCGGGGTCAAGCCGGGGGGCGGCGCGCGGCGCGGATCGTGGCGCGGCGGGGACTTGCGCGGCGCGCGCACGCCGACTCTCGAAATGATTCGCGTCCTGATGCTAGGTTCGGACAAGCGGGCTCCCGGGTGATTCGGCCGCGCCGCCGCCCGCGCGGCGCCGGCCGCAGACGCGAACGGAGGCAGGAATGAACGACGAAGCCGCGCGAAACGCCCCCGCCGGCGCGCGCCTGACCGCGGCGCGGCGCGCCTTCGCCGCGGCGCTCAGCGACCTCGAGGCCGCGGCGCACATGGCCGATGCGGCGCGCATCGAGGCGCTCGAGGACCGCATCGCCCGGCTGGAGGAAGAGCGCGCGCGCCTTCGCGCCGAGCTCGAGGCCATGCGCCGCGCGCGCGAGCTGGACGCGGCGATGATCGAGGAAGCGCTGAACGAGCTGCGCGCGGTGGTCTGACGCCGCGGCATCAGAGGGGACGAGTGCATGGCTGACATGGATCTGACGATCGGCGGGCGGGTCTATCGCGTCGCCTGCGCCGACGGCGAAGAGCCGCGCCTGGCGCGCGTGGCGGCCCTGCTGGCCGAAGAGGCCGACGCCCTGCGCGCCCGCTTCGGTCCGCTGGCCGAGGCGCGCGTGCTGCTGATGGCGGGGCTGATGGTGGCCGACAAGCTGTTGACCGAACGCGAAAGCCGCCCCGAGCCCGCCCCCATGGCCGAAGCCGAGGCCGAGGCGCGCGCGCAGGCGCTGGAAGAGGCGCTGGCCGAGGCCGACGAGCGCGCCCGCGCGCTCGAGCAGAGGCTTGAGCAGGCGCTGGCCATGCTGCGCGACGCGGAAGAGGCCGCCGCCGCGCGCGACGAGGGCGCGGGCGCCGACGCCGCCCGGCTTGCCGCGGCCGAGCTGCGGGCCGAGGCGCTCGAGGCGCGGATCCGCCGTCTCGAAGCCGCCGAGGAGGAGGCGGTGCGCGCGCTGGACGAGGCGACGCGCAAGGTCGTCGCCCTGTCGGCCGAGCTGCGCGCCGGCCTCGGCGACGCGCAGGATGATGACGACGCGCAGGACGATCTCGGCGACGACGTCGATCCGGCCGGGCAGGATGCGGAGCCGGGCGGCGCGGCCGATGCCGCCGACGACGCCGAGGCGGACGCGGCCGAAGCGCCCGGCGCAATGGGCGGCGCTGCGGAACACGGCGCGAAGGAACACGGCGCGAAGGAACACGGCGCGAAGCACGGCGCAGCCGCGGGCGCCGCGGGCCAGGAGGCGCCCGAACGCCCCGCTTCGGCCGGATCGAGCGCCGGCGAACAAGCCGCCCCTGCGCCCGCGCCCGCCGATGGCCGCGATGCGGGGCAGCTTGACCTTCTGGGTCCCGAGCCGTCCGATTCGGGCAAGAGCTGAAGGCGGGGCTTGCCGCCGAGCGGGCCGTGACGCCCGCAGCCGCTTCATCCGGCGTCTCGGGGCGCCGCGAAGGTCGTGGCGCGGACCGGCCGAAGCGGGCGCGCCAGGCGGCGCGGATGGCGCGAGGGCTGGGCCGGGGCGGGAGAGCATGGCGCAAGCGGCGCCGCGCGCCCGGGCCGGGGCGACTGGGGCCGAGGCGCCGGAGGCCGAGGCGACGGGGGGCGACGGGGGACGACGGGGGCCCCGGTGCAGCGGTGCGCCTGGCCGGGCGCAGCCCTCCAGACCGGCGGGCCCCAAGGCGACCCGAGCGCAGCCGCGCCGCGGACAGCCGGCCGGAACGGAAGCGGCGCGGCGCGCGAACCCGCTCTTGATCCCCCGATCTTGACCCATGCCGCGCGGCCCGTCGCCGCCGAATCCGAGAGCGGGATCGCAAGGGCCGCGTTCGGTCGGCGCCATGGCGCGGGCTGAAGGGCGGGGGACGGCGGCGCGGGCGCGACCTTGTTCGAACGCCTTTTCTTCTAAGGCGGCTCTTCGCACGGAACGCGCCCGCGCGGTCGGGGACCGGCGGGCGCGGATTCGGGGCGCTGCTGGGCGGGGCTTGGGGGCGGGGCTTGGGGGCGGGGGGCTTGGCCGCGGTCCGCGTCCCCGCCCGGCGCCCCCGCCCGGCGCCGTCGTCAGGCGTTGGCTTCGCGGATGCGGTCGGCGGCTTCCTTGTCGAAGGGAATGCCCTTTTCCTCGAACAGCTTGTCCAGCTCGCCGGACAGGGTCATCTCGGTGACGATGTCGCAGCCGCCGATGAACTCGCCCTTCACGTAAAGCTGGGGAATGGTCGGCCAGTCCGAGAATTCCTTGATGCCCTGGCGCAGGGACTCGTCGGCCAGAACGTTCACGTCCTTGAACGGAACGCCCATATAGGTCAGCACGCCCGCCACGCGGGACGAGAACCCGCATTGCGGCATCGAGGCGGTGCCCTTCATGAACAGCACGACGTCGTTGTTCTCGATCTCGGCCTTGATCGCGTCATGCGCTGGATTGGTCATGTCTTTTCTTCCTCAGTCGGGGGCGCGGGTGGTCAGAGCCAGGGCGTGAAGCTCGCCGCCCATCCGGCCCTTGAGCGCGGCGTAGACCGCGCGTTGCTGTTGCACGCGGTTGAGGCCGCGGAACGCTTCGGACACGACGGTGGCCGCGTAGTGGTCGCCGTCGCCGGCCAGGTCCACGATCTCGACCTGCGCGTCGGGGAAGGCTTCCTTGATCAGCCGTTCGATCTCGGCCGCTTCCATGGCCATGGCCGCACTCCTTCATCAGGTTGGTCGCTTCGGATGTAGACCGCCCGGCCCCGCGCGGCAAGATGCGGGCGCGGCGGGCGTCAGGCCTCCGACACGATGCGGGCGAAGCCGCCCTCATGCGCGGCGCGCAGGTCGGCCAGCGAGACGCGCGCGCCGCCCAGCGCCACGGCGTCGCCGCCGGCCGCGCCGACGCGCCGCGCGGGAACGCCGGCGGCCCTTGCGCGCGCCAGCAGCGGCTCGAGCGCCTCGGGCGCGCAGGAAACCAGGTAGCGGGCCTGGTCCTCGCCGAAGAACCAGGCGGCGGGGGTCATGCCCTCGGGCGGGCCGTCGAGCGTCGCGCCCACGCCCGCGGCCAGCGCCATCTCGGCCGCGGCCACGGCCAGCCCGCCGTCGGACAGGTCATGGGCCGCGCGCGCCAGCCCCTCGGCGCCCAGGGCGCGCACCAGCTCGCCGGCGCGCCGCTCGGCGGCCAGATCGACGGGCGGCGGCGGGCCCTCTTCGCGGCCGAACAGTTCGGCCAGATAGGCCGAGCGACCCAGATGGCCGCGCGTCTCGCCGATCAGGACCAGCGCGTCGCCCGCGGCGGGCGCCATGCGGATGGCGCGCGCCACGTCCTCGAGCAGCCCGACCGCGCCGATGGTCGGCGTGGGCAGGATCGCCTGGCCGTCGGTCTCGTTGTAGAGCGAGACGTTGCCCGACACGATCGGCATGTCCAGCGCCCGGCACGCCTCGCCGATGCCCTCTATGCAGCCGACCAGCTGGCCCATGATCTCGGGCTTCTCGGGGGTGCCCAAATTCAGGTTGTCAGTGGCCGCCAGCGGCCGCGCGCCGGTGGCGCACAGGTTGCGGAAGGCCTCGGCCACCGCCTGGCGGCCGCCCTCGACCGGATCGGCGACGCAGTAGCGCGGGGTCACGTCGGCGGCGAAGGCCAGCCCCTTGCGCGTTCCGTGCACGCGCACCACGCCCGCGTCCGAGCCCGGGCGCACCACCGTGTCGGCCAGCACCATGTGGTCGTATTGCTCCCACACCCAGCGGCGCGAGCAGCCGTTCGGCCCGCCCATCAGCCGCGTCAGCGCCTCGGCCGGGTCCATCTGCGGAACCTCGCCCAGCGGCGCGGCGGGCGGCGTCGGAACCCAGGGGCGGTCGTATTCGGGCGCCTCGCCCGACAGCGCCTTGAGCGGCAGATCGGCCTTCACCTCGCCGTTCAGCATGACCAGGAAGCGGTCCTCGGCGATGGTCTCGCCGACCACGGCGAAGTCCAGGTCCCACTTCTCGAAGATGGCGCGGGCCTCGGCCTCCTTCTCGGGACGCAGGACCATGAGCATGCGCTCTTGCGATTCGGACAGCATCATCTCGTAGGCGGTCATGCCCTCTTCGCGGCAGGGGACCTTCTCGAGATCGAGGCGCACGCCCAGATCGCCCTTGTCGCCCATCTCGACGGCCGAGCAGGTCAGCCCCGCCGCGCCCATGTCCTGGATCGAGATCACCGCCCCCGAGGCCATCAGCTCGAGGCACGCCTCGAGCAGGCGCTTTTCGGTGAAGGGGTCGCCGACCTGGACGGTGGGGCGCTTCTCCTCGATCGAGTCGTCGAACTCGGCCGAGGCCATGGTCGCCCCGCCGACCCCGTCGCGGCCCGTCTTGGCGCCCAGATACACCACCGGCATGCCCACCCCCGAGGCGGCCGAGTAGAAGATGCGGTCGGCCTGCGCCAGCCCGGCGGCGAAGGCGTTGACCAAGCAGTTGCCGTTGTAGGAGCGGTGGAAGCGCACCTCGCCGCCGATGTTGGGCACGCCGAAGCAGTTGCCGTAGCCGCCGATTCCCTCGACCACGCCGCGCACCAGATGGGCGGTCTTGGGGTGGTCGGGCGCGCCGAAGCTGAGCGCGTTCATCGCCGCGATGGGGCGCGCGCCCATGGTGAACACGTCGCGCAGGATGCCGCCCACGCCCGTCGCCGCGCCCTGGTAGGGCTCGATGTAGGAGGGGTGGTTGTGGCTCTCCATCTTGAAGACCACGGCCTGGCCGTCGCCGATGTCCACCACGCCGGCGTTCTCGCCCGGGCCGCAGATGACCTGCGGGCCCTCGGTGGGCAGGGTGCGCAGCCATTTCTTCGACGACTTGTACGAGCAGTGCTCGTTCCACATGGCCGAAAAGATGCCCAGCTCGGTGAAGGTCGGCGTGCGGCCCAGAAGGTCGAGGATGCGCTGATACTCGTCGGGCTTGAGGCCGTGATCGGCGGCCAGCGCCTGGGTGACCGTGGGCTCTTGCGGGGTGGCGGCGGATGCGGACATGGTGGCCTCGTCGTTGCTCGGCCCGCTTCTAGCCGAGCGCGGCGTCGGAGAAAAGCGCGCTGTGGAGGAGCGCCATGGACGAAGAGGCTCCCGCGCCCGCGCGCATGGCCGTCGGCTACGCCGCCGCGGCCTTCGCGGTGCTGGTCTGGGCGGGATGGATCGTGGCCACGCGCCAGCAGGTGCGCGGCTCGGCGCCGCTGGACATCGCGCTGGTGCGCTATGGCGTGCCGGCGCTGCTGCTGGCGCCGATCTGGCTGCGGCGGGGCCTGCTGCCGGCGGGCGAGCGCTTCTGGCCCCTTGCCGTGATGACGATCGGCTGGGGCGGTCCGTTCGTGCTGCTGACGGCGAAGGGGCTCGAGACCGTGCCCGCGGCGCTGTTCGGCCCGATGGTGCCGGCCACGCTGCCGCTTTTCGTCGCCGCCTGGGACCGTTTCGCCGAGGGGCGGGCCATCGCGCCCGAGCGCGCGCTTGGCCTGGCGCTGATCCTTGCGGCGGGGGCGCTGATCGTGGGGCCGGCGGCGCTGCGCGGCGATGCGGGGTTCTTCGCCGGCGCGCCCTTTCTGCTGGCCGCGGCGGCGGGCTGGGCGGCCTTCACCATCGCCTTTCGGCGCACGCGGCTGTCGGGGCTCGAGGCCACGGCCTATGTCAGCCTGTGGAGCGCGCCTTTCCTGCTGGCCGCCGCCGCGGCGCAGGGCGTGGGGCTGGGGCGGCTCGAGGCCGGGCAGCTGGCGCTGATGGTCCTGGTGCAGGGCGTGCTGTCGGGCGTGGGCGCGGTGGCGGGGTTCGGCCTGGCGGTGCGGGCGCTGGGGGCGGCGCGCACCTCGTCGCTGACCTCGCTGGTGCCGGCGCTTGCGGCGGTGGGGGGGTGGCTGTTGCTGGGCGAACGGGTGGCGCCGGCTTCGTGGGCGTCGGTGATCCTGGCCTGCGCGGGGGTGGCGTTGACGAACGGCGCCGGCGCGGGCCTGCGGCGACTGGCGCGCGGGCGCTGAAGGGCGCGCGCGGGCGGGACTTGCGCCGCGCGCGGTCGGGCCGAAGGGGCCGCCTTCGCCCGAGCGGGCGCCGCGCCGGGGGCGGATGGCGCAACGCCCCGCGAAAGGGACGCGCCCAGGCGGCGTGCGGGACTGGGCCGGCGCCGCGTTCCCGGCGCGCGCATCGGCGCAGGGCATCGTCCCGATCCCGGCGCGGGCCGGTTTCCAGGGTGGCCCGGCGGCCCCGGACGCGGCGCCGCGCGCATCGTCCGGCGGCGCGCGGCGGCGCGGGCGAGGTCGCGCGAGGCGCCGGCCCGCTCCGCGTCTTCTCCGCGTCTCCGCGGCCCGAAAATGCAGCGCGGGCAGGCCCGAGGCCCCCGCTCCGCGCCGCCTGCCAGGGACGTGGCTTCGCGCCCATGCGCGCGGCGGCGGGCGCGGGCGGGCCCCGGGGCGAAGGCGGCGCAGCGGCCCTGGTTCGGCCCCGGGCGGTTCCTCGCGGGTCGGTTCTGAGCGGAGCTTGTTTGAGCGGGGCGGTTCTGGGCGGTTCGGAGCGGGGCGGGCCTGGGCCGGCTCAGGCGTCCATGAGGGCGCCGGCCAACCCCTCGAACAGCGCCGCGCCGTCGGTTCCGCCCAGAAGCGGGTCGTTGGCGCGCTCGGGATGCGGCATCATGCCCAGGGTGCGGCGGTTGGCCGACAGGATGCCGGCGATGTCCTCGGCCGAGCCGTTGGGATTGTCGCCCGGCGCGTAGGCGAAGGCGATGCGGTCCTCGTCGCGCAGGCGCGCCAGCGTCTCGGGCGGCGCGACGTAGCAGCCGTCGTGATGGGCGACGGGGATGACGATGCGCGCCCCGGCCTCGTAGCCGCGGGTGAAGGGGCTGTCGGCGGTGACGACGTTCAGCGCGACGTCGAGGCACACGAATTTCAGCCCCGCGTTGCGCATCAGCGCGCCGGGCAGCAGCCCGGCCTCGATCAGCACCTGGAAGCCGTTGCACACCCCCAGCACATGCCCGCCGCGGGCGGCGAAATCGGCCACGGCGCGCATGATGGGCGAGCGCGCCGCGATGGCGCCGCAGCGCAGATAGTCGCCGAACGAGAACCCGCCCGGCAGCGCCACCAGGTCAAGCCCCGGCGGCAGCGCGGCGTCCTTGTGCCAGACCATGGCCGGCCGGCGACCCGTCGCGCGCTCGAGCGCCACGGCCATGTCGCGATCGCAGTTCGATCCCGGAAAGACGATCACCGCCGATTTCATGCCGTGCTCTCCTGTCGCGCCCCGCCCGCGCGGCCCGTTCGGGCGCCGCGCCGTCAGAGGATCTCGATCTGGTAGTTCTCGATGACCGTGTTGGCGAGCAGCTTCTCGCACATCTCGCGCACGCGGGCGCGGGCGGCCTCGGGGTCGGCGTCGGCCAGCTCCAGCTCGATGACCTTGCCCTGGCGCACGCGCTCGACCCCGTCGAAGCCCAGCGCGCCCAGCGCGTGACGGATGGCCTCGCCCTGCGGGTCGAGAACGCCGCTCTTGAGGGTGATGTGGACGCGTGCGCGCATGGTCTCGCCTCCGTCTGGGCCGCCGAGTCGGCGGCGGTCGTCCCTGTTCGCCGAGGCTTTACGCCATCGCGCCGCCAATGGCGAGCGCCAAGGCGCGCCCGCCCCGCTTCAATGCACCAGCTGGGGACCCGTCTTGCCGCTGCCGCCGCGCGGCATGATCCCCAGGCGCGAGGCGACCTCGGCGTAGGCGTCGGTCAGGCTGCCCAGATCGCGGCGGAACACGTCCTTGTCCAGCTTGCGCCCGGTGCGCAGATCCCACAGCCGGCAGCTGTCGGGGCTGATCTCGTCGGCGACGACGATGCGCTGGAAGTCGCCCTCGTAGATGCGGCCGCACTCGATCTTGAAGTCGACCAGCCGGATGCCCACGCCCAGCATCATGCCGGCCAGGAAGTCGTTCACCCGCAGCGCCAGGGCGATGATGTCGTCCACATCCTGCTGGCTGGCCCAGTTGAAGGCCAGGATGTGCTCTTCGGTGACCATCGGGTCGCCCAGCTTGTCGTCCTTGTAGTAGAACTCGATGATCGGGCGGGGCAGGGCGGTTCCCTCCTCGATGCCCAGGCGCTTGGAGAGCGAACCGGCGGCGACGTTGCGCACCACCACCTCGAGGGGGATGATCTCGCACGCGCGCACCAGCTGCTCGCGCATGTTCAGGCGCTTGATGAAGTGCGTGGGCACGCCGATCGAGTTCAGACCGCTCATGATGTGTTCGGAGATGCGGTTGTTCAGCACCCCCTTGCCCTCGATCACGTCCCGCTTCTCGGCGTTGAAGGCGGTGGCGTCGTCCTTGAAGTGCTGGATCAGGGTGCCCGGCTCGGGGCCTTCGTAGAGGATCTTCGCCTTGCCTTCATAGACCAGTCTGCGCCGCGCCATGTTCGGGGCCTCCGGAGAAATGCCGCAAGGCGCGCGAATGGGCTTCGCGCGCCGGGAAGCCGCTCTATAGGCGCAAGCGGGGCGGGCCGCAAGGATTCGCGCGCGCGCCTCTATACTTGGGTCGCCGCAGCGCCTAAATGTCATGGCAGTTGGATCCCCAAGCGGAGGACGAGATGACCACCTTCGACGAACGCGAGCAGGCCTTCGAGAAGAAGTTCGCCCACGACGCCGAGATGCAGTTCAAGGCCATGGCGCGGCGCGACCGCCTGCTGGGCCTGTGGGCCGCCGAGAAGATGGGCCTGCGCGGCGAAGAGGCCGAGGAATACGCCAAGTCGGTGGTGATCGCCGATCTCGAGGAGGCGGGGGACGAGGACGTCTACCGCAAGGTGGCCGCCGACCTCGAGGCCAAGGGCCTGCCGACAGACGATCTGCGCGCCAAGATGGCCGAGCTTCTGGCCGAGGCCAAGGCGCAGGTGATGAGCGAGGCCTGAGCGCCCGCCAAGGCGCCCATCGGCCCGCGCCCGCCGCGGGCCGCAGGAACGGAGAGCGCCCATGCTTGCGCTGTTTCGCATGGCGCTGGGCCTGATCGCGCCGACGCTGGCGGGCGTCGGCGCGGTGGTCTGGCTGGTGATCCCCGATGCGGGCCGCGTGCTGTCGCTGCCCATGGCGGCGGCGTTGGGGGGGCTGGCGGCCGTGCCCGCGGCCTGGCTGGCGGCGCGGGCGCTGTCGCAGGGCGGGGGCCGGCGCTGAGGCGCGCCGGCGCCGCGCTCAGGCCTCGCCGAAGACGCGGCGGAAGATCGTGTCGACGTGCTTGGTGTGGTAGCCCAGATCGAACTTCTCCTCGATCTCTTCGGGGCTAAGCGCCGCGGCGACGTCGGGATCGGCCTTCAGCTCGGTCATGAAGTCGGCGCCCTGCTCCCACACCTTCATGGCGTTGCGCTGGACCAGGCGGTAGGCGTCCTCGCGGCTGACGCCCTTTTGCGTCAGCGCCAGCAGCACGCGCTGCGAGTGGATCAGGCCCCGGAACCGGTTCAGGTTCTTCATCATGTTCTCGGGGTAGACCACCAGCTTGTCGATGACCCCGGTCAGGCGCGCCAGCGCGAAGTCCAGCGTCACGGTGGCGTCCGGGCCGATCATGCGCTCGACCGAGCTGTGAGAGATGTCGCGCTCGTGCCAGAGGGCGACGTTCTCCATCGCCGGCAGCGCATAGGCGCGGACCATGCGCGCAAGGCCGGTCAGGTTCTCGGTCAGCACGGGGTTGCGCTTGTGCGGCATGGCCGAAGAGCCCTTCTGCCCCGGCGAGAAGTATTCCTCGGCCTCGAGCACCTCGGTGCGCTGAAGGTGGCGGATCTCGGTGGCGATGCGCTCGACCGACGAGGCGATCACCGCCAGCGTCGAGAAGAACATCGCGTGCCGGTCGCGCGGAATGACCTGGGTCGAGATCGGCTCGACCTCGAGGCCCAGCTTGCGCGCCACATGCTCTTCGACGCGGGGGTCGATGTTGGCGAAGGTGCCGACGGCGCCCGAGATGGCGCAGGTCGCCACCTCGCGCCGGGCCTCGGCCAGGCGGCGGCGGTTGCGGTCCATCTCGGCATAGGCCTGGGCCATCTTCAGGCCGAAGGTCACCGGCTCGGCATGGATGCCGTGGCTGCGGCCGATGCACACGGTGTCCTTGTGCTCGAAGGCGCGGCGCTTGAGCGCGGCCAGCAGCGCGTCCAGATCGGCCAGCAGGATGTCGGCCGCCCGCACCAGCTGGATGTTGAAGCAGGTGTCGAGCACGTCGGACGAGGTCATGCCCTGGTGCACGAAGCGCGCCTCGGGGCCCACATGCTCGGCCAGATGGGTGAGGAAGGCGATGACGTCGTGCTTCACCTCGCGCTCGATCTCGTCGATGCGGGCCACGTCGAATTCGACGTCGCGGGCCTTCCAGACGGCCTCGGCGGCCTCCTTGGGGATCACGCCCAGCTCGGCCTGCGCGTCGCATGCATGGGCCTCGATCTCGAACCAGATGCGGAACTTGGTCTCGGGCGACCAGATGGCGGCCATTTCGGGGCGGGAGTAGCGGGGGATCATGGGCTGTCCTCGTGCTGGAGCCGGTCCGGGGGCCGCGACGGGCCCGCGCGCAGGCGGGGTAGCAAGCCGCGCGCGCGCGCGCAAGCCGCGCGGCCCGCGCCGCGCCGGGTCCGACGCGACGGGCGCGACCGACCGCCCCGCGCGGGGGCGCATGACACGGGGCTGCGCAAGAGGGCGGCGCGGGGGCGGCCGCCCGGCCCCGTCGCGGCGGGGGCGGCGACGGGATTTCGTCCGGGGGGGGGGCGCCTTCGCCTTGCCTGCGCGCCGGGCGCCGAGAGCATGCGGCGCGGGCGCGCGATCATGGCGACCCTGCGGCCCCTCGGGGCTTCAGCCGCCCCTGCCGGGGTCCGAGCCGGCGCGCCCGCCGAAGGCCGCCTCGAACAGCTTGCGCGTGTAGGGATGGCTGGGGGCCGAGAACACCTGATCCGCCGGTCCGGCCTCGACCACGTCGCCCGCGCGCATCACCATTACCTTGTGCGCCAGCGCCCGCACCACCTTGAGATCGTGGCTGATGAAGATGTAGGCCAGCCCGTGCCGGCGCTGCAGATCGCGCAGCAGCTCGACGATCTGCGCCTGCACGGTCATGTCCAGCGCCGAGGTCGGCTCGTCCAGCGCCACGAGCCGCGGCTTGAGGATGATCGCCCGCGCCACCGCGATGCGCTGGCGCTGGCCGCCCGAGAACTCGTGCGGGTAGCGGTCCATCATGTCGGGGTCGAGCCCGACTTCGGTCAGCGCCTCGGCCACGGCCTCGCGCCGGGGGCGGTCCTTGTCGAGCCCGTGCACGCTCAGCCCCTCGGCGACGATGCGCTCGACCGACATGCGCGGGCTGAGCGAGCCGTAGGGGTCCTGAAAGACGATCTGCATCTGCCGCCGCAGCGGCGCCATGGCGCGCGATTTCAGCCCGTCGATGCGCTTGCCCATGAACACGATCGGCCCCTGCGAGGGGATCAGCCGCGTCAGCGCCAGCGCCAGCGTCGTCTTGCCCGAGCCCGATTCGCCGACCACGCCCAGCGTCTCGCGCGCGCGCAGCGTCACGTCGGCGCCGTTGACCGCCTTCACATGCCCGACCGTGCGCCGCATCAGGCCGCGGCGGATGGGGAACCACACGCGCAGCTTCTCGGCGCGCAGGATCTCGGGCGAATCGGCGGGCAGGGGGTCGGGGCGCCCGGCCGGTTCGGCGTCGAGCAGCGCGCGGGTGTAGGGATGGCGCGGGTCCGAGAAGATCTGCGCGCAGGGGCCGCGCTCGACGATCTCGCCCGCGCGCATCACGCACACCCGGTCGGCGATGCGCCGCACGATGCCCAGATCGTGCGTGATGAACAGCATCGACAGCCCTTCTTCGCGCTGCAGCCGCGCCAGAAGGTCCAGGATCTGCGCCTGGATGGTCACGTCGAGCGCGGTGGTCGGCTCGTCGGCCACCAGCAGCCTGGGGCCGTTGGCCAGCGCCATGGCGATCATCACGCGCTGGCGCTGGCCGCCCGACAGCTGGTGGGGATAGTCGTCGAGCCGCTTTTCGGGCTCGCGCAGCCCGACCTTGGCCAACAGGTCGATCACCCGCGCGCGCGCAGCCGCCCCGGTCAGGCCCTGGTGCAGGGCCAGGCACTCGGAGATCTGGCGCTCGACCGTGTGCAGCGGGTTGAGCGAGGTCATCGGCTCCTGGAACACGAAGGCGATGTCGTTGCCGCGCACGCGGCGCAGCGCGCTTTCGGGCGCGCCGATCAGCTCGCGCCCCTCGAAGCGGGCCGAGCCCGAAACCTGCGCGCCCTCGGGCAGCAGCCCCACCAGCGACAGCGCGGTGACCGACTTGCCCGAACCGCTTTCGCCCACCAGCGCCACCGTCTCGCCGCGCGCGACGTCGAAGCTGACGCCGCGCACGGCGCGCGTGCGCCCCTCGCGCGTGACGAAGTCCACGCTCAGATCGCGCGCCTCGAGCAAGGTCATGGGCGGCTCCTCATCGGAAGATCTTGCGCGGATCGAAGGCGTCGCGCACGGCCTCGAACACGAAGACCAGCAGCGACAGCATGATCGCGAAGGTGAAGAAGGCGGTGAAGCCCAGCCACGGCGCCTGAAGGTTGTTCTTGCCCTGCAGCGCCAGGTCGCCCAGCGACGGATAGCTGGGCGGCAGGCCGAAGCCGATGAAGTCCAGCGTCGCCAGCGTCGAGATGGACGAGGTCAGAATGAAGGGCAGCATGGTCAGCGTCGCCACCATCGCGTTGGGCAGAAGATGGCGGCGCATGATCGTCCAGTCGCCCACGCCCAGCGCCCGCGCCGCGCGCACGTATTCGAAGTTGCGCGCGCGCAGGAATTCGGCGCGCACCACGCCCACCAGCGCCGTCCACTGGAACAGCGACAGAAGGAACAGCATCGACCAGAAGGTGGGCTCGACGATGGCGGCGATGATCATGATCAGGAACAGCACCGGAATGGCGGACCAGATCTCTTCGACGCGCTGGAACGTCAGATCGACCCAGCCGCCGAAATAGCCCTGCGCCGCGCCCGCGAAGATGCCGATGACCGAGGACAGCGCCGTCAGCGCGAAGCCGAACAGCACCGAGATGCGGAAGCCGTAGATCACCCGCGCCAGCACGTCGCGCGCCTGGTCGTCCGTGCCCAGCCAGTTGACCGAGTCGGGCGGCGAGGGCGCCTGCGCAACCTGATAGTTGATCGTGTCGTAGGAAAAGGGAATGAGCGGCCAGACGATGCGCCCCGCCCGCCCGCCCTCGGGCAGGTCGCCGGCGCGCGCGCGCGCGATCAGCCCCTCGGGGTCGTCGAAGCACTGCCGAAGTCCGCCGGTCAGGATCAGGCACTGCACCTCGACCGAGCGGTAGTCGGCCTCGGTCTCGAAATCGCCGCCGAACTCGGTCTCGGCATGGAATTCGAAGATCGGGAACATCGCCTGCCCGCGATAGACGACGAGAATGGGCTTGTCGTTGGCGACGAACTCGGCGAACAGCGAGATGACGAACAGCGCCAGGAAGATCCACAGCGACCAGAAGCCCCGGCGGTTGGCCCTGAAGTTGCGCCATCTGCGGCGCTGCAGCGCGTCCAGCTTCATGTCTCGCGGCTCTCGAAATCGATGCGCGGATCGATCCAGACATAGGTCAGGTCCGAGATCAGCTTCACGAACATCCCCATCAGCGAGAACAGGTAGAGCGTGCCGAACACCACCGGGTAGTCGCGGTTGACGACGCTTTCGAAGCCCAGGAGCCCCAGCCCGTCCAGCGAGAACACGATCTCGATCACGAAGGCGCCGGTGAAGAAGATCGACACGAACGCGCCCGGAAAGCCGGCGATGACGATCAGCATCGCGTTGCGGAAGACGTGGCCGTAAAGCACCTGCCGCTCGCTCAGGCCCTTGGCGCGGGCGGTGACGACGTATTGCTTGCGGATCTCGTCCAGGAACGAGTTCTTGGTCAGCAGCGTCAGCGTCGCGAAGCCCGAAATGGTCATCGCCGTCACCGGCAGCGTGATGTGCCACAGATAGTCCAGCACCTTGCCCGCCAGGCTCAGCTGGTCCCAGTCGTCCGAGGTCAGCCCGCGCAGCGGGAACCACTGCACGTAGCTGCCGCCGGCGAAGAAGATCAGCAGAATCACCGCGAACAGGAAGCCGGGGATCGCATAGCCGACGATCACCACCGCCGAGGTCCAGGCGTCGAAGGGCGTGCCGTCGCGCACCGCCTTGCGGATGCCCAGCGGGATCGAGACCAGGTAGCTGAGCAGCGTCGTCCACAGACCCAGCGAGATCGAGACGGGCATCTTCTCGAGGATCAGGTCGATGACCGAGATCGAACGGAAATAGCTCTCGCCCAGATCGAAGCGGGCGTAGTTCCACACCATCTGGACGAAGCGCTCGGCGGGGGGCTTGTCGAAGCCGAACTGGCGCTCGAGCTCCTTGATGAATTCGGGGTCGAGCCCTTGCGCGCCGCGATACTGGCTCTCGGCGCCGGGGGCGGCGGCGGGGCCGCCCGCGTCCGACCCGCCGCCCGAGAAGCGGTCGGTGGCCGAACCGGCGTCGGTCAGCTGGGCGATGATCTGCTCGACCGGGCCGCCGGGGGCGAACTGGATCACCACGAAGTTGATCAGCAGGATCCCCAGCAGGGTGGGGATCATCAGCAAGAGGCGGCGCAGGATGTAGGCGGACATGGCTCAGCCCTCCGCCGCGGCGCGGGGCGCGCTCACAGCGCGCCCTCGGCCCTGAGGCGGGCGGCCTTCTCTTCGTCCCACCACCACAGGCCGATCACCCCGCGCGCGAAGGGCGGCTTGACCGGCGGGCGGCCGAACACGTCCCAATAGGCGACGGTGTGGCCGCTCTTGTGCCAGTTCGGAACCCAGATGTGCAGCGACCGCAGCGCGCGGTCCAGCGCATGCACGGCGGTGGTCAGCTCTTCGCGCGAGCGGGCCGAGACGACCTTCTCGATCAGCGCGTCCACCGCCGGGTTGGCCAGCCCCGTCAGGTTCGGCGCGCCGGGTTGATCGGCCCCGGCCGAGCCGAACATGTTGCGCAGCTCGGGCCCGGGCGTGAGCGACATCACGAAGCGGCCCGGCACGATGTCGAAGTCGAAATTCTTGACCCGCGCCTGGTATTGCGCCGCGTCCACGATGCGCAGGCGCGCGTCGATCCCCATCTTGCGCAGGTTCTCGATGAAGGGGCCGATGATGCGCTGGAAGGTGGGGCTGTCGTCCAGGAACTCGATGCTCAGCACCTCGCCCGCCGCGTTGCGGCGCAGCCCGTCGCGCACCTTCCAGCCCGCCGCGTCCAGCAGCTTCATCGCCCGGCGCAGCAGGCGCCGGTCGCTGCCCGATCCGTTGCTGACCGGGGGCGAATAGGGCGGCCCCTCGAGCGCGGCGGGGGGCAGATGCGCCGCCAGCGGGCGCAGCAGCGCCAGCTCGGCTTCGCTCGGCGGGCCCTCGGCCTCGAGCGGCGAGTTCTCGAAGAAGCTGTCGGTGCGCCTGTAGAGGCCGTGGAACAGGGTGCGGTTCGACCATTCGAAATCGAAGCCCAGCGCGATCGCCTCGCGCACGCGCGGGTCCTGGAACTTGGCGCGGCGCAGGTTGAACCAGAAGCCCTGCGTGCCCGAGGGCGTGCGGTCGGGCAGGATCTCGCGCTTGACCCAGCCCTTCTCGACGGCCGGAAAGTCGTATCCGGTCGCCCAGATCTTCGAGAAGAACTCCTCGTGAAACAGGAAGGCGCCGGCCTTGAAGGCCTCGAAGGCGGCGGTGTAGTCCTTGAAATACTCGAAGCGGATGCGGTCGAAATTGTAGGCGCCGCGCATCGCGGGCAGGTCGCGCGCCCAGTAGTCGTCGCGCCGCCGGTAGGTGATCGAGCGCCCGGGCTTGACCTCCTCGACCTCGTAGGGCCCCGACCCCAGGATCGGCTCGAGCGAGGACTGCGCGAAGTCGCGCCCCTGCCACCATGCCTTCGAGAAGATAGGCAGCGAGCCCACCAGCGCCGGCAGATCGCGCGTCAGCGCGCCGGGGGCGAAGTCGTAGCGCACCGCGTCGGGCGCCTCGACCGTGACCGAGGCGACGTCGCGCAGCCGCAGGCGGATCGAGGGCGAGCCCTTGTCGCGCAGGATCTCGAAGCTGAAGGCCACGTCCTCGGCCGTCAGGGGGCTGCCGTCGGCGAAGCGCGCCTCGGGCCGCAGGACGAAGCGCACCCAGGAGCGGTCGGGGGGGTAGACGATCTCGCGCGCGACCAGGCCATAGGCCGAGTCCGGCTCGTCGGCCGAGGAGGTCAGCAGCGAATCCAGCGTCAGCCCCACGCCCTGCGCGGGCTCTCCCTTGAGGATGAAGGGGTTGAGGCTGTCGAAGGTGTTCGAGCCGCCCGTGCCGCGCCCCGACCAGATCCCGCCCTTGGGCGCGTCGGGGTCGGCATAGTCGAAATGGGCGAAGTCCGGCGGGTATTTCAGGTCGCCGAAGGCCGAGATGCCATGCGCATGGATCAGCCCGTCGGCCTGCGGGGCGGGGACGAAGGGCGCCTGCGCGGCCGCGGGCGCGGCGACGGCGGCGGCAAGGGCGAGCGCGCCCAGCCCTGCGCGGGCGATGGCGCGGATGAAACGGCCCGTCATGCGATCCTCTCCCTGTTGGGCGCCGCGCGGGCGGCCTGCGCAAGCGCCTTGTCCAAGCATGGTTAGGGCGCGCGGGCGCGCGTTTCAACCCGCCCGGGGCGGGGCGGGGGCGGGGCGGGTCGGGGCCACGGCTCTTGTCTCGAAATGAAAACCCTATACAATTGTTCGGATAGATTGGCGTAAGCCGTGCGTTTGACGCGGCGTGAAGCTAATTCATTATGGGGGAGCGGCATGAGCTCCTATTCTAAGGCGGGTTTCCTGCCGAATTTTCTGCCCGACGCCGACGCCATACCATCCGACGATCCAGCGGCGCAGGCGATGTTCGCTCTGAACGCGCTGCGGGAAATGACCGAAAGCAAGAAGCTTTCGGACAGTCAGGAGCGCTTCGCCTCCTTGCTCGAAAGCCTTGGCTATTCGGGATTCGTCTTCGGCGCGCTGTTTCGCGACGGCGCCGACATGGCGTTCGAGCCGATCCTGATGCGCGGGGCGATGACCCCGGTGACCGAGATGCACGCGCATCAGAACCTGATCCGGGGCGATCCGATCATCGCGCGGGCCTACCGCGCGGCGGCGCCGTTCACCTGGGCCGAGTTCTACCGCCAGCGCGAGGCGGCGGACGAGCCGGGCGCGCGCGCTGTGATCGAGAACCTTCTGGCGCACGGCGTCACCTGCGGAGCCACCTTTCCCTCGGCTTCTCCGGGTTCGATGTTCCATGCGGTGCTGTCGGTCTCGGGGCCGGCGGGCATGACCTCGGAAGCCTTCGAGACGCAGTTCTGGCGCACCGCCTGGCTGGCGCGCGCGGCGGCGACGCTGCTCAAGGACCTGATGCTCAAGGAAGTCATCGACAGCCGCGTCTCGCGCCTGACGCCCAGCGAGGTGGCGGTGATGAACGAGCTGGCGAAGGGGCTGCGGCCTCAGCAGATCGCGCAGATCTTCGGCAAGTCGGAAAAGACCATCCGCAACCAGATCACTTCGGCCAAGGCGCGGCTTGGGGCGCGCACGCGCGATCAGGCGCTCAGCTACGCTCTGGGCTTCGGCCTGATCCAGCCCTGAGCGGGGCGGGCGCCCGGACGCGGGTCCGGGCGCGCCGCAATCGTAGGGGTCACTGCGCCTGCACGGACTGCAGGTAGGCGATCAGGTTCGCGCGGTCCTCGACCTTCTTGAGGCCGGCGAAGCTCATCTTGGTGCCGGGGATGTAGTCCTTGGGCTTGGCCAGGAATTCGTTCAGCGCCTCGGGGGTCCACTCGCCGCCATGGCTGGCCATGGCCGCCGAGTAGTTGAACCCCTCGACCGCGCCCACGGGGCGGCCGACCACGCCTTTCAGATGCGGGCCGGTGGCGTTGGTCCCGTCAAGCTTGTGGCAGGCCTTGCACTTGCCGAACACCTTCTCGCCCTTGGCGGGGTCGGCCTGGGCCAGCAGGTCGGCGAAGGGAACTTCCTCTTCCTTGGCCGCGCCCTCGTCGCCGCCTTCTTCGACCGCCAGGGCGTAGGCGTAGTGGTGTTCGCCGTCATGGCCGCCGCCGCCGCGATAGATCAGCTCCGAGAAGAAGCCGAGCCCCATATACACCAGCAGCGCGCCCACGGCGGCGCCGAAGAATTTGTTGAACTCCATCGTGTCCATGACAGGCGGCCCTCTGCGTTGGAATGCGGGCGCGCGCCCGCGGCAATGCTCGCGGGTTATTAGCCGCTTCCCGTTCCTTCCCGCAAGTCGTATAAGCGCGACCTGTCGTCCGACCGCGCCGCAAGGCCCACCGAGAAGCCCCGCCGAGGCAGGAGCCCCGCCGTGTCCCAGACCGCCGCGCAGACCGCGAACCGCGTCAGCCTTCCCGCCCATGCCGCCGCCGGGCGGATCGCCTTTCAGGGCGAGCCGGGCGCCTATTCGCACATGGCCTGCCTCGACGCCTTTCCGGCCATGGAGCCGCTGCCCTGTCCGACCTTCGAGGCGGCCATCGCCGCGGTCAAGTCGGGCGAGGCCGAGCTGGCCATGCTGCCGGTCGAGAATTCGACCTACGGGCGCGTGGCGGACATCCATTCGCTGCTGCCCGATTCCGGGCTGTTCATCGTCGGCGAAACCTTCGTGCCCGTGCGCATCCATCTGCTGGGGCCGCGCGGCGCGCGCCTCGATCAGGTCGAAGAGGCGCAAAGCCACGCCGTTCTGCTCGGCCAGTGCCGCGAGTTCCTGCGCAGCCACGGCATCCGTCCGGTGATCGGCGCGGACACGGCCGGCTCGGCGGCGCAGATCGCGCGCGAGGGCGACCCGCGCCGCGCGGCGCTGGCCTCGGCGCTGGCGGCGCAGATCAACGATCTCGAGGTGCTGGCCGAAGACGTGCAGGACGCCTCGCACAACGCCACGCGCTTTCTGGTCATGTCGCGCCGCAAGATCGAGGCCGAGCCCGACGCGCCCCATGTGCTGACCAGCTTCGTCTTCGAGGTGCGCAACGTGCCCGCCGCGCTTTACAAGGCGCTGGGGGGCTTTGCGACCAACGGCGTGAACATGGTCAAGCTCGAAAGCTACATGGTGAACGGGTCCTTCACCGCGACGCGCTTCTACGCCGACATCGAGGGCCATCCCGAGCAGCGCCCGGTGCGGCTCGCGCTCGAGGAGCTGGGCTTCTTCACCAACGAGGTCAAGATCCTGGGCGTCTATCCCGCGCACCCTTACCGCGACACGGTGCGCCCCGCCGCGGCGGGGCGCTGAGGCCGGGCCGCGCGCGCCGCGAATCGCCTCGCGCCTCGGTTCACGATTCGCGGTTGCCGCGCAGCTCCTTGCAGATCTCCTCGATCCGGCGCCACAGGGTCGCCTCCTCGGCGTGCCCGGCGCTTTCGGCCTCGGCCGCGCGCCGCGCCGCCGCGGCGATCGCCTTGGGGCCAAGCTGATCGAACAGCGCCTGGGCCTTGATGGTGGCGGTTTCGACGGTCATGGCTCGCCTCCGTTGATCGCTTGGGGATCGGGCGTTCAGCCCATGGGCGAGCATAACACGCTTCGGGCGCCGCACCCAAACGGCGGCCGCGACGGCGCAAGCCGGGCGGGAGAGCGAGGTCGGGCGCGTCGGGCGGGCGGCTCGGGTCAGGCGGCGCGGGCCAGAGGGCGCGGGCGAGGCGGGCCGAATCACTCGAAGGGCGGCACGCGGCCCTCGACCCAGGCCTCGATCAGGCTGCGGGCGATGGCGCCGGGGCGCGCGGGCGCGATCCGCGGATGGCGTCCGGCCAGCGCCTGCGCCGCCTCGGCGCGCGTGATCCACAGCGCCTCTTCCAGCTCCTGCTCGTCCAGCGTGATGCGCGCGTTCAGCGCCTCGGCCGCGCAGCCGATCATCAGCGAAGAGGGGAACGGCCAGGGCTGGCTGGCCAGGTAGCGCACGCGCCCCACCCGCACGCCGGTTTCCTCCATGGTCTCGCGGCGGACGGCGGCCTCGATGCTCTCGCCCGGCTCCATGAAGCCGGCCAGCAGCGAATACATGCCCTCGGGCCAGAAGGGCTGGCGGCCCAGGAGGACCTGGTCGCCCCGTGTCACCAGCATGATGGTCACCGGGTCGGTGCGCGGGAAATGACGCGCGCCGCAGCCGTCGCAGGCGGTGCGCCAGCCGCCATGCTCGGGGCGCGTGGGGGCGCCGCAGCGGGCGCAGAACCGGTGCGTGCGCCGCCATTCGAGCACGCCCTTGGCGGTGGCGGCGTCGGCGGCGTCCTGCGCGTCGAGCCGGGCCATCGCCAGGCGCAGGTCCATGAACCCCATATGCGGCGGCAGCGAGGGATGGCGGTTGACCGTGCGGTCCGCCAGTCCGCCGGGCGCGGGGGCCTCGGGGGCCTGCCAGGCGGAAACGTCCAGCGCGAAGCACCCCTGCTCGTCCGACAGGCCCAGGAAGACGGGCGCCTCGGCGCTCTCGGCCAGCAGCGGCGCCCCGGGCGAGAGCCAGGCCAGCCGCAGCCCCTCGGGCTCTTCGGCCACCAGCGGCTTGCCCCTCCAGAGCGGCAGGATGAACGCCCCCGGCGCCCGCAGCATCGCCGCAAGCGCGGCGTCGTCCGCGCGCAGGCGGTCGGCGCGATCGCGCGCGCCTGCGGCGAAGGTGATGGCGGCTTCGTCGATCATGCGCTTCGTCCCGTTCCCTGCCGGCGCGCCCTGGGCATCGATCATGGCCGCGCGCGGCCCCGCAGCCTTGCCGCGCCGCCGCCCGCCGGGCGCGGAGCTTGCCCCAGCGCGCCGCCCCCCGCAAGCGCAGCGCGCGGCGGGGCGCGCCGCCGACCTCTTGCGCGGCCGCCCGCAAGGGACGGCGCGGCCCGAGCGCGCGAAGGATGGGCGGGATCGCCCGGCGCGGCCGGCGGCGCGGGGCTGGGCGATCGGCGCCTGATTTCGGCTGCCCGGCGCGCAGGGCGCGGACGCCCGCATGGGGCGCGGCGGGACTGGAGCGCGGCGGGGCTGGGGCGAGGCGCGCGCACCTCTGCCCGCGCGCAATCGCGCGAAGGCCCCGCATCGGCATCGCGCCGGCCTCGCCGGTCCGTCGGCCGCCGGGGCGGGCGGGCGCGGGGCGGCCTTGGCGCGGCCGGCCCGACATGGCGGCAAGACGCGCGTGGGTGGGCGCGCAAGCGCCGGGCGCGGCAAGGCGAGCATGGCGGCGCAACGACGGCGCGGCGGCCGCCGGGCGCGCGCGGGCGCCGTCCTCGTCCCCGCGCCGGCGGGCGCCATCCTCGTCCCCGCGCCGACGGGCGCCATCCTCGTCCCCGGCGCCGGCGGGCCTTGCCTTCGGCCCCCGCCGGCATTATGTCAGCGGCGAGAGACTGGCGCGGGCAGGCGCCTCGCCAACCCGGTCAGGTCCGGAAGGAAGCAGCCGTAACGAGCCTCGTCTGGGTCGTTGTCCAGTCTCTCACCCAGCCCTTTCCGGCAAGCGCGAGCATCTTCGCCAGGGCGCGGCGCGCTCGCTTGTGGCCGGGCGGCGCGCGGCCTATGGTCCGCCTGTGGCGCCGAGGCGCCGACGCGCCCCGCGCGGGCGCGATCAGGACAGGAGCCGAGCGAGATCCGCCCATGACCGACCCGCACGCCCCGGCAGACGTCGACGCCGCCCCCGCCGCCGATCCGAGCGCCGGCTATCAGGTTCTTGCGCGCAAGTATCGGCCCGCCAGCTTCAAGGATCTGATCGGGCAGGAGGCCATGGTGCGCACGCTGCGCAACGCCTTCGCCGCCGACCGCATCCACCACGCCTTCGTCATGACCGGCGTGCGCGGCGTGGGCAAGACGACCACCGCGCGCATCATCGCCAAGGGCCTCAACTGCGTCGGCCCCGACGGGACCAACGACCGCCCCACGGTCGAGCCCTGCGGCGTCTGCGAGCCCTGCCGCGCCATCGCCGAGTCGCGCCATGTGGACGTGCTCGAGCTGGACGCGGCCACCAACACCCAGGTCGAGAAGATGCGCGAGCTGCTGGCCGGCGTGCCCTACCGGCCGGCCGACGCGCGCTACAAGGTGTACATCATCGACGAGGTGCACATGCTCTCGACCAGCTCCTTCAACGCGTTGCTCAAGACGCTCGAGGAGCCGCCGGCGCATGTGAAGTTCATCTTCGCCACCACCGAGATCCGCAAGGTGCCGGTGACGGTGCTGTCGCGCTGCCAGCGATTCGACCTGCGGCGCATCGACCCCGAGACGATGATCGCCTTTCTCGACTCGATCGCCCGCAAGGAGGGCGCGCGCATCGCGCCCGAGGCGCTGGCGCTGATCGCGCGCGCGGCCGAGGGCTCGGCGCGCGACGCGCTGTCGCTGCTCGACCAGGCCATCGCCCATGGCGGCGGCGAGGCCGACGCCGAGCAGGTGCGCGCCATGCTGGGGCTGGCCGACCGCGGTCGCGTGCTGGACCTGTTCGAGGCGGTGATGCGCGGCGACTGCGCCGCGGCCCTGGCCGAGCTGGGCGCGCAATACGCCGCCGGCGCCGAGCCGCTGGCCGTGCTGCGCGACCTGGCCGAGGTCACGCACTGGATCTCGGTCGTCAAGATCTCGCCCCAGGCGGCCGAGGACCCGGCCATCGGCCCGGACGAGCGCGCCCGCGGGCTGGAGCTGGCGGGACGCCTGGGGCAGCCGCCGCTTCTGCGCATGTGGCAGATGCTGCTCAAGGCGCTGGACGAGGCCGCCGCGGCGCCGAACGCCATGATGGCGGCCGAAATGGCGATCATCCGCCTGACCCATGTGGCCACCATGCCCACGCCGGCCGAGATCATGCGCCGGCTCGACGCCGCCCCCCAGCCCGGCGCGCCGGCGCCTTCGGGCGGGCCGGGCGGGGGGGCGCGGCCCGCCGGCGCCGCCTCGGCGGGTCATGCGGGCGCGCCGGCCGGCGGCGCGGCGGTCGGATCCGCGGCGCCGGCCCAGCGCGCGGGCGCCGCGCCCCAGGCCGCCGCGCGGGCCGAGCCCGCGGCCCTGTCCGACGCCGTGGCCGGGCTGCGCAGCTTCGACGACGTGGTGGCGCTGATCCGCGCGCGCCGCGACGCCAAGCTGCTGGTCGAGGTCGAGACCCATGTGCGGCTGGTCAGCTACCAGCCCGGGCGCATCGTGTTCGAGCCCGCCCCCGAGGCGCCGCCCAGCCTGGCCGCCGATCTGGCGGCGCGGCTTCAGGCCTGGACCGGGGCGCGCTGGGTGGTGGCGGTCGAGGGCTCGGGCGGCGGGCCCACCATCCGCGAGCGCCGCGACGCCGAGCGCCGCGACCTGCACGCCGCGCTCATGCGCCATCCGCTGGTCGGCGCCGCGCTCGAGCTGTTTCCCGGCGCCGAGATCCGCGAGGCGCGCGCCTTTGATGCGGGCGGGGACGATCCGGGCGCGCTGGCGCCGCTGGCGCCGGCCGAGGACGAGGCCCCCGATTTCGGCGACGCCGACTGGGACGACTGGGATCCCGTCGATCGATACGAGGAGTGACGAGACATGTTCAAGGGACTTGGGCAGCTTGGCGACATGGCCAAGCTGATGAAGCAGGCGCAGCAGATCCAGGGGCGCATCGCCGAGGCGCAGGAGCGCCTGGCCTCGATCGAGGTCGAGGGCGAGGCCGGCGCCGGTCTGGTGCGCGCGCGCTGCACGGCCAAGGGCGAGCTGACGGGCGTCAGCATCGACCCCTCGCTGTTCCGCCCCGAAGAGCGCGAGGTGGTCGAGGATCTGATCGTCGCCGCGGTCAAGTCGGCGCAGGAGGCCGCCGCCGCCGCCGCGCGCGACGAGATGGCCAAGGCGACCGAGGGGCTGGACCTTCCGCCCGGGGTCAAGCTGCCCTTCTGAACGCGGCGGGGCGCGCTGCTATTCGCGCCCCAGCACGCGATCGACCAGGAACGCCCCGAAGCCCGAGCTGCGGAACTCGCGCCGCATGGCCTCGCGGTCGTATTCCGTGCGCACCCATTGGCGAAACGGCACGCCGCGGCGCTCGGCCTCGGCGGCGCGCTCCATGAACAGGTCGAGCACGCCCGTCGGCCCGATCTTCAGATGCCCGTAGCGCAGCGACAGCTGCCCGCGCGCCTCGGCCACGCTGCGCCCCTCGGCCAGGATCAGCCACAGCGCCGCCATGAAGCCCGCCCGGTCGGCCCCCGACTTGCAATGGAACAGGACCGGGCGCTCGACGCGGGCGACCAGCTCTTCCAGCGCCAGCAGCTCTTCGACCTTGGGCAGATCGCGCGAGCGCAGCACGAATCGCTCGAGCGTGACGTCGTTGCGCGCGCAGGCCTCGCGCTCGAGCGGCAGCGAGCCGAAGATCACGCCGCCGCGCAGCGTGATGACCGTGCGCAGCCCCTGCCGCGCCAAGCGGTCGATGTGATGGGGCAGGGGCTGGGCGCTGCGCCAGGCGTCGCGGCCGACGCGGTGCAGGTTCGGATGGATCAGCCGCAGCGCGCCGTGATCGACGAACAGCATGTTGAGCCATGCGTGGATGCGGCGGCTCGTCGTCTCGATGGGCGCGCCCCAGCGCGCGCGCGCGCGGTTCGCCCGCCGCAGCCGCCGGCGCGTGCGCGCGGGCAGCGAGGGATCCTCGGGGTCGCGGCGCGGCGGGGGCGTTTCGAACTGCGTGGCGCGGCGGCGCGGCGGCGAAGCCTCGCCCGGCGCCTGCTGCGTGGCCTTCGGCGCCGGAGCGGCGTTCGGATCGGTCATTCGTCTGTCCCGAAAGCGATCTTCGCGTGCGATCCGGCGTTCTCGCCGGTCTGGTCGGCCGAGCCGAGCGCCGACGGGCGGCGCGCTCGGGGCGCTGGAGGCGACGACCGGAATCGAACCGGTGTACACGGATTTGCAATCCGCTGCGTAACCACTCCGCCACGTCGCCGCAGCGCCCCGTCCGAGCGTGGCCGTCATATAGCCGCGCCCCGCGCCCATGTCCAGCGCCCGCGCGCGGGGCGGCCGCCGGCGAATGCCGGCGCCACGCCGACCGCCAGTCCCGACGCCCGCGCGCGAAGCGCGTAGTCCCGACGCCCGCGTGCGGAGCGCGGAGGCGAGACGACCCCACAGGTTCGCGCGCTTGCATCCCGTCTCCCGGGCGCAGGGGCGGCCGCCGGCGCGAAGGCTGGCCGACGGCGTGGCCGCGCCCGATGCCTGCGCGGGCGGCGCCTGGCTTGCGGCGCCGCGCCGCCAAGCTCGCCCGGGGCCCGCCATTAAGAGCGAACATCCAGACCTCGCGCCGCCGGGCCCGCACGGGTCCGGCGCGAGGCGCGGCGACGCGACCCGCAGGCGGCTTGCGCCGGACCCGTGCGGGCCCGGCGGGGCGGGGGCCGGCGGCCGCGTTCGGACTTGCGCCCTCGCCGGCGCGCGGGCGGGGCCGCCGATCCGCCGGGCGCGGCCCGCCTCGGCCTTCGCCGCCTTGGCCGCATGGACAGACGGCGCGTGCTGTGGCAAAGCGTTCGCGTCCGTGTTCAACGCACAGCGGGAGTCCCCGATGACCGACTTCGAAGCCGCCCGCGTCGCCATGGTCGACAGCCAGGTCAGGCCGTCGGACGTGACGAGCCTGCCCATCATCGAAGCGATGCTCCACGTCCCGCGCGAGCGCTTCGTGCCCGCCGCCCTGCGCCCCGTCGCCTATGCGGGCGAGCATGTGCGCCTGTCCGAGGGGCGGGTGCTGCTCGATCCGCGCGTCTTCGCCAAGATGCTGGACGCGGCCGAGATCGGCCCCGACGACCTCGTGCTCGACGTCGCCTGCGGCTTCGGCTACTCGACCGCCGTCATCTCGCGGCTGTGCGCGGCGACTGTCGGGCTCGAAAGCGACGCGGCCATGGCCGCCCGCGCGGCCGAGCTGCTGGCCGAGCTGGAATGCGACAACGCGCAGGTCAAGGAAGGCCCGCTGGACCAGGGCGTGGCCGAGCACGCGCCCTATGACGTCATCTTCGTCAATGGCGGGGTCGAGGTGATCCCCGATGCGCTGGCCGCGCAGCTGCGCGAGGGCGGGCGCCTGGTCGCCATCGAGATGCGCGGCGTGATGGGCAGCTGCGCGGTGTGGACGCGCGCGGCCGGCACGCTCAGCCGGCGGCGCATGTTCGACGCCGCCGCGCCCGTGCTGGAAGGCTTCCGCAAGGCGCCCGAGTTCGTGTTCTGAACATCGCGCGGCCCCGCGCGCGGGGCCGGCGGCGCGGCTTTTGACCTTGGACAGCCGCGCGCCATCCCGCTATCGTGACTGCCAAATCCGCCCGCAAGGGGCGCGCCGCCCGGCGCGCCGCTAGGGCCGACAGCCACGAGGCGAGAGCATGAGCAAAAGCTTGGGCAAGAGCGCGCTGCGCATCGGCGCGGCGCTTGCGGCCGTCCTGGCCGCGCCCCATCCAGCCGCGGCCGAGACCCTGGCCGACGCGCTGGCCAAGGCCTACGCCTTCCACCCGCGCCTGGCCTCGAGCCGCGCGGCCCTGCGCGCCGCGGACGAGGGCGTGACGCAGGAGCGCGCGCGCGCGCTGGGCGAGATCGACGGAACCTATTCCTACACCGTCTCGAACAGCTCGGGCTTCCGCCGCATCGTCGGCTCGCGCCGCGATTCGTCCGATCGCGACACCTTCGACACGCTGTCGCTGGGGATCAGCGGCGCCATTCCCATCTACTCGGGCGGGCAGATCGAGAACGCCATCGCCGGCGCGCAGGAGAATGTCGGCGCGCAGCGCGCCTCGCTGCTGGCGGTCGAGCAGGAGGTGCTGCTGGCCGCCGTCACCGCCTATGAGGACGTGCGCCGCGACCTGCAGCGCGTCGCGCTGGCGCGCAACAATGTGCGCGTGATCTCCGAGCAGCTGCGCGCCGCGCGCGACCGCTTCGAGGTAGGCGAGGTGACCCGCACCGACGTCAGCCAGGCCGAGGCGCGCCTGGCCTTCTCGCGCTCGAACCTGGCGGCGGCGACCGGCACGCTGGCGCGCTCGCGGCAGGCCTACGTGGCCGCGATCGGCGAAGAGCCGGTCGACCTGGCCCCGCCGCCGCCCCTGCCCGATCTGCCCGATTCGCTCGAGGCGGCGCTGGCCCTGACCGAGGCCGCGCATCCGCGCATGGTCGCCGCCCGCCGCGCCGTGCGTCAGGCCCAGTTCGCCGTCAAGCAGGCGCTGGGCGCCGCGCTGCCCACGCTCAACGTGACCGGCGGGGTCAGCTACGAGAACGACCTGACCACCGGAGCCAGCACGACCGGCGAGACCCTTTCCGCGCAGGTGGGGCTGTCGGGGCAGGTGCCGCTGTGGACGGGCGGGCGCAACGCCTCGCTGGTGCGCGCGGCGCAGGCGCGCCTGGCGCAAGCCCAGGCCGAGCTGCACGACGTCGCGCGCCAGCTGCGCCAGCAGACCTCGGTGGCGTGGGCGAATCTCGACGTGGCGCGCGCCTCGATCCGCGCCGCGCGCGAGCAGATCGAGGCCGCGCGCATCGCCTTCGAGGGCGTGCGCGAAGAGGCGACGCTGGGCGCGCGCACCACGCTCGACGTGCTCAACGCCGAGCAGGAGCTCAACTCGGCCCGCGTCTCGCTGGTCGAGAGCCTGCGCGACGAATATGTGGCGGCCTATCAGCTGCTGGCCGCGGTCGGGCGGCTGACGGTCGCGCATCTGGGCCTTGACGTCAGCCCCTACGACCCCGACGCCTATGTCGAGCAGGTGCGCGCCGCGCCCTACGATTACCCGCGCGACGACAGCGTGGCCTGGTCCAGCCCCTGGCGCCCCTGACGCGGGCGCACGGGCCGGGGTCGGGCCGCGCCGAGGCGCGCGCCGCAACAGACGAGGAACGTCATGCAGGACGACGACAAGAAGGGGCCGGGCGCGGACCCGCTCGACGCCATCCGCCGCATCGTGAGCGAAGAGCTGGGCCGTCCGCCGCTGCCGCCGGCGCAGGCGATCCGCCGCGCGGCCGATCCGGCGCCGGCCCCCGCCCGATCCGCCCCGCCGGCCCCGCCGTCATCCCGGCCGTCATCCCGGCCGCCATCCCCGCGCGACGAGGATGACGACGATGTGCTGGTTCTGACGCCGCAGATGCGCCGCGACCGGCCCGAGGCGGACGAGGGCCCGGCTGCCGAGGGTCCGGCGGACGAGGCGCCCGCGCCGGGCGACTCGCCGCTGCGTCTGCGCGCCTCGACGACCATCGCCGCGGAGGGCGCCGCGCCCTTGCGCGCCACGGCCGACGCCGCGCCCGCGGCGCGTGGCGGCGGCGACGAGGGCGCGGCGCGGCTGCGCGCGACCATGGCGGCGCGCGATTCGGACGCCTCGGACGAGGATGACGCCGACGCGGCGTCCGAAGCGCCGCTGACCCTGTTCGCCGAGCGCGACGATGACGAGCGCGTCGCGCAGATGAGCGTCGCCGAGCTGCGCGAGCTGGTGCGCGACGTGCTGCGCGAGGAGCTGGGCGGCGCGATGGGCGAGCGCATCTCGGCCAACATCCGCAAGCTGGTGCAGATCGAGGTGCGCCGGGCGACCGGCCGCTGACGCTGGGGACGGCGGGTGCGTGGGGCTGGGCTGGCGCGCCCGGCCGCGCCGCGGGGCGGACGCGCAAGGCGGCGCGGGGCCTTGAATTCCGGCGTCGCGACGATCGTCTACCCATGACGTCGCCGCCCATGAATGGCCCGGAGCCTGGCGCGGCCGGCGCATCGGCCGCGCGCGGCGCCAGGATCAGTGGCCAGGATCAGGGGGGGCGGGATCGGCGGGCGGCTCGACCCTGGCCGTTGCGGCAGGCGCCGCGGTCAAGACGCTTCGCCGCCGCCATTGCGGCGGCGCATTGCGCTTGCTTGCCCCCGGGGCCGCCGCGCGCGGCCCGTCGATCGGATCCGGTCGGCCGGACCAGGTCAGCCGCGCTCAGACTGGCCGAGGCGCCGAGACGGTCGCGACGCGCGTCGGGCCATACCCGTTGAAGCGCGTCACCGTCGCCATGCCGTAGGCCCCCAGCCCCTCGAACAGCACGAAATCGCCTTCGGCCAGATCGTCGGGCAGGGCGGGCTCGCCCGGCAGGCGGTCGACGCTGTCGCAGGTCGGGCCGAAGACCACGCGCGGGCGCGGCGCGCCGCGGCGCGGGCGCCCGGACGGGTCCAGAACCCGCATGCGCGTGGCCGAGCCCAGAAGCGGCGCTTCGGCCAGGGCGCCGTAGATGCCGTCGTTGAGGAACACCGCGCCATCCTCGCGCACCAGCTTGACGCGCGTCGCCACGCTCATGCAGTCGGCGGCCATGGCGCGGCCCGGCTCGCAGGCCAGCGGCGGGACCTGATCGCCGAAGGCGCGGCGCGCGGCCTCGGCGATGGCGGCGAAGTAGTCCTCGAGCGCGAAGGCCTCGTCGCCCGTGCGCCGGGCGGGGAAGCCTCCGCCCACGTTCAGCTGCGCCAGCCGCACGCCGGCCATGCGCGCGATGCGCGCGGCGGCCTCGATGTAGATGCGCCAGGCGTCGGGGTTCAGGCACTGCGTGCCCGGATGGAAGGTCAGCGCGGGCGCGAAGCCCGCCGCCGCCGCCTCGGCCAGAAGGCGCGCCGCGGCCTCGGGCTCGGCGCCGAACTTGGCGCCGAAATCATAGGCCGCGCCCTTGGCGGGCATGCGGAAGCGAACCGAGATCTGCACCCCCTCGGGCGGCAGGACTTCGCGCATCTTGGCCAGCTCGGCGGCGCTGTCGCAGGCGAAGACGCGCACGCCGCGGCGATGGGCGAAGGCCAGCTCGGCGCGCGATTTGACCGGGTTGTGATAGTGCAGCCGCGCATCGGGCGCGAGGGACAGCACGGTCTCGATCTCGTCGGGCGAGGCGACGTCGAAGGCGCGCACGCCCGCCTCGAGCAGCGTCGCCAGCACCTGCGGGTGCGCGTTGGCCTTGACGGCGTAGGTGGTCAGGCCGGGGAAGCCGTCCAGAAAGCGCCGCGCCTGCGCCTTGAGGGCGGCGGGCGCGAAGATGAAGACCGGCTCCTCGGGCGCCTCGGCGGCGAGGAAGGTCACGGCGTCGGGCCAGATGATCGGTGCGTGAAGCATCGCGGCGTCTCCTCGCGTCGGCTGCGGCGGGCCTTGGGCGGGCCTTGTTTCAAGTGGACGCGCATTTGCAGCCGAAATCGACCGATGAAAAGACGCAGATCGACCGAAAGCATTGGCGATTCGCCGGAAATGCGATAAAATCACCGACATGGAGACTCTGGACGACATCGACCGCAAGCTTCTGGCCCTGCTGCGGCGCAACGCGCGCACCCCGGCCTCGGATCTGGCCCGCCGCGCGGGCGTCGCGCGCAGCACCGCCCAGGCCCGCATCGAGCGCATGGAGCGCATGGGCGTCATCCGCGGCTACACCGTGCGCACCGACCCGCACGCGGCCGAGATGATCCGCGCCTATGTGCTGATCCAGGTCGAGCCGCGCCGCGCCGCGGCCGTCGCCGCCGCGCTCGAGCGCATGCCCGAGATCGAAAGCCTGCACACCACCTCGGGGCGCTTCGACATGGCCGCGCAGGTGGCCGGGCGCACCACCGCGCTGCTCGACCGCGCGCTCGACCGCATCGGCCTGGTCGAGGGCGTGCGCGGCATGGAGACGCTGGTCCAGCTCTCGACCAAGGTGGACCGGCGCGCCTGAGCGGCTTCCATCGGGCGGCCGCGCGGGGTAAACAGCCCGCCAGCCCCATGCATCCGAGCCGGAAAGCCGAACCCATGACCATGGACAAGACCTTCGACGCCAAGACGGCCGAGCCCGAGATCTACGCGCGCTGGGAAGAGGCAGGCGCCTTCCGCGCCGGCGCCAACGCCTCGCGTCCCGAGACCTTCTCGATCGTGATCCCGCCGCCCAACGTCACGGGTTCGCTGCATATGGGGCACGCGCTCAACAACACGCTTCAGGACATCCTGGTGCGCTGGAAGCGGATGCAGGGCTTCGACGTGCTCTGGCAGCCGGGCCAGGACCATGCGGGCATCGCCACGCAGATGGTGGTCGAGCGCAAGCTGGCCGCCGAGGGCCAGCCCTCGCGTCGCGAGCTGGGGCGCGAGAAGTTCCTTGAAAAGGTGTGGGAGTGGAAGCGCGAGTCGGGCGACACCATCATCCGCCAGCTCAAGCGCCTGGGCGCCTCGTGCGACTGGTCGCGCAACCGCTTCACCATGGACGAGGGTTTCCACGACGCGGTGCTGCGCGTGTTCGTCGGCCTTTACAAGGCGGGGCTGATCTATCGCGACAAGCGGCTGGTGAACTGGGATCCGCATTTCGAGACGGCGATCTCGGATCTCGAGGTCGAGCAGGTCGAGACGCGCGGCGCGCTCTGGCGGCTGCGCTACAAGCTGGCCGACGGGCTGACCTACCGCCACCCCATGGTGCGCGCGGGCGAGGGCCCCGACGCGCCGCTGCGCGGCTGGACCCCGGCCGACGGCGAGCCCGATGCGTGGGAGGCGCGCGACTACGTCGTCGTCGCCACCACGCGCCCCGAAACCATGCTGGGCGACGTCGCGGTGGCCGTCTCGGCCGATGATCCGCGCTATCGCGACCTGATCGGCAAGGAGCTTGTGCTGCCGCTGGCCAACCGGCGCATTCCCATCCTTGCCGACCAGCACGCCGACCCGACCAAGGGCACCGGCGCGGTCAAGATCACGCCCGCGCACGACTTCAACGATTTCGAGGTCGGCCGCCGCCACGGCCTGCCCATGATCAACGTCATGGACACGCGCGCGCGGCTGGCGCTGGAGGGCAACGAGGATTTCCTGCGCGCCGCCGCGCCGACCCCCGAGGCCATGGCCCTGCACGGGCTCGACCGCTACGAGGCGCGCAAGCGCATTCTCGAGCTGGCCGAGGCGCAGGGCTGGCTCGACGGCCGCGACGAGGAGGTGCACGTCGTGCCCCATGGCGACCGCTCGAAGGTGGCGGTCGAGCCCTTCCTGACCGACCAGTGGTTCGTCGACGCCAAGGCGCTGGCCGCCGAGGCGCTGGCCGCGGTGCGCGACGGGCGCACCGTGTTCCACCCCCGCAGCTGGGAGAAGACCTACTTCCAGTGGCTCGAGAACATCGAGCCCTGGTGCGTTTCGCGCCAGCTGTGGTGGGGGCATCGCATCCCCGTCTGGTATGGCCCCGACGGCACGCCCTTCTGCGAGGCGTCCGAGGACGAGGCGCGGGCCGCCGCCGAGGCCCATTACGGCCGCCCCGTCGCGCTCGAGCGCGACCCCGACGTGCTCGACACCTGGTTCTCGTCGGGTCTGTGGCCCATGGGCACGCTGGGCTGGCCCGAGGACACGCCCGAGCTGCGCCGCTACTACCCGACCTCGGTGCTGGTGACGGGCTTCGACATCATCTTCTTCTGGGTCGCCCGCATGATGATGATGGGCCTGCACTTCATGAAGGACGCGCAGGGCCGCCCGCAGGTTCCCTTCCGCGACGTCTACGTCCACGCGCTGGTGCGCGACGAGAAGGGCAAGAAGATGTCGAAGTCGGTCGGCAACGTGATCGACCCGCTCGACCTGATCGACGAATACGGCGCCGACGCGGTGCGCTTCACCCTGGCGTCGATGGCGGCGATGGGGCGCGACATCAAGCTGGCGGTGGGGCGCGTGGCCGGCTACCGCAACTTCGCGACCAAGCTTTGGAACGCGGCGCGCTTTGCGCAGATGCATGGCTGCAAGCCCGATCCCGCCTTCGACCCGGCCGCGGCGCGGCTGCCGCTCAACCGCTGGATCGCGGGCGAGACGGCGCGCCTGCGCCGCGACGTGGATGCGGCGCTGTCGGACTACCGCTTCAACGATGCGGCGGGCGCGCTCTACGCCCATGTCTGGGGCGTGGTCTGCGACTGGTATGTCGAGATGGCCAAGCCCATCCTGACCGGCCCCGACGGCGCCGAGAAGGACGAGACCCGCGCCGCCATGGCCTGGGCGATCGACCAGTGCCTGATCATGCTGCACCCCTTCATGCCCTTCGTGACCGAGGCGCTGTGGGGGCAGATCGCCCCGCGCGACAAGATGCTGATCCACGCCGACTGGCCCGCCTGGGGCGCCGAGCTCGAAGACCCCGCCGCCGATGCCGAGATCGGCTGGATCATCGCGTTGATCGAGGGGGTGCGCTCGGTGCGGGCCGAGATGAACGTGCCGCCTTCGGCGAAGATCCCGCTGACGCTGGTCTCGGGCGGCCCCGAGGCCGAGGCGCGCATCCGCAAGAGCCTGCCGCTGATCTCGCGCCTGGCGCGGATCGAGACGTTCTCGGTCGCCGACGCCGCGCCGCGCGGCGCGGTGACGCTGACGCTCGAGGGCGCCGAGGTGTGCCTGCCCCTGGCCGGCGTGATCGATGCGGGCAAGGAGAAGGCGCGGCTGGAAAAGGCGCTGGACAAGCTGCGCAAGGAGATCGCCGGCCTCGAGAAGAAGCTGTCCAACCAGAGCTTCCTCGCCAAGGCCCCCGAAGAGGTGGTCGCCGAGCAGCGCGAGCGTCTGGAGGCCGCGCGCGACGAGGCCGCGCGCCTTGAGGGCGCGGTGGCGCGCGCGGCGCAGATGGTCTGACCGGCGCGCCCGCGCCGGCGTCTTCCCCCGCGGGCCCGCGGGTCGTCATGGGGGCGCGCAAGGGGCGCATCAGGCCCGGCCTCTCCCGCGCGGCCGCGGGTCGCCGCGGGTCAGGGTCGGACCCTGCGCTTGCGCGGCAGGTTTCGATCTGCGCGTCTGCGCGGCGGCCGGCCGCTCTTGCGCCGCGGGGCGATCGGTCGGCGGCGTCTCGCCCGAGCTGCGCGGCGCCGGGCGTGGGCGGATCAGTCCGCCTCGGCCGGCGCGTCGCGCAGGCTGGCCAGCAGCTTGTCCAGCGCGCGGTCGAAGGCGGCGGCCTCTTCGGGGGCGAGGGCGGCGCGCATGCGGCGCTCGAAGGCCAGCGCCTTGGGCGCGATCTCGTCCATCAGCCGCCGCCCCGCCGGGGTCAGCGACAGCGCCACCAGGCGCCGGTCTTCGGGATCGGGGGCCTTGCGCACATAGCCCGCCGCCGCCAGCCGCGCCGCCGCGCGCGAGACCTTGGACTTGTCCATGTCCACGCGGGCGTGGATCTCGCGCACGGAAACCTGCTCGACCTGCGACAGGTGGCACAGCACCCGCCATTCGGGGATCGAGATGCCATGCTCGGCGCCGTATATCGCCGCCAGCTTGCGAGAGGCGGCGCTGGCCAGCACGGCAAGCCGGTAGGGCAGGAAGTCGTCCAGAATGAATTCGGTCACGGCGCGTCCGGGCTGATCGCTGCTTCTCCAATGAAGTCACGGATGGCGCGCCGGATCAAGGCGCGCGGCCCGAGGCGCCGGCCATGTCGAACGGGCGCGAACGGGTCCGGCGCCCGCGCCCGCGCGATCCTGTCGGAGCGCGACGGCGGCGGGTGGGACGCCGGCTGGAGAGGCGCCGGCTCTCCTGCCCGGGGGCGCTCGGGAATCGCCAGCGAGATCCGCCCCCTCCCTTCTCCGTCAGAGCCGATGAAACTCCGCAACGGGCGAAGGGCGCGGAGTTTTCCGGGCGTCCGCGCGCCGATCCGCTCCGGCGGCGCCCGGCGGCCAATCTCGCGGACTTCGGCTTGCGCCGAGCCTCGAGGAACAGCCGGTCGTCCTGCGCTTTCGCTTCCCAAGGCGGCAGGCCTGCCCGCGGCGCCCCGTCCGAGTCGCTCATGCTTGCGGAGATCGCCGACGCTCCGCATCTGCGGGCCATCGATGAATCGGATGATCGCCGTGCGGTGAATCACGTTCTTCTCGCCTCCGCGCAGGTCCGCGCCGGATACGATCCGCGCCCTCCCGCATCGGGGCCACCCGGGCGACGCCGGCCAGGCCGAGTTGCAAGGTGGCGGCGTTTGCCGGGACGCGATCGGCGCCAGCCAGAACGGGCCTCATCCCGTTTCCAAAGCCAGGATGTGCTTGACGGCCGCCGCGGCGAGGTCCGGCTCGGGCAGCCGGAGGGTTCTGGCCAGGGCGCGCAAGGCATCGATGTCCGGCGCAACGCGACGACCATGAAGAAGGTCGTCGAGCCATCCCGCATCGAGGCCGGCTTTCGCGACCGCGGCCGATGCATCAAGGCCCCGCAGCTCCATGATCCGGGCAACGGCTTCGGGAAAGCTCAGATCCGGATCATGCAGCATGCCGACGCTGGCGAGGTCGGGGCCGTCTTCCGCCGCTTCCTCAAGCTGGGGGATGAAGCCGCGCCGCCGCGAGAGCCAGAGCCTGGCATCCGCATTGGCAAGGGTGAATCCGGTTCCCTCGAGTCTGGAGCGCGCGTGGCCCCGTCTCTTTTGGAGCTTGAAGCCCTCCTTGCTCAGCGAGGTGCGCACAGCCGGCACGGTCATGTTCGCCAGCAGCGAGAGCTGACGAATGTCCATGTCCCACTGCCAATCCTTGTCCAAAAGCGCGAAGCGGGCGAAGAAGGTTTCGAGCATGCGCCGCAGCGGGAAGTCGTTGAGCGTGCAGAACGGCGATGGCTGGGCGTCCGCGTCCGTTTCCGGAAAACCCTGCAGAAGGCCATCGACCTCGTGCCATGTGCTGAGAACGGCGAAACGGTCCTGCGGGCGGCATTGATAGGCGTAATCATATGCCACGCGCGCATGGTAATGGATCTCGTGGCGCGTGATATCGATCGCGGCGATCTCTTCGCGCGTCAGATCCTGAACGTCCACGAAGCCGTCTCCGTCGAGGCCAAGATAATCGCGCACCGTTCGCCCGTCATCGTCCGGCCCGAAGGCCGCGAGGATGCTTGCCTGACACAGGATTGCGTCACGGATCTGCTCTTCGATCTGATCCCAGCTGTAAGGGATTTCTCCGGTCTTGTTCATGCGGACTCCCCTTCGCGCGTTGCCATCTGTTCGGAAAGACGGGCGAATGCCTCGATCAGCGGCCCGGGCCGTGTTCTGGGCGAAGCGTCCTCGGGGCGTTTTCGGCCAAGGAAGACGGCGACCCGCTCGGCATTCGCTCCGCTGGGGTGGGGCATGCCGGCGAGCACGCGCGAGCCGCGCAAGAGGCCGGCCTGAACCAGGTGCGCCGCTGCGGCCTCGGCCTTTGCGCCAAGCGGCAGCCAGAGCGCATCCGGCAGCAGCCGGGCTTCTTCCGCCAGCCAGGTTTCGACCATGCGCCGCAGAATCGGGGTTTTCAGCATGTGCGGGGTGCCGTTGTAGTTCTTGCCGTCGACGAGGACCGGGTAGCGCAGGGCCGAGGTGAAGTGGACATCGGTCGACCCCGGGCGGAACAGCTCTGCGGCGCTGGTCAACCCGAAACGCCGCGCCACGCCGATGGCGTCCAGCATCGCCACAAGGTTCGCGCGCGTCGCCCCGCCGCTGAAGCTTGCCGTCATCTTCGCCTTTTCAAGAACGGCCTCGATCGGCAGGCCGGCATCGCGCGCTTCGACGGCGGCGTTCACGGCGTTGACCGCCTGCGTCAGGCCAGGGGTGATGCCCAGGATGACGAGGCGCGCCGTGCGGACGATGTGATCGAACGGGGCGTAATGGACGCTCACGCGGCCGTCCTGCGCCAACAGAAGGTTCTTCTGGCGAGCGAATTCCTCGTTCCTCGTGGGGGTCAGGGTTGGAAGGAGCATTCTTGCAAGCGTCAGGTCTTGTTCCATGGGTCTCAACCTTTTTCGAGGGGGTTACTGACGGAATCGGCGAGTGCGACGTGCGGCGGTGATGATCTGATCGCCGTCGCCGACGATCACATACGCGCCGCAATAGCGCCCGAGCCTGTCCCGTCGCGTGCGATCGCCGTCGGCGGCCAGATCGATCGCTTGACGGTCGAGCGTCAGGCTCGCGGCGCCCCTCGAGTGACGAGGGGTTCCGAATTCGTAGATCGTGGCGACGACATCGAGCGGCAGGCATCGCTTTCGAGCGCGATATTCGGCGTGGCGTGTGAGTTGCATGGCCCCTCCTTGAGATTATGGTGATAACATATCGCTAACATTTTTTAGCGCAACAAGGAAAGTGATACGGATAACTCATCAACTGCCTGTTTCCGTGTTATGTTGCCTTCGTGCAACAGCGGCGGCCTATGCGGCTGTCTGGCGGTTGCGAGCTGAAGGCCGCCGGCGGCTGGGCTGGCGATCCTGGCCATGGCGCATCGGCTTTTCATGATCCTGCGGTTCGGCGTGGGCGCTGACGCCGGCTCGGCCCGGCGCGATCCGTGACGGCGGCGGCGGCCGGCCGTCGGACCAAGGGGGCGGTCGCCTTCGCCGCTTGACATCGTTGCAAATGCAACGTTACCGTTCCCCCGAGGCCGGCCCAGCGTCGCCGGCCAGGTCACCGGGGAGAGAGCGATGAACGTCAATGCCGCCTCGCGCGAGATGGTGCGCGCGCCCAGCGCCATCGGCACGACCGAGGGCTACATGCCCGGCTTCGGAAACGACTTCGAGACCGAGGCGCTGCCCGGCGCGCTGCCGCGCGGGCAGAACAGCCCGCAAAAGTGCAATTACGGCCTTTACGGCGAGCAGCTTTCGGGCACCGCCTTCACCGCGCCCAGCCACCAGAACGAGCGCACCTGGTGCTACCGCATCCGCCCGTCGGTCAAGCATGTGGGGCGGTTCTCGCGCATCGAGCTGCCCTACTGGAAGACGGCGCCGCACATCGTGCCCGACGTGGTCTCGATGGGGCAGTTCCGCTGGGATCCGGCGCCGCTGACGGACGAGAAGCTGACCTGGCTGACGGGCATGCGCACCATGACCACGGCGGGCGACGTGCACACCCAGACCGGCATGGCCAGCCACATCTACCTGGTCACCGAGTCGATGGTGGACGATTACTTCTACTCGGCCGACAGCGAGCTTCTGGTCGTGCCCCAGCAGGGGCGGCTGAGGTTCTGCACCGAGCTCGGGATCATCGATCTCGAACCCAAGGAGATCGCGATCATCCCGCGCGGGCTGGTCTACCGGGTCGAGCTGCTCGAGGGGCCGGCGCGCGGCTTCGTGTGCGAGAATTACGGCCAGAAGTTCGAGCTGCCCGGCCGCGGTCCCATCGGCGCCAACTGCATGGCCAACCGGCGCGACTTCAAGACCCCCGTCGCCGCCTTCGAGGACCGCGAGGTTCCCTCGACCGTGACCGTCAAGTGGTGCGGCCAGTTCCACCGCTGCGAGATCGGCCATTCGCCGCTGGACGTGGTCGCCTGGCATGGCAACTATGCGCCGTGCAAGTATGACCTGCGCAACTACTGCCCCATCGGCGCGATCCTGTTCGACCACCCCGACCCGTCGATCTTCACCGTGCTGACCGCGCCCTCGGGCGTGCCGGGAACGGCCAACATCGATTTCGTGCTGTTCCGCGAGCGCTGGATGGTCATGGAGCACACCTTCCGTCCGCCCTGGTATCACAAGAACATCATGTCCGAGCTGATGGGCAACATCTACGGCCAGTATGACGCCAAGCCCCACGGCTTCGTGCCCGGCGGGATGAGCCTGCACAACATGATGCTGCCCCACGGCCCGGACCGCGAAGCCTTCGAGAAGGCCTCGAACGCCGATCTCGTTCCCGAGAAGCTGGACAACACCATGTCCTTCATGTTCGAGACGCGCTTCCCCCAGCAGCTGACCGAATACGCCGCCCGCGAGGCGCCCCTGCAGGACGATTACGTCGATTGCTGGAACGGGCTCGAGAAGAAGTTCGACGGCACGCCGGGCGTCAAGCCATGAGCGCATGGGTCGCGCTTCTGGGCGCCAAGGGCGGGCCGGCCATCCGGCCGGGCTCGTCCATGCCCACCTCCAGCCTCGCGCGGCTGGGCGGGCGGCTGGCGCTGATCGACGCGGGGCTGGGCGCGGCGGCGGGGGTGACGCGCCAGGGCGTGGAGCTGACGGCGCTCGACCTGATCGTCGTCACGCATCTGCACTCGGACCATGTGCTGGAGCTGGGGCCGCTGATCCACACCGCCTGGACGGCGGGCCTGCGGCGCCCGCTGACGGTGCTCGGCCCGCCCGGGCTGGCGCGGGCGTGGGAGGGCTTCGTCGCCTCGATGGCCTGGGACATCGACCTGCGCATCGCCGACGAGGGGCGCCCCGATCTGAGCGATCTGGTGCGCATCGAGACGCTGCGCGAGGACGCGGCGCACGAGTTCGGCCCGCTGCGGCTGCGCGCCATGCGCAACGATCATCCCCCCGTGCGCGACAGCTTCGCCCTGCGGCTCGAGGCCGAGGGCCTGGCGGTCGTCTTTTCGGGCGACACGGCCCCGATGGAGCGGATGGCCGACTTCGCCGCCGGCGCCGACCTTCTGGTGCACGAGGCGCTGCTGGAAGAGGCGGTGGACGCGCTGTGCGCGCGGGTCGGCAACGGCGACGAGCGCCTGCGCGCCCACATCATGCGCAGCCACACCCGCGCCGAGGACGCGGCGCGCATCGCCGCCCGCGCCGGGGTGCGGGCGCTGGCGCTCAACCACCTGATCCCGGCCGACGATCCGGCCTATGACGAATCGCACTGGCGCGCGGCGGTCGCGCCGCACTGGAGCGGGCCGCTGCACATCGCCCGCGACGGTCTGCGCATCGATCTTGGCCCGCAGGGTGCGGGCGGCGCGGCCGGGCTGACGACAGGAGAGACGATTTGAGTCTTGAGCAAAGCTGGGTCGAGAGCGCCAACGCCCGCGACCACGACTTCCCCATCCAGAACCTGCCCTACGGCGTGTTTTCGCCGCTCGACCGGCCCGACGCGCCGCCGCGCTGCTGCGTGGCGATCGGCGACATGGCGCTGGACCTCGCCGCGATCGAGGAGGCGGGGCTCTTGCGCCCGGGCGGCGCGCGGGGGGTGTTCGCGGCGCCCGCGCTCAACGACTTCATGGCGCTGGGGCCGGCGGCCTGGGAGGCGGCGCGCGCGCGGCTGACCGACCTTTTGCGCGAGGGGGGCGCGCGCGATCTGCGCGACGACGCGGCGCTGCGCGCGCGCGCGCTGGTTCCGCTGTCGCGCGCGCGCATGCATCTGCCCTTCCGCGTCGCCGGCTACACCGACTTCTATGCCGGGCGCCAGCACGCGTGGAACGTGGGCGTGATGTTCCGCGGCCCCGAGAACGCGCTGCCGCCCAACTGGCTGCACATGCCCATCGGCTACAACGGCCGCGCCTCGACGGTGGTGGTGTCGGGAACCGAGCTGCGCCGGCCGCTCGGCCAGCTCAAGGGGCCGGACGACGCCGCCCCGCGCCTCGGCCCGTCCGAGCGGCTGGACTTCGAGCTCGAGATGGGCGCGGTGGTCGGCGTCGGCAATCCCATGGGCCGGCCAGTCAGCGTCTCCGAGGCCGACGAGATGATCTTCGGCCATGTGCTGCTCAACGACTGGTCGGCGCGCGACATCCAGGTGTGGGAGTATCAGCCCCTGGGCCCCTTCCAGGCCAAGGCCTTCGCGACCACGATCAGCCCCTGGGTGGTGACGCGCGCCGCGCTCGAGCCCTTCCGCGCGCCCTCGCCCCCGCGCGAGAAGCCGCTTCTGCCCTATCTGCACGAGCCCGGCCCCATGCTGCACGACGTGCGCCTCGAGGTGGCGCTGGCGCCCGAGGGCGGCGAAGAGACCGTGATCAGCCGCACCAGCAGCCGCGAGCTCTACTACTCGTCCGCGCAGCAGCTGGCCCATCATGCCCTGTGCGGGTGCGCGATGCAGACGGGCGATCTTCTGGGCTCGGGCACCATTTCGGGACCCGAGCGCGACTCGTTCGGCTCGCTGCTCGAACTGACCTGGGGCGGGAAGGAGCCGCTGACGCTGAAGGGCGGCGCGCGGCGCGCCTTCCTGCAGGATGGCGACGCGGTCGTCATGCGCGGCTGGGCGCAGGGCGAGGGCTGGCGCGTGGGCTTCGGCGAATGCGCGGGCCGCATCCTGCCCGCGCCCGATTTCGCGGGCTGAGCCCGGCCGACCCGACCGCGCCCGCATCCGCGCGGGCGCGGGGCAGGCGGCCGACGCATGGCCGCGCGACGAGAAGGGAGAGAACTCATGGCCAAGGCGTTCGCTTCGCAAGGCGACCTTGAGGAAAAGAAGACCAGCTTCACCGAGATCGGCCGCGGCCTGTGGGCCTTCACCGCCGAGGGCGACCCCAATTCGGGCGTCATCATCGGCGACGACTCGGTGATGGTGATCGAGGCGCAGGCCACGCCGCGCCTGGCGCGCAAGGTGATCGACGAGATCCGCAAGGTCACGGACAAGCCCATCACGCACCTGGTGCTGACCCACTACCACGCGGTGCGCGTGCTGGGGGCCTCGGCCTACGGGGCGGGGCAGGTGATCATGTCCGACAAGGCCCGCGCCATGGTGGCCGAGCGCGGCAAGGAGGACTGGGAAAGCGAGTTCGCCCGCTTTCCGCGCCTGTTCCAGGGGCATGAGAGCATTCCCGGCCTGACCTGGCCCACCACCACCTTCTCGGACCGCATGACGGTGTATCTGGGCAAGCGCAAGGTCGAGCTGATGCATCTGGGCCGCGCGCACACCGCCGGCGACATCGTCGCCTGGGTCCCGGACGAGGGGGTGATGTTCACCGGCGACATCGTCGAATACCGCTCGGCCTGCTATTGCGGCGACGGGCATTTCGCCGACTGGGGGCGCACGCTCGACCGCATCGCCGCCTTCGCGCCGCAGTCCATCGCGCCGGGGCGCGGCGACGCGCTGGTCGGCCCCGACATGGTCGCCGCCGCCATCGAAAGCACGCGCGACTTCGTCGACAGCACCTATCGCCCGGTCGAGCGCGTCGTGGCCCGCGGCGGCTCGCTGCGCGAGGCCTGGGAGGCGGTGCGCGCGGCCTGCGATCCCAAATTCGCCGACTACGCCATCTACGAGCATTGCCTGCCCTTCAACGTCGCGCGCGCCTATGACGAGGCGCAGGGCATCGACACGCCCCGCATCTGGACCGCGCAGCGCGACCGCGAGATGTGGGACGCCCTGCAGGGCTGAGCGCGGCGGCCGGGGGCGCGCGCAGCTCCCGGCCCGCACCGAGCCGAGGAGGAAGCCGTGCGCTACGAATACAAGGAATTCCCATACGAGACGCCGCCCGCGCTGCGCGGCGCCCCCGAGCCGCGCCGCCCCGTGGCGATCGTGGGGGCGGGGCCGGTGGGCCTGGCCCTGGCCATCGACCTGGCGCTGCGCGGCGTGCCCAGCGTGGTGCTTGACGACAACAACGTCGTCTCGGTGGGCTCGCGCGCCATCTGCTGGTCCAAGCGCACGCTCGAGATCTTCGACCGCCTGGGCGTGGGCGAGCGCATGGTCGAAAAGGGCGTGACCTGGAAGGTCGGGCGCACCTATCACGGCGAGCGCGAGGTCTGGTCCTTCGACCTTCTGCCCGAGGAAGGGCACAAGATGCCCGCCTTCATCAACCTTCAGCAGTATTACGTCGAGGAATACCTGGTCGATCGCTGCCGCGATTTTCCCGAGCTGATCGAGCTGCGCTTCAAGAACCGCGTCGTCGCGCTCGAGCAGGGCGAGGACGGCGTGGCGCTGACCGTCGAGACCCCCGACGGAACCTATCGCCTCGAGGCCGACTGGGTCGTCGCCTGCGACGGCGCGCGCAGCCCCTTGCGCGCCATGCTGGGGCTGGAATTCGAGGGCGTGCTGTTCGAAGAGCGCTTCCTCATCGCCGACATCGAGATGAAGGCCGACTTCCCCGCCGAGCGCCGCTTCTGGTTCGAGCCGACCTTCCATTCGGGCCAGTCGGCGCTGATGCACAAGCAGCCCGACGACATCTGGCGCATCGACCTGCAGCTGGGCTGGGACGCCGACCCCGAGCAGGAGAACCGCCCCGAGCGCATCATCCCGCGCATCCGCAAGGTGGTGGGCGATCGGCCCTTCGAGCTGGACTGGAGCTCGATCTACACCTTCCAGTGCCGGCGGCTCGAACGCTTCGTGCATGGGCGGGCGATCTTCGCCGGCGACAGCGCGCACATCGTCAGCCCCTTCGGCGCGCGCGGCGGCAATGGCGGGGTGCAGGACGTGGACAATCTGGGCTGGAAGCTGGCGGCGGCGATCCAGGGCCGGGCCGGGCCTGGCCTTCTGCCCAGCTACAGCGACGAGCGCGTGCAGGCGGCGGACGAGAACATCCTCAACTCGTCGCGCTCGACCAACTTCATGACCCCCAAGACCCCGGTCGAGCGCCTGTTCCGCGACCAGGTCCTGCGCCTGGCGTCCGAGGCGCCCTTCGCGCGGCGCATGGTCAATTCGGGGCGGCTCTCGACGCCGTGCGTGCATGACGGCTCGGCGCTCAACGGTCCCGACGACCCCGCGCTGCCGGCGGTCTCGCGCCCGGGCGCGCCGGCGCCCGACGCGCCGGCGCCCTGGGGCTGGCTGCTCGATCGGCTGGGCCGCGGCTTCGCGCTGCTGGCGCTGGGCGAGGCCGCGCCGCCGCCCGCGCCGGAAGGGGTCGAGACGCTGCGCATCCCGCAGCCTTCGGACGAGATGCGCGCCCGCTGGCTGGGCGAGGCGCCGGGGGCGATCTGCCTGATCCGCCCCGATCAGCATGTGGCCGCGCGCTGGACCGCGTGCGACGGCGCGCAGCTGGCGCGCGCGCTCGACCGCGCCATGGGCCGCGCGCCGCGGCAGGAGGACGAGGCATGAGCAAGCTGGCCGCCGATCCCAACATCGCCGATCCCGACGGCTTCTACGCGCGTCTGCTCGAGGCGCATCGCGGGCTGTCCGAGGACGAAAGCCATGCGCTGAACGCGCGGCTGGTGCTGATCCTGGCGAACCACATCGGCGACGAGGCCGTTCTGGACGAGGCGCTGGCGCTGGCGCGCCGCCTGGCCGAGCCGGGCTGAGCCCGCCGGGCGCCGGCGACGCGACGTCAAGCGGCGCGCGAAGCCCCGCGCCCTTGCGCGGGGGCGCATCCGGCGCCTAGATGGGGCATGTCCCGCGGACGCGCGGCGCGGCCGGTCCGCTCCTTGCGCGGCGCGCGCCGGGGCCGCATGGCGTCGCCGTGACGGCGCCGGCCCCTGGCGCGTCAGGTCCGCTTGCCGCGACGCGGGGCGGGTCCCGCCTTCGCCCCCCAACGAAGGCGGGACCTTTTCGTTCGCCTGCGCCCTGCGGCGGCCGCCCCCGGCGCCGCATCGCGGGTCCCGCGCGACGTTCCCGCCATCGCGCGCATCGTGCGCCGTCCGGCATGGCGCGCGGCGACCGAGCCGGCGCCTTGCGCGCGCCATTCGCCGCGGCGCCTTGCGCGCCGCACTTGCCCGCGCGCCCGCGCCCGGCCTATAGCTGCGCCCAGCGACGCCCGGGCAGGACCGCGCCCGGCCCGCGCGCAGACCAGATCACGCCCGGCACGGAGCTCCGCCATGACCAGCGCCTCGCCCGACGCCGCGCCGCCCGACGGGGCCGCGCCCGCCTTCGCCCATCGCCGCCTTCTGGGCATCGAGGGGCTGAGCCGCGACGACGTGACCGCGATCCTCGATCTGGCCGACCGCTACGTCGCCCAGAACCGCCGCGCCGACAAGAAGATCGACGCGCTGCGCGGCATGACGCAGATCAACCTGTTCTTCGAGAACTCGACCCGCACCCAGGCCAGCTTCGAGATCGCCGGCAAGCGCCTCGGGGCGGACGTGATGAACATGTCGCTGCAAACCTCGTCCATCAAGAAGGGCGAGACGCTGCTCGACACCGCCGCGACGCTCAACGCCATGCACCCTGACATCATCGTCGTGCGCCACCAGCATTCGGGCGCGGTGGCGCTGCTGGCGCAGAAGGTCAACTGCGCGGTGGTGAACGCCGGCGACGGCCGGCACGAGCACCCGACCCAGGCCCTGCTCGACGCGCTGACCATCCGCCGCCGCAAGGGCCGCCTGCGCCGGCTGACCGTGGCCATCTGCGGCGACGTCGCGCACAGCCGCGTCGCGCGCTCGAACATGATCCTGCTCGGGCTGATGGACAACCGCGTGCGCCTCGCCGCGCCGCCGACCCTGCTGCCGCCCGATGTCGGCCGCTACGGGGTCGAGGTCTTTCACGACATGGAAGAGGCCCTCGAGGGGGCGGATGTGGTGATGATGCTGCGCCTGCAGAAAGAGCGCATGGACGGCGCCTACGTGCCCTCGCAGCGCGAGTATTTCCACCGCTACGGGCTGGACCACCGCAAGCTGGCGCGCGCGCGACCCGATGCGATCGTGATGCATCCGGGGCCGATGAACCGCGGCGTCGAGATCGACAGCCTCGTGGCCGACGACATCGACCGTTCGGTCATCGCGGAGCAGGTCGAGATGGGCGTGGCCGTGCGCATGGCGGTGCTGGACCTGCTGGCGCGCAACATCCGCGCCGAGCGCGCGCAGGAGGCCGCCCGATGACCGCCCGCACCCTGCTGACCGACGCCCGGCTGATCGACCCCGAGGCGGGAACCGAGACGCGCGGCGACCTTCTGATCGAGAACGGCCGCATCGCGCGGCTTGGCGCGGGGCTGGCCGCGGCCATGGCCGACGCCCCCGATCTGCGCCGCATCGACTGCGCCGGGCGCGCGCTGGCGCCGGGCATCGTTGACATGCGCGTCTTCATCGGCGAGCCGGGCGCGCGCCATCGCGAAAGCTACCGCACCGGGGGCCTCGCGGCCGCCGCCGGCGGGGTGACCACCATCGTCGCCCAGCCCGACACCGAGCCGCCGGTCGACGATCCGGCGGTGATCGAGTTCATCGCCCGCCGCGCCGCCGAGGTCTGCCCCGTGCGCGTGCGCGTGATGGGCGCGCTGACCCGCGGCCTTCAGGGGCGGCAGATGTCCGAGATGGGCTTCCTGCAGGACGCCGGGGCGGTCGCCTTCACCGACGCCGACCGGCCCGTGGCCGACCCCACGGTGATGGCGCGCTGCATGCGCTACGCCGCGTCTCTGGGCGCGCTGGTGGTCCATCATCCGCAAGAGCCGCATTTCGCCCGCGCCGGCTGCGCGACGGCGGGCTTCTTCTCGACCAAGCTGGGGCTGCCGGGCGTGCCCGCCATGGCCGAGCGCATGATGCTCGAGCGCGACCTGGCGCTGGTCGAGATGACGGGCGTGCGCTACCACGCCGACATGCTCTCGACCCGCGGCGCGCTCGAGGCGCTGCGCCGCGCGCGCGCGCAGGGCCTGCCGGTCACGGCGGCCGCCTCGGTGCATCACCTGACGCTCAACGAGTTCGACATCGCCGACTACCGCACCTTCTTCAAGTTCGACCCGCCGCTGCGCGCTGAAGAGGACCGCGCCGCGCTGGTCGAGGCCGTGGCCGAGGGGCTGATCGACGTGATCGTGTCGTCGCATCTGCCCCAGGATGAAGAGCTCAAGCGCCTGCCCTTCGAGCAGGCCGCCCCCGGCGCCGTGGGGCTCGAGACGCTTCTGCCGGCGGCCTTGCAGATGGTCCATGCGGGCGCGATGGACCTGCCGACGCTGTTCCGCCGCCTCAGCCTGGCGCCGGCGCGTCTGCTGGGGCTGGACTGCGGGCGCCTTGCGCCGGGCGCGCCGGCCGATCTGGTGCTGTTCGACCCCGACGCGCCCTGGGTGCTGGACCGCGCGCGGCTGCGCTCGCGCTCCAAGAACACGCCCTTCGATCTGCGCCGGATGCAGGGGCGGGTGCTGGCGACCTTCGTGGGCGGGAGGCAGGTGTTCGACCGCGCGGCGGAGGAGGCGGCATGATCCCCGAATGGCTGCGCGCGCTTTTGGGCCAGGCGGCGGCGCCGGGGCTTGACGAGGCCGCGCCCTACCTCGCGGCGGCCTTCGCCGCGGGGTATCTGCTGGGCGCGATCCCCTTCGGCGTGGTCATCGCGCGGCTGATGGGGCTGGGCGATCTGCGCAAGATCGGTTCGGGCAACATCGGCGCGACCAACGTGCTGCGCGCCGGCGGCAAGGGCGCGGCGGCCGCGACCCTGGCGCTGGACGCGGGCAAGGGCGCGGCGGCGGCGCTGCTCTTTGCAGGCTGGGGCCCGGACGCCCAGGTTCTGGCGGGGGCGGGGGCCTTCGTCGGGCATCTGTTCCCGGTCTGGCTGCGCTTTCGCGGCGGCAAGGGGGTGGCGACCTTTCTGGGGCTGATCCTGGCGCTGGATCCCCTGGCCGGGCTTGGCGCCTGCGCGGTGTGGCTGGCGGTCGCCGCGCTGACGCGGATCTCATCCGCGGCGGGGCTTGCGGCCACGGCTTCGGGGCCGCTGTGGCTGTGGGCGCTGGGCGATCTGCACGCGGTGCTGGTCGCGGCGGTCCTGGCCGCGCTCAGCTGGCTGCGGCACCGCGACAACATCCGCCGCCTGGCGCGCGGCGAGGAAAGCCGCATCAGCCTGAAGCGCCGCCGTTAACGGGGGCTTAACCGAGTCGGGGGCCTTCTGTCGGCGACAGGAGGATCCCCATGCAGGTTCGCTTCGACTTCGCCGCCGCCCGCCCCGCGCCCCAGGATCGCCCCATCGACGTCATCCGCCTTGCGCGCAGCCGCAATGTGGGCCCGGCCACCTTCCGCGCGCTTCTCGCCCGGCACGGATCGGCGCGCAAGGCGCTGGCCGCGCTGCCCGAGCTTGCCGGGCGGGGCGGCGCGCGCGCCTACGAGGTCTGCCCCGAGGACGCCGCGGCGCGCGAGCTGGCGGCGGCCGAGGCGGCGGGGGCGAAGCTGCTGGCGCTGGGCGCGCCGGATTATCCGGCGGCGCTGGCGCAGATCCCCGATCCGCCGCCCATCCTGTGGGCGATCGGGCGGGTCGAGCTGCTGGCGCGGCCCTGCGTGGCGATCGTGGGCGCGCGCAACGCCTCGGCGCTTGGCCAGCGCCTGGCGCGCGGCCTGGCGGCCGAGCTGGGGGCGGCCGGCTGGACGGTGGTTTCCGGCCTGGCCCGGGGGATCGACGCGGCCGCCCATGCCGGCGCGCTGGCCACCGGCACGGTGGCGGCGACGGCCGGCGGCGCCGACAAGGACCCCGCCTTCGAGACCGCCGAGCTGGCCCGGCGCATGCGCCGCGAAGGCCTCGTCCTGTCCGAGCAGCCCATGGGCGCCGAGCCGCAGGCGCCGCATTTTCCCCGCCGCAACCGCATCATCTCGGGCCTGTCGCGGGGGGTGGCGCTGATCGAGGCGGCCGAGCGTTCGGGCTCGATCATCACCGCGCGCTGCGCGCTCGAGCAGGGGCGCGAGGTGATGTGCGTGCCCGGAACGCCCCTCGATCCGCGTTCGGGCGGCTGCAACGCCCTGATCCGCGAGGGCGCGACGCTGATCCGCTCGGCCGAGGACGTGATGGAGGCGCTGGGCATGGTGCTGACGCCCGAGCGCGCGCCCGACTCCCCCGACGCCGGCCTGACCGAGGCCGGCGCCGCCTTCGCCCGCGCCCGGCCCGCGCCCGAACCCTGCGCCGATGCGCGGCTGCGCGCGGATGTGGCGCGGCTGCTCAACCTTTCCCCGGTCGAGGAGAACGAGCTTGCCCGCCTGACCGGCGCCAGCCTCGGCGCTCTCGCCGACGCCCTGCTCGAGCTCGAGCTGGCGGGGCGGCTCGAGCGTCTGCCGGGCGGTCTTCTGGCCCTTGCGCCGCGCTGAGGCGGCGGGCGGGGGCGGCGGCGCGCGACGGACGGGCGATTGACAAGGGCCCCGCCCCTCGCCCATGGTCCGCCGCCGAAGCCCGCATTCCCAGGAGCCGCGAACGCATGGCCGTCGTCGTCGTCGAGTCCCCCGCCAAAGCCAAGACCATCAACAAGTATCTTGGCGAGGGCTACAAGGTGCTGGCCTCGTACGGCCATGTGCGCGACCTGCCGCCCAAGGACGGCTCGGTGGACCCCGATCGCGACTTCGAGATGATCTGGGAGGTCGACCCCCAGTCGGCCAAGCGCGTGCGCGAGATCGCCGAGGCGCTGCGCGAGGACAACGAGCTGATCCTCGCCACCGACCCCGACCGCGAGGGCGAGGCGATCTCGTGGCACCTGCTCGAGGCGCTGCGCAAGCGCCGCGCGCTCAGGAAGGACACGCCGGTCGAGCGGGTGGTGTTCAACGCCATCACCAAGGCCGCGGTCGCCGAGGCGATGAAGAACCCGCGCCAGGTGGACATGGAGCTGGTGCACGCCTACCTGGCGCGCCGGGCGCTCGACTATCTGGTGGGCTTCAACCTGTCGCCCGTCCTCTGGCGCAAGCTGCCGGGGGCCAGGTCGGCCGGGCGCGTGCAGTCGGTCGCGCTGCGGCTGATCGTCGAGCGCGAGATGGAGATCGAGGCCTTCCGTCCGCGCGAATACTGGTCGGTGCGCGCCGCCTTGCGCACGCCGCGCGGGGCGAGCTTCGAGGCGCGCCTGAGCGAGCTGGGCGGGCGCAGGCTGGAAAAGTTCGATCTCGACGCCGCGCCCAAGGCCGAGCTGGCCGCCGCCGCCGTGGCCTCGCGCCCGCTGCGCGTCGTCTCGGTCGAGGCCAAGCCCGCGCAGCGCAACCCTTCGCCGCCCTTCATGACCTCGACGCTTCAGCAGGAGGCCAGCCGCAAGTTCGGCATGGGCGCGCAGCAGACCATGCGCGCGGCCCAGCGGCTCTACGAGTCCGGCTACATCACCTACATGCGCACCGACGGCATCGACATGGCGCCCGAGGCCGTCGCCGCCGCCCGCCGCGAGATCGCCGAGCGCTGGGGCGAGGCCTATGTGCCCAAGTCCCCGCGCATCTACAAGAACAAGGCCAAGAACGCCCAGGAGGCGCATGAGTGCATTCGCCCCACCGACATGGCGCTGGACGCCGAGCGCCTGGCCGGCATGGGGCCCGATGAGCGGCGTCTTTACGACCTGATCTGGAAGCGCACCTTGGCCAGCCAGATGGAGGCGGCCCGGCTCGAGCGCACCACGGTCGAGATCCGCTCGGACGACGGCGAGGTGGGGCTGCGCGCCACGGGTCAGGTGCTGCTCTTCGACGGTTTCCTGAAGGTTTACGCCGAGGGGCGCGACGACGATCTCGAGGACGAGGACGAGCGCCGCCTGCCCGCGATCCACGAGGGCGACGCCCTGACGCTGGCCGAGGGCGCGCTGCGCGCCGAGTTCGACCGCGTCGCGCAGGCCGAGACGGACGGCGCCGGCGCGCCCGGCCAGGGGGCCGAGGCCGCCCCGCTCCGCGCCGAGGGCGCGCTGCTGGCCGGAGCGGGCGCGGTTCTGGCCCAGCGGCACTTCACCCAGCCGCCGCCGCGCTACACCGAGGCGACGCTGGTCAAGCGGATGGAAGAGCTGGGCATCGGCCGACCCTCCACCTACGCCTCGATCGTCACCACGATCCAGGAGCGCGGCTATGTGCGCAAGGAGAAGAACCGCCTGATCCCCGAGGACAAGGGGCGGCTGGTCATCGCCTTTCTTGAAAACTACTTCCGCCGCTACGTCTCCTACGACTTCACCGCCCGCCTCGAAGAGGATCTCGACCTTGTCGCCGCCGGGCAGGAGGACTGGAAGGCGCTGCTCTCGGCCTTCTGGCGCGACTTCTCGGCCGCCATCGCGGAAACGAAGGACCTGACGATCACCGAGGTGCTCGAGAAGATCAACGAGGTCCTCGCCCCGCATCTGTTCCCTCCGCGCCCCGACGGCGGCGATCCGCGCCTGTGCCCCCATTGCGGGCAGGGACGGCTGTCGCTGCGCACCAGCCGCGCTGGCGGGGCGTTCATCGGCTGCTCGAACTATCCCGAATGCCGCTACACCCGGCCCCTGGCCGGCGAGGTCGAGGGCGGCGACATGGCCGGCCCGGACGGCAAGCTGCTGGGCCATGACGAGCACGGCGTGCCGGTCACGCTGCGCGTCGGGCGCTTCGGCCCCTATGTGCAGCTGGGCGAGCAGGAGCCCGGCTCGGATCAGAAGCCCAAGCGCGCCTCGCTGCCCAAGGGGCTTGCGCCCGAGGCGGTGGATCTTGAAAAGGCGCTGGCGCTGTTGTCGCTGCCGCGCGTGATCGGCGAGCATCCCGAGGGCGGGCGCGTCGAGGCGGCGATCGGCCGTTACGGCCCCTACGTCATGCACGAGACCGTCGACGAGAACGGCAAGCCGCGCCGCATCTACGCCAATCTCAAGGACCCGGACGAGGTCTTCTCGATCGGCATGAACCGCGCCGTCGAGCTGATCGCGCAAAAGGCGGCGGGCGGGCGCGGGCGCGCGGCGGCCGAGCCGCTGCGCGTGCTGGGCGAGCACCCCGAGGGCGATGCCGTGGCGCTGCATGACGGGCGCTACGGCCCCTATGTGAAGTAGCGCAAGATCAACGCGACGCTGCCCAAGGATCTGCCGCCCGAGCAGGTGACGCTCGAGCGCGCGCTCGAACTCATCGCCGAAAAGGCCGCGCGCTCGCCGGCGGGCAGGAAGGCGGCGAAGAAGGCCGCCGGCGCCGCCAAGCCGGCCAGGAAGGCCGCGGCGAAGAAGCCGGCGACGAAGGCCGCCGACGAGAAGACCGCGACGAAGAAGGCCGCCGAGAAAAAGACCGCGACGAAGAAGAAGGCCGCGCCGAAGAAGGCCGCCGCGAAGGCCTCGTCCGCGAAGGCCTCGTCCGCCAAGGCCGAAGACCCGGCGCCGGACGGCGCGGCGGACGGCTGAGCGGTGTCGGCGCCGGCCCGCCTGCTCCGGCGCCTTTGCGCGGCGCTTGCGGCGGCGGCGCTGGGGCTGGCGGCGTCGCCGGTCGGCGCGCGGGCCGACGCGGCGCCCGAGATTCGGCTCGAGAAGCGCGCCGTCGGGCAGGGCGCCGCCGCCCGGCGCTGGTGGCTCGAGCGCGCGCGGCCGGCCGAGGGCGCGCCCCCCGCGCCGGCCCCGGTGCTGGTGGCGCTGCACGACGCGGGCGGCTCGGCCAGCGATCTGCGCAGGACGGCGCGGTTCTCCTTGGCGCGGCGCGGCTGGCTGGTCGTCTATCCCGAGGCCGCGGGGCCCGAGCGCGCGTGGAATGTCGGGCGCAAGACGGCGGCGGGGTTGGCGCGCAAGGGGGCCGACGACGTCGGCTTCATCGCCGCCATCGTCGCGGCGCTGCGCGACGAGGGGCTGGCCGACCCCTCGCGGCTGTTCCTTGCCGGCATGGGCGAGGGGGGGCTCATGGCGCTGCGGCTGACCTGCGCGCCCGGCCCGGTCTGGCGCGGGGCGGCGGCGGTGATGGGCGGCTGGCCGCCGGACCTTGTCTGCGACCAGGGCAGGCCGACGCCCGTCCTTCTGTTCAACGCCTCGCTCGATCCGGTGCAGCCGCTGCATGGCGGGCGCGCGCCGCCGGGGTTGCGCGCGGGCTCGGGCGCGGCGGCGTCGGTGGCGCGCACGGCGGCCAATATCGGCGCGCGCAACGGCTGCGCGGGGTTCGAGACGCGCTTTCTGCCCGCTCCGCCGCCCTTGCGCGTCGAGCTGCGCGCGCATCGCTGCGCGACGCCCTTCGAACAGGTCATCATCCACGGCGCCGGGCGGCGCTGGCCGGGCGCGCCCGAGCCCGCCGACGCGCGCGCGCGCGGCCTTGGCCCGCCCGCCCCTGTCCCCGACGCCACGGCGATGATCGAGGCCATGTTCTTGTCGCTCGCCAATCAGGGCCGCCCATGATAGGCCGCGATCCATGAGCAGACCCTTTCCGACCAAGCAAGAGATCCTCGATTGGATCCGCGACAATCCCGGCGCGGCCGGCAAGCGCGACATCGCCCGCGCCTTCGGCCTCAAGGGCCCGGCGCGGGTCGAGCTCAAGCGCCTGCTCAAGGAGATGGCCGCCGAGGGCCTGCTGGAGAAGCGCCCGCGCCGGGCGCTCGCGCCCAAGGGGCACATGCCCTCGGTCGCCGTGCTGATCGCGCTCGAGCCCGACGCCTCGGGCGACCTGTTTCTCGAGCCGCAGGGCTGGGAATCGGACGACCCGCCCCCGCGCATCCTGTTCGTGCCGCGCAAGGGCGATCCCGCGCCCGGGCCGGGCGACCGGCTGCTGTGCCGCCTGACGCGCGTGCATGATCTGGACCACGCCTACGAGGCGCGGCTGATCCGGCGCATCGGCGCGGGGGCGCGGCGCATGCTGGGCGTGTTCCGCGCCGGTCCCGACCATGCCCGCGTCGAGCCCATCGCCAAGGGCGACGCGCATGTCTGGATGGTTCCGCCCGGCGCCGAGAACGGCGCGCGCGACGGCGAACTGGTGCGCGCCGAGGCGCTGGACGGCCCGCGCGCGCACCATCTGGGCCTGCCGCGCGCGCGGGTGATCGAGCGTCTGGGCGATCCGTTCGCCGCGCGCTCGGTCTCGCTGATCGCGATCCACGAGCACGGCATTCCGCTGGACTTCCCGCAGGAGGCCGAGGACGAGGCCCGCGCCGCCCGCCCCGTCGGCCCCGAGGGGCGCGAGGATCTGCGCCACCTGCCGCTTCTGACCATCGACCCGGCCGACGCGCGCGACCATGACGACGCCGTCTGCGCCATGCTCGACGACGACCCGGCCAACCCGGGCGGGCATGTGGTGTGGGTGGCCATCGCCGACGTCGCGCATTACGTGCGCCCGGGCTCGGCCCTTGACCGCGAGGCGCGGCGGCGCGGCAACTCGACCTATTTCCCCGACCGCGTGGCGCCCATGCTGCCCGAGGCGCTGTCGGCGGATCTGTGCTCGCTGCACGAGGGGGCGGACCGGCCCTGCATCGCGGTGCGCATGACGCTGGATGCGTCGGGCGAGCGGCGCGGCCACCGCTTCGTGCGCGCGATCATGCGCTCGGCCGCCTCGCTCAGCTACGAGCAGGCGCAGGCGCTCGAAGACGGGCGGGCCGATCCCGCCCTGGCGCCGCTCGAAGGGCCGGTGCGGGCGCTGTTCGCCGCCTGGCGCGCCGCCGACAAGGCCCGCGCGCGCCGCGCGCCGCTGGCGCTGGACCTGCCCGAACGCAAGGTCGTCCTCAGCCCCGAGGGCGAGGTCGAGCAGATCACCTTCCGCGAGCGCTTCGACGCCCACCGGGTGATCGAGGAGTTCATGATCCTGGCCAATGTCTGCGCCGCCGAGACGCTCGAGCGCAAGCGCCGCCCGCTGATCTACCGCGTGCACGAAGAGCCGGGCCCCGACAAGATGGACGCGCTGCGCGAGCAGGCCGAGGCCTGCGGCCTGGTCTTTCCCAAGGGGCAGGTCCTGCGCACGCGCGACTTCAACCGCTTGCTCGAGCAGGCGGCGGGCGGCGAGTGCGCCGAGCTGATCAACCTGGCGGTGCTGCGCGCGCAGACGCAGGCCTATTACGCGCCCGAGAATCTGGGCCATTTCGGTCTGAACCTGCCGCGCTATGCGCATTTCACCTCGCCCATCCGGCGCTATGCCGACCTGACGGTGCATCGGGCGCTGATCTCGGCCCATGGCTGGGGGCCCGATCCGCGGCGCGACGGCGCCACGCTGGAAGAGCAGGAGTCGCTGAAGGAGACGGCCGAGCACATCTCGTTCACCGAGCGGCGCTCGATGACGGCCGAGCGCGACACCATCGACCGCTACCTGGCCGCCTTCCTGAAGGATCGCGTGGGCGAGGTGTTCGAGGGGCGCATATCGGGCGTGGCGCGCTTCGGGCTGTTCGTGAAGCTGGACGAGACGGGGGCCGACGCGCTCGTGCCGATCTCGTCGCTGGGGCGCGAGTATTTCGTCCACGATCCCGAGGCGCAGACCCTGACGGGCGAGCGCACCGGCCGCGTCATCGGCCTTGGCCAGCGCGTGACCGTGCGCCTGCGCGAGGCGATGCCCGTGACGGGCGGCATCGTGTGCGACCTGCTCTCGGTCGAGGGCGGCGCGCTGGCGGGCGGGGGGCGGCGCGGCAAGGCGCGGGGCAAGGCGCCGCGGCGCAAGCTGGTCAAGGAGCGCGTGCGGCGCGCCAAGATTCCCCGCCGCCGGCCCTGAGGCGCGCGGGCGGCGCGGCGCCGACTTGCGATGTTCCGGCCGCGATGGCCGGCTGCGGGCGCGGGCGGCGGCGCCTTCGGCCGTCCGGCTGCGCGCGGCCCCGGGCCTTGGGCGCGTGCGCGCATGGGGCCCCGGGCGTCCGCCCGGCCCCTGGCCGCGGGGCGGCGCGCCGGCCCGCGGCTTCAGCGCCCGTCGAGCGCGCGCATCAGCTTGCGGTCGAACACGCGCATCACCTGCCGCAGGTCGTGCCCGCGCCGCAGGATGCGCCCATCCATGCCGATCACCGCGTAGGCGCCTTGCCGGGCCGCAAGGCGCGGGCGTTTCTCGATCCGATAGATCGGGTGTTCGGCCGCGCGGCGAAAGATTGAGAACACCGCCGCCTCGCGCAGATGCGAGATGGCGTAGTCCCGCCACTCGCCCGCCGCGACCATGCGCCCGTAAACGGCCAGGATCGTCGCCAGCTCGGCGCGCTGGAAGGCCACCGGCTCGGCGCGCGCGGGCCCGCCGCCGCCGCCCGGCCCCGACATGATGTGAAGCTCGCCGCCGCTCATGCCTTCAGCATGGGCGCGGCGGGCCGTCGGGGCAAGGCCGCGGCGGCGCCGGCACGCGGAAATCGCGCGCGCCGCCGCGCCGCCGGCGCGCTTGCGCCTTGCCATTCGCGCCGGGCGGGGACATCGTCCGACGGTCTGCGGCGCGCCGGCGCCGCCGCGCCGCGCAGGGAGGACAGGATGAGCTACGACAGGACGCGCGATTTCCAGAAGCCCGGGCGCTCGCAGGTGATCGCCTGCAACGGCATGTGCGCCACCTCGCATCCGCTGGCGGCCAAGGCCGCGGTCGAGGTGATGGAGCAGGGCGGCAACGCCGTCGACGCCGCCATCGCCGCGGCGGTGCTGCTGGGCATTTGCGAGCCGCAGATGACGGGGCTGGGCGGCGACTGCTTCGCGCTGGTCGCCAAGCCCGACGGCGCGGTGATCGGGCTCAACGGCTCGGGCCGCGCGCCGGCGGCGCTGTCGGCCGAGGCGCTGCGCGCGCAGGGCTTCGAGCGCATGCCCGAACGCTCGCCCCATGCGGTGACGCTGCCCGGCGCGGTCGACGCCTTCGACCGCCTGTCGCGCGATCACGGGCGGCTGGGGCTGGCGGCCAGCCTGGCGCCGGCCATCCGCTATGCCGAAGAGGGCGTGCCCGTCGCCCCGCGCGTGGCCTTCGACTGGGCCCGAGGGGCGCAGAACCTGAGCGGCGCGGCGCGCGAGTTCTACCTGATCGACGGCGCGGCGCCGCGCGCGGGGCAGGTCTTTCGCGCGCCGCGCCAGGCCGAGATCCTGCGCCGCATCGCCGCGCAGGGGCGCGCCGCCTTCTACGAGGGCGAGGTGGCGCAGGACATGGTCGACACCCTGCGCGCGCTGGGCGGCGTGCACACCATGGAGGACTTCGCCGCCGTCGAGAGCGAGTATGTCGAGCCCGTCAGCGGCGACTACCGCGGCGTCGAGCTGGTCGAGCTGCCGCCGAACGGGCAGGGGGCCACGGCGATCCTGATGGCCAACATCCTGCGCCGGTTCGATCTGTCGGCGCTCGATCCCTTCGGCGCCAAGCGCGCGCATCTCGAGGCCGAGGCGACGCGCCTTGCCTATGACGCGCGCGACCGCTTCATCGCCGATCCCGAGCACGCCGCGCTGCGGCTGGGGCACATGCTGTCCGAGCGCACGGCCGAGCGTCTGGCCGCCCTGATCGACCCCGAACGCGCGCTGCCCGAGCCGGTCAAGGCCGCGACCGAGGCCGTGCACCGCGAGACGGTCTATGTCAGCGTCGTGGACAAGGACCGCATGGCCGTGTCGCTGATCTATTCCATCTTCCACTCGTTCGGGTCGGGCCTGGCGTCCGAGCGCTTCGGCGTGCTGATGCACAACCGCGGCGCGTGCTTCAACCTGATCCCCGGCCATCCGAACGAGGCCGCGGGGGGCAAGCGGCCCATGCACACCATCATTCCCGCGCTGCTGCGCCGGGGCGGGGCGGTGACGACCTCGTTCGGGGTCATGGGCGGCGCCTACCAGCCCTGCGGACATGTGCGCCACCTGACCAATCTGGTCGATTACGGGATGGAGCCGCAGGTCTCGATGGACGGCCCGCGCAGCTTTTTCGAGAAGGGCGCTCTGACGCTCGAGCGCGGCTACGATGCCGCGGCGGCCGAGCGCCTGGCGCAGATGGGTCACCGCGTCGAGCGCGCCGAATCGCCCATCGGCGGCAGCCAGTCCGTCACCATTGATCGCAAGCTGGGCGTTCTGATCGGGGCGTCCGATCCGCGCAAGGATGGCTGCGCGCTGGGCTACTAGCGCGGCGCCGGCGCGCGCGGGCGCCGGCGGCCCGTTCAGTGGCGGCTGATGCCCGCCACTTCGTACTGGTCGTCGTGCAGCTCGCCGAAATGCTCGATGACCTCGGGGTGATCGACGGGCTCGCCGCTGTCGTCGGCCACCAGGTTCTGCTCCGAGACGTAGGCGTGGTAGTAGCTGGTCTCGTTCTCGGCCAGCAGGTGGTAGAAGGGCTGGTCCTTGCGGGGGCGGTGATCCTCGGGGATCGAGTTCCACCACTCGTCGGTGTTCGAGAACACCGGATCCACGTCGAAGATGACCCCCCGGAAGGGGTGCAGCCGGTGGCGGACCACCTGGCCGATGCGGAACTTCGCTTCCGCGCGGATCTTCTTCGTCTGAGCCAATTCGCAATTCCTTTTCGGTCGTCTTCGCGCAGATATAGGCCGCGCGGGGAGTCGAGTCCATGGGCGGGCCCGGCGTCGTGCCCGGCCTCGGGGCCGGGCGGCCGCGGGGCGCGTTGCGCGGGGGCGGCGTTCATGTCATAAGGCCGCCTTATCGCCGTCGGGGGCGAGAGGAGGCGCCGTTCATGTCCGTCATCGTCGAGGTTCTGCGCGTGGTCGCGCCGGTGTTCGTCCTGGGCTTCGCGGGCTGGGCCTGGGTGCGCGCGGGCGAGGATTTTCCCCTGCGCTTCGTCACCCGGCTGTGCTTCACGGTGGCGGTTCCCTGCCTGATCTTCGTGGCGCTGGCGCGCGCCGAGCTCGACCGCGGGGCGCTGGCCTCGCTGGCGCTGGCGACGCTGGGCGGCTATGCGGCGGCGGGGTTGGCGCTGGCGGCGCTGCTGCGCGCGGCGGGCCTGTCGCAGCGAGCCTTCCTGGCGCCGCTGACCTTCGGCAACACGGGCAATGTGGGCCTGCCGGTGGCGCTGTTCGCCTGGGGCGAGCAGGGATTGGCGCTGGCCGTGGTCGTGTTCGCGGTCATGGCCTGCCTGAGCTTCACGGTCGGGGTGTGGCTTGTGTCGGGCGGCGGTTCGCCGCGCGAGGCGCTGCGCCAGCCGATCTTCTACGCCGCCGCGGGCGGGCTGGCCGCCGCCGGCTTCGGCGTCGCGCCGCCGGGCTGGGTGATGGACAGCCTGGCGCTGGCGGGGCAGATGGCGATTCCGCTCATGCTGTTCACGCTGGGCGTGGCCATGGCGCGGCTGACGCCCGCGGGGGCGGGGCGCGCGGCGCTGCTGTCGGGGGCGCGGCTGGTCGTCTGCGCGGCGGCGGCGCTGGGCGCGGCGCGGCTGGCGGGCCTGCCCGAGCTGGCCAGCCAGGTGCTGCTGATGCAGCTGACCATGCCGGTGGCGGTGACCTCGTATCTGATGGCCGAGCGCTACGACGCCCGCCCGGTCGACGTGGCGGGGCTGGTCGTGGTCTCGACGGCCATCGCGGTGCTGGCGATCCCGGCGATGCTGGCGGTTCTGCTGGGCGCGGGCGCGCCCTGACCGCGCGGCGGGCGGCCCCGGGCTTGGCCGCCGGGGCGATGCGCGCTATCGTGTCGCCAGAGCGGAACGAGCCCGCCGTCAGAGCCGGGCCGATGGATCGAGGCGCATGCGGATCATCGTCAGGGCAATGCGCGTCGCGGCGCTTTGCGCAGCCCTTGCAGGCTGCGCGGCCGATGATTCGCGCCCCGCGAACGTGATGGACGCCTGCGCGATCTACGCCGCGCGCCCGCACTGGGCCGAGGCGCTGGAACGTTCGCAGGCGCGCTGGGGCGCCCCGGCCCCGATCCAGCTGGCGATCATCCAGCGCGAGTCGAACTTCCGCAAGGACGCCCGCCCGCCCATGCGCTACGCGCTGGGGGTCGTGCCGGTGGGGCGGGCCTCGTCGGCCTACGGGTTTGCGCAGGCGCTCGACGGCACCTGGGACTGGTATCGGCGCGAGACGGGCGCGCATGGCGCCGACCGCGACGATTTCGCGGACAGCGCCGACTTCGTCGGCTGGTACATGGCGCGCACGGCGAGGGTGAACGGCGTGGACATGAACGACGCCTACGCCCACTACCTGGCCTATCACGAGGGCCACGCCGGCTATGCGCGCGGGCGCTGGCGCACCAAGCCCGGCGTGCTGCGCGCCGCGGCCGAGGTCGAGGCCCTGGCGCGCCTTTACGAGATCCAGCTGCGCGGCTGCGGGGCGGCGCGTTCGGCCGCGGCGGCGCCCGCGCCGCTGGGCGCCGGCTGAGCGGTCCGCGCGGCGCCCGGGCCCGAACTTCTTGCGCCGCGCCGCGCCAGGGCCTAGAAATCGCCCGCACTGAAGGCAGTGCCGCAACACCACACAGCGGGGCGACGCGCATGATCTCCGGCAACCAGATCCGGTCCGAATTCCTGAACTTCTTCAAAGAGCGCGATCACGAGATCGTCGACAGCTCGCCCATCGTGCCGCGCAACGATCCGACGCTGATGTTCGTGAACTCGGGCATGGTCCAGTTCAAGAACGTGTTCACCGGCGTCGAGACGCGGCCCTACTCGCGCGCCGCCAGCTCGCAGAAATGCGTGCGCGCGGGCGGCAAGCACAACGACCTCGACAATGTGGGCTACACGGCCCGCCACCACACCTTCTTCGAGATGCTGGGGAACTTCTCGTTCGGCGACTACTTCAAGGACGTCGCCATCGAGCAGGCCTGGACGCTCTCGACCAAGGTCTTCGGCCTGCCGCCCGAGAAGCTGCTGGTGACCGTCCACGCCTCGGACGACGAGGCGGCGGCGCTGTGGCGCAAGATCGCCGGCCTGCCCGAAGAGCGCATCATCCGCATCAACTCGGACGACAACTGGTGGCGCATGGGCGACACCGGCCCCAACGGCCCCTGCACCGAGCTGTTCTACGACCACGGCCCCGAGGTGCCCGGCGGCCCGCCCGGCAGCCCGGACGAGGACGGCGACCGCTTCGTCGAGTTCTGGAACCTGGTCTTCATGCAATACGAGACGCATGAGGACGGCTCGTCCACGCCGCTGCCCCGCCCCTCGGTCGACACGGGCATGGGGCTCGAGCGCATGACCACCATCCTGCAGGGCGTGCACAACAACTACGACACCGACCTGTTCCAGCCGATCATCCGCGCCTGCGCCGAGCTGACCGGCCAGGCCCCGGACGGCCCCATGGTCGTCAGCCACCGCGTCGTGGCCGATCACCTGCGCTGCGCCGCCTTCCTGATCGCCGAGGGCGTCCTGCCCTCGAACGAGGGGCGCGGCTACGTCCTGCGCCGCATCATGCGCCGGGGCATGCGCCACGCCCACATGCTGGGCGCGCGCGAGCCGCTTCTGCACCGGCTGGCGCCGGCGCTCATCGACCTGATGGGCGGCCATTACGTCGAGCTGCGCGCCGCCGAGCCGCTGATCCGCGAGACGCTGCGCGCCGAGGAAGAGCGCTTCAAGGCGCTGCTCGAGCGCGGGCTGCGCCTGCTCGACGCCGAGCTCGAGCGCCTCGACCCCGGCGCCCCGCTGCCCGGCGAGACGGCGTTCAAGCTGTATGACACCTACGGCTTCCCGCTGGACCTGACGCAGGACATCCTGCGCGGCAAGGGCGCGCAGGTCGACGTCGCCGGCTACGAGGCCGCCATGGCCGCGCAGAAGGCCGCCGCGCGCGCCGCCTGGGCGGGCACGGGCGACGCGGGCGCGCAGAAGCTGTGGTTCGACATCCGCGACCGCGTCGGGCCGACCGAGTTCCTCGGCTACCAGTCGCTCGAGGCGTCGGGCCGCGTGTTGGCGCTGGTGCGCGACGGCGCCGAGGTCGCCCACGCCGCCATCGGCGAGACCTTCGAGCTGGTCGCCAACCAGACCCCCTTCTACGCCGAGCAGGGCGGCCAGGCGGCCGACCGGGGCGTGATCGAGGCGCCCGGCGGCGTGCGCATCGAGGTGCTCGACGTGCAAAAGCGCGCCGACGGCGTCTTCGCCCATCTGTGCCGCATCGCCGGCGACGACGCGGCGCATGTGGTCAATGTCGGCGACACCATAACGCTGCGCGTCGATCCGGCGCGGCGCGCGGCGCTGTGCGCCCATCACTCGGCCACCCACCTTCTGCACGAGGCGCTGCGCCGCCGGCTTGGCGACCATGTGGCGCAGAAGGGCTCGCTGGTCGAGGCCGACCGCCTGCGCTTCGACATCTCGCACGGCAAGCCGCTGACGCCCGAGGACGTGGCCGCGGTCGAGCGCGAGGTGAACGCGCGCATCCGCGCCTGCACCCCCGTGGAGACTCGCGTGATGCCGCTGGACGAGGCGCGCGAAAGCGGCGCGCGCGCCCTGTTCGGCGAGAAATACGGCGACGAGGTGCGCGTGGTGTCCATGGGCGGGCGCGACCCCGGCCAGAACCGCCCCTGGTCGATCGAGCTGTGCGGCGGCACGCATGTGGCCAATACCGGGCAGATCGGCTTCTTCAAGATCCTGCGCGAAGAGGGTCTGGCCGCGGGCGTGCGCCGGGTCGAGGCCGTGGCGCACGAGGCGGCCGAGGCGCATGTGGCGCGGCTCGACCGCATCGTCTCGGGCGCGGCGGCCACGCTCCACGCCCAGCCCGACGAGATCGAGGCGCGCCTGTCCGCCCTTCTGGCCGAGCGCCGCGCGCTCGAGAACGAGCTGTCCGAGACGCGCCGCAAGCTGGCCGCCGGCGGCGCGGGCGGCGCCCCCGCGCGCAAGCTGGGCGAGGCCACGCTGACGCTGCGCGTGGTCGAGGGCATGGCCCCGCGCGAGCTCAAGGCCGCCGCGGACGAGATCCTGGCCGCCGCGCCGGGCGTCGCGGCGCTGGCCACGCGCTCGGACGACGGCAAGGGGTCGATCGTGGTCGCGGTCTCGCGCGACTTCCTCGACAAGGTGGACGCGGTGACGCTGGTGCGCGCGGCGGCGCCGCATCTGGGGGCCAAGGGCGGCGGCGGCCGGCCCGAGATGGCCCAGACCGGCGGCCCCGACGGCGCCGGCGTCGAGGCCGCGCTCAAGGCGGTGGAAGAGGCCGCGGCGGCGGCGCTGGGCTGAAGGCCCGCCGCCGCGCGCCCGCCGCCGCAAGGGGCGGGATGCGGCCCGTCATGTCGCCGGCGCGCCCGGCCTTCGCCGCGGGAAAGAGGGCGCGGCGTCAAGGCGCCGGCGCGCGGCGCGGCCTTCGGCCAGGGCGCGCCCCGAAGTCGGCGGCGTGGGTCGCGGCGCGGCGGCGTTCGCGCCCGCCCTCAGGGCTTGAAGAACACCAGCCCCGCGCCGCAGGCGATCAGCGCGAATCCCAGCAGCTGGCTCGGCGACATGGGCTCCTTGAGCCACAAGGCCGAGAAGCCCGCGAAGACCGTCAGGGTGATGACCTCCTGCATGGTCTTGAGCTGGGCGGCGGAATACACCTCGTGCCCGATCCTGTTCGCCGGCACCGCCAGCCAGTATTCGAAGAAGGCGATGCCCCAGCTGGCCAGAACCACCATCCACAGCGCCGTGGACTTGTAGGCCAGGTGCCCATACCAGGCGAAGGTCATGAACAGGTTCGACGCGAGCAGAAGCAGCGGCGGCAGAACCCAGGGCGCAAGCGACGATGACGAGGACATGCGCGCCTTCTCCTTGTCTCAGACGACCTCGAGCGCGACCGCGCCCAGCTGCGCGATCTCGAAGCGTAGGCGCGCCGGCGCGTCGATCTGGCGCGGGGGCAGATGCGCGCCCAGCAGCAGGGTCTCGCCCGCGCGCAGGGTCTGGCCCAGCGCGTTGAAGCGGTTGGCCAGGAAGGCGACGGCCTCGAGCGGGTCCATGGGCGCCGTGCCCTCGGCGTCCAGCAGGGTTTCGCCGTTCAGCGTGACGCGCGCGCGCAGCCGGGCGGGATCGACCTGATCGGGCGCGGCGCCGGGCCCGCCCAGCGCGGCGCCCGCGTTGAAGATGTTGGCCGCCACCACCGCGACCGGGCGCGCGCCCGGATCGACGCGGCGGCGGTCCAGGATCTCGAAGGCCGGGACCAGCCGCGCCACCGCCGCCGCGGCCGAGGCCCGGTCATGCCCGCCCGGGCGGGGGGCCATGTCGGCGGCCAGGATCGCGGCGATCTCGGGCTCGACCGCCAGCGACATGAAGCGCGCCGCCTCGATGCGCGCGGGCCCGTCCTGCGCCGCCGCGATCTGGTCGGCGAAGACATGCGCCGCGCCCGGTTCGGCAAGGCCGGCCATGGCCAGCTGCTGCGCGCTGTTCCAGGCGATCTTGCGCCCGGCGACGCCGCCGCGCCCGGGTGCCAGCCGCGCCGCGACCTCGAGCTGCACGGCATAGGCGGCGTCCATGTCGGCCAGATCCGGGCCTGGATCGCGGAAGGGCGCGGGCGCGGCGATGTCCGCGGCGATGTCGGGCGCAAGCCGCGATACGAGGGCGCGCAGGCGATGCTCGGCGGGGTCGATGTCGGACATGTGCAGGGTTCCGGAAAGCGTTTCGGGAATGGGGTCAGTCGCCCGCGGCCAGGGCGCGCAGGCGCTCGTTCAGCTTGCGCGGCACGCGCAGCCCTTCGGCCTGGGCGCGGGCGCGGGCCTGAAGGCGGCGCTGGCCGGGCAGGCGCGCGCCCTCGATGCCCGCCAGCGCCGCGGCCAGCGCGGCCATGCGCTCGGCGAAGCCGGGGGCGATCAGCTCGGGGTCGATGGCGATCAGCGTCTGCGCCAGGTCGGGAGGCGGCCCTTCGCCGTCGAACAGGCTCGAGGCATGAACGCCCAGCGCGCCGCCGCCAAGGCAGGCGGACAGCACCTCGACCATCAGCGCAAGCGCCGCGCCCTTGGGGCCGGCCATGGGCGCGACCGTGCCCTTGAGCGCGGTCTCGGGGTCGGTGGTCGGGCGCCCGTCGGGCCCCAGCGCCCAGCCTTCGGGGATCGGCGCGCCAAGCTCGCGCGCGGCCAGGATCTTGCCGCGCGGCACGGTCGAGGTCGCCATGTCCACCACCAGCGGCGGGCCGTCCGGCATGGGCGCGGCGAAGGCGATGGGGTTGGTGCCCAGCGCCGGGCGCGCGCCGCCCCAGGGCGCCATGGCGGCGGGCGCGTTGCCGAAGATCAGCGCCACGCGGCCAAGCTCGGCCAGGGCCTCGCAATGCGCGCCGGCGACGCCGAAGTGATTCGAGCGCCGCACCGCCCCCAGCGCGATCCCGGTGCGCCCGGCCAGCTCGGCCAGGGCGGGGATGAGCAGGTCGAAGGCCGGATAGGCGAAGCCGTGGGCCGCGTCGACGCGCAGCGCCGCCGGGGCCGGTTGCTCGAGCGTGGGGCGCGCGCGCCCGTCCGCCTTGCCCGCGCGGCATTGCGCGACGTAGGAGGGCACGCGGCTCAGCCCGTGCCCCGCATGGCCCGACGCCTCGGCCGCGACCAGCGCCGCGGCGACCGAGCGCGCGACTTCGGGCAGGGCGCCGGCGGCGGTCATCGCCGCCTCGGTCAGCCTGCGCGCCTCGTCGAGGGAAAGGGTGACGTGATCGTTCATCCGACTGCTCCTGCGCCCGGGCGGCGTTCATGCCTTATGCCGCGCCGGACGGGCGGACGAAAGGGGGCGCCGCTTGCCTGGCGCGCGGCGGGGCGCCATCGTGCGGGAAACCGCAACCGACAGGGAAGCCGCCATGACCCATCTGCCCGCCATGCACCGCCTCTACGTCACATCGACCGCGCCCAATCCGCGCCGCGTTCTGGCCTTTCTGGCCGAAAAGGGCGTCGAGGTCGAACTGGTCGAGCTCGACATGGGCCGGCGCGAGCATTACGACCCCGAATACGTCGCCCGCGCGGGCGCGCCGGTGATCCCGGCGCTCGAGCTCGAGAACGGCGAGTTCCTGACCGAATCCGTGGCCATCTGCCGCTATGTCGAGGCGCTGCACCCCGAGCCCAACCTGATGGGACGCGACGGGCTCGAGGCCGCGCGGATCGAGATGTGGCAGCGCCGCGTCGAGTTCGGCCTTCTGCTGCCGGTGGGTTTCGTGTTCCGCCATTCGCACCCCAGCATGGCCGGGTTCGAGAACCAGGTGCCCGAATGGGCCGAGGCCAACCGCCCGCGCGTGCTGGCCGGGCTCGAGATGCTGGACCGGCGTCTGTCCAGCGCGCCCTTCGTGGCCGGCGAGCGCTTCACCATCGCCGACATCACCGCCTGGCTGGCGATCGACTTCATGCGCGTCACGCGCATCGCCCCGCCCGAAGAGCTCGAGGCTCTGCGCCGCTGGCACGCGCGCCTGGCCGACCGCCCCGGCTTTCAGCGCCCGGCCCGGCCCGCGCGCAAGCAGACGGCGGGCTGACGGCCCGCAGGCCTGCCGGGCCCCGGAACCAGGGGCCCGGAACTAGAGGCCCAGGACGCGTTCGTATTCGCGCAGGGTCTTTTCGTTCATGGCGAAGCGGTCCCCATCGACGCGCACCAGCGCGCCGGTGCGGATCAGCTTGCCGAAGGCGCGCACCCGGTCCTCGGGTCCGAAGGCGTGCGCCTCTTCCAGCCCCGCGAGCATGGCGATCAGGTCCGAGCGGGTGAACAGCGGCGTGTCGCGCAGCAGCGTCGCATAGGCCGCGGCGGCCTCCATCTGGTCGGCCAGATCCTCGGCCTCGACATGGCGCACGAACTGTTCGAGCGAGATCGGCTCGCCGCGGCGCACCGCCTCGTCCAGCGAGGGCGTATGCGCCCGCATGACCGCCTGCGCGCTGGGCCGCGGCGCTTCGGGGCGCGGCGGTTCGGCGCTCTGCGGCGGAGGTGCCTTCGGCGCGCGGTCCGACGGCGCGCGGTCCGTTGGCGCATGATCGGATGCGGGGTCCGCGGCGGGCGCTTGCGGCGGCCGCTCGGGGCCGGGATGCGGGTCAGGAGTCGGGGCAGGGTTCGGGGCAGGGTTCGGGTCAGGGTGCGGGGCGGCGTCTGGCGCGGCGCCGGACGGCGATCGGGGCGCCGCCGCGGGCGGCGCGTCGCCGTCGCGCGGCGCCTGGGCTGCGCGCGCCGCGGCCTCGCCTTCGCCGGATTTCGGCGCGCGCGCGGGCCGCGAGAAGAACTCGTCGAGCCGCGCCTCGATGTCGTCGGGAATCGAGCTGATCGGCACGCCGGGCACATCGGCCAGCACCCGCGCCGGATCGGGCCTGGGCCGTTCGGGGCGGCTCTCGGGGGCGGGCCCTGGGGCGGCGGGCGGCTCGGGCTCGGGCGGCGGTCGCCGCCCGATCAGGCGCGACAGCAGCCCGCCGCCGCGCGCCGCGGGCTTTGGCGAAGCTTCGGGCCGGGGCGCGCGCGGGCCAAGGGCGGCGCCCTGCGCGAAGGCGTCGCGGGCCTTGGCGAGTCGCGCCGGATCGATCGGCTCGCCGGCGGCGCCGTCATCGGGGCGCGCGGCCTGATGCGGCGGCGCGTCGGCATCCGCCCCCGGCGCGGCCTTCGCCGAAGGGGCGGGCTGGCGCGCCGGATCGGGCGCGGGGGGCGCGCCGGGTGGGGTCGCGGCGTGCTGCGGGCCGGGCTGCGGAGCGTCGGGCGCGGCATCGCCGCCGCTGGGCGGGCTGGCCTCCGTCGCCGGGCGCGCGGCTTCGGCGGCCGGCGCATCGGCGGCGCCTGCATCTGCTGCGGCATCGGCCTGCGATCGGGCGGCGGCATGAGCCTGCGCGTCGGCCGCGTCCGGCGCGTCCGCCCGCCCCTTCGGGAGCGCGGCGCCATCCTCGGGCGCAGCAAGGGGCGCGTCGGCCGGGGGCGCATCACCGGCCTTGCCGGCGGCCAGATCGCGGGCGTTGCGGTCCTGCGCGTCCTCTATGGCGGCGGCGAAGGCCTCGCGCGCGGCGTCGTCCCGCTCCTGCGCGGCCGCCTCCTGCGCATCCTCGACGGCCGGCCTGGCGCCAAGGGCGCCGGCGCGCGGGGCGGGCGGGCCTTCGCCCTCTTGCGCCGAGGGTTCGGCGGGGTGGATCACGATCGCGTCGTCGCCCGGCGTCGCGCCCACGGCCGCCCCCAGCGCCATCATGCGCCGCTCGAGCCGCTCGACCATCGCCGCGCGCGCCTCGGGCGCCAGCGCCGACAGCTCGGGCGCGCCGAAGGCCGGGTTGCCGGCCGACGCCTCGCGGCACAGGTCGAACACCTGGCGCAGCACCTCGACCGGGTCGTCCATGCCCTCGACGATGCAAGAGAATGACCCGTAGTTGACGCTCAGACGCTTCTGGCTCACGGTCCGGCTCCTGACAGGCCGCCGCATGACGCGCGGCGGGGCCTGCAATGGTCGGGCAATTGCCGCCCCCGGTCAACCTTGGGCGGGCGGCGGGCAAGGATGCGGGAGATGACGCGGATCCTGGAATTCGACGCGCCGGTGGCGCTGATCGGCGGCGGAGCGGCGGGGCCGGCCGAGCTGGAGGCGGCGCTGGCGCGCGCGCCGCGCGTGGTGGCCGCCGACGGCGGGGCGAACCTGCTGGCCGGGCGCGCGCGCAAGCCCGACGCGGTGATCGGCGACATGGACAGCGTCGCCGATCCGGCGCGCTGGCGCGACGATCCCGAGGTGCGCTTCGTTCCGGTGGACGAGCAGGACAGCACCGATCTCGAGAAATGCCTGCGCCTGACGCGCGCGCCGCTTTACCTTGGCGCGGGGTTCCTGGGCGGGCGGATGGATCATTCGCTGGCGGCGCTGCACGCGCTGCTGCGCCACGCGGATCGGCGGGTGGTGCTGCTGGGCGCCCATGACGTCGCCTTCGCCGCGCCGCCGCTGTGGCGCGCGCGGCTGGCGCCGGGGGCGCGGGTGTCGATCTTTCCGCTGGCGCCGTGCCGGGCGCATGGCTCGCGCGGGCTGCGCTGGCCGCTGGACCCGCTGGCGCTGGCGGCCGGTTCGGTCATCGGGACCTCGAACGAGGCCGCTGCCGAGGAGGTGACGCTGCGCTTCGACGGACCCGGCGCGGTGATCCTGCTCGAGCCGCGCTTTCTGGACGCGGCGATCGAAAGCCTGACGGCGGCGCCGCTCAGCACTCGGGCAGGTTGACGGCGAGGCCCCCCAGGCTGGTCTCCTTGTAGCGCGAGTCCATGTCCCGCCCGGTCTGGCGCATGGTCTCGATGCACGCATCGAGCGGCACCACATGCGCCCCGTCGCCGCGCAGCGCCAGCGAGGCCGCCGCCACCGCCTTGACCGCGCCAAGGCCGTTGCGCTCGATGCAGGGCACCTGCACCAGCCCGCGCACCGGGTCGCAGGTCATGCCCAGATGGTGCTCGAGCGCGATCTCGGCGGCGTTCTCGACCTGCTCGGGGCGCCCACCCAGCGCCGTGCACAGCGCCGCCGCCGCCATGGCCGAGGCCGAGCGCACCTCGCCCTGGCAGCCGACCTCGGCCCCCGAGATCGAGGCGTTGAACTTGATGATCCCGCCGATGGCCGCGCCGGTCAGCAGCATCTCGCGCACGTCCGAGCGGCGCGCGCCGGGGCAGTGCTCGAGATAGTATTTCACCACGCCCGGAAACACGCCCGCCGCGCCGTTGGTCGGCGCGGTGACCACGCGCCCGCCGGCGGCGTTCTCTTCGTTCACGGCCATGGCGTAAAGGCTGATCCAGTCGTTGGCGACATGGGGCGGCGGCATGTTCGCGCCGCGCTCGGCTTCGAGCTGGCGGCGGATGGCGGCCGCGCGCCGGCGCACGCCCAGCCCGCCGGGCAGGGTTCCCTCCTGCGACAGGCCGCGGGCGATGCACGCATCCATCGCCTCCCAGATCCGGTCCAGGCCCCGGTCCAGCGCCGCGCGCGACATGCGCGTCTCTTCGTTCGCGCGCTTGAGGCCGGCGATGCTCAGCCCCGACTCGCGGCACATGCGCAGCATCTGCGCGGCGGTGCGGAAGGGGAAGGGCACGTCCTCGTCCACCGGGGCGTGGGCGGCGTCGCGGGCCAGCTCGGCCTCGGTCAGCACGAAGCCGCCGCCGATCGAGTAGTAGGTCTCGCGCAGGTGCAGCCGCCCTTCGGCGTCATAGGCCGACAGCACCATGCCGTTGGCGTGTCCGGGCAGGGGCGGGCCGTAGTCGAAGATGACCGCGCCTTCGGGGTCCAGCGCCATGGGCGGCAGGCCCGGCGGGGCGGCGCGGCGCTCGACCGCAAGGCGCGCCAGCGCGGCCTCGGCCTCGTCTGGGTCGAGCGTGTCGGGCCGGTGGCCCAGCAGCCCCAGCAGCACCGCCCGGTCGGTGGCGTGGCCCTTGCCGGTGAAGGCCAGCGAGCCGTGCAGCCGGCATTCCAGCCGCGCCGGCGCGCCCGCGCCCGGCACGCGCGCGTCGCCCGCGCGCAGCGCGTCCAGAAAGCGCGCCGCCGCCGTCATGGGACCCATGGTGTGCGAGCTGGAGGGCCCGACGCCGATCTTGAAGATGTCGAACACGCTCAGGAACATCGCTTCTCTCCGCCGCCTCGCCGTCTCTCGCGCCGTCTCTCGCGCCGTCTTGCTCGCCGTCTTGCTCGCCGTCTTGCGCGCCCCGCGCGGGCCGCGCCGGCGCCGATCATAGCCGCGCGCGCCGCCCGCGGGCGAGGCGCTTGCGACCCTCGATGCGCCGATCGCGCCGCCGGCCCGCGCCGGGCGCAAGGGGCGAGCGTGCCGGGGGCTCGGCTCGAGCGGCGCGCGGGGCCTGCCGCCGCGCCCCGCGCGCCGTTGCCGCGCCCCGCCCCGCGCCCCGTCCCCGCGCCCGACCCCGCGCCCGTCCTCGCGCCCCGGGCCTGCCCCGCGCCCCGGGCTCGGACCCGGCGCCATTCCCCGGCCCGACCCAGCCCCGACCCAGCCCCGGCCGCAGACCTGGCTCCCGACCCGGCCCCGACCCGGCCCCGGCCCGGACCCGAACCGGCCCCCGCGCCGCCCGCCGCCGGGGGGCGCGCTTGTCCGGCCGGTCCGGCGCCGCGCGGCTTGCATCGCCCGGGCATCCGTATAGGTTCCGACTCGCCCTCGAACCACAGCAGGAAACCGCCATGGCCAAGACCCTCACCGCGGCCGACATCGCCAAGCGCGCCGCCGCGCGCGAAGCCGTCAAGCTTGTCGAATCCGGGATGCGCCTCGGGCTCGGCACCGGCTCCACCGCCGCCTGGTTCGTCGAGCTTCTGGGCGAGCGCATCCGCGAGGAGGGGCTGAAGGTGACCGGCACGCCCACCTCCGAGCGCACCGCGCGCCTGGCCGCGCGCCTCGGCGTGCCGCTGGTCACGCTGGACGAGGCCGGATGGCTGGACCTGACCGTGGACGGCGCCGACGAATTCGACGCCGCGCTGACGCTCATCAAGGGCGGCGGCGGTGCCTTGCTGCAGGAGAAGATCGTCGCCGTCGCCTCGGACCGCATGGTGGTCATCGCCGACGAGACCAAGCAGGTCGAGACCCTGGGCGCCTTTCCGCTGCCGGTCGAGATCGTGCCCTTCGGCTGGGAGACCACCAAGGCCATCGTCGAGGAGATGCTCGAGGACATGGACGTGGACGGCCGCTCGTCGACGCTGCGCATGGCCAAGGACGCGCCCTACGTCACCGATTGCGGGCACTACATCCTTGACCTGCACCTGCGGCGCATCGGCGACCCCGAGGATCTGAGCGGCGCGCTCAACGCCATTCCCGGCGTCGTCGAGAACGGCCTGTTCATCGAGATCGCCGACATGGCCGTGGTCGGCCACGAGGACGACACCGCCACGACCATCGAGGCGCCCGACCTGACCGAGGATGACGAGCATTGAGCGGCCCGGCGCGCGAGGAGGAAGACTCGATGGAGTTCGACTACGACCTGTTCGTGATCGGCGGCGGCTCGGGCGGGGTGCGCGCGGCGCGCATGGCGGCCGGCTACGGCGCGCGCGTCGGCGTGGCCGAGGAGTTCCGCTTCGGCGGCACCTGCGTGGTGCGCGGCTGCGTGCCGAAAAAGCTGATGGTCTACGCCTCGGCCTTCTCGGAACTGTTCGAGGACGCCGAGGGCTATGGCTGGCAGGTCGGCCCGCGCAGCTTCGACTGGAGCCGCTTCATCGCCGCCAAGGACGCCGAGATCGCCCGGCTCGAGGCCATCTATGCGCGCAACCTGGACCTGGCCGGGTGCGAGCTGCACCGCTGCCGGGCCGAGGTGACGGGGCCGCACACCGTGCGCCTGGCCTCGCACGGGCATGAGGTGCGCGCGCGCCACATCCTCATCGCCACCGGCGGGACGCCCTTCGTGCCCGACATTCCGGGCGCCCATCACGCCATCACCTCGAACGAGATCTTCGACCTGCCGCATCTGCCCGCGCGCGTCGCGGTGGTCGGCGGCGGCTACATCGCCTGCGAGTTCGCCGGCATCCTCAACGGGCTGGGCGCGCGCGTGACCCAGCTCTACCGCGGCGAACAGATCCTGCGCGGCTTCGACGACGACGTGCGCGGCCATGTCGCCGGGCTGATGCGCGCCAAGGGGATCGACCTGCGCACCGAAACCGACGTGGCGCGCATCGACCGCGCCGAGGACGGGCTTGTCCTGACGCTCGTGGACGGCGCGCGGCTGGCCGTCGACTGCGTGCTCTACGCCACCGGGCGCGTGCCCAACACGGCGGGGTTGGGGCTCGAGAAGGCGGGCGTGGCGCTGGGCCCGCGCGGCGAGGTGCTGGTGGACCGCTGGTCGCAGACCAACGTGCCCTCGATCTTCGCCGTGGGCGACGTCACCGACCGCCTGGCCCTGACCCCTGTCGCCATCCGCGAGGGCGCCGCCTTCGCCCGCACCGTCTTCGGGGGCGAGCCGACCGCGGCCGATCATTCCGACGTGCCCACCGCCGTCTTCACCCAGCCCGAGATCGGGACCGTGGGCCTGACCGAGGCCGAGGCGCGCCGCGAGGCCGAGGTCGAGATCTACCGCTCGACCTTCCGGCCCATGTTCCATACCCTGTCGGGGCGGGACGAAAGGATGCTGATGAAGATGGTGGTGCGCAAATCCGACCGGCGCGTGCTGGGCGTGCACATCGTGGGCCATGCCGCGGCCGAGATGATCCAGCTGGCCGGGGTCGCGGTGAAGATGGGCGCGACGAAGGAGGATTTTGACCGCACCGTCGCCGTCCACCCGACGGCGGCCGAAGAGCTGGTCACCATGCGCGATCCCGTCGCATAGCACTTGAACGCGGCGCCCGCCCCGCCATCTTGCAGGGCGGCGGCGACGCGAGAATTCACGGAGGACCGAAACCGACATGCCATTCAGCAACAACTCCGGCGGCCCATGGGGCGGCGGCGGCAAGGACGACCGGGGCTCGGGCGGCCGCAACCCCTGGGGGGGCGGGCCCGGCTCGGGCGGGCCGGGCGGCGGCGGGGGCGAAGGCCCCGACATGGACGAGCTGCTGCGCCAGGGGCGCGAGAGGCTGAAGGTCATCTTCGGCGGCGGCGGCCCGGGCGGGCCGGGCGGCGGCGGCTCGGGCGGCGGCGGCGGGCTTGGCCGCGGCGGCTGGACGCTGGCGGCGCTGGGCGCCTTCGCGCTGTGGGTCTACGCCTCGGTGTACACCGTCGCGCCCGAGGAACGCTCGGTCGAGCTGTTCTTCGGCGAGCTCTACGCCGTGCGCGATCCGGGCCTGAACTTCGCGCCCTGGCCGGTCGTCACCTACGAGAAGCTCGCAGTCACGCGCGAGAACCTGATCGACATCGGCTCCGAGCCGGCGACCTCGCGCCGCCGGGGCGGCGACACGGGCCTGATGCTGACCGGCGACGAGAACATCGTCGACATCGACTTCCAGGTGGTGTGGAACATCTCGGACCCGACCAAGTTCCTGTTCAACATCGCCGAGGCCGACGCCACCATCCGCGCCGTGTCGGAATCGGCCATGCGCGAGGTGATCGGCCGCTCGCAGCTCAAGCCGATTCTCAACCGCGACCGCGCCATCATCAGCCAGGAGGTCGAGAAGCTGATCCAGGACACGCTCGACAGCTATGAGTCGGGCGTGAACATCGTGCGCGTGAACTTCGACAAGGCCGACCCGCCGCCCGAGGTCATCGACGCCTTCCGCGACGTGCAGGCGGCCGCCCAGGACCGCGACACGGCCAAGAAGCAGGCCGAGGCCTACGCCAACAAGCGCCTGGCGCAGGCGCGCGGCGAAAGCGCCCAGATCCTGCAGGAGGCCGAGGGCTACGCCGCCCAGGTCGTCAACGAGGCCGAGGGCGAGGCGGCGCGCTTCCTGGCCGTCTACAAGGAATACGCCCGCGCCAAGGACGTGACGCGCAAGCGCCTCTACCTCGAGACCATGGAGCGCGTCCTGGCCGGGGTGGACAAGATCATCGTCGACGAGAACATCGCCGGCGGCGAGGGCGGCCCGGGCGTGGTGCCCTACCTGCCGCTCAACGAGCTCAACAAGGGGGCCAACCGATGAAGAAGGGACCCGTTCTGGCCGCGGTCCTCGCGGCGCTGGTCTTCGTGCTGGCCAATTCGGTGTTCATCGTCGATGAGCGCCAGCAGGCCCTCAAGCTGCAGTTCGGCAAGGTGGTGGGCGACCCCGACGGCTACCGCCAGCCGGGGCTCTACTTCAAGATCCCGTTCATCCAGAACGTGGTCTATTACGAGGACCGCATCCTGCCGCTCGAGACTTCCGAGCTCGAGATCACGCCGCTCGACGACCGCCGCCTGGTGGTGGACGCCTTCGCGCGCTGGCGCATCGTCGATCCGCTGCGCTTCCGCCAGGCGGTGCAGACCGAGGCGGCGGCGCTGCCGCGGCTCGAGCGCATCCTCAACGCCGCCCTGCGCGAGGTGCTGGGCTCGGTCATGTCCGACAACATCCTGTCCGACGACCGCGCGCAGCTGATGGCGCGCATCCGCGACGCCGCGCGCGGCAGCGCCGCGACGCTGGGCGTGCAGATCATCGACGTGCGCATCCGCCGCGCCGACCTGCCGCAGCAGAACCTTCAGGCGACCTTCGAGCGCATGAAGGCCGAGCGCGTGCGCGAGGCCGCCGACGAGCGCGCCCGCGGCGCCGAGGCCGCCCAGCGCGTGCGCGCCAACGCCGACCGCCAGGCCGTCGAGCTGGTTTCCGAAGCGCGGCGCGACAGCGAGATCATCCGCGGCGAGGCCGACGCCAAGCGCAACCGAATCTTCGCCGAGGCCTTCGGCAGGGACCCCGAGTTCTTCGCCTTCTACCGCTCGCTGGGCGCCTACGAGAAGTCGATCCAGCCCGGCAGCACGACGCTGGTGCTGACCCCGGGCAGCGAGTTCTTCGAGTATCTGGGCGGCGGCGCGGATCGCGACCCGCGCCGCGGCATGGCCGAATGAGCGAGGGGCGAGGGCGATGCGCGACGTCGTCTTCGCCATTGGCGCGGTGCTGGCCTTCGAGGGGCTGATGCTGGCCCTGGCGCCCGGGCTCGTGGTCCGGGCGCTGGCGTTTCTGCAGGCGGCGGGCGTCGAGCGGCGGCGCATGCTGGGTCTTGGCGCGGCGGCGGCGGGCGTGGCGCTGCTGATGATCGCGCGCTCGTGATCGCGGCGGGGCGCGATGCTCTTGCGGTGCGGCGCAAAAGACACATCTGAAAGGCGACGCCGCAGGCCCCGAGGGCGCCCGCAGGACGAAACAAGACAACGCAGGATCAGGAGGAGAACGACCTTGTCCATCACACGAACCCGCCGACCGGATGCGGTCGCGGCGGCCGCCGCGCGGCCCGGCGCGGCCCGGCTGCTGTGGGCCATGCTGGCCACGCTGGCGCTGGCCGCCGCGCTGGCGCTGGGCGCCGCGCGCGAGGCCGCCGCGCGCGGCGCGCCCGAAAGCTTCGCCGACCTGGCCGAGCGGCTCAGCCCGGCGGTGGTCAACGTCTCGACCTCGCAGACGGTGGCGCGTCCCTCGCGCCCGCTCGGGCCGCGCCTGCCCGAGAACTCGCCCTTCCGCGACCTGTTCCCCGAGCTGTTCGGCGATCAGGGCGGACCGCCGCGCAAGGTCAGCTCGCTGGGCTCGGGCTTCGTCATCTCGCAGGACGGCTACATCGTCACCAACAACCACGTCATCGACGGCGCGGACGAGATCAAGGTGAACTTCACCGACGGCGAGTCCCTGCCGGCCAAGGTCGTGGGCACGGACCCCAAGACCGACATCGCGCTGCTCAAGGTCGAGCCCAAGGCGCCGCTGCCCTTCGTGCCCTTCGGCGACAGCGACAAGGCGCGGGTGGGCGACTGGGTGCTGGCCATCGGCAACCCCTTCGGCCTTGGCGGGACGGTGACGGCGGGCATCATCTCGGCGCGCAACCGCGACATCAACGCCGGGCCCTATGACGACTTCCTGCAGACCGACGCGGCGATCAACCGCGGCAACTCGGGCGGTCCGCTGTTCAACATGGACGGCGAGGTGATCGGGGTGAACACGGCCATCATCTCGCCCTCGGGCGGGTCGATCGGCATCGGCTTCGCGGTGCCCTCGGCCATCGTCACCAAGGTGGTTTCGCAGCTGCGCGAGTTCGGCGAGACCCGCCGCGGCTGGCTGGGCGTGCAGATCCAGACCGTGACCGACGAGATCGCCGAGGGGCTGGGCCTTGACGCCGCGCGCGGCGCGCTGGTCTCGGGCGTGGTCGAGGGCGGCCCCGCCGCGCAGGCCGGCCTGCAGGTGGGCGACGTGATCCTGTCCTTCGACGGCAAGGACGTGAAGCAGATGCGCGACCTGCCGCGCATGGTCGCCGACGCCGAGGTGGGCAAGCCCGTGCGCGTGACCGTCTGGCGCAAGGGCAAGACGCACACGCTCAAGGTCACGCTCGGCCGGCTCGAGGAAAGCGAGCAGGCGGCCGCCGGCTCGGACGATGCGCCGCCCGCGCTGGGCGCGGTCGAGGCGCTGGGCATGAAGCTGACGGCCCTGACCCCCGAGCGCCGCGCCGCCGCCGATCTGCCCGAGAATGTCGAGGGCGTGCTGATCGAGGCGGTCGATCCCGAGGGGCCCGCCGCCGAGAAGGGCCTGCGCCCGGGCGACGTGATCGTCGAGGTCGGGCAGGAGCCGGTGCGCAGCCCCGCAGATGTCCGCCGCAAGGTCAAGGAGGCGAGGGAGGCCGGCCGCAAGGCGGTGCTGCTTCTGGTCCATGCGCGGGGCGATCTGCGCTTCGTGGCGGTGCCGCTCGAAGACTGACGCGCCGCCTGGACGCCAGGCGCGGCCCATGGCCCCGCCCGGTTCATCCGGGCGGGGCTTTTCGTTCGGGCGCCTCGTCGGGCCGCGGCGGGCGCCGGTCAGGGCCCGCTTTCCTGTTCGTTCCCTTTCAGCGGCGCCTTGGGGCCTTGGCCGCCCGGCTCCCGCGCGTCGCCGGGGTCCGATGGGCGGCGCCTTGCGCCTTCGGGCGCGGATTGCGCCGGGCGGCGGACCAGCGGCGCCCCGCGCTCTGCGTTTGCGCCGCCGGCGATCGCGGCGGCCGGCGCGGCGGGGGCCGGTCGGGCGGGTGGGTGGTCGGTCGGGCGGGCGGGCGGTCGGGGCGGTCAGCGGAATTCGCGCGCGGGGAAAAGGCGGCGCGCCTGGGCGCGCGGGTGGCCTGCGGGGCCGCGCGGCGCGCTGGCGGGGGATGCGCGGCGCGCGGCGGGGGATGCGGCATCGGACGAGTCGGGGTCCTCGGGCGGCGCGGCCAGCTCGTCGAGCAGCGCGCTCAGATCCTCGACCCGGTCGGCGACCAGATGCGTCACCTCGCCGTCGCGCTGGATGCGGCCGCGCACGCGCAGCAGCCGCCCGGCGATGATCGCGCGGCGAAAGCGCTCGTAGACCCTGGGCCAGACCACCACGTTCACCACGCCGGTCTCGTCCTCGAGCGTCAGGAACACCACCCCCTTGGCCGTGCCCGGCCGCTGGCGCACCAGCACCAGCCCCGCCGCATGGACCCGCGCGCCGGGCGGCGGGTGGTCCAGCGCGGCGGCGGGCAGCGGCGCGGGCGCGCGACCCATCCCCTGCGCCAGGCGCGGGCGCAGCAGCTCGAGCGGATGCCGGCGCAGGCTCAGGCGCAGGGCGGCGTAGTCGGCGGCCACCTCCTCGCCCGGGGCGACGGGCGGCAGGGCGATGGCGGGTTCGTCCAGCCCCTCGCCCTCGAGCGTGGCGTCGAACAGGGGCAACGGCGAGGCCGCCGCGCGCAGGGCGCGGACCTGCCACAGCGCCTGGCGCCGGGTCAGGCCGAGGGCGACGAAGGCGTCGGCTTCGGCCAGGCGCTCGAGCGTGGCGGCGCCGATCCCGGCGCGGCGGCGCAGATCCTCGGGCGCGGCGTAGCCGTTGCCGCGCGCGGCGGCGATCCAGCGCGCGTCCTCTTCGGGCACGCCGCGCGCCTGGCGAAAGCCCAGCCGCAGCGCCAGCCCCCCCGCCGAGCGCGCCGATGGTTCGAGCGTGTTGTCCCAATAGCTGGCGTTGACGCAGACGGGGCGGACCTCGACGCCATGGGCGCGCGCGTCGCGCACGATCTGGGCCGGGGCGTAGAAGCCCATGGGCTGCGCGTTGAGCAGCGCGCAGGCGAAGGCGGCCGGGTGATGGCGCTTGAGCCAGGCCGAGGCGTAGACCAGCAGCGCGAAGCTGGCGGCGTGGCTTTCGGGAAAGCCGTATTCGCCGAAGCCCTCGATCTGGCTGAAGCAGCGCTCGGCGAAGTCGCGCGCATAGCCCCTTGCGGTCATGCCCTCGACGAAGCGCTCGCGGAAGGCCGAGACGGTCCCGCTCTTGCGGAAGGCGGCCAGCGAGCGGCGCAGCCGGTCGGCCTCGGCGGGCGAGAAGCCGGCGCCGATGACGGCGATCTGCATGGCCTGCTCCTGGAACAGGGGCACGCCCAGCGTGCGCGCCAGAACCTCGCCCAGCGCGTCGGAGGGAAACGAGACCGGCTCTTCGCCGCGCCGCCGGCGCAGATAGGGGTGGACCATGTCGCCCTGGATGGGGCCGGGGCGGATGATGGCCACCTGGATGACCAGGTCGTAGAAGCAGCGCGGCTTCATGCGGGGCAGGAAGTTCATCTGCGCGCGGCTTTCGACCTGGAACACGCCCAGGCTGTCGGCCCGGCACAGCATGTCGTAGACCTCGGGATCCTCGGGCGGCAGGGTGGCCAGGGTCCAGCGCGGGCCGCCATGGGCCGCGATCAGGTCGAAGCACTTGCGGATGCAGGTCAGCATGCCCAGCGCCAGCACGTCGACCTTGAGGATGCCCAGCGCGTCGATGTCGTCCTTGTCCCACTCGATGACGGTGCGGTCCTCCATGGCGGCGTTCTCGATGGGGACCAGCTCGTCCAGCCGGCCGCGGGTGATGACGAACCCGCCCGTGTGCTGCGAGAGGTGGCGCGGAAAGCCGATGATCTGGCGGCACAGTTCGAGCGTCTGGCGCAGGCGGCGGTCGGCGGGGTCGAGGCCGATCTCGCGCAGGCGCGCCTCGTCGACGCCCTCGGCCGACCAGCTCCAGACCTGCGAGGCCAGGGCGCCGGTCACGTCCTCGGACAGGCCCATGGCCTTGCCCACCTCGCGCACGGCGCGGCGGGCGCGGTAGCGGATGACGGTGGCGCACAGCCCCGCGCGGCTGCGGCCGTAGCGGGCGTAGATGTGCTGGATGACTTCCTCGCGGCGTTCGTGCTCGAAATCCACGTCGATGTCGGGGGGCTCGTCGCGGGCTTCGGAGATGAAGCGCTCGAACACCATCGCGGCGACCTCGGGGGCGACGGCGGTGATGCGCAGCGCGTAGCACACCACCGAGTTCGCCGCCGAGCCGCGCCCCTGGCACAGGATGCCGCGGCTTTCGGCGAACTCGACCAGGTCGCGCACGGTCAGGAAGTAGCGCGCGTAGCCCAGCCGGGCGATCAGCGCCAGCTCGCGCTCGGCCATGGCCTGCACGCGGGCGGGGACGCCCTGGGGGTAGCGGCGGGCCAGGCCCTGGCGGGTCAGGCGCTCGAGCCGGGTCTGGGGGTCTTCGCCGCCGGCGACCTCGTCGGGGTATTCGTAGCGCAGCTGGTCGAGCGAGAAGGCGCAGGCGCGGGCCAGCTCGGCGGCGCGGTCCACGGCGTGCTCGTGGCCGGCGAAGATGCGGCGCATCTCGGCCTCGGCGCGCAGGCGCCGTTCGGCGTTGCGCAGGGCGCGGCGGCCGAGGCGGTCGATGACGGTCTTCTCGCGGATGCAGCGCAGCACGTCCGCCAGGCGCCGGCGCGCGCCATGGTGCATGATGGGGTCGGCCGTGGCGACCAGCGGCGCGCCGGCCTCTTCGGCGGCGGCGGCCAGGGCGGCCAGGCGTTCGCGGTCGCGCCCGTCATGGCGGGGGGCGGCGGCCAGGAACGTCTGCCCGGGAAGCCGGCGCGCCCAGCGTTGCGCCGCTTGCGCCGCGGCGCCCGCGCCGGCCGGGTCCGTTTGCGCGTCTTGCGCCGTTTCGGGCGGCGCCGTCAGCAGCAGGAACATGCCCTGGGCGTGGGCGGCGACGTCTTCGGCGCGCAGGATGCAGCCGCCCTTGCGCGCGCGCCGCTTGCCCAGGGTCAGCAGGCGCGTCAGCCGCCCCCAGGCCGCGCGGTCGCGGGGCAGGGCGACCAGGGTTTCGCCGTCCTCGAGCGCGAGCCGCGCGGCGGGGATCAGGCGCGGCGGGCGCAGGCCCTGCTCGGCGCATTCGCGCAGGGCCCGGTGGGCGCGCACCACGCCGGCCACCGAGTTGCGGTCGGCGATGGCGATGGCCTCGAGCCCCATGCGCGCGGCGCGCAGGACGTATTCCTCGGGATGCGAGGCGCCGACGAGGAAGGTGTAGTTCGAGGTGGCGCAGAGTTCGGCGAAGGCCATGGCGGAGGAATCCCGGCGCCCGCGGGGCGCGGGCGCGCGTATGTTCTCAATTTGTTCTTGTTTGTGCAAGCCGAGTCCGACCCCTGATGCGCGGCGGCGGGGCGAGGCGGCTCCGGCCCTTGCAAGCCGACGCCCGGGCGCGGCGCGGGGCGCCGTCGCGCGCGGGCCGACGGAGGGCGCAAACCCGCCGGCGCCGCTCTTCCTGCCGGCGGCGCGCCAGGCCGGGTGCGCGTCAATGCGGCCGAGGGCGCGGCGCGTGCGGCGGCGGGCGGCGGTCCAAACCTCGGCGGGGGGCGGTTCGGCCCCTGGCGCGGGCCGGACGAGCGGCACGGGCGGCACGGGCGGCGCGGGCAGCCCGGGGGGCGCCTGTCGGGCGCGGGCCGGCTCCCGCTTGCCCTGGGGGCGCCTTCGGCGGGGCGACGAGGGGCGTCGGCTCGGCCCGCGCGGCTCGGCCCGCCTGGTTCGGTTGACGCAGCCCGTCCGGCGCGAGCGGCGTGGTGCGGCTGACGCGCCTCGGTTGGCGCGCGTCAGCCGGCGCAGACCGGCCGGCGTGGGCGGCGCGGTGCGGGCGGCGCGCGGTGCGGGCAGCGCGCGGTCCGGGCGGCGCGCTTCAGCCGTCCAGCATGCGCTCGACCATCTCGGACAGATCGCGCGAAAGGCCCGGCTCGGCGGCGATGCGCTGCAGCTGGGCGCGCGCCAGCGCCTGGCGCCCGGCATCGAGGCGCCGCCATGTCTCGAACGCGCCGGCCATGCGCGCCGCCGTCTGGGGGTTGACCTTGTCCATGCGCAAGAGCCAGTCGGCGTAGAAGCGGTAGGGCGCGCCGTCGGCGGCGTGGAAGCGCGCCGGGTTGGCCATGGCGAAGGCCCCCACCAGCGAGCGCAGCCGGTTGGGGTTGCGCCACTGGAAGTCCTCGGCCTCGGACAGCGCCTTGACGCGGGCGAAGGCGTCGGGCTGGGGCGAGGTGGCCTGGATCATGCGCCACTTGTCCATCACCAGCGGATCGTGCGCCCACTGGCGGCGGAAGGCCTCGAGCGCCTCGTCGGCCTGCGGCGCGCCGTTGTGCGTCAGCGCCGTCAGCGCCGCCAGCTTGTCGGTCATGTTGTCGGCGGCGGCGAACTGCGCCGCCGCGTCGGCCTGGCCCTGCGGACGGCGCGCCAGAAGGGCCAGCGCGCCGTTGGCCAGGGCGCGGCGGCCGGCGTCGGCGGCCTCGGGGCTGTAGGGGCCGACGGGGCGGTGCAGGGCGCGCAGCGCGGCCAGGTCGTCGGCCAGCGCGTCGGTCAGCGCGTCCTTCCAGCGCTCGCGCGCGGCGTGGACGACCTGCGGATCGACCACGCCGTCGCGGTCGAACAGGGCCTGTGCGATCTCGTCTTCCGAGGGCGGGGCCAGGATCAGGGCGCGGAAGGCGGGGTCGAGCGTTTCGTCGCGCAGCGCCTTGCCCAGCGCCTCGACGACGCCGGGGGCGATGGGCGCGGGCGTCAGCGTCGGGACTCCGTCGCGCAGCGCCGTCTGCGCGGCGATGGCGTCGGCGGCCAGCGCGGCGCCGGCCTGCCAGCGGTTGAAGGGGTCGGAATCATGGGCCAGCAGGAAGGCGCGCTCGGCCGGATCGGCGTCGCGCTCGAGGATCACGGGCGCCGAGAAGCCGCGCAGCAGCGACAGCGTCGGCCGCTCGGGCAGCTCGATGCGCCAGCTTTGCTCGGCCTCGGTCAGCTCGAACAGGCGCCGGGGCGCGATCTCGTCGCCCGACTGGCCGAGAAAGCCGCAAGCGACGGGAATGACCATGGGCTTCTTGTCGGGCTGGCCGGGCGTGGGCGGCACGCGCTGGGACAGGGTCAGCGTCAGCGCGCGCCCGTCCCATTCCTCGCGCACGCGCAGGCGGGGCGTGCCGGCCTGCTCATACCACAGCTTGAACTGCGACAGGTCGCGGCCCGAGACGTCCTCGAACACCTTCAGCCAGTCCTCGACGGCGCAGGCCTGGCCGTCATGGCGCTCGAAATACAGGTCCATGCCCTTGCGCCAGGTCTCTTCGCCCACAAGCAGGCGCAGCATGCGGATGACCTCGGCGCCTTTCTCATAGACCGTGGCGGTGTAGAAGTTGTTGATCTCGCGATAGCTGTCGGGCCGCACGGGATGGGCCAGCGGGCCCGCGTCCTCGCGGAACTGGCGCGCGCGCAGCTGGCGCACGTCCTCGATGCGCTTGACCGCGGCCGAGCGCTGGTCGGCGGTGAACTCCTGATCGCGGAAGACGGTCAGCCCCTCTTTCAGGCACAGCTGGAACCAGTCGCGGCAGGTGATGCGGTTGCCGGTCCAGTTGTGGAAATACTCGTGGGCGACGATGCTCTCGATCAGCTCGTAGTCGCGGTCGGTGGCGGTCTGGGGGCTGGCGAGGACGTATTTCGAGTTGAAGATGTTCAGGCCCTTGTTCTCCATCGCGCCCATGTTGAAGTCGTCCACGGCGACGATGTTGAACACGCTCAGATCATATTCGCGGCCGTATTTCTCCTCGTCCCAGCGCATGGCGCGCTTGAGCGCGTCCAGCGCGTAGGCGCAGCGGTCCTCGTCGCCGGGGCGCACCCACACGTTCAGCGCCACCTTGCGCCCCGAGGCGGTGACGAAGGCGTCCGAGACGGCGCGCAGATCGCCCGCCACCAGCGCGAACAGATACGAGGGCTTGGGCCACGGATCGCGCCAGCAGGCGTAGCGGCGGCCGCCGGGCAGGGGGCCGCTCTCGCCCGGCTCGCCGTTCGACAGCAGCGTTCCCAGCTCGGCCGGGGCCTCGATGCGCACCGAGAACACCGCCATCACGTCGGGCCGGTCGGGATAGTAGGTGATCTTGCGAAAGCCCTGCGCCTCGCACTGGGTGCAATACATGCCGTTGGACAGGTAGAGCCCCTCGAGCGCGGTGTTCGCGGCCGGGGCGATCACGGTCTCGCATTCCCACACGAAGGCGTCGGGCAGGGGGGCGTCCAGCGTCAGCCCCTCGGCGTCCAGCGTCAGGCGGTCGGTGACGTCCTCGCCGTTGACCGAGGCGCGCAGCAGCCGCAGGCCCCGCCCGTCCAGCCGCAGCGGGCCGCCGGGGCCGTCGGGGTTGCGGGTGAAGTCGATGCGCGCGCGCACGCGCGTCGCGTCCGGGTGCAGGTCGAAGGTCAGATCCGTGGTTTCGACCAGCCAGGCGGGGGGCCGGTAGTCGGCCAGCCGGATGAGGGGGGCCTTGGGCGTGTCGTCGCGCCGGTCTGCGGGCATGTCGCTCTCCAGTCCAAAGGGTTCGCGGCACAGTTATGCAAACGCGCGCCCGGCTCAAGCGCCGCGCGCGCTTTCCGTGTGGTGAAATCGCATGTCATTTGCGTGGCGCCGCCGGCCGGGCCGCGCTTAGCTGCGCGCAGCAGGCGCCGACAGGCGCGAATCCGCCGCGAAGTATCCGCCGCAAGAAGGAGCCGCGAACCCATGACCGAGCGCATCGAGGCCGCGGGGCTGAAGGTCGCCCGCGAGCTGCACGACTTCATCGAGAACGAGGCCCTGCCCGGAACGGGCGTGACCTCGGAGGCCTTCTGGTCGGGCCTTGCGCGCATCGTGCGCGAGAAGGGGCCCGCGAACCGCGCCCTTTTGCAGCGGCGCGACGAGCTGCAGCGCAAGATCGACGCCTGGCACCGCGAGCGGCGCGGCGCGCCCCATGACGCGGCGGCCTATCGCGCCTTCCTCGAAGAGATCGGCTATCTGCTGCCCGAGGGGCCGGATTTCGAGATCACGACCGCCAATGTCGATCCCGAGATCGCGCAGGTGCCCGGCCCGCAGCTGGTGGTGCCGGTGACGAATGCGCGCTACGCGCTCAACGCCGCGAATGCGCGCTGGGGCTCGCTCTATGACGCGCTTTACGGCACCGACGCGCTGGGCGATCTGCCGCCGCCGGGCGGCTACGACGCGGCGCGCGGGGCGCGGGTGGTGGCCTGGGCCAAGGCGTTCCTGGACGAGGCCGCGCCGCTGGCCGGCGGCCGGCATGCGCAGGTCGAGGGCTATGCCGTGCGCGACGGCGCGTTGATCGCGCGCGGCCCGTGGGGCGAGACCGGCCTTGCCCGCCCCGAGGCCTTCGTCGGCTGGCGCGGCGCGCCCGACGCCCCCGAGGCGGTGCTGCTGCGCAACAACGGCCTGCATGTCGAGATCGCGATCGACCGCGCCGGCGCGGTCGGCGCCTCGGACCCGGCGGGGGTGCACGACGTGCTGCTCGAGTCGGCCGTCTCGACCATCATGGATTGCGAGGACAGCGTCGCGACCGTGGACGCCGAGGACAAGACCCGCGCCTATCGCAACTGGCTGGGGCTGATGAAGGGCGACCTGGCCGAAGAGGTCGAGAAGAACGGCCGCCGCTTCACCCGCGCGCTTGCGCCCGACCGCGTCTTCACGCGCCCCGACGGCGCCGAGGGCCGGCTGAAGGGGCGCTCGCTGATGCTGGTGCGCAATGTGGGCCTGCTGATGACCACCCCCGCCGTGCTGGGCCCCGACGGCGCCGAGATCCAGGAGCAGCAGCTCGACGCCATGGTCACGGCGCTGTGCGCCATGCACGACCTCAAGCGGCGCGCGAACTCGGCGACCGGCTCGATCTACACGGTCAATCCCAAGATGCACGGCCCCGACGAGGTGGCGCATGTCGCCTCGGTCCTGGCCATGGTCGAAGAGGCGCTGGGCCTTGCGCCCTGCACCATCAAGATGGGCATCATGGACGAAGAGCGCCGCACCACGGTCAACCTCAAGGAGTGCATCCGCGCCGCCCGCGACCGGGTCGTGTTCATCAACACTGGCTTCCTCGACCGCACCGGCGACGAGATCCACACCTCGATGGAGGCCGGGCCCATGGTCCGCAAGGCCGACATGAAGAGCCAGCCCTGGATCCTGGCCTACGAGGACTGGAACGTGGATGTGGGGCTGGCCTGCGGCCTGCGCGGCAAGGCGCAGATCGGCAAGGGCATGTGGGCCATGCCCGACATGATGGCGGCGATGCTCGAGCAGAAGATCGCCCATCCCATGGCCGGCGCCAACTGCGCCTGGGTGCCCAGCCCGACGGCCGCCACGCTGCACGCGACGCATTACCACAAGGTCGACGTGCTGGCCCGACAGGCCGAGCTGGCCGGGCGGCGGCGCGCGCGGCTGGACGACATCCTGACCATTCCGCTCGCCCCCGCGCCCGACTGGTCGGAGGACGAGATCCAGGCCGAGCTCGACAACAACGCGCAGGGCATCCTGGGCTATGTGGTGCGCTGGGTCGATCAGGGCATCGGCTGCTCGAAGGTGCCCGACATCAACGACGTCGGCCTGATGGAAGACCGCGCCACCTGCCGCATCTCGTCCCAGCATATGGCCAACTGGCTGCATCACGGCGTGGTGGACGAGGCCCGCATCATGGAGACGATGAAGCGCATGGCCCAGGTGGTGGACCGCCAGAACGCCGGCGATCCGGCCTATCGGCCCATGGCGCCCGATTTCGACGGCCCGGCCTTCCGCGCGGCCCGCGAGCTGGTGCTGCGCGGCGTCGAGGCGCCCTCGGGCTACACCGAGCCCACGCTGCACGCCTGGCGCCTGCGGCGCAAGGCCATGGACCGCGGAGAGGCGGCATGAGCGCCCTGACGCTGGAGGCCGCGCGGCGCGTCGTCGACGGCGCGCTGGCGCATGCGCGCGCGGCCGGCTTCAAGCCCATCGCCGTGCTGGTGCTGGATGCGGGCGGTCATCCCCTGGCCTTCGCGCGCGAGGACGGCGCCTCGCCGGGGCGCTGGGCCATCGCCCATGGCAAGGCGCATGGCGCGATCATGCTCGGAACGGGCTCGCGCGCGCTCATGGCCCGGGCCGAGGCGCAGGCCTATTTCGTGGCCGCCGCCAACGGCGCGCTGGGCGGCGCGCTGGTGCCGGTGCCGGGCGGCGTGCTGCTGCGCGCGGCCGATGGCGAGGTGATCGGCGCCGTCGGCGTCAGCGGCGAGACCTCGGACAATGACGAGGCCGCCGCCCTGGCCGGCGCCGCCGCGGCGGGCCTGCGCGCCGATCCCGGCTGATCCTGACGCGGCCCGGCGTATCGGCGATGTGCAATCGCGCAAGCATTCGGGCGCAAGGCATCCGGGCGCAAGCGCGAAGCGGCGATGCGCCGGGCGGCCCGTTCGCGGCCGCCGCGCCCCGCGCGCCCAGGGTCCGGCGCCGGCGCTGGGCGGGGCAGGGGCCGCGTCCGTGCGCAGGCATCGCCCGTGCCGATCCTCCGCCTGCGCCTTGCGGGGCGGGGCTCCGCCCCTGCGGTCCGCCCCCACGGCGCGACGGCACGCCGATGGCGCCGGCCCGACAGGCCCCGCTGCGCGGGGCGCGGTCGCAGCGACCTGCATGCGCCGGCTTCGCGCCAAGGCCAGGCGTCCCGTCGCGTCCCCTCGGCGGACCCCCGGCGGCCCCGCGCCCCGGCCGTTCGCCCGGCGGCCTTGCGCCCTGGCCCCCCGCCCCCCCGCCCCGCGCCTTGGCCTCTCGCCCGACGGCCCCGCCGCGCGTCGACGCGCCGGTCCGCCGCGGCCTTGCCCCCGCGCCCGGCGCCCTTCGGCCTGGCGCTCGGGCGCGGGTCGCTTTCGCCAGGCCGCGCGGCAGGCTATGCTTTCGGGAAACGGCGACGCCAGCGCCGGACAAGCGGAGGAAAACCGACATGCAGCCGATCCAGGTGCAAGGCGTTCATCACATCACCCTGACCGGCGCCGACCGGCGCAGCGCCATCGACTTCTGGCAAGGCGTGCTGGGCATGCCCTTCGTCTTCGAACAGCCCAACCTGGACGCGCCCGAAGAGAACCACCTTTACTTCGACCCCGGAGACGGGCGCCTCATCACCATCTTCACGCATGAGGGGCGCAAGCCCTCGGGCCGCCCGGCGCCGCAGGGGCCGGGCTGCGTGCACCACCTGGCGCTGACGGTCAGCCGCGCCGTCTTCGCCCAGGCGGCGCAGGGGCTCAAGGCGCGGGGCCTGGCCCATTCGGGGCCGAAGGATCGGGGCTTCATGGACTCGATCTACTTCCGCGAGCCGCTCGGCCTTCTGATCGAACTCTCCTGCTGGCGCTTCACGCCGCCCGAGGGCTTCGACCACGCCCGCGTGCTGGCCGAGGCCCACCGCCTGCGCGTGGCGCGCGGCGCCCCGGCCATAGCGGACGAGCATGTGGCCGAGGCCATCGCCGCCCTCGCCGCCGCGCGCGGGCGCTGAGGGCTGCGGCCGGCCGGCCCCGCAGAGCCAGACGTTTTCCCCGACGTTTCCCCAAAGGTTTCGATCCAGACCCGGAGCTTGTCGGCATGACCGCCCCCTTCGACGATCCGCGCGCCTTTCTGGCCGAGCTGTTCCACGCCGCCGTCGCCGCCGCCGACCCCGAGCGCGCGCTGGCGGCGCATCTGCCCGCCCCGCCGCGCGGGCGCGCCGTGGTGGTCGGCGCGGGCAAGGGCGCGGCGCAGATGGCCGCCGCGCTCGAACGCCTCTGGCAGGGGCCGCCGCTCGAGGGCGCGGTGGTCACGCGCTATGGACATGGCTGCGCCACGCGTCGCATCGAGGTGCTCGAGGCGGCGCATCCGGCGCCCGACGAGGCCGGTCTGGCCGCGTCCGAGCGCATGTTCGCGTTGGCGCGGGGCCTGGGGCCGGACGATCTGCTGATCGCGCTGATCTGCGGCGGAGGGTCCGCCCTGCTGCCCGCGCCGCCGCCGGGGCTGACGCTCGAGGACGAGATCGCGGTCAACCGCGCGCTGCTGAACTCGGGCGCGCCGATCGGGCAGATGAACGCGCTGCGCGTGTGCATGAGCCGCATCAAGGGCGGGCGGCTGGCGGCGGCGGCGCATCCGGCGCGGGTGGTCACGCTGGCCGCGTCGGACATTCCGGGCGACGATCCGGCGCTGATCGCCTCGGGGCCGACCATTCCCCAGCGCACCGGGCGCGCCGAGGCGCTGGCCGTTGCGCGGCGCTGGCGGCTGGACCTGCCCGAGGCGGCGCGCGCCTGGCTCGAGCGGGGCGACTGCGAACCGCCGCAGGCGGGCGATCCGGCCTTCGCCCGGGACGAGGCGCATGTGGTCGCCTCGGCGGGGCTTTCGCTCGAGGCCGCGGCGGCGCTGGCCGAGAAGCGGGGGGTGCGCGCGGCGATCCTGTCCGACTCGATCGAGGGCGAGGCGCGCGAGGCGGCGCGCGTGCTGGGCGCCGTGGCGCGCGAATGCGCGTTGCGCGCGCGCCCCTTCGCGCCGCCGGTGGCGCTGCTTTCGGGCGGCGAGACCAGCGTGCGCGTGCGCGGCAAGGGCCGCGGCGGGCGCAACGGCGAGTTCGCGCTGGCGCTGGCGCGAGAGCTGGACGGGCTCGAGGGGGTGTGCGCCCTTGCCGCCGACACCGACGGCATCGACGGCGCGGGCGACAATGCGGGCGCATTCTGCGACGGCGCCAGCTGGTCGCGCCTGGCCGGCGCCGGCGCGGACCCCGCCGCGCTGCTCGACGACAACGACGCATGGTCGGCCTTCGCGCGGCTGGACGACCTGTTCGTGACCGGGCCGACGGGCGTGAACGTGAACGACTTCCGCGCCATCCTGATCGCGCCGCGCGGCCGCTGAGCGCGGAACGCGCGCGTTGGCGCGGGGCGGGGCGCGTGACAGGGTCCGCGGCCAAGGCCGGACCGCGCGATGGTTCGGCCCGCGTCATGCGCAACGCGCGCGGCTTGCCGGCGGGCGTTTTCGGAATTCGTTCGCGTTCCTTGTGAAGTCTTTAAGATGATGGAACCCTTGACATGCTTCGCATTCTCATCGCCGCGGGCATCGCGGCCGCCGCGCTCTCGGCCGAGGCCCACGCGGCGCCGATCTCGGCCAACTTTCGCGCCGAGCTGAGCCTTCCCGAAGCCATCGGTCCGGACGCGCGGGTCTTCGAAGCTCTGGCCGAGCCGGTCGCGGGCGCGCCCGATCTGGACGCTACGAACGAAATCGCCAATCCCGAACGCTACGGGGGATTCGCCACGGTGGATCTGGACTCAAGCGGCCTCATCACCTTGACCGGCGACCAGTCCGAGGCGGGCTTCGCGGACGACCAGCTTGCGGTGTTCACCATCTCGGACATCGTTTTCGACGCCGGCGAGACCATTCTGGGGGTCGATGTCGCGTCTTCCGGCCTGCTCGATCCCGACCCGGGCTTCGTGGTGATCGCGCCGCTGGTCGAGTTCACGGCGAACAGCGTCACCATCACCTACGACGTGGGCGACGGCGAGTTTTTCCAGTTCCTCGACGGCGGCGCGTCGACCTTCGCGCTGAAGACCGGCGCCGCGGCGGTTCCGCTTCCGGTCGGCGGGGCGCTGCTGCTCGGCGCGCTGGCGGCGCTTGGGGTTGCGCGGCGCAGGCGCGTCGCGGCCTGACGTCGGGGCCGGGTCCGGCCTGGCCGCGCCTTCGGGCGAGGACCCGCGCAAGCGACGGCGCGGCGCGCAGGATGCGGGCCGCGCCGTTTGCTTTGGATCATTGCGCCGCGCGGCGGATGGGGCGAAGCTTGGCGCGCATCATGACCCGCATCATCGACGGAGCGACGACGCCATGTACAAGAACATCCTGATCCCGGTCGCGCTGGACCATGACGACGCCGCGCGCGCCTCGCTCGAGGTGGCGCGGGCGCTGGCGGCCGAGGGCGCGCGGCTGACGGTCATCCATGTGATCGAGGAAACGCCCTCCTACGTCGCGGCCTACATTCCCGAAGAGACCCTGCGCCACAACCGCGAAGAGGCGCGCCGCCACGTCGCCGCGCTGGCCGAGGGCGTGGGCGCGGCCCATGAGGTGGTCTCGGGTCACGCGGCGCGCACGATCGTGCGCTATGCCGAGGATCACGGCGCGGACTGCATCGTTCTGGCCTCGCACAAGCCGGGGCTCGAGGACTATTTCCTGGGCTCGACCGCCGCGCATGTGGTCCGTCACGCGCGCTGCTCGGTGCATGTGATGCGCTGACGCGCGGGGCGCATGTGCCGCGATGACGCGCGGGGCGCCCGAGATGCGCCGACGCGCCGGCCCATGGGGCGGCCCGCGCGCCGGGCCGCGCGGGGAAGAAGGGGCGCGCGGCGGCGCGACGATATCATGACATCATGACGCGCGAGGCCGCGCGCGGCGCCGGCGCGCGGCTCGTTCGGCCGGGCGGCGCCGGCCTCTGCCGCGGCCGACCGGCGAAACCGCGCGAAGAAGATGGCGCGCGTGGCGGGGCGACGACGCGCGGCGCGTGGACCGGCCGGACCGCGCGATGCGGTTTCGCGACGCGCCGCCGCGCGGCGGGCCGAAACGCGGCCGCCCCCGCGCGGGGCGGGGGCGGCGATCGGCCTGGCCTGACGATCAGCGGCGCGGCAGGCCGCGCTCGCGCGGGGTCGGGATGTATTCGACCCCGCCGGTCTGGCGCACCGGCTGGGGGTAGAGGGTCATCAGCTCGAGCACCTCGTCGGGGATCTCGGTGTTGACCGGCAGCCCCATCTCGCGCGCCTCGTCCGCCGAGATCGGATAATCATGCGTCCATGCGCCGGTGGCGAGGCGCGCGGCCAGCGCCTTGGCGGCGTCCGGCTCGAGGTGCTTGGACAGCAGGTCCGTCGCCGCCGCCTCGACCTGCGAGATCGCCTTGCGGCCGACATCGGCCATGATCAGCGTCTGGTCGTCGACCTCGGCGATGGGCTTGTCCTCGACCGCCTTGATGATCGAGGCCGCCGGCAGCTGGCCCAGCTGCGGATCGACCGGGCCGAGCACCGCGTGGCGGCTCATCACGATCTCGTCCGCCGCCAGCGCGATCAGCGTGCCGCCGGACATGGCGTAGTGGGGCACGAACACCGTCACCTTGCCCTTGTGGTCGCGCAGCGCGCGGGCGATCTGCAGCGCCGCCAGCACCAGCCCGCCCGGCGTGTGCAGCACCAGGTCGATGGGCATGTCGTCATCGGTCATCTGGATGGCGCGCAGCACCTCTTCCGAATCCTCGACGTTGATGAAGCGCATCACCGGAAAGCCCAGAAGGCTCATCGTTTCCTGCCTGTGCACCATGAGGATGACGCGCGATTCGCGGCTTTTCTCGATCTGGGCGATCTTGCGCGCGCGCATGGCGTCCAGATAGCGGCGCTGCAGCACGGGCTGCATGGCCGAGACGATGAAGAAGATCCAAAGAAGGTCGATGGGGTTCATGGCCGCTCCTCCGCCGCCCCGCCGGCCAGAAGGCGCGCGAGGTCGATTTCGTCGCCGCCGGCGAGGCCGGCGCGGGTGAGCCGCGCGACCACGAAGGCGCGCGCATGGACCACATGCGCCGCCGCGGTCTGCCGCGGAATGTCGAGGATATGCGCCAGGTCGGGCTCGTCGAAGCCTTCGATCTCGCGCAGCACCAGCGCGCGCCGCCAGAGGGCGGGCAGATCGCGCAGGATGGCGGCGACGAGGCCGCCGCGTTCGAGCGCTGCGTCGGCGGCCTCGATCTGCGCATCCTCGGCGGACATGGCCGACGGATCGGGCAGGATGTCGGCCAGGGACAGATCCTCGTCCGGCTGGTGGAATTCGTGGAACTCCTCCTGCACCATGTCCTCGGCCTGATCCTCGGCGTCGCGGGCCGGGCGCGCCTGAAGCGACAGCGCGTCGACGAAGACGCGGCCGTTCTCGGCCTCGCGGTCCAGCACCTTGAACAGGGTGCGCAGCAGCGCCCGCTCGACCTCTTCGGGCTTCAGGCCCGGGGTCCATGCGGCGCGGGTTTCGGCCAGCGTCTCGTCGATGACGTCGGTCAGGGTCGGATAGGCGGGTTCGAGCTCGCCCATGGCGCGCATGAAGGCCAGCTCGCGGCGGGCGATGCGCTCGAGCCGCGAAAGGTCGAGCCCGGCCAGCCCCGCCTCGGCCTCGCGCGCGATTTCGGGCGGCAGGGCGGCGACGCGGGCCTTGAGCGCGTGCAGACGCTCGCGCCGGGCGCGGCGGCGCCAGCTTTCCTGCCCGCGCAGGCGCTCGAGGGCGCGCTGGGCGCGGCGGCGCAGATGCTCGACGGCCTGTTCGACGACCGAGCCAAGGTCGCGCCCGGTCGCGCGGGCCTCGGCGACGTTGCGGCGCGGCAGGTGCAGGTGCAGGCGCACCTCGATGGGCGCGGCGCCCTTGCCCTCGTCCGTGACGACGGCGCGCAGGGGCTCGTGCGTCCAGCCGGCCGCGGCCAGCAGCGGCGCGATGCGGCGCGCGGCCAGCTCGCGCAGCGCGGCCTCGGCCTCGGCGCGGCGCGCGTCGTCCAGCCCTCGGGCGACGAATTGCAGGGGGATGCTGGCGTCGGTCATGGCGTTTCTCGTTCCTTTCTTGTCGTTTTGTCCGTCTTCGTCCGTCATCGCGCCGCCTTCAGCCCCATGGCCCCCGGACCCTGCGGCGGCTGCCGTCGGGGGCGAAGCCCATGCGCCCCTCGTCGGCGAAGTAGGGCCGGCGCGCCGAAGCGGGCAGCCGCACCCAGGGCGCCAGGACCCAGCCGGCAACGAAGCCGCCGATATGGGCCCACCAGGCGACGCCTCCGACGTCGGCGCTCTGGCCCAGGGTCATCAGGCCCGGCAGGATCTGGCTCAGGAACCAGAAGAGGGCGAAGGCGATGGCGTGAACCTCGAAGAATATGGGGATGAAGCCCAGCGGCGCCATGATGACGATGCGCGCAAGCGGGAACATGCGCACATAGCAGCCGATCACCCCGGCGATGGCGCCCGAGGCGCCCAGCGCCGGCAGCATCGATGTGGGGTTCATGGCCGCATGCGCCCACGAGGCGGCCACCCCGCACGCCAGGTAGAAGGCCAGGAAGCGCCCCGGGCCGAGGCGGTCCTCGACGGCGGGGCCGAACAGCCACAGCGTCCACATGTTGGCGATCAGGTGCATCCAGCCGCCATGCAGGAACATGTTGGTCGCGAAGGGCGCCCAGTCGGCCGGGCCCTGCGGCGGCGCGACCTGGGCCAGCGGCCCGAAGAAGCGCGCCGGAATCAGGGCGTATTCGCGCAGGAACGCTTCGAGCAGGTGCGGGGGCAACGAGATCTGGTGCAGGAACACCAGCACGTTGACCCCGATCAGCGTCCAGACGACGAAGGCGGGATTGCGGGTCGGGACCGAGTCCTGAATGGGGAACATGCGCGCTCCGTTGCTGCGGGCCGTGCGCGCCGCGGCGGGCGGCGCGGCGCTCGGGCACGCTAGCGCATTCGCGCCGCCGTCGCCACAGCCGGATCTGCGGCGCGCTCACAGGCCGAAGGGATAGGTGTCGTCCTCGCCGCCCTGCACGCGGGCGGGCAGGGGGGTGACGGCCGATCCTTCGGCGAACCAGAGCAGGGCGTCGAACTGTTCGGACATCAGCGCGTGGCTGTAGTGGCTCCAGCGCTCGGTCTCGGGGCGGTAGATGACGCCGATGAAGCGCTCGAGCCGCGGCTCGGCCAGCACGGCGCGCGCCGCCTCGTTGACGCCCGCGCGCAGGTCCAGAAGGCAGCGCGCGCCGCCGGCCTCGCGCACAAGGGCCTCGTGGCTGTCGGGGCGCGAGGGGCGCATCGCCTTGATCTCCATCGGCCCGTCCCAGTCCGTGGCCGCCGCGACCGTGCCGCGGTCGGCGCAAAGGCCGATCAGCGCGACCTCGCGGCCCCATTCCTCGCGGCACAGCTGGCCGATGTTGAGCTCGCCGCGCGCGGCGCCCATCTCGGTGGCGCGGGCGTCGCCGATATGCGAGTTGTGCGCCCACACCACCGCCTTCGCCTCGGGGCCGACATGCGCCAGCGTCGCGCGCAGCGTCTCGAACATGTGGCGGTCGCGCAGGTTCCACGATTCGCGCGCGCCGTAATACATCACGCGGTAGTAGCGTTCGGCGTCGGCCACCAGCTGCGCGTTGCGCTCGGCGTCGAAGAACTGATCGCCGTCCTGGCGGGCGTAGTCCAGCCGCTTGCGCATCAGCTCGGTCAGCACGCGCATGACGGGCTCTTCGCACGCGGCATGGCCTGCGGCCAGCGCCGCGCGGCCATAGGCGGCGGGCTCGGACGCCCAGGGCGCAAGGCAGCCGTAGCGGCGCCGGGCGGCGGCGGCGGCCTCGGGATCGACGCGGTCGAGATAGGCCAGGACCTCGGCCATCGAGGTGAACATGCTGTATAGGTCGAGCCCGCAGAAGCGCGCGCGCGCCTCGGGCGCCAACGCGGCGTTGCGTCGGCGCAGCCAGGCGACGAAGGCGTCCACCTCCTTGTTGCGCCACATCCAGGTGGGGAAGCGGGCGAAGGGCGCGACGTTGCGCCCGCGCGCGGGCAGGCCGCGCACATGGCGGTCGATGGCGGCGGCGTCCGGCCAGTCGGCCTCGACGGCGACGATGTTGAAGCCGTGCCGCTCGATCAGCCGGCGGGTGATGCGGTCGCGCGCGCGGTAGAATTCCGAGGTGCCGTGCGTGCTTTCTCCCAGCAGCACGACGCGCGCGTCGGCGAAGCGGTCGAAGGCGGCGGCGAAGGCGTCGTCCTCGATCTCGGGCAGCGGCTCGGCCGCCTGGCGCAGGATGGCGACGGGATCGCGCGGCGCGGCGGGCCGGACGTCGGCCCCGCTCGGCGCAGGCGCGGCGGCGTCGGCGGCGCGTCCCAGGTGGTGCTGGAACCACGCCCCGGCCAGCTGCGCGACCTGCTCGAGCGCGCCGGGCTCTTCGAACACATGGCCCGCGCCGGGGATGATGCGCAGGAGCTTCTCGCAGCGCAGCTCGGCCAGCGCGCGGCGGTTGAGCGCGAGGGTCTGCGGATCGTTCCCGCCGACGATCAGCAGGGTGGGCGCGGTCACCTCGGCCAGACGCGGGCCGGCAAGGTCGGGCCGCCCCCCGCGCGAAACCACCGCCGACACGCGCTCGCCCAGCTCGGCCGCGGCCAGCAGCGCCGCCCCCGCGCCCGTGCTGGCGCCGAACAGACCCAGCGGCAGCTCGGCCATGCCCGGCTCGGCGGCGACGCGCAGTTCGGCCTCGAGCAGCCTTTCGGCCAAGAGCGGGATGTCGAACACGTTGCGCCGGTCCTCGGCCTCGGCCGGGGTGAGCAGGTCGAGCAGCAGCGTCGCGAAGCCCAGCCGGTTCAGATGCTCGGCCACGGCGCGGTTGCGGGGGCTGAAGCGGCTGGAGCCGCTGCCATGAGCGAAGATGACGACGCCGCGCGGATCGGCCGGCACGCTCAGCTCGCCCGCAAGCCCGGCCGGAGGGACCGTGATCTCGCGCCGCAGGATCGGGCCGGCGGGGTCCTCTGCGGCCTCGGCCCAGACGCTGCGCAGAAGGCCGATGGTCTCTTCGTCGGTCAGCTGGTGGAAGTCGCGGTAAAAGCCGCCGACGCCGCGGAAATGCCGCGCCGGCAACAGGCAGACCACATCGTCCGCCAGCCGCGCCAGCTGGGGGATCTGCTCGGCGGGCGCCACCGGGACGGCCACGATCACGCGCGCCGCGCCCTGCGCGCGCAGCGCGGCCAGGGCGGCCTTCATGGTCGCGCCGGTGGCCAGACCGTCATCGACCACGATCGCCGTGCGTCCGGCGGGGCTGATCCGCGGGCGCTCGCTCAGGTAGCGCGCGCGCCGCCGGCGCAGCTCGGCCAGCTCGCGCGCGCGGGCGCGCTCGAACCACGCCGCATCGGCGCCCGCGGCGCGCATGACCTCTTCGTTGACGATGGTCCGGGGCGGGTCGCCCTCGACCACGGCGGCGGCGGCCACCTCGGGCGCGCCGGGGGCGCCGATCTTGCGCACCATCACCAGATCGAGCGGCGCGCCCAGCGCGTGGGCGATCTCGACCGCCACGGGCACGCCGCCGCGCGGCAGGGCGTAGACGACGGGGTTTTCGGGCGCCATCGCCGCCAGGCGCGCGGCAAGCCGGCGCCCGGCGTCGGCGCGATCCTCGAAGGGAAAGTCTTCGGCGTTCATGGCGGGCTCTCCTGTCGGGTTCTCGTTCGTCGCCAGCATGCCATGCGGCGGCGGCGGCGCCTTGACCCAGCGCAAGGCCGCCGCCATGGTCGCGCCCGGCGCCGAGCGCATGGCCGCTCGCGCCGCCCTTGTCCGCGCCCGGCGAAGGAGGACGCCCATGAGCCAACGCCTGCGCCCCGATCTGCGCCCGCGTCTTGCGACTCCCCGGGATCTGTCCCTGGTCGAGGAAGCCCTGCGCGCGCTGGCGCGCGATCTGGACGATCCGTTCCGCGCGTCGCCGCACGAAGTGGCCCGGGCGCTGTTCGGCCCCGAGGCCTTCGCCGAGGCGCTGATCGCGGCCGAGGGCGCGCGCCCGGCGGGGGTGTGTCTGTTCTGGCCGGTTCTCTCGACCGCGACGGGCGGGGCGGGGGTGCATGTCTCGGATCTGTGGACGGCCCCGAGCGCGCGCGGCGCGGGCCTTGGCCGCCGCCTGCTGGCCGCCGCCGCGGCGCGGGCGCGGGCGCGCTGGGGCGCGCGCTTTGCGCGGCTGAGCGTCTATGCCGACAATCCCCGCGCCGAGGCGCTATACCGGCGGCTGGGCTTCGAGCGCGAGCTGCGCGCCGCGCCCATGGCCCTGAGCGGCGCCGCCTTCGCGGCCCTCGCCCGCGAGGGAGAGGCATGAGCCTTGCGATCGCGCATCTGCCCTCGCCCAATCACGGCCCGCGGCGGGGCGCGGCGGCGCCGGACATGGCGGTGCTGCACCACACGGCGATGGAGCGGCTCGAGGACGCGCTGGCGCGGCTGCGCGATCCGGCGGCCGAAGTCTCGGCGCATTACGTCATCGCGCGCGACGGACGCATCTTCGCCCTTGTGCCCGAAGAGCGCCGCGCCTGGCATGCGGGGGTCTCGTTCTGGGCGGGCGAGCGCGACGTGAACTCGCGCTCGATCGGCATCGAGCTGGACCATCCGGGGCCGCTGGCCGGGGCGCCGCCCTATTTCGCGCCGCAGATGCTGGCGCTCGAGCGGCTGTTGGCCGACATCATGGCGCGCTGGGGCATCGTCCCGTCGCGGGTGGTGGGGCACTCGGACGTCGCGCCGGGGCGCAAGAGCGATCCGGGGCCGAAATTCGACTGGCGGCGCCTGGCGCTGCGCGGGCTGGCGCTGTGGAGCGACGCCGACGGCGCGGGCCGCCGCGACGATCCCGAGGCGAACCGCGCCGCCATCCTGCGCGCCGCCGCGCGCCTGGGCTACGCCCCGCCCGCCGACGCCGCGCAGGAGGCGGCGCTGATGCGCGCCTTGCAGCTGCGCTTCGCGCCGCACGCGCTCGGGGCGCCGCCGGGGCCTCTTCTGGCCGCGCGGCTCGAGGAGGTTGCCGAGCAAGCGCAGGGCCCGGCGCCGCCGGCCTGATCTTGCCGCGCGGGGCCGGCGCCCGGCCTGCCGCGCACAGGCGCGAGCGCCGCCCCGGTGCACGCCGCGCGGGCGCGGGGCCGGCGCCGCGCTTGGGCGGGGCTGCGGCCGCTTGTCCGATCGCGGCCGGCAGGCGAGGGGCGCGGCCGCCCCTGGTCCGGCGCCCTGCGCGCGCGCCGTCGGCCGCGTCTTGCGCGCGGCGCCGCCGTCCGGCCGCGACGGGGCGCTTTTCTTGCCGCCGGCTATTGTCAAACCGGGGCGCGGGCGCCTACATCCATGGCGTGCGGATGGCCGGGCGGCCGCGGCGCGCGGCTGGACCGCGCGGCGAGGAAAGTCCGGGCTCCACGAAGACGCGGCGCCGGATAACGTCCGGCCGGGGAAACCCGAGGGAAAGCGCCACAGAGAACAGACCTCCGTTCCGGGTTCGTCCCGGGGCGGGAAGGGTGAAACGGTGGAGTAAGAGCCCACCGCGCCCCCGGCGACGGGGGCGGCACGGCAAGCCCCGCCGGGAGCAAGGTCAAGTTGCGAGGGAGGCGGCCTTCGGGCCGCCGATGGGTCGTCTTCGCCCTCCCTCCGTGGTGGACCGCGAGAACGCCCGGGCGACCGGGCGTCCAGATGAATGGCCGCCCAGGGGCCGCAAGGCCCTGGACAGAACCCGGCTTACAGGCCATCCGCACGCATCTGACCGCTCATGCGCATCGCTCCGCGGCGCAGCAGGGCTGCGGCCGCGCGGCGCGGGGCCGGGGCGGGGCGCGCTCGGGGGAGCATTCGGGCCGAGCATTCGGGTTCGGCATTCGGGCGGAGCATTCGGGTTCGGCGTCCGGGTTCGGCATTCGGGCGGAGCATTCCTGGACGGGATCGAATCGACGCCCGGACGTCCGCGCCGCCGCCGATGGCCGCAAGCGGGCGGCGGATGGGGGCGCATGGGTTGCCATGGGACGCCATGGTCCGCGGGCGGTGGCGGGCGTTACTTCCTACATCTGCCATTGTTCTTGCAATGTTCGCCAACATTTGGGGTTTGCGGCGCGGATTAACTTTTGTTAACACCCCTGTTCGCCATTTTTTTCCATGTCATCCCATTTTTGACCGTTGAGAACCATGATTTCCCATGCTACAAGATTCCTGCGGCGGCCAAGGGGTCGGACAAGAAAACGAGCAGGTTTCATACAGGCCCTCCCGCCGCGCGGAAAAACCGACGCCCCGAAAGAAAACCAAGGGGGCGCGAAGCGCGAAGTCGGACACATCCCGAGGGACCAGCGGGTCGCGCTCTGAGGCAGGCGCGGCCCGCTTTTCCTTCCGGCCCCGACGGGCCGGGCGCGCGGACCAGAGGAGAGGGAGCGGCCCATGTGGCAGCGCTTCACATCCAGTTCGGTCCACAAGGTGGACGCCAAGGGCCGGGTCTCGGTCCCGGCCCTGTTCCGCCGCGTGCTCGAGCAAAGCGCCGTTCCCGGCGGGCTGGTGGTCATTCCCAACCTGCGCGGCTCGGAATGCCTCGAGGTCTTCACCCACGAGTTCATGGATCGCCTGGCGCGCAACATCGCGCGCATGAAGCCCTTCTCGAAAGAGCGGCGGCGGCTGGAATACGAGTTCCTGGCCAACGCGCTGCCCATGCAGATCGACGAGACCGGGCGCATCGTGCTCTCGCCCCAGCTCAAGGCGGCGGCGGGCATCCGCGACCAGGCGCGCTTCGTGGGGCTGGGCGACAGCTTCCAGATCTGGGCGCCCGACCGCTTCGAGCGCATGATGGCCGATCTGCGCGAGGCCGAGGACGCCGACGGCGCCGACCCCCTCGACGCCATGCCCTGGGACGATGCGGGCGATCCCTTCGGAGGCGGCGCATGAGCGGCGACGACGCGCTGGCCCGCGCCCGGGCGGCGCACGCGCCCGTCATGCTGGACGAGGTTCTGGCCGCTCTGGCCCCCGAGGGCGGCGGCGCGTGGGAGGGCGCGTGGCTCGACGGCACGCTGGGCGCGGGCGGCTATGCGCGCGCCATTCTCGAGCGCGGCGCGCGGCGGCTGGTGGCGATCGACCGCGACCCCGAGGCCGTCGCCCGCGCGCGCGAATGGGCCGGGATCTATGGCGAGCGGCTGGTCCTGGTCCACGGCGCCTTCGGCGATCTCGACCGTCACGCGGCGCCGACGCTGGCCGAGCTGGGCGCGCCGGGGCTGGCGGGGGTGGTGCTGGACATCGGCGTGAGCTCGATGCAGATCGACCAGCCCGAGCGCGGCTTCTCGTTCCAGAAGGACGGCCCGCTGGACATGCGCATGGCGCAGGAGGGGCCCTCGGCGGCCGATCTGGTCAACCGCGCCGAAGAGGCCGACCTGGCCGACATCCTGCATCATTACGGCGAGGAGCGCGCCGCGCGCCGCATCGCGCGCGCCATCGTCGCCGCCCGCCGCGAGGGGCCGATCGAGACCACGCTGCGCCTGGCGCGCATCGTCGAAAGCTGCCTGCCGCGCCCGCGTCCCGGCCAGCCGCACCCGGCCACGCGCAGCTTTCAGGCTCTGCGCATCGCGGTCAACGACGAGCTGGGCGAGCTGATCCGCGCCCTGTCCGCGGCCGAGCGCGCGCTCGCCCCCGGCGGGACGCTGGCGGTCGTCACCTTCCACTCGCTCGAGGACCGCATCGTGAAACGCTTTTTCCAGCAGCGCGCGGGCGGCGCCCCGGGCGGCTCGCGCCATGCGCCGCGCCTCGAGGGGCCGGCGCCCTCGTTCCGCCTGCTCTCGCGCAAGGCGGCGACGGCCTCGGAGGAAGAGCTGGCGCGCAACCCGCGCGCGCGCTCGGCCCGTCTGCGCGCCGCGCGCCGCACCGACGCGCCGCCCGTTCCGGCCGATCCCGCCTCGCTGGGCGCGCCGCGCCTTGGCGATCTTGCCGGTCTGATGAGGAGGATTTCGCGATGAGAAGCCTGCTCTACGTTCTGGCCCTGGCCTTCGTCGCCGCGGTGGCGGTCTGGGCCTATCGGGTGAACTATCAGACGCTCGAGGCCGCCGATCGCGTGGCCGCCCTTCGCGAAGAGATCGCGCGCGAGCGCGAGGCGCTCGAGATCCTGCGCGTCGAGTGGGCGCATCTGAACGCGCCCGAGCGCCTGGCGCGCCTGGCGCGCCGTCACGCCGATGCGTTGGGGCTGGCGCCCATGGGGCCCGATCATTTCGCCGAGACCGCCATGGCCGCCTTCCCGCCGCCGGCGCCGCTGCCCCCCGCGCCGCCGCCGGTCGAGCCGCCGCTGCTGGCGCCCGACGGGTTCATGATCCTGTCGGCGCTCGAGGTCACGCGCCACTTCGGCCGCCCCTCGCTCGAGGTGGCGAGCCTGTCGGCCGGCGCCGAGGCCGAGGCCGCGCCGGACTTCGACGCGCCGCCGCTTCCCTCGCGCGCCGGCGCGGCGCAGCTTGTCGCCTTTGCGCCGGCGCCCGCCGCGCGCGCGGGCGGCGGCGCGGCCCTGGCGGCGCTGGATCTTGGCGCGGCCTTCGGCATGGAGCGGGCCCGATGATGCGCCGCGCCGCGCCCGAGCCGGCCGCCCCCGGCGCCGCGGCCGGCGCGGGGGGCGAGCTGGCGCTGTTCGAGCGCCCGGCGCCGCCCGACGCCCGGGCCGGCGGCGGCCATGGCACGGGACATGGCACGGGACATGGCACGGGACATGGCGCGGGGCAGGGCGGGGAACATGGCGCGGGGTGGGCGCCCGATCCCGACCTTGACGACGCCGCGGCCCTGGGCGGTGCGCGGCTGGCCGACGTGATCGCCGCGCGCAGCCAGGGGCGCGACCCCAACGCCGAGGCCGCCCGCCGCCGGCGCGAGCGCGAGCGCCGCCGCCAGGCCGAGCTGCGCCGGCGCGCCCAGTGGCGCGTGTTCATGCTGTGCGGCGTGTTCCTGCTGGCCTATGCCGCGCTGGCCGGGCGGATGGCGCATCTGGCCGCCTCGGACCCGGCCGAGCCCGGCGTCATGGCCGCGGATCCGGGCTTCAGCGCCGTGCGCGCCGAGATCCGCGACCGAAACGGGGCGCTCTTGGCGGCGAACGTGCCGGTCTGGTCGCTCTACGCCCGCCCGGACGAGATGGTCGATCCCGCCGCGGCCGCGCGCGGGCTGGCGCGCATCTTTCCCGATCTGGACGAGAAGGCGCTGCTGCGCCGCTTCACCGACGGGCGGCGCTTCTTGTGGATCAGGCGCGCCATCACCCCGGCCGAGCGCCTTGCGGTGCATGACCTGGGCGAGCCGGGGCTGAAGTTCGGCCCGCGCGAGGCGCGCGTCTATCCCGCCGGGCGCGCCGCCGCGCATGTGCTGGGCGGCGCGAGCTATGGCAAGGAGGGCGTCGCCGCGGCCGAGATCGTGGGCGTGGCCGGCGTCGAGCGCCATTTCGACGCGCGCCTGCGCGACCCCGCCCGCGCGGCCGAGCCGCTGCGCCTGTCGATCGACCTGCGCGTGCAGGCCGCCTTCGCCGAGGTTCTGGACGAGGCCATGAAGCGGCTGCACGCGCGCGGCGCTGCGGGCGTGCTGATGGACGCGCGCAACGGCGAGGTGCTGGCCCTGGTCTCGCTGCCCGATTTCGACCCCAACCGCCGCCCGCCGCCCCCGGTGCGCGGTCGCCCCGACGATCATCCCACCTTCAACCGCGCCGCGCAGGGGGTGTATGAGCTGGGCTCGACCTTCAAGCCCCTGACCGCCGCCATGGTCATGGAGGCGGGGCTTGCCGGTCCCGACACGCTGGTGGACACGCGCGGCCCGCTCTATTGGGGGCGGTTCCGCATCTCGGACTTCCACCGCATGCCCGACCAGATGACGCTGCGCGAGGTGCTGGTGGAAAGCTCGAACGTGGGCACGGCGCGGCTGGCGATCCTGGCCGGGGCGCGGCGGCTGCAGGATTTCCTGGCCCGTCTGGGCCTGTTCGACCCGCTGCCGGTCGAGCTGCCCGAGGCGCGCTCGGCGCGGCCGCTGACGCCGCCGAACTGGTCCGAGATCGCGACCATGACGGTGTCCTACGGCCACGGCATGGCGGTGACGCCGCTGCATCTGGCGGCGGCCTATGCGACGCTGGCCAATGGCGGGCTGCGGGTGCGCCCGACCCTCGTCGCCGGCGCGCGCCCGCCGGGCGAGGAGGCGCGCGTGATCTCGGCCGAGACCTCGCGTAGGCTGCGCGAGATGCTGCGCGCCGTCGTCACCGAGGGCACGGGCCGCAACGCCGACGTGCCCGGCTACGAGATCGCCGGCAAGACGGGCACCGCCGAAAAGCCGCGCACCGACGGGCGCGGCTATGATCACGACAAGGTCATAGCCACTTTCGCCGGGTTTTTCCCCGCCCATGATCCGCGCTATGTCATCGTGGCGACCACGGACGAGGCGGTCGAGTCCTCGGGCCGCCGCCCGCGCCGCACCGCGGGCTGGACGGCGGCGCCGATCGTGGCCGAAGCCGTGCGCCGCATCGCGCCAATCCTGGGCATGCGGCCGCTGCCCGCCCCGCGCGCGACGGCCGATGCGGGGGGCGCGCCGGCGCGCGCGGCGCTGCGATGAGCGCCCCGGCCCGCTCGCGCCGCCCCCGCCCGGGCGCCCGCGATCTCACCTGGAACAGGAGCTTCGATGACCGCCGCCGCGCATGACGACGCCCTTTCGCTCGCCGCCCCGTCCCCGCGCCGGCTGGACGAGCTGGGCCTTGCCGCGCCGCCCGCCGCGCCGGCGGACGCCCTGGCGCGCGGGCTGACCGAGGACAGCCGCAAGGTCGCGCCGGGCTGGGTGTTCTTCGCGCTTGACGGCGTGCGCGCGCGCGGGGCCGATTTCGCGCCCTTCGCCCTGCGCCAGGGGGCGCTGGCGGTGGTGTGCTCGGCCGAGGGCGCCGAGCGCATCCGCGCCCTGTGGGCCGCCGAAGGCCGCGCCGAGCCGCCCGGCGGCCTGCCGCTGGTCGTCCGCCCCGACCCGCGCCTTGCGCTGGCGCGGGCGGCGGCCGTCTGGTTCGGCGAGCAGCCGCGCGTGATGGCCGCCGTCACCGGCACCAACGGCAAGACCTCGACCGCCAGCTTCCTGCGCCAGATCTGGACGGCGCTGGGGCGGCGGGCGGTCAACATCGGCACGACCGGCGTCGAGGGCGCGGTCGAGGCGCCCCTGGGGCACACGACGCCCGACCCGCTGACGCTGCACCGGACGCTGGCCGCGCTGGCGGCGCGGGGCGTCGATCACGCGGTCATGGAGGCCTCGTCCCATGGGCTGGTCCAGCGCCGGCTCGACGCGGTGCGCCTGCACGCGGCGGCGCTGACCAACATCACGCGCGATCACATGGACTACCACCGCGACCATGACGACTACGTGGCCGCCAAGCTCAAGCTCTTCGACCGCGTGCTGGCGCCCGGCGGAACGGCGGTGCTCAACACCGACGATCCGGCCTATGCGGCCGCGCGCCTGGTGGCCGAGGGCCGCCGCCAGCGCGTGCTGGGGGTGGGGCGCTCGGAAGAGGCGCTGCTGCGCCTTCTGGACGTGCGCTTCACGCCGACGGGGCAGGTCCTGCGCTTTCACTGGGCGGGCGACGCGGCCCCCGCGCACGAGGCGCGGCTGGAGCTGGTCGGCGCCTTCCAGGGGATGAACGCGCTCATGGCCGCGGGGCTGGCCATCGGCTGCGGAGAGGACCCGCCCGCGGTCTTCGCCGCCCTCGAGGGGCTGCGCGGCGTGCGCGGGCGCATGGAGCTGGTCGCCCGACGCGCCAACGGCGCGCCGATCTATGTGGACTACGCCCACACCCCCGACGGGCTGAGCGCGGCCATCGCGGCGCTTCGGCCGCATGTGCGCGGGCGCGTGGTGGCGGTGTTCGGCGCCGGGGGCGACCGCGACGCGGGCAAGCGGCCCTTGATGGGGCGCGCGGCGCTGGCGGCGGACGCGGCGATCGTGACCGACGACAACCCGCGCTCGGAGGACCCCGCGGCGATCCGCGCGCAGATCCTGATCGGCATGGCCGGCGCCGATCCCGCGCCGCTCGAGATCGGCGACCGCGCCGAGGCGATCCTGGCCGGGGCGGACATGCTGGGGCCCGAGGATTGCCTTCTGATCGCCGGAAAGGGGCACGAGACGGGGCAGATCGTCGCCGGCCGCACGCTGCCCTTCGACGACGCTGCGCAGGCGCGCGCGGCCGTGGCGGCGCTGGACGGCGACGCGGGGCCGGAAATCGGGACGGAGGAGGGCGCATGACCGCGCCGCTTTGGACATCGCAAGAGGTCGCCGCCGCGACGGGCGGGCGCGCGCTCGCGCCCTTCGCGGCGCGGGGCGTGTGCATCGACAGCCGCGCGGCGGCGCCGGGGGATCTGTTCGTGGCGCTCAGCGACCGGCGCGACGGGCACGACTTCGTCGCCGCGGCGCTGGCGGCGGGGGCGGCGGGGGCGCTGGTCTCGCGCATGCCGCCCGGGGTGGCGGCCGACGCGCCGCTGGTGCTGGTCGAGGACACGATGCGCGCGCTGACGGCGCTGGGCGCGGCGGCGCGCGCGCGGTCGCAGGCGCGCGTGGCGGCGGTGACCGGCTCGGCCGGCAAGACCAGCGTCAAGGAGATGCTGCGCGCCATGCTTGCGCCGCAGGGGCCGACCCACGCCGCCGAGAAAAGCTTCAACAACCATTGGGGCGTGCCGCTGACGCTGGCGCGCATGCCGCGCGAGACCCGCTTCGCCGTGATCGAGATCGGCATGAACCATCCGGGCGAGATCGGCCCCCTCTCGCGCCTGGCGCGCCCGCATGCGGCGATCGTGACCACGGTGGCCAAGGCGCATCTGGCCGCGTTCGACTCCGAAGCCGGCATCGCCCGCGCCAAGGCCGAGATCTTCGAGGGGCTCGAGCCCGGCGGGGCCGCGATACTCAACCGCGACAACCCGCATTTCGCGCTGCTGGCGCGGCGCGCGCGCCGGCGCGGGGCGCGGATCCTGCGCTTCGGCGCGGCGCAGCGCTGCCATGCGCGCCTGATCGGGGCCGAGGACGGGCCCGGCGGATGCGCGGTGCAGGCGCGCCTCATGGGCCGGCCGGCGCTGTTTCGCGTCGGCGCGCCGGGGCGGCACATGGCCATGAACGCGCTGGCCGCGCTGCTGGCCGCGCAGGCGCTGGGCGCCGATCCGGGGCGCGCGGCGCTGGAGCTGGCCGCCTGGACCCCGCCCGAGGGGCGCGGCATGCGCTGGCGCGTGGCGCTGGACGAGACCGGGCTGGACGGCGCCATTCACCTGATCGACGAGAGCTACAACGCCAACCCCGCCTCGATGTCGGCGTCGCTGGCGGTTCTGGCCGCCGCGCGCCCCGAGGACGGGATCGGCCGCGTCCCGCGCGGGCGGCGCATCGCCGTGCTGGGCGACATGCTCGAGCTGGGCGAGGAGGAGCGCGCCCTGCACGCCGCCATCGCCGACGACCCGGCCATGCAGGCGATCGACCGCGTGCATTGCGTGGGTCCGCGCATGAAGGCGCTGCACGAGGCGCTGCCGCGCGCGCGCCGCGGCGAATGGACCGAGGACAGCGCCGCCATGGCCGCCATGATGCGCCGGCTGCTTGACGCGGGCGACGTGGTCATGGTCAAGGGCTCGCTCGGCGCGCGCATGGCGCGAGTCGTCGAGGCTGTGATGAAGCTGGGGCGGCCCGAGCCGGCCCGCGCGGATCAAGAGGCGCTCTGAATGCTCTACCACCTGCTCACGCCCCTGTCCGACGGCGGCGACCTGTTCAACCTGTTCCGCTACATCTCGTTCCGCGCGGGGGGCGCGTTCCTGACGGCGCTTCTGTTCAGCTTCGCCTTCGGCCGGCCGATCATCGACGCCCTGCGGCGCCTGCAGAAGAAGGGCCAGCCCATCCGCGACGACGGCCCCGAGCGCCACCTGATCGAGAAGGCCGGCACGCCCACCATGGGCGGGGTGATGATCCTGGGCTCGCTGGTCTTCGCCACGCTGCTGTGGGCGCGGCTCGACGTGGGGCATGTGTGGATGGTGCTGTTCGTGACGCTGGGCTTCGGCGCCATCGGCTTCGCGGACGATTTCCTGAAGGTCTCGCGCTTCAACACGCGCGGCGTGCCCGGGCGCGTGCGCCTGGCGGCGGGCTTCGCCATCGCGGCGGCGGCGGCGGTCTGGGCCATGTGGCTGCAGCCCGAGGCCCTGTCCGGGCGCCTGGCGCTGCCGGTGCTCAAGGGCGCGCTGATCGATCTGGGCTGGCTGTTCGTGCCCTTCGCCATGATCGTCATCGTCGGCTCGGCCAACGCGGTGAACCTGACCGACGGGCTCGACGGGCTGGCGATCATGCCGGCGATGATCGCCGGGGGCAGCTTCGGGGTCATCGCCTATGTCGTCGGGCGCGTGGACTTCACCGAGTATCTGGGCCTGCACTACGTTCCCGGCACCGGCGAGATCGCCGTCTTCTGCGCCGCGCTGATCGGGGCGGGGCTGGGCTTTCTTTGGTACAACGCGCCGCCGGCGATGGTGTTCATGGGCGACACGGGCTCGCTGGCGCTGGGCGGCGCGCTGGGCGCCATCGCGGTGGCCACCAAGCACGAGATCGTGCTGGCGATCATCGGCGGGCTGTTCGTGGTCGAGGCGCTGAGCGTCATCATCCAGGTGCTCTACTTCAAGCTCACGGGAAAGAGGGTGTTCCTGATGGCGCCCATCCACCACCATTTCGAGAAGAAGGGCTGGCAGGAGCCGACCATCGTCATCCGCTTCTGGATCATTTCGGTGATCCTGGCGCTGATCGGCCTCGCCACGCTGAAGGTCCGATGATCCCGGCGCGCGGATATCAGGGCCGCCGGGTCGGCGTGCTGGGGCTGGGGCGCTCGGGCCTGGCGGCGGCGCGCGCGCTGGCGGCGGGCGGCGCGCAGCCGGTGTGCTGGGACGACGCCGAACCCGCCCGCGCCGCCGCCGCGGCCGAGGGGTTCGAGCTGGGCGATCTGACGCGCGAGGGCGCGGCGTGGGAGGGCCTGGCGGCGCTGATCGTCTCGCCGGGGATCCCGCATCTTCACCCCGCGCCGCACCGGGCGGTCGAGATCGCCTTCGCCCGCGGCGTGGCGGTGGACAACGATGTGGGGCTGTTCTTCCGCTCGGCCGCGACCGAGGACTGGGCCGCCTTCGACAGCCCGCCGCGCATCGTGTGCGTGACCGGCTCGAACGGGAAATCGACCACCACCGCGCTCATCGCCCACATCCTGCGCCGCGCCGGGCGCAAGGCGCAGATGGGCGGCAACATCGGGCGCGGGGTGCTGGACCTCGACCCGCTCGAGGACGGCGAGACGGTCGTGCTCGAGCTGTCGAGCTATCAGATCGAGCTGGCGCGGGCGCTGGCGCCGGACGTGGCGGTGTTCCTGAACCTTTCGCCCGATCATCTCGACCGGCACGCCGGCTTGGGCGGATATTTCGCCGCCAAGGCGCGCCTGTTCGAGCTGGGCGGCCCCGAGCGCGCGGTCATCGGCGTGGACCAGCCCGAGGGCCGTTTCCTGGCCAACCGCATGCGCGAGAACGAGGGCGACGGCGCCCCGGTCATCGCCGTGTCGGCGCGGCGCGTCGAGGATGCCGGCTGGAGCGTGACCTTCCGCAAGGGCTTCGTCGCCGAGCGCCGCGGCGGGCGCCAGGTGGCCGCCGTCGACCTGCGCCCGGCGCGGGCGCTGCGCGGCGCGCACAACTGGCAGAACGCGGCCTGCGCCTATGCCGCCTGCCGGGCGCTGGGCCTGTCGCCGCGCGCCATCGAGGCGGGGCTCATGGACTTTCCCGGCCTTCCCCATCGGCTCGAAACGGTGGGCGAGGCGGGCGGGGTGCCGTTCGTCAACGACTCCAAGGCCACCAACGCCGACGCGGCCGAAAAGGCGCTGTCCGCCTTCGAGCGCGTGCGCTGGATCGCCGGCGGCGTGCCCAAGGCGGGCGGCATAGCGCCGCTGGCGCCGCTGTTCGGGCGCGTGGCCAAGGCGTATCTGATCGGCCAGGCGGCGCCGGAATTCGCCGCCCAGCTGGGCGAGGTTCCGCACGAGATCTGCGGCGATCTCGAGACCGCCTTCGCCCTTGCCGCGCAGGAGGCCCGTCCCGGCGAGGCGGTGCTGCTGGCGCCGGCCTGCGCCAGCTTCGACCAGTTCCGCGACTTCGAGGCCCGCGGCGACGCCTTCCGCGCGCTGGCGCGCGCGTGGATCGCGCGTCATGATGGCCGCCTCGCCGCGGCCGATGAGGAGGATGCCCGATGACCGACATGACGTTCGGCGCCGCGCCCGCCCGCGACGACGTGGAATCGGTGCTGGCGCGCTGGTGGCGCACGGTCGATCGCTGGAGCGTGGGCGCCGTGCTGGCGCTGGCGGTGATCGGCCTGGTGCTGGGGCTGGCGGCCTCGGTGCCGCTGGCCGAGCGCAACGGGCTGGCGCCCTTTCACTACGTCACCCGCCAGGCGGCCTTCGCCGCGGTGGGGCTGGGGCTGATGTTCTGGCTGTCGCTGCAGTCGCCGGCGATGGTGCGGCGCATCGGCGTGATCGGCTTTGCGGGGGCGTTCGCGGCGCTGTGCCTGTTGCCCTTTCTGGGCACCGATTTCGGCAAGGGCGCGGTGCGCTGGTATTCGCTGGGCTTCGCCTCGCTTCAGCCCTCCGAGTTTCTCAAGCCCTTTCTCGTCGTGTTCTGCGCCTGGCTCATGGCCGCGGGGTTCGAGCGCAACGGTCCGCCGGGCAAGACGCTGAGCCTGCTCGTCGTGGCGACGGCGGCGGGGCTGTTGGCTATGCAGCCCGATTTCGGCCAGGCGATGCTGACGCTGACCGCCTGGGGGGTGATGTATTTCGTCGCCGGCGCCTCGCTGCCGCTGCTGGCGGGGCTGACGGCGCTGACGGGGGCGGCGGGGGTCTTCGCCTACACGCGCTCCGAGCACCTGGCGCGGCGCATCGACGGCTTTCTGGCCGCCGAGGTCGATCCGCGCACGCAGCTTGGCTATGCGGCGGACGCGATCCGACAGGGCGGGTATTTCGGCGTCGGGGTGGGCGAAGGCTCGGTCAAGACCATCCTGCCCGACGCGCATACCGACTTCATCATCGCCGTGGCGGCCGAGGAATACGGCCTCGTGCTGTGTCTGTTCGTCATTGCGCTGTTCCTTTTGCTGACGCTGCGCGCGCTGGCGCGGCTGGCGCATGAGCGCGACCACTTCGTGCGCCTCGCCGGCTGCGGGCTGGCGGCGCTGATCGGGCTTCAGGCCTTCGTGAACATGGGGGTTGCGGTGCGGCTTCTTCCGGCCAAGGGCATGACGCTGCCCTTCATCTCGTATGGCGGCTCGTCCATGCTGGCGGCGGGCATCGTCATGGGCATGCTGCTGGCGCTGACGCGAAGGCGCCCGCAGCGCGACGTGACCGACGCGCTCGAGGGCGAGGGCTGAGCGCGTCCGGCCCGTCCCCGCGTCCCGCCCGTCGCGGGGCCGCGTCCGCCCCCGCCCGGCCCGCCACCGAAGCGCGAAGCCCCCGGCCGGCCCCGTTCGCCCGCCCGCGGCGCCGCCGCGAAGCACAGCAGGATCGCCGCATCATGACCCCGCTCATCGTCATCGCCGCCGGAGGCACCGGCGGGCACATGTTCCCGGCCCAGGCCCTGGCCGAAGAGATGCTGCGCCGCGGCTGGCGCGTGGCGCTCAGCTCGGACGCGCGCGGCCTGCGCTTCGCCGGCGGCTTCCCGCCCGAGGTCGTCCGCCGCCGCGCCCGCGCCGCCACCTTCGCGCGCGGCGGGGCGGCGGCGAAGCTGGCGGCGCCGGGGCTGATCGCGCTGGGCGTGGCCGAGACCGCCGCCTGGTTCGCGCGCGCGCGCCCGGCCGTGGTCGCGGGCTTCGGCGGGTATCCGTCCTTGCCGGCGCTGGCGGCGGCGACGCTGACGGGCCGCCCGCGCCTGATCCACGAGCAGAACGGCGTGCTGGGGCGCGTCAACCGCCTGTTCGCCCCGCGCGTGGCGGCGGTGGCGTGCGGAACATGGCCGGTGGCGAACGCGCCCGCGGGCGCGCGCCTGGTTCGCACGGGCAACCCGCTGCGCGCCGACGCGCTCAGGGCGGCCGCCATTCCCTACGCGCCGCCCGCCCCGGACGGGCCGCTGCGCCTTCTGGTCTTCGGCGGCAGCCAGGGCGCGCGGGCGTTCTCGCGCCTGACGCCCGCGGCGGCGGCGCTTCTGCCCGAGGACATGCGCGCGCGGCTGCGGGTGACCCAGCAGGCCCGCCCCGAGGACGCCGAGGCCCTGCGCGCGGCCTGGGCGGCGCTGGGCGTGCAGGCCGAGGTCGCGCCCTTCTTCGACGACCTTCCCGCCCGCATGGCGCGCGCGCATCTGGCGCTGAGCCGCGCGGGCGCCTCGACCATGGCCGAGCTGACCGCCATCGGCCGGCCCGCCATCCTGATCCCCTACCCGCAGGCGATGGACGATCACCAGAGCGCCAACGCCCGCGGCCCGGCCGAGGCGGGCGCGGCGGTCGCGCTGCGCGAAGACGGGTTGACGGCCTCGGCGCTGGCGTCCCATATCCACGCCATCCTGTCCGACCCCGCGCGGGCGGCGGACATGGCCGCGCGCGCGCGCGCGCTGGGAGTGCCGGACGCCGGGGCGCGTCTGGCCGATCTGGTCGAGCGCGTCGCCGCGCGCGCCCCGATCGCCGCCGCGCCCGGCCCTGCGCCCGTTTCCGCCGCCCCGTCCCGCAAGGAGCCCGACCGATGAGCCCGACCGCCGCTTCCGCTCGCCGCGCCGCCGCAGGCACCCGCCTGCCGCAGGACATCGGCCCGATCCACTTCGTCGGCATCGGCGGCATCGGCATGTCCGGCATCGCCGAGGTGATGCTGAACCTGGGCTATGACGTGCAGGGCTCGGACCTGCGCGACGGCCCGATCCTGGAGCGGCTGCGCAAGCTGGGCGCGCGCATCGCCATCGGCCAGCGGGCCGAGAACCTGGACGGCGCCGAGGTGGTGGTGATTTCCTCGGCCATCAAGCCCGGCAATCCCGAGCTGGACGCCGCGCGCGCGCGCGGCCTGCCGGTGGTGCGCCGCGCCGAGATGCTGGCCGAGCTCATGCGCCTGCGCTCGAACGTGGCGGTGGCCGGCACGCATGGCAAGACGACGACGACCTCGATGGTGGCGGCGCTGCTGGATCGCGGCGGGCTGGACCCGACGGTGATCAACGGCGGCGTCATCCACGCCTATGGCTCGAACGCGCGCCTCGGGGCGGGCGAGTGGATGGTGGTCGAGGCCGACGAAAGCGACGGCACCTTCGTCAAGCTGCCCGCGACGCTCGCCATCGTCACCAACATCGATCCCGAGCATCTGGACCATTACGGCGATTTCGACGGCGTGCGCGCCGCCTTCGAGCAGTTCGTCTCGAACCTGCCCTTCTACGGGGCCGCGATCTGCTGCATCGACCATCCCGAGGTGCAAAGCCTGGTCGGGCGCGTGGACGATCGGCGCGTGGTCACCTACGGCTTCTCGCTGCAGGCGGATGTGTGCGGGGTGAACCTGCGCTATGTCGACGGCGCGGCGCGCTTCGACGTCATCGCCCGCGCCGGGCGCGGGGTGCGGGCCGGCGCGCACGAGCGCCGCCTCGAGGGGCTGACGCTGCCCATGCCGGGCGATCACAACGTGCAGAACGCGCTGGCGGCCATCGCCGTGGCGCTGGAGCTGGGCCTGTCCGACGACGCCATCCGCGAGGGGCTGGCGGGCTTCGGCGGCGTCAACCGCCGCTTCACCCGGGCCGGCAGCTGGAACGGGGTGACGGTGATCGACGATTACGCCCACCACCCGGTCGAGATCGCCGCCGTGCTGCGCGCCGCGCGCCAGGCGACGCGCGGGCGCGTGATCGCGGTGCACCAGCCCCACCGCTACAGCCGCCTGAGCTCGTTGTTCGAGCAGTTCTGCAAGTGCTTCAACGACGCCGACGTGGCGGCCATCGCCGACGTCTACCCGGCCGGCGAGGCGCCGATCGCCGGCGCCGACCGCGACGCGCTGGTGGCGGGGCTGCGCGCCCATGGCCATCGCTGCGCCGTGGCGCTGGAAAGCCCCGAGGCGCTGCCCGATCTGGTGCGCGCGCATGCCGCGCCGGGCGATCTGGTGGTGTGCCTCGGGGCGGGCTCGATCACCCAGTGGGCGCATGAGCTGGCCGAGCGGCTTGCGCAGGGCGGCGATTCCGCCCCCGACCCCGCCCCCGATCCCGCCCCCGGGGCCGATCACGACCCCGGGGCCGCGGCCGACGCGGCGCAGGGCTGAGGCCGTGCGTCCCGCCGCCGACGGCGTCCCGCCGCAGGGCCTGCCGCGCCGGCTCGGGCCCGGGCTGCTGACGCTTTACGGCGTCGGCATCATGGTCGGCGCCGGGATCTATGCGCTGATCGGGCAGGTGGCGGCGCTGGCCGGGGGCTGGGCGCCGGCGGCGTTCTTTCTGGCCGCGCTGGTCGCGCTGCCGACGGCGCTGTCCTATGCCGAGCTGTCGGCGCGTCTGCCCGAAGCGGGCGGCGAGGCGGCCTATCTGCGCGAGGCCTTCGGCCTGCCCATGGCGGGGCTGGCCGTGGCGGCGGCGATCCTGGGCGGCGCGATCATGTCCGGCGCGGCGGTGCTGCAGGCGGGGGCGGGCTATCTGGGCGCGCTGATCGAGGCGCCGCGCTGGGCGCTGATCGTCGCCATGGGCGCGGGGCTGGGCGCGGCGGCGGCCATCGGCGCGGTCGGCTCGCTGGCCATGGCGGCGGCGCTGACGCTGGCCGAGACGGGCGGGCTGGGGCTGGCCATCGCGGCCGGCTTCGTTGCGCCGCCCGCCGCCGACTGGCAGGCGTTGGACGCCCACGGGCCGGGGCCGGTTCCGGCGGGGCTGGGCGCGGCGGTGGTGCTGGCCTTCTTCGCCTTCATCGGCTTCGAGGACATGGTGAACATGGCCGAGGAAACCCGCGATCCGGCGCGCAACATGCCGCGCGCGGTCCTGGGCGCGCTGGCGCTGGTGGCGGCGCTTTACGCGCTGACGGCGCTGGCGGCGATGCGCGCCGTTCCCGTCGCCGAGCTTGCCGCCAGCGACCGGCCGCTGGCGCTGGTGGTCGAGCGGGGCCTGCCCGGCTGGGGCGGCGCGCTGGCGCTGGCGGCGGCGGCCGGGGCGCTCAATGGCATCCTGGCGCAGGTGGTGATGGGCTCGCGCATGCTTTACGGCGTGGCGAAGTCCGTTCCGGCGCTGGCCTTCTTTCGCCATGTGCATCCGCGCCTCGGGGCGCCGGCGCGCGCGGCGGCGGCGGTGGCGGGGGCGCTGACGGCGGCGGCGCTGGCGGCGCCGGTGCTGTCGCTGGCCCATGCCAGCGCGTCGGTCGTGCTGGCGGTGTTCGCGGCGGTGAACGTGGCGCTCATCCGCCTCAAGCGCGCCGGACCGCCGCCGCCCGGCGCGCCGGACGTGCCGCGGGCGGTTCCGTGGATCGGCGTCGCCCTTTCGCTGGCCGCCCTTGCAGGAGGACAGGCATGACCGCCCCCCGCGCTTTCGATCCCGATGCGCTGGCCGCAAGCCTGCCGCGCCCGCGCGGGCGCCTGACGCCCATGCGCCCGCTGGCCGATCTGAGCTGGCTGCGCGTGGGCGGCCCGGCCGAGCTGTTCTTCCAGCCCGCCGACGCCGAGGATCTGCGCGCCGTGCTGGCCGCGGCGCCCGAGGGGCTGCAGGTGACGCCGCTCGGGGTGTGCTCGAACCTGATCATCCGCGACGGCGGGCTGCCGGGGCTGTCGGTGCGCCTGGGGCGCGCCTTCGCGCAGGTGCGCGTCGAGGGCGAGCGCGTGATCGCGGGGGCGGCGGCGCTGGACTCGCATGTGGCGCGGGCGGCGGCGGCGGCGGGCGTCTCGGGGCTCGAGTTCCTGCGCACCATTCCCGGCGCCGTCGGCGGGGCCGTGCGCATGAACGCTGGCTGCTACGGCGCCTACATGGCCGACGTGGTCGAGGAGATCGCCGCCATCGACCGCGCGGGGCGCCTGGTGCGCCTGAGCGCGGCCGAGATCGGCTTCGCCTATCGCAGCAGCGACCTGCCGCCCGACCTGATCGTGATCGAGGCGACGTTGCGCGGCGCGCCGGGCGATCGCGCGCGCATCGAGGCGCTGATGCAGGAATACGTCGCCCGCCGCGAGGCCAGCCAGCCCGTGCGCGCGCGCAGCTGCGGCTCGACCTTCCGCAACCCGGCGGGCTATTCCTCGACCGGGCGGGCGGACGACGTGCACGACATGAAGGCCTGGCGGCTGATCGACCAGGCCGGCTGCCGCGGCCTGCGGCGCGGCGGGGCGATGATCTCGGACAAGCACGCCAATTTCCTGCTCAACGTCGGCGGCGCGACGGCGGCCGATCTCGAGGGGCTGGGCGAGGAGGTCCGAAAAAGGGTTTTCGAGAACAGCGGCGTGCGGCTAGAGTGGGAGATAGCGCGGATCGGCGTTCCGGCTCCGCCCGAGGCCGCCGGCGAAGGGATCGCCGGCGAAGGGGCCGCGGGGCAGGGGGCGCCGGGCGCGCCGGCGGCGCGAGTTAACGGTTCCTAAACCATTTGCCGTCAATGATTCGTCAAACGCCGTGAACAGGGCGTAAACAACGATAAGGCGGCCTGAAAGGCCGCAAGGGAACGAGGCGGGCATGTCGAGCAGGGCATCCACCCGCGTTGCGGTCCTCAAGGGGGGCCGGTCGGCCGAGCGCGAGGTCTCTCTCGTCTCGGGCGCGGCCTGCGCCGAGGCGCTGCGCGCGGCAGGATACGCCGTCGAGGAGATCGACGCCGGAGACGATCTGGACGCGCGCCTGTCCGAGGCCGCGCCCGATGTCGCCTTCAACGCCCTGCACGGGCGCTGGGGCGAGGATGGCTGCGTGCAGGGCCTGCTCGAGTGGCGGCGCATTCCCTACACCCATTCGGGCGTGCTGGCCTCGGCGCTGGCCATGGACAAGCTGCGCGCGCGCCAGGTCTTCGCCGCCGCCGGCCTGCCCGTGGCGCCGGGGCGCGCGCTGTCGCGCGCCGAGCTGGGCGACGCGCACCCCATGGAGCCCCCCTATGTCGTCAAGCCCGTGGCCGAGGGCTCGTCGGTGGGCATCCTCATCGTGCATGAGGGCGACCCGCCCCCGCCGCCCCCCGGCCCCGACATGCCCGAGCGGCTGATGGTCGAGGCCTTCGTGCCCGGGCGCGAGCTGACCGTGGCCGTGCTGGGCGAGGCGGACGGGCCGCGCGCGCTGACGGTGACCGACATCGTGCCGCGCGCCGGCGCCTGGTATGACTATGCGGCCAAATACGCGCCCGGCGGGTCCGAGCATGTGGTTCCCGCGCAGATCCCCGACGCGGTCTTCGCAGCCTGCCTCGACATCGCCGCGCGCGCCCATGCGGCGCTGGGCTGCCGCGGGCTGAGCCGCGCGGATCTGCGCTGGGACGAGCGCCGCGGCCTCGAGGGGCTGGCGCTGCTCGAGGTCAACACCCAGCCGGGCATGACGCCCACCTCGCTGGCGCCCGAGCAGGCGGCGGCATGCGGCATCTCCTTCGAGGCGCTGAACGCCTGGCTGGTCGAGGACGCCTCATGCGACCGCTGAGCCCGCGCCCCCTCTCGGCCGCGCCCGGCCGGCCGCGGCGCGGGCGGCGCGATCCGTCGCCCTCGCTCTGGCGCTTCCGGCTCGAGCGGCTCATGCGCCGCGCCTCGGTGCGCTTCGCGCTGCGCCGCCTGGCGCCGCCGGCGCTCTTGCTGGCGCTGGGCGCGTGGCTGTGGGGGCAGGAAGCCGCATGGGTGGCGGCGCGCGAGGGGCTGCAGGACCTGCGCCGCGCGCTGGCCGAGCGGCCCGAATTCGCCGTCTCGCGGCTCGAACTCGAGGGCGGCTCGGCCGAGCTGCGCGCGCGCGTGGCGCGGCGGCTGGACCTGCGCCTGCCGGCGTCGTCGCTGGACCTGGACCTTGCCGCCCTGCGCGCCGAGGTCGAGACCGTGCCCGGCGTGCTGAGCGCCTCGGCCGCGATCACCCCGGCCGGCGCGCTGCGCGTGGCGCTGACCGAGCGCGCGCCCGTCGCGCTGTGGCGCTTCGAGGGGCAGCTGCTGCTGGTTGACGCCGAGGGCGTGGCGATCGGCCCCGTGGTCCGCCGCGCCGACCGTCCCGACCTGCCGCTGATCGCCGGGCCGGGCGCGAACCGGGCCGTGCCCGAGGCGCTGGCCCTGGCGCGCCGCGCCGCGCGGCTGGCCGACCGGGTGCGCGGGCTGGTGCGCGTGGGCGACCGGCGCTGGGACCTGGTGCTGACCGGACCGGCGGCGGCCGAGTATGCCCGCGCCCGCGCGCAGGGCGCGGTCGTCGAGCACGACAGCCCCGACATGCGCGTCATGCTGCCCGAGACCGGCGCCGAGGATGCGCTGGCGCGGGTGCTGGCGCTGGACGCGGCCGAGGACCTTCTGTCGCGCGACCTTCTGGCGGTGGACATGCGCGACCCGTCGCGGCCGACCCTGCGGCTGACCGGCCGCGCCCTGACGCAGCTGTTGCGGCTGCGCGCGATCAAGGAGGGAGAAGACGCATGAAAAGCGCCGCCTTCGCCGCGCAACGCCACATGCGCGAGCATCTCCGCTCGGCGCTCCGACGCGGGCTTGTGGGGGTTCTGGACGTGGGCACGGCCAAGACGGCCTGCTTCATCCTGCGCGTCGATCCCGCGCGGCTGGCGGCCGCGGGGGCCGAGGACGGACGCCTGGGCGGCTTCGGCGCCATGCGCGTCGTCGGCGCCGGCGTGACGCAGTCGCGCGGCGTGCGCCTGGGCGAGATCGTGGACATGGAAGAGGCCGGGCGCGCCATCCGCACCGCGCTGCAGACGGCCGAGAAGATGGCCGGCGTGCGCGTCGATCAGGTCATCGGCGTGCTGCCGGGCGCGCGGCCGGTCAGCTTCGGCGCCAGCGCCGACGTGGACGTCGAATCGGGCGAGGTGACCGAGGCCGACGTGGCCCGCGCCCTGGCCGCCTGCCCCGAGCCGCCGCTCGAGGAGGGGCGCGAGATCCTGCACGCGCTGCCGGTCAACTTCACCGTGGACGGGCAAAGCTTTCTGAACGATCCGCGCGGCATGAACGGCCGGCGGCTGTCGGTGGACATGCACGTGCTGTCGGTCGCCTCGGGCCCGCTGCGCAACCTCGCGCGCTGCGTGCGCCGCTGCGACTTGGAGCTGGCGGGGGTGGTCTGCGCGCCCTATGCGGCGGGGCTGTCGAGCCTGGTCGAGGACGAGCAGGAGCTGGGCGCCGCCTGCGTGGACATGGGCGCCGGAGTGACCTCGGTCTCGATCTTCCTGCGCAAGCAGCTGATCTACGCCGACGCGGCGCGGGTCGGCGGCGCGCATGTGACGCGCGACGTTTCCGAGGCCTTCTCGATCCCCTTCCAGCAGGCCGAGCGCATCAAGACCCTTCACGGCGGCGCGGTGGCCACCGGCATGGACGACCGCGAGCTGATCGCCGCCCCGCGCCTGGGCGCGGCCGAGGACGAGCGGCGCATCTCGCGCTCGGCGCTGATCGGGGTGATCCGCCCCCGGCTCGAGGAGATCCTCGAGGAGGTGCGCGCCTCGCTCGACCGGGCCGGGTTCGAGGCGCTGCCCTCGCGGCGGGTGGTGCTGACGGGGGGCGGCTCGCAGGTGCCGGGGCTCGAAGAGGTGGCGCGGCGCATCCTGGGCCAGCGCGTGCGCGCGGGGCGGCCGCTGCGCATCGGCGGGCTGCCGCAGTCGGCCTCGGGGCCGGCCTTCTCGGCCATCGTCGGGCTGGCCGCCTACGCGGTGCGCCCGCAGGACGAGTTCTGGGACTTCGAGGCGCCCTCGGCGCTGGACGGCGCGACGCGGCTGCGGCGGGCGGTGCGCTGGTTCCGGGACAACTGGTGACCGGCGCGGGCGCAATTCGCGCGTGACCGGCCTGTCGCTTTGAGATACTTTCGTCGCAAAGACAAAAAGAACGACACGAGCAGCAGCAACAAGAACAGGCGGTTCCAATGTCCCTCAATCTGGTAATGCCGGAGCAGTCCGAGCTCCGCCCGCGCATCACGGTGTTCGGCGTCGGCGGCGCGGGCGGCAACGCGGTCAACAACATGATCGACAAGGCGCTCGAGGGCGCCGAGTTCGTCGTCGCCAACACCGATGCGCAGGCCCTGCAGCAGTCGCGCGCCACGCGCCGCATCCAGCTGGGCACGGGCGTCACCCAGGGGCTGGGCGCCGGCGCCAAGCCCGAGGTGGGCTGCGCCGCGGCCGAGGAATCGCTCGACGAGATCGTCGAGCATCTGTCGGGCGCGCACATGTGCTTCATCACCGCGGGCATGGGCGGCGGCACCGGCACCGGCGCCGCGCCGGTCATCGCCCGCGCCGCGCGCGAGATGGGCGTGCTGACCGTGGGCGTGGTGACCAAGCCCTTCCACTTCGAGGGCGCCAAGCGCATGCGCCAGGCCGAGGGCGGGATCGCCGAGCTGCAGAAGGTGGTGGACACCCTCATCATCATCCCGAACCAGAACCTGTTCCGCCTGGCCAACGAGCGCACCACCTTCGCCGAGGCCTTCATGATGGCCGACGACGTGCTGTATCAGGGCGTCAAGGGCGTGACCGACCTGATGGTGCGGCCGGGCCTGATCAACCTCGACTTCGCCGACGTGCGCTCGGTGATGGACGAGATGGGCAAGGCCATGATGGGCACCGGCGAGGCCGAGGGCGAGAACCGCGCCATCCAGGCCGCCGAGAAGGCCATCGCCAACCCGCTTCTGGACGAGATCAGCCTGAAGGGCGCGCGCGGCGTGCTCATCAACATCACCGGCGGCTACGATCTGACGCTGTTCGAGCTGGACGAGGCCGCCAACCGCATCCGCCAGGAGGTGGACCCCGACGCGAACATCATCGTCGGCTCGACCCTGGACCCCGAGATCGAGGGCGTGATGCGCGTCTCGGTCGTGGCCACCGGCATCGACGCCGAGGCCCCCGCGGCCGCGGGCGAGGCGCCGCGCCGCGACGTGGCGACGCCGGTCTCGGACATCGCCGCGCCCGCGCGCCAGGAGGCCGCCCAGGCCCCCGCCGCGCGCGCCGAGGCCCCCGCGGCGCCGGCCCCCGAAGCCGCGCCCGCGCCCGAGGCGGCCCGCGTCGCCCCGGCCGCCGTTGCGCGCGACGACGCCTTCATCGCGCCGCCGCCCGAGACCCCGGCCCAGGCCGCGCGCGAGGTCGAGCCCTCGCCCGAGGTGCTGGCCCGCCTGCGCGAGGCGGTGCGCAAGCAGCCCGAAGACGCCGCCCCGCGGCCTCAGCGCCCCGCCGAGCGTCCGGCCGAGCGCCCCGCCGCCGCGCCCGCCCAGCCCGCGCGCCCGGCCGCGTCCGCGGCCCGTCCGGCCGCCCCGCGCGCCGACGATGCCGAGCGCGGCCGCTTCGGCATCAGCAGCCTGATCCACCGCATGACCGGCGGCGCCGAGGCCGCCGCCCCGCGCCCGCATCGCGAGCCGCGCGTGGGCGGCGCCGATCTGACCGACGAGGACCGCCAGCGCGACATCCCCGCCTTCCTGCGCCGTCAGGCCAACTGACGCGGCGCCGCGTCCCAGGCTTTGGCCCGCCCGGTTCGCCGGGCGGGTATTTCTTTGCGCGCAATGCCTTGTCCCCGCTCCGTGAGCGATGTTGCAAAGCGACATAATGCTTTATTTGCCTTGAACGTTCCCATTCCGTATCTCCACGATCACAACAAGAACGACAGGCGAGAGGACGAAGCGGTGCAGACCACGGTCAAGAGCGAGCTGAGTTTCGAAGGACGCGGCCTTCACAGCGGCGCGCCCGCGCGCATGCGCATCCTTCCCGCCTCGGGCGAATACGGCATCTGGTTCAAGCGCACCGACCTGCGCGGCGTCGATCCGATGATCCCCGCCCGCTACGACGCGGTGTGCGACACGCGGCTGTGCACGCGCCTGGCCAACGCCGACGGGGCCTCGGTCTCGACGGTCGAGCATGTAATGGCCGCCCTCGCCGGCTGCGGCGTGGACAACGCGCTGATCGAGATCGACGGCCCCGAGGCGCCGATCATGGACGGCTCCTCGCGGCCCTTCGCCGAGGCCATCGCCCGCGTCGGCCTGCGCCTGGTCGAGGGCGAGGACCGCGTCATCCGCATCCTCGCCCCCGTCGAGGTGCGCGAGGGCGGGCGCCTGGCGCGGCTCGAACCCTCGGACAGCTTCGAGATCGACTTCGGCATCGAGTTCGACGACCCCGCCATCGGCGCCCAGTCCAAGCGCCTGCGCCTGGTCAACGGCGCCTTCCTCGAGCATCTGCACGACAGCCGCACCTTCTGCCGCAAGGAAGAGGTGGACATGCTGCGCAGCATGGGGCTGGCGCTGGGCGGCTCGCTCGAGAACGCGATCGTGGTCGATCGCGGCGCCGTCCTCAACCCCGAGGGCCTGCGCCACCCGGACGAGTTCGTCCGCCACAAGATGCTGGACGCGGTGGGCGACCTGTCGCTGGCCGGCGCGCCGATCGTGGGGCGCTACGTCGCGCGCAAGGCCGGGCACGAGATGACCAACCTGCTGCTGCGCGAGCTGTTCCGCCGCCCCGACGCCTGGCGCTACGAAAGCTCCGAGCCGGGGGGCTGGCGCACGCTGGGCATCGCCGCGAACTGAGGGCGCGCGCGCCTCTTGGCGTGACGCGCGGCGCAAGGTTGTGCTAACTGACGAGGCCCGCCGCGGGATGCATCCTCCGCGGCGGGCCTCGTGGCTTGAACAGACCTGCTGGAGAAAGGCGCCCATGCCTCGTTTCGCCCTCATCGCCGCGGCCATTCTGGCGCTGTCCGCCTGCTCTTCGGGCGGCGACAAGGACCCCTTCGCAGATCCGTACGCGGGGCGTTCGGCCGCCAGCATCTACCAGGAGGCCGAGGCGCAGCTGAACGACGGCGACCCGGTCAAGGCCGGCGAAACCTTCGAGGAGCTCGAGCGCGTCCACCCCTATTCGGAATGGGCGCGGCGGGCCATGATCATGGCCGCCTTCGCCTATTACCAGGGCGCCGAGTTCGACCGCGCCATCGCGGCGGCGCAGCGCTTTCTGGACTTCTTCCCCTCGGACCCCGACAGCCCCTATGCGCAGTATCTGATCGGCATGTCGTGGTATGACCGCATCCTCGACGTCAAGCGCGACCAGCGCGCCGCGCGCATGGCGCTGCAGGAGCTGGAAGAGGTCGTGCGCCGCTACCCGGATTCGGAATACGCTCGCGAGGCGCAGCTCAAGATCGACCTGACGCGCGACCAGCTGGCCGGGCAGGAGATGCTGGTCGGCCGCTATTACCTGGGGCAGGGCAACTACATCGCCGCCATCAACCGCTTCAAGGTGGTGCTGACGCGCTACCAGACCACCTCGCACACCCCCGAGGCGCTCCACCGCCTGGTCGAGGCCTATCTGGCGCTGGGCGTCGAGGACGAGGCGCGCACCGCCGCCGCCGTGCTGGGCTACAACTTCCCCGGATCGGACTGGTATCAGGCCAGCTACGCGCTGTTGCAGGGCGCCGACATCGCGCCCTTCGAGAACCGCGAAAGCTGGATCAGCCGCGCCTTCCGCCGGGTGGTCACGGGCTCGACTCTCTGACCCATGCTGCGCAGCCTCGAGATCCGCGACATCGTCCTGATCGAGCGGCTGTCGCTCGACTTCGCGCCGGGGCTCAACGTGCTGACGGGCGAGACCGGCGCCGGCAAGTCGATCCTGCTCGACGCGTTGGGCTTCGCGCTGGGCGGGCGTGGGCGGGCGGACATGCTGCGCGCCGGCGCCGCGGAGGGCTGGGCCGCGGCCGCCTTCGAGCTGCCGCCGGGCGCGCCCGCCCGCGCCGTGCTGGACGAGCTGGGCATCGACGCCCCCGATGACGAGCTGGTGCTGCGCCGGCGCGTGGCGGCGGGCGGGCGCAGCGCCGCCTTCGTCAACGACCGCCGCGTCTCGACCGAGGCCCTGCGCCGACTGGCCGAGACGCTGGTCGAGGTCCACGGCCAGCATGACGACCGCGGCCTTCTGAACCCGCGCGGGCATCGCGCCATCCTCGACGCCTATGCCGAGGCCGAGGCCGATCTGGCGCGCCTGCGCGCCGCCTGGCGCGCCGCGGCCGAGGCCGACGCCGCCCTGGCCCGGGCGCGCGCGCGGCTTGAAGAGGCCGCCCGCGACGCCGATTTCCTGCGCCATGCCGTGGCCGAGCTGGAAGAGCTTGCGCCCGAGCCGGGCGAGGACGAGCGCCTGGACGCCGAGCGGCGCATGCTGCGCGCCGCCGCCCGCATCCGCGAGGACGTCGCCCGCGCCGCCCAGGCGCTCGGCCGCGACGGCGCCGAGGGGGCGATGAACGACGCGCTGCGCTGGCTCGACGGCGCGGCCGAGGCGGCCGAGGGGCGGCTCGACGGGCCGCTCGCCGCGCTCGAGCGCGCGCTGGCCGAGTTGGCCGAGGCGCAGGCGGGGGTCGAGGACGCGCTCGAGGCGCTCGACCTCGACCCGATGCGGCTCGAGGCGGTCGAGGAGCGGCTTTTCGCCCTGCGCGCGCTGGCCCGCAAGCATCGCGTCCAGCCTGACGAGCTGCCCGAGCTGGCGCGCGCCCTGTCGGCGCGTCTGCGCGACCTTGACGCGGGCGAGGACCGCATCGCCGAGCTCGAACAGGCGGCGCGCGCGGCGCGGGCGGATTACGACGCGGCCGCGCAGGCGCTGTCCGAGCGCCGGCGCGCGGCCGCGTCGCGGCTGGACGCCGAGGTGGCGCGCGAGCTGGCGCCGCTGAAGATGGAGCGCGCGCGCTTCGACACCCTGATCGCCCCCGACTCGCCCGGCCCCGAGGGCGTCGATCGGGTCGAGTTCATGGTCGCGCCCAACCCCGGCGCGCCCGCCGGCCCGCTGGCGCGCATCGCCTCGGGGGGCGAGCTGTCGCGCTTCTTGCTGGCGCTGAAGGTGTGCCTGGCCGGGCGCGGCGGCGCGCAGACCATGATCTTCGACGAGATCGACCGCGGCGTCGGCGGCGCCACGGCCGATGCGGTGGGCCGGCGGCTGGCGCGGCTGGCGCAGGGGGCGCAGGTGCTGGTCGTGACGCACTCGCCCCAGGTGGCGGCGCGCGCGGCGCATCACTTCCACATCGCCAAGGCGGTCGAGGGCGGCGTGGCGCGCACCACCGTCAAACCCCTGTCGGCGGCCGAGCGCGAGGACGAGCTGGCGCGCATGCTGGCGGGCGAGTCCATCACCGACGCCGCGCGCGAGGCCGCCCGGGCCCTGCTGGCGGGCTGACCGCCCGGCGCGCACCGAACCGGCGCCCCGCGGCGGCGCGGGCCGAAGGGGCCGGGGGCGCCGGCCCGCCGGGGGGCGCGCCCCGGCCGCGCCCCCGGACCCGCTCCGGCGCCGATCAATTTTCCGTCATCGGCGCCGGGCCTACGCGGCGCGAAACACGCGGCCCGGCCCGGCCCGACCCGCAGCCCGTCGCGTCCGGCGCCGGCCCGGCGCGACGCTGGGCGCGCGCCCGGCGGCAGCCTTGGGCGCGCCCCGCGCCGTCGGCGGCGGGCGCCGCGAGCGATGCGGGGCGGTTTCGAAGGCGCGGCCTCTCGCCCCGCGACCGGCGGACGCGGCGCGGCATTGCGCGTTCGCGCGCGGGAAAGGGGCGCGGCGCCGTCATCCTGGCGATCGGCGCGGCCGGAGCGGGTGCGCCGCGGCGCCGGGCCGGGGCGAAGGCGCCCCGACGGCCCCGCCGCGCGTCCGTCAGCCGAAGGCGTCGGCCCCCTCGGCGGGGGCGCAGCGGATGAGGCGCGAGGTGCGCACCGCCGCCTGTCGATGCGTCACCGCGCGGCGGTATTCGGGATCGGTGACCATGGCCAGGAACGCCGCCGTATCGGGATAGCGGGCGACGAAGGCGATGTCCCAGCGCTCGTCCCGTGGGCCGATCAGCGTCAGCTCGGGGCGCCCGCGCCAGACGATGCGCCCGCCCACGCGCTTGAACACGGGCGCCGAAGCGGCGCCGTAGCGCGCATAGGCCTGCGCGCCGGTCAGCCCCTCGGCCGCCTCGGGGCGGTCTTCGGGATAGGCCGCGCGCGCGCGCAGGGCGACGAGGTTGAGCATCTCGATCGGCGCGTCGCGGGGCAGGGCCTTGAAGGCCTCGAAGGCCGCGCGCTCGGGGTCGATATGGGCTTCGGCGGGCATGGGCGCTCCTTTCACCGTCAGTTGATCTGCACGACCTTGCCGGGGTTGAGGATGTTCAGCGGGTCCAGCGTGCGCTTGATCTGCGCCATGACCTGCCAGGCCTCGCCATGCTCGGCGGCCATGTAGGGGATCTTGCCGCGGCCGACGCCATGCTCGCCCGTCACGGTGCCGCCCAGCGCCAGGGCGTTGAGGTTCATGCGGTGGGTCAGGCGCCTGGCCTCTTCCAGGTCCTCGGGCGAGTCGGGGTCGAGCAGGTAGGCGACGTGGAAGTTGCCGTCGCCCACATGGCCCAGGATCGAGCCGCTCAGGCGGCTCTGGGCGATGTCGGCGGCGGCCGCCTCGATCGCCTCGGCCAGGCGCGAGATGGGCACGCACACATCCGTCGTCAGCGCCCGCGCGCCGGGGCGCTGCGCCTTAAAGGCGAAATAGGCGTTGTGCCGCGCGGACCACAGGCGGTTGCGCTCCTGGGCGTCGGATGTCCAGCGGAAGCCCTGCGCGCCGTGCTCGTCGGCGATCTCGCCAAAGCGCGCGGCCTGCTCGGCGACCCCGGCCTCGGAGCCGTGGAACTCGAGGAACAGGTGCGGGCGCACGGGCAGGTCGAAGCCGGCGTAATCGTTGAAGGCGGCGATCGAGGCGGCGTCCAGGAACTCGATGCGCGCGACGGGGATGCCGCTCTGGATCGTCTCGATGCAGGCGTTGACCGCGCCGCCCACGGTCTCGAAGGCGCAGGTCGCGGCGCTGACCGCCTCGGGCTGGCCATGCAGGCGCACGGTCAGCTCGGTGATGACCGCCAGCGTGCCCTCCGAGCCCACGATCAGGTTCTTGAGGTCATAGCCCGACGAGGACTTGCGCGCCCGCGTGCCGGCGCGGATCACGCGCCCGTCGGCCAGCACCGCCTCGAGCGCCAGCACGTTCTCGCGCATCGTGCCGTAGCGCACCGCGTTGGTGCCCGAGGCGCGCGTCGCGGCCATGCCGCCCAGCGTCGCGTCCGCGCCCGGATCGACCGGAAAGAACAGGCCCGTGGCGCGCAGCTCCTCGTTCAGGCGCTTGCGCGTCACGCCGGGCTGGACCACCGCGTCCATGTCGGCCTCGTGCACCTCCAGGATCCGGTCCATGCGGCTCATGTCCAGGCTCAGCCCGCCCTCGAAGGCCAGGGCGTGCCCCTCGAGCGAGGTGCCCACGCCCCAGGGCACGATCGGGCAGCGCTCTTCGGCGCACAGGCGCACGATGGCGGCCACCTCCTCGGTCGTCTCGGGAAAGGCGACGGCGTCGGGCGGGGTGACGGGGTAGTAGGTCTCGTTGCGGCCGTGGTGTTCGCGAATGGCGGCGGCGGTCGACAGCCGCGGCCCCAGCATCGCTTCCAGCCGTTCGATGGCGTTCTCGATGGACATGCGCGCCCTCCCTTGCTCGGCTTCGACGATAACGGCGCGCGCGCCCGGCGCAAGGCGCGCGGCGCGGGCGCGGGGCGGGGCGCTTGCCATGGCGCGGAAAAACGTGTGCTCTTCGCGGGCCAAGCGACAGCAAGGAGGACGGACCCCATGACAGATCGCGCGGACGCCGCCCCGCAGGGCGCATCCGGACAAGCCCCGGGCGCCGGCGCGCCCGTTTTCGAGGCCGCGCCCATCCGCGGCCCCGAGCTGGTCGTGCCGCCCGAGTGGATCGACTACAACGGGCACATGAACGTGGCCTACTACACCATGGCCTTCGACAAGGGCGCCGACCACATCTTCGACGAGGTGCTGGGCATCGGCGAGGCCTATGCCCGCGATCACCGCATGGGCCCCTATGTGGTGCAGCAGACGCTGCATTATGTGGGCGAGCTGCTCGAGGGAGAGCGCTTCTTCATCGAGATGCGGCTGCTCGACCATGACGAGAAGAAGCTGCATCTCTACATGGAGATGAAGCGCGCCTCGGACGGGTCGCTGCGCGCGACGACCGAGCAGCTGGTGGTGAACGTGGATCTGGAAAGGCGCCGCTCGACGCCCTATCCCGACTGGGCGCTGGCGCGGATCCGCGCGCTGGCCGAGGCGCAGGCGGGGCTGCCGCGCCCCGAACGGGCGGGGGCCAGCGTGGGCATCCGCCGCAAGGGCTGAGGCCGCACGCGCGCAGGCGAAGGCGGCCGGCGGGGCCGCCCCGCGAAAGGGCGAGAGGGCATGGGGAACGACGAGGCCAAGGCGCGCCGAGGGTTGGCCGCCGCCGGAGGCGACGCGGGGAACGAGGCTGGGGACGACATGGGGGACGACGCGGCGGGCGCGGCGCCCGGGCCGTCAGGCGCGGCCGGCGACGGGTCGGCGCGCGGCGGCGCCGGCGCAGCCGCGCCCCGAGCGCGCGAGCGCCTGCGCCGTCATGCCAGACGCCGCGCCGCCGCGGCCCTGCGGCGCGGGCGCGTGGCGGCCCGCCGCGCCGCCGTCGAGGGCTGGAGCGCCTTGCGCCAGCGCGGCCCGGGCCAGGCGCAGTTCTGGCTCATGGCCCTGTTCCTGGGCCTGGCCGCGGGGGGCGCGGCGATCCTGTTCCGCCTGGCGATCTCACAGATCCAGACTCTGATCTACGGCGCCGACGACGTGCGGCTGCACTCGACGCTCGAGCGCACGCACTGGGCCGTGGTGGTGGGCGTGCCGGTGCTGGGCGGGGCGCTGGTGGGATGGATCCTGAGCCGCTTCACCGATGACGGCAAGGCGCGCTCGGTGGCGCATGTGATCGAGGGCGCGGCCCTGCGCCGAGGCAGGGTCGAGCTGCGCGCGGGGCTGGCCTCGGCGGCGGCGTCGCTGGTGACGCTGTCCACCGGCGGCTCGAGCGGGCGCGAAGGGCCGGTGGTGCATCTGGCGGCGGTGATCTCGTCCTGGGTGTCCGAGCGCATCCGCGCCACGCCCATGACCGCGCGCGACCTGATGGGCTGCGCCGTGGCGGCCGCGGTGTCGGCCAGCTTCAACGCGCCCATCGCCGGCGCGCTGTTCGCGCAGGAGGTGATCCTGCGTCACTTCGCCCTGCACGCCTACGCGCCGATCGTCATCGCCTCGATCGCGGGGGCGGCGCTGGGCCGTGCGACGATGGGGAACGTGACCGAGTTCGTTCTGCCGCCCCAGTCGCTGAGCTTCTATCAGGAGCTGCCGGCCTTTCTTCTGCTGGGGCTGGTGTGCGGGCTGACGGCGGTGGCGCTGATGCGCGCCATCTTCCTGGCCGAGGATGTGGGCGACCGGGCGCAGGCGCTGCTGCGCATCCCGGCCTGGGCGCGCCCGGCGGCGGCGGGGCTGCTGCTGGGGCTGATCGCGCTGCGCTTTCCGCACATCATCGGCGTGGGCTACGAGACCACCTCGCGCGCGCTGACCGGCGCGTTGGGCCTGCGCGAGGCGGTGCTGTTCGCCGTGGTCAAGGCCGCGGCGGTGGCGATCACCTTCGGCGGGCGCATGGGCGGCGGCGTGTTCTCGCCCTCGCTGATGATGGGGGCGCTGACGGGGCTGGCCTTCGGCACGGTGGCGGTGGCGCTCTTTCCGGCCATGTCCGGGGGGCAGACGCTTTACGCCCTGGCGGGGATGGGCGCGGTCGCGGCGGCGGTGCTGGGCGCGCCGATCTCGACCACGCTGATCGTGTTCGAGCTGACGGGCGACTGGCAGGCGGGGCTGGCGGTGATGGCGTCGGTGTCGCTCTCGACCCTGGTGGCCTCGCGCATGGTGGACCGCAGCTTCTTCCTCACCCAGCTTGAACGGCGCAACCTGCATCTGGCCGAGGGACCGCATCGCTGGGCGCCCGCCACCATCGCGGTGCGCGACGTGATGCGCCTGGCCGGCGCCGAGGACGGCCCCTCGCTGAGCGCGGCGCAGGCCCTGATCGAGCAGGGGGCGGTTCTGCGCATGGACGACACGCTCGAGCGGGCGCTGCCGATGTTCGCCCGTCATTCTGGCCCGATGCTGCCCGTGGTGGCCGAGGGCGAGGACGGTCGCCCCGAGCTGATCGGCGCGGTCTTTCACCTGGACGCGCTGCGCGCCTATGTGCGCGTGCTGGAGGAGAACCTGCGCGAAGAGCATGGCTGAACGCCCCGCGCCGCCGCCCGTCCGCCGCCCGTCCGCCGCCGCCCGTCCGCCGCCGCCCGTCCGCCGCCGCCCGTCCGCCGCCGCCCCGCGCTTGCCCCCGTCGCGGCCGGGGCCCGCCGGCCGCTGCGCCTTGGGCCGGGACGCGCGCGGCCGCGGCGGCGATGCGGCAAGGCGGCGCCCCGCAGCGACGCCGCCCCGAAGCCGCCCCGAAGCGGCCCCGAAGCCGCTTCAAGCCGCCGCGCGGCGGCCCGGCGGGCGCGGCAACGCCGCCAGGCGCCGCGTCCGCGCCCGCGTCCCGGCCAGGAGATCGCGCACGGATCGCCGGGCCAGGTCGCCGGGCCAGGGTCGCGGGGCCAGGCCGCCGCGTCCGGGCGCGCGCGCCGGCCGGGCCCTGTCGCAAGGCGCATGGCGCGCACGGACCCCGGCGGCGGGATCGCGCCGCCCCTGCGCGCAAGGCGCTCAGAGCGGGGCGCAGGCCTCGGCCAGCCAGGCGGCGTCCTCGTCCTCGAGCAGCGGCCCGATCTCGGCCAGCACCCGCGCGTGATAGGCGTCGAGCCATGCGCGCTCGTCGGGCGCAAGCAGATCGGGCGCGATCATCGCCCGGTCGATGGGCGCAAGGGTCAGCGTCTCGAAGCTCAGCATCTCGCGCTCGCCGCCCTCGGGGATCTGCGCGGGCGCGACGGCCAGCAGGTTCTCGATGCGGATGCCCCATGCGCCCTCGCGATAGACGCCGGGCTCGTTGGACAGGATCATGCCGGGCAGCAAGGGCTCGTCGGTGCGGCGCGACAGGCGCTGCGGCCCCTCGTGCACGCTCAGGAAGGCGCCGACGCCATGGCCCGTGCCGTGGTCGTAATCCAGCCCCGCGCGCCACAGCGCCGCGCGCGCCAGCGGGTCCAGATCGCGGCCCGTCAGCCCCTTGGGCCAGCGCGCGCAAGACACCGCGATCATGCCCTTGAGCGCCAGGGTGAAGGCGCGCCGCGCCGCCTCGGGCGCGGCGCCGACGGCGACGGTGCGGGTGACGTCGGTGGTGCCCTCGGGATACTGGCCGCCGCTGTCGATCAGCAGCACGTCGCCCGGCCGCACCGCGCGGTTGGTGGCGCGGGTGACGCGGTAATGGACGATCGCCCCATGCGGGCCGGCGCCGCAGATCGTGTCGAACGAGATGTCGTGCAGCCGCCCGGTCTCGGCGCGCATGCGCTCGAGCTGGACGACGACGTCGATCTCGGTCAGCGCGCCGCCCGGCGCCTCGGCCGCCAGCCAGCGCAGGAAGCGGCTGAGCGCGGCGCCGTCCATGCGATGGGCGGCGCGCGCGCCGGCCAGCTCGGCGGCGTTCTTGACCGCCTTGGGCAGGATGCACGGATCGCGCCGCCACACGATCTCGGCCCCCGCCGCGCTCAGCCGCTCGGACACCGCCGCCGGCGCGCTGGCGCGGTCCACCGCCACCTTGCGCCCCTTCATGGCGTCGAGCGCGGGGCCGAAATCCTCGGCCCGCGCCAGCGAGACGTCGGGGCCCAGATGCGCGCGCAGCTGCGCGTCAAACTTGGCCGGATCGGCGAAAAGCTGCGCGCGGCCATCGGCATGCAGCAGCGCGAAGGCCTGCACCACCGGGGTGCGCGGCACGTCGGCGCCGCGGATGTTGAGCAGCCAGCAGATCGAATCGGGCAGCGTCAGCGCGGCGGCGTCCAGCCCCTCGGCGGCCAGCTCGGCGCCCAGCCGCGCGCGCTTGGAGGCGGCGCTTTCGCCCGCCAGCCGCTCGGGGTGGATGAAGGCCGGCGCGGACGGGGCCGGGGGCCGGTCGGTCCAGATCGCGTCCACAAGGTTCTCGACCGGCGCCATCTCGCCGCCGCGCGCGCGCACGGCCCTAGTCAGGCGGTCGAGCTCGTCGCGCGGATGCAGCCACGGATCGTAGCCCAGGCGCCCGCCCTCGGGCAGGGCCTCGCGCAGCCAGGCCTCGGGGCGCTCGGTCTCGATGCGGCGGATTTCGAAGCTGGCGGGGTCGGTCTGCGCGCGCGCCTGGATGTCGTAGCGCCCATCCACGAACAGCGCCGCGCGCGTCTCGAGCGCGACGCACAGCCCGGCCGAGCCGGTGAAGCCGGTCAGCCAGGCCAGGCGCTCGTCGCGCGGGGCCACCTGCTCGCCCATATGCGCGTCGGCGCGCGGGATCAGAAAGCCGTCCAGCCCGGCCGCCTTCATGCGCGCGCGCAGCGCGGCCAGCCGCGCCGGACCCTGCGAGGGATCGGCCGAATCGTCGAAGCTCTGGAACATCTGCTCTCCATTGCGCTGGGCCGCCGCGGGCGGCGGGCTTGTCCGTGGCCGCGCAGGCTAGGCCCGAAGCGGCGCCGGTGGAAGGGGCGGCGCGCGGGGGCTGGCGCCGCGGCGCGCGGGCGCTACCTTCCAACGAGCCCGTCGGCGCGGCGGGCGCAGCAAGGGAGAAGAGCATGCGTTGGTTTGCGTCAGGAGCGGCGGCGGCCATGATCGCCGCGGCGGGCGTTGCGGGGGCGGTCGAGCAGGACCCCGCCTTCGGCGAATGGCTGGTCGAATCGGGTTCGGCGATCGTGCGCATCGCCCCATGCGCGGGCGAATCGGCCTGCGGCGCCATCGTCTGGCTCGCCAGGCCGAAGGACGAAAGCGGCGCGCCGCAGACGGACGCGGCCAATCCCGATCCGGCGCTGCGCGAGCGCCCCCTGTGCGGCATGACGTTCCTTTCGGGCTTCTCGCGCGAGAAGCCGGGCGTGTGGACGGGCGGCCAGATCTACAACGCCGAGGATGGCGAGACCTACAGCGCGCGCATGGAGGTTCGCGACGACGGCAAGCTGCATCTGCGCGGCTATGTCGGCCTGCCCATCTTCGGCAAGTCGCAGACCTGGACGCGGGCCGAAGGCGATCGCGGCGGCTGCAAGGGCTGAGCGCCGCCGCCCTCAGCGCCGCAGCGCGCGGCGCAGCGTCGCGGCGGCGACGGTTTCGAGCGCGGGCGGGGCCAGTCCGGCGGCCACGACCAGCGGCCGGCCCCGCGGATCGCGCAGGGTCAGCACCTCGGCGAAGCGGCCGCGCTCGAGGCCCAGCGCGCGGCGCGATCCGGTCAGCCGCGTCGGCCCGTCCGGGCCGCGGAGCTCGGCTTCGGCCGTGTCGTCGGGCCGGATCAATACGCGCAGCCGCTCGCCCGGAGCGGGGTGGAAGGTCAGCCGCCGCGCGCCGCCTGCGGCGGGCTCCTCGCGCGAGGCGAGGGTCAGCGCCAGGCCCCAGGCCGGCCCCAGAACCCGCGCGCCGGCGCCGGGCGCATAGGCGTAGGCGTCGGGCGGAGCGGTCAGCGCGTCGCCGACCGCGATCAGCGCGCAGCCGCATCCATCCTCGCGCCCGGCCCGGCGCAGCTGCGCGCGGCACGCGGCCAGCGCCGCCATGCCCGCCTGCGCGTCGTCCCCGGAGGCGCCTGCGGATGCGGCGCGGGCCGGGCAGCTTGGGGGCGGCGCGCCGATGGCCAGCGCGCGACCCGCGGCGGGGGCGGTCAGAAAGGCGCGGCCCTCGGGCGCGCCGAAGATCAGCGGCGCATGGCGCGCGTCGGTCTTGCGCGCGCGCCGCGCGCCCGAGCGCAGCGCATGGGCGTGGGCGGCCGCGGCCTGGGCGATGTTGCCGTCATGCTCGGGCCCGTCCGAGACGAACAGCGCCGGCGCGCGCGCGATCAGCAGCGGCGCGTCGGCCGGATCGGCGGCGGCGTGCGGCGCGGTCGTGCGCGCGGGCGCGCAGCCCCAGGCGGCCAGCGCGGCGGCCAGCAGCGATGCCGCGATGCGCCCGGTCACGGGCGCGGGCATGCGGGCCGCAGCGGGCGCGCGTCCATGCGCCGGCGGCCCTGGAAACGGGCCTGCCGGATTTTTGCCGCATTTGGCCACAATTCATATTGATTCATCTGGTTTCCTTGCGGCGAGTCGTCGATTCGCCGTATAGAGGAACAGGGGCTTGGTCCGCTAGCGGGTTCATAGACATTGGGGGTTCATTTGACTGGGGAAGTTGTCAACGCGTCCCGGCTGATCAAGGGTCGGGTCAAGTGGTACGACGCCGAGAAGGGCTACGGCTTCGTGATTCCGGCCGAGGGGGGGCCGGACGTGATGGTTCATGCGGCGGTGGTGCGCGCCTCGGGGCGCAGCGGCCTCGAGGAAGGTGCGATCGTGACGCTGACCGTCATCCGCGGCGAGCGGGGGCTGCAGGCGACCGAGATCTCGTCGGTGACGGCGCCGACGCCGGCCGAAATCGCCGCCGCGCGTCCGACCGAGATCGCCAAGATCGCCGAGCCCGAGGGCGATTTCCTGCCCGCGCGGGTCAAGTGGTTCAACAAGCAGAAGGGCTTCGGCTTTCTGAACGTGTTCGGCGATCCCGAGGACATCTTCGTGCACATGGAGACCCTGCGCCGCTTCGGCTTCCAGGATCTGCAGCCGGGCGAGGCGGTCTGCGTGCGTCTGGTCAAGGGGCCGCGCGGGGCGATGGCCGGCGAGCTGTGCCGCTGGGAAGAGGTCGTCAACAAGTGAGCCGTCGCCGCGCGGCCGCCCTTGCGGCGGCGCTGGCGCTGGCGGGCGGGGCGCAGGGCGCGCGCGCCGCCCAGCCCGCCGACGCCTGCGCCGAGGACGCCGCCGTTCTGCGCCCGGCCGGGGGCGGCGCGGCGGCGCGATTCTCGGTCGAGATCGCCGACGACCCGGCCGAGCGCGCCCGCGGCCTCATGGGCCGGCGCGCCATGCCCGCCGATCACGGCATGCTGTTCGTCTTCGAGACGCCGCGCCCCGTCGCCTTCTGGATGAAGGACACGCCGCTGCCGCTGGACATCCTGTTCATCGACGCGCGCGGCGTGGTCACGCGCGTGCACGAGCGCGCGACGCCCTTTTCCGAAACCCCGTTGCCCTCGGGCGGCCCGGCGGCGATGACGCTCGAGATCAACGCGGGCCTCGCGCGGCGGCTGGGCCTGGGGCCGGGCGCGCAGCTGCGCCATCCGCGGCTTGACCAGACGCGCGCCGCCTGGCCCTGCGCCGCGCCGGACCAGGCGCGGCGGCCGGGCTGAAGCGGCCGGGCCGACGCGGACGGGCTGAATCGGCGGGGGCCCGCGCTGCGGCGACGCCCCGCGCATGTCCCGCCCCGCGCCTCGCCGGGCTGAAGCGGTCGGGGGCTGGCGCCGCGGCGCGGCTTTGTGTAATCGCTTGAATCGTCGGGGCGTGGCGCAGCCTGGTAGCGCGTCGGTTTTGGGTACCGAAGGTCCTCAGTTCGAATCTGGGCGCCCCGACCATCGCGCCCGCCCGCGCCGGGCGCGGCTCACTCCGGCCCCGAGATCCCGCGCTCGCGATACGGGGTGCGGTTGTAGCGGCTGCGGTAGCATTTCGAGAAATGCGAGGGCGAGGTGAAGCCGCAGGCCAGCGCGATGTTGATCACCGACATGTCGGTCTGCAGCAGCAGGCGCCGCGCCTTCTCGAGCCGCAGCTCGAGGTAGTAGCGCTTGGGCGAGCGATCCAGATAGCGGCGGAACAGCCGCTCGAGCTGGCGCGTGGACATGCCCGCCGCCTCGGCCAGCGCGGCCGCCGAGATGGGCTCCTCGATGTTCTCGTTCATCATGCGGATGACCTGCGCCAGCTTGGGATGGCGCACGCCGATGCGCGCGGGCACGGACAGGCGCTGGGGGTCGCCCTCGGCGCGGGGGGTCGAGTAGACCAGCTGGTCGGCCACCTCGCCGGCCAGCTCGGCGCCGTGCTCGGCGGCGATGATCCGCAGCATCATGTCCGCCGACGAGGCGCCCCCCGCCGCGGTCATCCGGTCGCCGTCCAGCACATAGACATGGCCGCCCAGATCGACCTCGGGGAACTCTTCGGCGAAGCCCTCGCGGTTCTCCCAGTGGATGGTGGCGCGCCGCCCGTCCAGAAGCCCGGCCCTGGCCAGCACATGCGCGCCGGTGCACACCGCGCCCATGGCCACGCCGCGCCGCGCCTCGCGCCGCAGCCAGTTGATGAGCGGCCGCGTCGCGCGCTTCGCCACGTCGATCCCCCCGCATATGATCGCCGTCGCCTCGCGCGGGCATTCCTGCAACGGGCCGTCCACGCGCAGCTCGACGCCGCATGAGGCGCGCACGGGCTCTCCGCTCTCGGACAGGACGCGCCAGCGGTAGAGCGTGCGCCCGGACGCCATGTTGGCGATGCGCAGCGGCTCGATCGCGGCGGCGAAGGCGATCAGGGTGAAGTCCTCGAGCAGGACGAACACGAATTCGCGCGCGGGCTGCGCGCCGGGCGTGGCTTCGGTCATCGCGGGCGGCCTTTGACCATGGGGAAGGCTGTCGACGTCTGGCCGACCATTGCGGCCTGCGCGGCGCGCCGTCAAGCGCGGCTTCGCGCGTGCCTTCTGGCCACGGGGCGCGCGCTGCGCTATAGCGGGCGCGGAAGTTCGAATGAAGGAGAGCCGCCATGACCGCGCCCTGGACCAAGGACGGTTGGCGCGCCCGCAAGGCGCTGCAGATGCCCGAATATCCCGATCCCGCCCGCCTGGCCGAGGTGGAGCGCAAGCTGGCCGGGTATCCGCCGCTGGTCTTCGCGGGCGAGGCGCGCGCGCTCAAGGCCAAGCTGGCCGAGGTGGCGCAGGGGCGGGCCTTCCTGTTGCAGGGCGGCGACTGCGCCGAAAGCTTCGCCGAGTTCTCGGCCGACAACATCCGCGACACCTTCCGCGTGCTGTTGCAGATGGCGGTGGTGCTGACCTTCGGCGCCAAGCGCCCGGTGGTGAAGGTGGGGCGCATGGCCGGCCAGTTCGCCAAGCCGCGCTCCTCGCCGACCGAGCTGGTGGACGGCGTCGAGCTGCCCAGCTATCGCGGCGACATCATCAACGACATGGCCCCGACCCCCGAGGCCCGCACCCCCGACCCCGAGCGCATGCTGCAGGCCTATCTGCAGTCGGCCTCGACGCTGAACCTGCTGCGCGCGTTCAGCCAGGGCGGCTTTGCGGACATTCACCGGGTGCATGCGTGGAACCTGGGCTTCGCCTCGGGCACGCCGGGCTCCGAGCGCTACCAGGCGCTGGCCGCGCGGATCTCGGACGCGCTCGACTTCATGACCGCCGCCGGGGTCAATCCCGACAATTCCGAGCGCATGAAGCGGGTGGACTTCTACACCTCGCACGAGGCGCTGCTGCTGCCCTATGAAGAGGCGCTGACGCGCGTCGACTCGATCACCGGCAAGCCGGTGGCCGGATCGGGGCACATGCTGTGGATCGGCGACCGCACGCGCCAGCCCGACGGCGCCCATGTCGAGTTCTGCCGCGGCGTCATCAACCCGATCGGCCTCAAATGCGGCCCCAGCCTGTCGCCGGACGAGCTGCTGCGCCTGATCGACATCCTCAACCCCCAGAACGAGCCGGGCCGCCTGACGCTGATCGCCCGCTTCGGCGCCGGGCGCGTGGCCGAGCATCTGCCCGGCCTCATCCGCGCGGTCGAGCGCGAGGGCCGTCAGGTGGTGTGGTCGTGCGATCCCATGCACGGAAACACGATCAAGTCCGAGTCGGGCTACAAGACCCGACCCTTCGACGCCGTGCTGCAGGAGGTGCGCGAGTTCTTCGCCATCCACAAGGCCGAGGGAACCCATGCCGGCGGCGTGCATTTCGAGATGACGGGCCGCGACGTGACCGAGTGCACCGGCGGCCTGCGCGAGGTGACCGACGCCGACCTGTCCGACCGCTATCACACCGCGTGCGATCCGCGCCTGAACGCGGCGCAGGCGCTCGAGCTGGCCTTCCTGATCGCCGAGCAGCTCGAGGAAGAGAACCGCGAGGCCGCGTCCGCCGCGGCGCAAAGCTGAGCGCGGTGGCATGTCGCATCTGATCGTGCTGACCTCGGCCCGGGGCGTGTCCGACGCCCAGGCCGAGGCCGCCGCCAGGGCCGCCGGCGCCGGCGCCCCCCGGCGCCTTGGCCGGGGCGGGGTCGAGCTGGATCTGGACGGCGCCATGACGCCCGAGGCGCGCGCCGAGGCTCTGGCGCGCGCGCGCGCGGCGCTGGCCGACGCCGAGGTGGACGTCAACGCGGTCCCGCGCGAGGGACGGCGCAAGCGCGTTCTGATCGCCGACATGGACAGCACCATCATTCCCGTCGAGTGCATCGACGAGATCGCCGACTTCGCCGGGGTCAAGCCGCGCGTGGCCGAGATCACCGAGCGCGCGATGCGCGGCGAGCTGGATTTCGACGGCGCGCTGCGCGCGCGCGTGGCGCTGCTGGCGGGCCTGCCGGCGGCGGCGCTCGATCGCGTGCTGGCCGAGCGCATCTCGCTCAACCCCGGCGCGCGGACGCTGGCGCGCACCATGGCCGCCCAAGGCGCCGTGACGGCGCTGGTCTCGGGCGGCTTCACGCATTTCGCCGAACCCGTCGCGCGCATGGCGGGCTTCGCGCGTCATCAGGCCAACCGGCTGCGCATCGCCGAGGGCCGCCTGACGGGCGAGGTCGAAGAGCCCATCCTGGGCCGCCAGGCCAAGCTCGAGGCGCTGCGCGCGCTGTGCGCCGAGATCGGCGCCTCGCCCGCCGAGGCGGTCGCCGTGGGCGACGGCGCGAACGATCTGGCCATGATCGAGGCGGCGGGGCTGGGCGTGGCCTATCGGGCCAAGCCCGCCGTGGCCGCCTGCGCCGACGCGGCGCTGCGCTGGTCGGATCTTTCGGCCATCCTGCACCTTCAGGGCCTCGGCGAAGATCAGTTCGAGAACTGAGCGCCCCCGCGCCCCCGCGCCCCCTTTCCCCCGCGCCGCCGGCTTCGGCATGGCGCGCCCGGCCGCGCCGATCGCGACCGCCGATCGGCGGCGCGCGCAAACGGCCGAGCCCGGCCCGCCGCCGGGCGCGATGCCGGCGCCGAGGCGGCGCGGTTCGCCGCGTCGGTCGGGACCGGCGGTCGGCAATGCCCGGGAACGGCTCGTCGCGGCCTGCCGCCGGGGCGATGCCGGCGCCGATGCGAATCGGTCCTCTGCACCGGTCGGGATTGCGGCTCGGCGATGCCCGGGAACGGCCCGTCGCGGCGCGCCGCGATGGGGCCGCGCGAGCGGCGGCGCGCACAGCTGCGTGATCGCGCGCGCGCGGCCATGGACGCCCCCGGGCCGCGCGCTAGGCTGAAAGGGCGCGCCGCCGGCGCTGCGCAGGCGCGGCCCGCGCGACTCGTCCGATTCGCAGGAGATCGCCCCATGTTCATCCACCGCCGCCCCCGCTGGCGCCTGAGCGAGAACCGCGTCACCCCCGAAAGCGTCTATCAGGGCCGCCGCGCAGTCCTTGCCGCGCTGGGCCTTGGAGGCGCGGCGCTGGGGCTGGCGGGCCTGGGCGCCGCATGGCCCGAGGGCGAGGCCGGCGCGGCGCCTTTCGAGGCCCCCATCGCGCCGCCGCCGCCCCGCAATCCGGCCTTCGCCGACGCCGGCCGCCCCCCGACGCCCGAGCGCATCGCCGCGCGCTACAACAATTTCTACGAGTTCGGCTCGCACAAGCAGATCCACGCCCGCGCCCAGGCGCTGGTCGTCGATCCCTGGACCATCGTCATCGACGGGCTGGTCGATAAGCCCTTCGAGATCGGCTTCGAGGATCTGCTTGCGCGCATGCCGATCGAAGAGCGCATCGTCCGCCATCGCTGCGTCGAGGCCTGGTCCATGGTCGTGCCCTGGATCGGCTTTCCCCTGGCCGAGCTGGTGCGCCTTGCCGCGCCGCGCGCCGAGGCGCGGCATGTGCGCTTCGAAACCGTGCTCGACCCCGAGGCCATGCCCGGCCAGCGCCAGAGCTGGTATCCGTGGCCCTATGTCGAGGGCCTGACGCTGGCCGAGGCGACGAACCCGCTGGCCTTCATGGTGACCGGCGCCTATGGCAAGACGCTGCACAAGCAGTTCGGCGCGCCGCTGCGCCTGCACCTGCCGTGGAAATACGGCTTCAAGTCGATCAAGTCGATCCGCCGCATCTCGTTCGTCAAGGAACGCCCCGTCTCGTTCTGGGAAACGCTCCAGCCCGACGAGTACGGCTTCTGGGCCAATGTGAACCCCGACGTGCCGCACCGCCGCTGGTCGCAGGCCGACGAGCGCGACATCGCCACGGGCGACCGCATCCCGACCAGGCTGTTCAACGGCTATGCCGAAGAGGTCGCGCATCTTTATGCGGGCATGCCGCAGCAGGGCCGCGATCTGTGGTTCTGAACGCCGCCCCGGCGCGCCCGCCCGCGCCGGCGCAAAAAAAAAGCCGAGCGCGAGGCTCGGCCAAGTCCAACAGGGAGGTATGTCACAGCGTCGAAGCATCGTCGCCCTGACGCGGTTGATATATGGCCGCCTTATCGAATGTGCAACTGCAACATAAGTCGAAGGCGCGATTGCATGGCGGATTTGCAACAGGCGCATGGCTCGGCGGTCAGCCCGCCAGCAGGCCCTCGGCTTCCAGCTCCTCGAGCACGAAGTCGCGGAACACGGCCACGCGCTTCGAGCGGCGCAGCTCGGTCGGGTAGACGAAATAGACCGGGATGTCGGCGCTGTGCAGCTCGGGCAGGACGTTGACCAGCGATTCCTCGCCGCGCGTCAGATAGTCGGGCAGGGCGCACACCCCCAGCCCGTTCAGCGCCGCCTTGTAGAGGCCGAAATAGTTGTTCACCGTCATGCGCGACTTGCGGTTCTCGGCCAGGAAGGGGGCCAGGAACTCGGCCCCCGCGGCCACCTGCGGCGCGCCGGGGCTGTAGCCCACAAGCCGGTGCTCGCGCAGCTCTTCGGGGCTGCGCGGCTCGCCATGGGCGGCGATGTAGGCGCGCGAGACGTAAAAGCGCATGCGCACGGTCATCAGGCGACGGCGAATCAGGTCGGCCTGGCTGGGCTCCTTCATGCGGATGGCCACGTCCGCCTCGCGCATGGGCAGGTTCAGCACCGCCTCGGTCAGGTTCAGATCCAGCTTCAGCTCGGGATAGCGCGCGAACAGCTTCGCCAGCCGCGGCGACAGCCACATGGTGCCGAAGCCGATGGTCGTGGTCACGCGCAGCTCGCCGAAGATGTCGTCCTTGCTGTCCTTGATGCGGGCGGCGGCGGTCTCGAGCTGCCGCGCCATCTCGCGCGTGGCGTGATAGAGCAGCTCGCCCTGCTCGGTCAGCAAGAGCCCGCGCGCGTGGCGGTGGAACAGCGTCGCGCCGATCTCTTCCTCCAGCGCGCGGATCTGGCGGCTGACGGCGGACTGGCTCAGATGCAGCGTCTCGCCGGCATGGGTCAGGCTGCCCACCTCGGCCACCGCGTGAAACACGCGCAGCTTGTCCCAGTCCATGTTCTTGCCCCGTTCCATCGCGCGATTCGTCTTTCGGTTGGCGCGCCCGGCGCGTCGGGTCCTGTTTGCCCTCCCGGGCGCGGAAAATCGAGTATAGAGTGCCAGCGCGCCGCGCCTGAAGACACGCCGGACCACACAGGGAGGCCGCCCATGCCCGCCATTCGCGCCATTCGCCGCGCCATCCTGCCGGCGCTGGCCGCAGCGCTGACGGCGCTCGGCCCCGGCCCGGCCCCCGCCCAGCAGGGCGGCGCCGCCCCGCCCGCCCCGAGCGCGCCCCCCGCCGCGCGCGCCGAGGCGCTGCTGGGCGCGTTCGAGGGCGCGGGCGACGCGCAGGGCATGCGGATCGTGGTCGAGGACGCCGGCGAGGTTCCGCGCGGGCGCTTCATCGATTCGAACGGCAAGGAGGCCGCCTTCGAGGGCCGCTGGGTCGAGGGCGCGATCGAGGCGCCGCTGATCTTCGACACGCGCGCGCTCTACATCCGCTTCGAGGGCGGGCCGCTCGCCGCCACGCTGACCGCCATTCCGCTGGACGAGAGCGGCGCGCCGCGCGCCGACCAGGCGCGGCGGCTGGCCTTTCTGCGCGAGGGCGTCAAGCCGCCCGAGCAGCCCGCCGGCTATCAGGATCCGCCCGCGCGCGCCGGCGGGGTGATGGACCCGGACGTGTTCCTGATCAGCTACGAGTTCTGGCCCCCCGACGGGGTGGCCCGCGGCTGGCAGGCCATCGGGCCGCGCTATCGGACCATGACGCGGCTGTTCCCGCTTGTTCTGGCGGACGTGCTGTGGAAGCTGTGCCAGGCGCCCGGCGCGACCGAGGGGCTGGCCGAGGCGCTGCGCGGACAGCGCGTCGATTGCGCCGCGCTCGAGGCCGAGATGGACCGCATCCAGCGCCAGGGTCTGTTCGCGCGCTGGAAGGCGGATGTGGCGGCCGAGCGCCGCGCGCTGACGACCATGGCCCGATGCGCGCGCGGCTATGTCGTCAAGGAAGAGGTCTGCCGCCCCGCGGCGCGGCGGGCGGCCGAGGCGGCGGCCTCGATGCGCACGGTCGCCGACGCGCTGGCCGCCTATCGCTGAGGGCGGCGCCCGGAGGAAGACGATGACCGAACTCATCCTGCACAGCTATTTCCGCAGCTCGACCTCGACGCGGCTGCGCGCGGCGCTCAACCTCAAGGGGCTCGAGGCGCGCTACGTCGCCCATCACCTCGTGCGCGACGAGCACCGCGACCCCGCCTTTCTGGCGATCAACCCGCAGGGGCTTCTGCCCGCGCTCGAGCTGCGCGGCGCGCCGGGGGGCGACGTCGCCCTGACCCAGTCGCTGGCGATCATCGAGTGGCTGGACGAGACCTGGCCCGATCCGCCCCTTCTGCCCGCCGATCCGCTCGGGCGCGCGCGCGTGCGGGCGCTGAGCCAGGCCATCGCCTGCGAGGTCCACGCCGTCAACAATCTGCGCGTCCTGCGCCGGCTGCGCGAGCAGTTCGGCGCCGACGACGCGGCGGTGGCCGCGTGGTTCCGCCATTGGGTCGCCGAAACGCTGGCCCCGCTCGAGCGCATGTTGCGCGACGATCCGCGCACGGGCGCCTTCTGTCACGGCGACGCGCCGGGCATGGCCGATCTGTGCCTTTACGCGCAGGTGCTCAACAACCGGCGCTTCGACGTGAACATGGCGCCCTATCCCACCATCATGCGCATCTTCGACGCCTGCGAGGCCGTGCCCGAGATCGCCCGCGCCGCGCCCGCCAACCAGCCGGATGCGGAGTGATGTGCGGGCTTGCCTGCGCTGCGCCGCAAAATTATAACCATTCCAAATTTGGCGGCGGCAATCAGGCAAGGAGCGCGGCATGATCGGCTTCATCACCGGACGCAAGAAGTTCTCCGAGCTCACCGAGCCCGAGATCCTGGCCCTGGCCATCTCGTCCGAGGAGGACGACGCCGCTATCTACCGCACCTTCGCCGCGCGCCTGCGCGCCGAGTATCCGGCCACCGCCGCCGTCTTCGACGCCATGGCCGAGGAGGAGGATTCTCACCGCGCCAGCCTGATCGAGCTGTTCAAGCGCCGCTTCGACGGGCCCATACCCCTGATCCGGCGCGAGCATGTGGCCGGCTATTACTGGCGCCGCCCGGTGTGGCTGGTCGAGAATCTGGACCTCGACTCCATCCGCGCCGAGGCCGCGCGCATGGAGCGCGACGCGGCCGAGTTCTACGAGCGCGCGGCCAAGCGCGCCTCGGACCCCGACACGCGCCGCCTTCTGGGCGACCTGGCCGCCGCCGAGCGCAAGCACGAGCGCCGCGCCGAAGAGCTCGAGCAGGCTCATCTGTCGGGCGACGTGCGCGACGAAGAGGAGCTGGTCGCCCATCGTCGCTTCGTCCTGACCTGGGTGCAGCCCGGGCTGGCCGGGCTGATGGACGGCTCGGTCTCGACCCTGGCGCCGATCTTCGCCACCGCCTTCGCCACGCAGGACACCTGGACCACCTTTCAGGTGGGGCTGGCGGCGTCGGTGGGCGCGGGCATCTCGATGGGCTTCACCGAGGCCGCCTCGGACGACGGCGTGATCTCGGGCCGCGGCTCGCCCGTCAAGCGCGGGATCGCGGCGGGGGTGATGACGGCGGTCGGCGGTCTGGGCCACGCCTTGCCCTATCTGATCCCGGACTTCCGGCTGGCGACGGCGATCGCGCTGGCGGTGGTGTTCGTCGAGCTGTGGGCCATCGCCTGGATCCAGAATCGCTACATGCAGACGCCGATCGGCCGCGCGGTGTTCCAGGTGGTGCTGGGCGGCGCGATGGTCCTGGCCGCGGGCATCCTGATCGGCGAGACCTGAGCGCCCTGCGCGCGAGGGGCGGGGGCGCGGCTCGCGTGAGTTGAATTTTAGATGAATGAGGTTTGTGAAAACCGCCCCGATCCGCTATGATCGATCCCGACCCGCGCCCCTGCGCGGCCGAAAACGAATGGATCGACCATGTTTGAGCGCATTGGCGGCGCAGCGGTCGCCGCGGCGGTCATCGCCGCGCCCGCGGCGGCGATGACGCTGGATTTCGACACGATGAACGGCGGAACGCCCGTCGTCTCGGGGGTTCCGGCGCTGAACGGCGACGAATTCACCAATCATGGCGTGCGGCTCAGCGTGGCTCCGAACAGATCGGGCTCGACTCTGGGCCTGTTCGACTCGAATTGCGGGCCCGATTTCGGAACCACCTGCACGGGCGGCGATTCGGACCTGGCGACGGGGCCGACCTTCGGCACCGCCCCGCAGGGCCGCGTGCTCATCATCAACTGGGGCGGCGCGAACCTCAACGACGATCCGAAGGGCGGCGAGATCACCTTCGATTTCCTCGATCCGGGCGGCGTGTCGTTCTCGGCGCTGACGCTTCTCGACATCGACGAGGCCGACCCCCTTTCGACGTCGGACATCCAGTTCCGCTTCGACTACGCCGACGGGACCAGTTCGGGCTTCTGGTCGGTGGCCGATCTGGGCGCCGCCGGGGCGCTGAGCGTGACCAATCTCAGCTCGAAAGGGCTGACCGGCAACAATTCCCTCTGGCGCTACGCCTTTGTCGGCGGCGGGCCGCTGCCCGTGGGCGCCGATGGCAGCGTCGCGTCGGTCAGCGCCTTCGCGCTGCGCTACGACAACATCAGCGGCGCCGTGGCGTCGATCGAGTACGACCGCCCGACCACCAGCGCCGTGCCCGCGCCTGGGGCGCTGGGGCTGATGGCGCTGGCGCTGGGCGGGCTGGGGCTGGCGCGCGGCGCGCGCCGACGCGCGCGCGGCTGAACGGGGGCGAACGGGGGGCGACGCCGCCCGGGCGTCACTCGCCCCCGGTCCGCGTTGCCGGCCTGCGGCGCGCGGCGCGGCGCCGGGCCAGCATGTTCAGCCCCTCGACGAAGGCCGAGAAGGCCATGGCCGCGTAGATGTAGCCCTTGGGCACGTGCACGCCGAAGCCGTCGGCGATCAGCACCATGCCGATCATCAACAGAAACGCCAGCGCCAGCATCACCACCGTGGGATTGGCGCGCACGAACTCGGCCACCGGCCCCGCCGCCAGCGCCATGATCGCGACGGCGACCGTCACGGCGGCGATCATGACGGGCACGTGCTGCGTCATGCCCACCGCCGTCAGGATGCTGTCGATCGAGAACACCACGTCCAGAAGCGCGATCTGCGCCACGGTCGCCGCCATGCCCGCCGCCGCCGCCGGCGCGAAAAGCATGCCATGCTCGGCGGGCTGGAGCTTTTCGTGGATCTCCATCGTCGCCTTCCAGACCAGGAACAGCCCGCCCGCGATCAGGATGATGTCGCGCCAGGACAGGGCGGTCTCGAAAGCGGGCGCGCCATGCGGGCCGGGCGGGCCGCTCAGCCCCAGGTCGATCACCGGCTCGGTCAGCCCGACGATCCAGGCGATTCCCGTCAGCATGACCAGCCGCAGGCCCAGCGCCAGCGCGATGCCGATGCGCCGGGCGGCGGCGCGGCGCGCCTCGGGCAGGCGGTTCGAGACGATCGAGATGAAGATCAGGTTGTCGATCCCCAGCACGATCTCCATGGTCGCCAGCGCCAGGAACGCCGCCCAGATCGCCGGGTCGGCCAGCATCTGCGCAATGGTCATCCGCGCCTCCGTGCGAAGCCGCCGGCCCAGGCGCGGCGCAGCTCGGCCCACGCCGCCGTTCCGGCCACGAAGCCGGCCATCCCCGCCAGAACCCAGCCGTCGAGCGCCAGGCATGCGCCCACCAGCGCCGCCAGCCCGCACGAGGTGAAGAACCCCTGATTGAGCCGGTCAAGCCCGCTGGCCGTGGTCAGCGCGAACAGCGCCGCGAAGGCCGCGCCGATCCCGAGCCCGGTCAGCGTCGCGCTCATGCCACGCCCTCGCGCACCAGCCGCTCGGCCAGCCGCACGAAGGCCGCGGCCTGCGGGCTGTCGGGCGCGCGCGCGACGATGGGCGCGCCCTCGTCGCCCGAAAGGCGGATCTGCAGGTCGAGCGGGATCTCGCCCAGAAACGGCAGGCCCAGCCGCTCGGCCTCGGCGCGGGCGCCGCCATGGCCGAAGATGTGCGCCTCGTGCCCGCAATTGGGGCAGACATAGGCGCTCATGTTCTCGACCACGCCCAGAACCGGCGTGTTCAGCTTGCGGAACATGGACAGCGCCTTGCGCGCGTCCAGAAGGGCCACGTCCTGCGGCGTCGAGATCACCAGCGCGCCGGTGACCTCGGCCTTCTGGCACAGCGTCAGCTGCACGTCGCCCGTGCCGGGGGGCAGATCGACGATCAGCGCGTCCAGCTCGCCCCAGCGCACCTGGCCCAGCATCTGCTGCAGCGCGCCCATCAGCATCGGGCCGCGCCAGATCACGGCCTCGTCCTCGGGCACCATCAGGCCGATGGACATGAAGCGCACGCCATGGGCCTCGAGCGGCTCGATGGTCTTGCCGTCGGGCGAGACGGGGCGGCGCGACAGCCCCATCATGCGCGGCTGGCTGGGGCCCAGCACGTCGGCGTCGAGCAGCCCGACCTTGCGGCCCGCCCGCGCCAGCGCCGCGGCAAGGTTCGCCGCCAGGGTCGACTTGCCCACGCCGCCCTTGCCCGAGGCCACGGCGATGACGTTGCGCACGCCCTCGATGCGGCGCGAGGCCTGGGGCGTGGGGTGGCGCCCGATCTTGAGCGCGGGCGCCGGGCCTGCCGCGCCCTTCGCGCCGGCCGGCGCGTGCGCGGTCATCACCGCCGAGACCTTGCGCACGCCCTCGAGCCGCCCGGCGGCCTCGCGCGCCGCGTCGAGCAGCGGGCCGAGGCGCGCCGCCCGCTCGGCCGGAACTTCGAGCACGAAGCGCGCCACCCCGTCCTCGACCGCAGGAGCGCGCACATAGTCGGCGCCGACGATGTCCTTGCCGGTCTCGGGATCGAGCACGGCGGACAGGGCCTTGAGCAGGTCTTCGCGGGTGGCGGTCATGGCGGGCCTTCGTTCGGGGAGGTGAGCGTCGCCGCATTACCTATGGCGCGCGGCCGGGCGCGGCAAGCGGCGGGCGGCCTCAGATCTCGAGCTCGGCCCAGATCGGCGCGTGGTCCGAGGGCTTCTCGCCGCCGCGCACATGGCGGTCGATCTCGCAGGCGCGCAGGCGGTCGGCGGCCTGGGGGCTGAGCAGAAGATGGTCGATGCGGATGCCGTGATCGCGCCGCCACGCCCCCGCCTGGTAATCCCAGAAGGTGTAGAGCCCCTTTTCCGGGTGCAGCGTGCGCAGGGCGTCCCACCAGCCCTGGTGCAGGATGCGGCGGAAGGCGGCGCGGCTTTGGGGCAGGAACAGCGCGTCCTCGCGCCAGGCCTCGGGGTCGGCGGCGTCCTCGGGCTGGGGAATGACGTTCCAGTCGCCGGCCAGAACGGTGGGCTCTTCGCGCGCCAGCAGCTCGGCGGCGTGCGCTTCGAGGCGCGCCATCCAGGCCAGCTTGTAGTCGTATTTCGGCCCCGGCGCGGGGTTGCCGTTGGGCGCGTAAAGGCAGCACACGCGCACCGCGCCCGCCTCGCCGGCGACGGTGGCCTCGATCCAGCGCGCCTGCGCGTCGTCGGGGTCGCCGGGCAGGCCGCGGACGACGTCCTCGATGGGGCGGCGCGCCAGGATGGCGACGCCGTTGAAGCCTTTCTGGCCATGGGTGGCGACGTTGTAGCCCAGATCCTCGATGGGCTCGCGCGGGAAGGTCGAGTCCTGGCTCTTGATCTCCTGCAGGGCGACGACGTCGGGGCGCGCCTCGCGCAGCCATTCCAGCAGGGCGGGCAGGCGGGCCTTGACGCCGTTGATGTTGAAGCTGGCGATCTTCATGGGCTTCTCCGCAGGGGGCCGGGCGGCGGAGCATATCCGCCCCTCCGGCGCCAGGGCAAGGGCGCGCGGGGTGCGCGGGGTGCGCGGGGCCGGGGCGCGGCGTCAGGGCGCCTCGTCCTCATGCGCGGCGATGATGCCCAGAAAGGCGGGACCGAAGCGCTGGGCGCGCGCGGCGCCGACGCCGGGCAGGGCGGCCAGCTCGTCGACGCTGCGCGGGCGCCGGCGCGCGATGCGCGCCAGCGTCGCCGCATCGAGCGACATGGGCTTTCCCGCCCCGTCGGCGCCGCGCGCCAGCGCGATCTGCGCCTCGCGCAGCGCGTCGAACAGGGCGCCGCGGCCCTCGGGCGCAAGGCGCAGGCGGGCGGGGTGCTCGTCGGGCGGCGGCGCGCCGGTCAGCGCCTCGAGAAAGGCGGGGCCGTAGCGCGCCAGCTTGGCCGCGCCGACGCCGGGGCAGGCGGCCAGCTCGTCCAGCGTGCGGGGCTTGCGCGTGGCCATCTCGATCAGCGTCCGGTCGGGAAAGACGACATAGGCGGGCACGCCCTGCTCTTCGGCCAGCTTGCGGCGCAGGCCGCGCAGGCGGGCGAAGAGGGGCTCGTCGGCCTCGTCGAGCAGCGCGGCGGGGGCGGGGCGCGCGTCGCCCGCGCCGCGGCGCGGCGCCGTTTCCTTGCGCAGCATCAGCCGCCGCTCGCCGCGCAGCACCGGGCGCGCCTCTTCGGTCAGCGCCCAGCCGCCGGTGGCGCCGTCGACCCGCGTCAGCCCCAGCGCCAGCAGCTGGCGCAGGATGCTGGTCCATTGCGCGCGCGAGCGCTCGCGCCCCATGCCGAAGACCTTGAGCTGGTCGTGCCCCAGCTGGCGCGCGCGCGCGTCGTCCTCGCCGCGCAGCACGGCCGCGATGTGGCCGGCGCCGAAGCGCTCTCCCGTGCGGTAGATGGCCGACAGCGCCATCTGCGCCGCCTCGGTGGCGTCGAACAGCTCGGGCGGCTGGCGGCACAGATCGCAGGCGCCGCAGGGCTCGGGGCGCTCTTCGCCGAAATAGGCCAGCAGGGTCTGGCGCCGGCAGCGCGGGGCCTCGGCCAGGGCCAGCAGCGCGTTGAGGCGCGCGTGATCGGCGCGTTTTCGCGCCTCGGGGGCCTGGCTTTCCTCGATCTGCATGCGCCGCAGCTTGATGTCCTCGACGCCGTAGAGGGTCAGCGTCTCGGCCGGGGCGCCGTCGCGCCCGGCGCGGCCGATCTCCTGGTAATAGGCCTCGACGGATTTGGGCAGGTCGGCATGGACGACGAAGCGGATGTCGGGCTTGTCCACGCCCATGCCGAAGGCCACGGTGGCGCAGATGACCAGCCCGTCCTCGCGCTGGAAGCGGTCCTGGTGCAGGGCGCGCGCCTCGGGGTCGAGCCCCGCGTGATAGGGCAGGGCGGGCACGCCCGCATCGTTCAGCGCCTTGGCCAGGACCTCGGTCTTGTTGCGCGAGCCGGCATAGACGATGCCCGAACGCCCCGCGCGCGGGCGCACGAAGTCCAGCAGCTGCCGGCGCGGCGAGGTCTTGGGCTGGAAGGCCAGGAACAGGTTCGGCCGGTCGAAGCCGCGCAGGAACACGCGCGGCGGGTCGGCGAACAGCTTGGCGGCGATCTCGGCGCGGGTCTCGGCGTCGGCGGTGGCGGTGAAGGCGGCGGTCTGCACGTCGCCCAGCGCCCGGCGCAGCTCGCCGATGCGCAGGTAGTCGGGGCGGAAGTCATGCCCCCACTGGCTGACGCAATGGGCCTCGTCCACCGCCAGCAGCGACACGCCCGCGCGGCGCAGCATGGGGCCGGCCGAGTCGAGCCGCTCGGGCGCAAGGTAGAGCAGCTTGAGCGCGCCGGAGTCGATGGCCTCGAGCACGCGGCGGTTTTCCTCGGGGCCGTTGGCCGAGGTCAGCGCCCCCGCCTCGACGCCCGCCGCGCGCAGGCCCTCGACCTGGTCGCGCATCAGCGCGATCAGGGGCGAGACGACCAGCGTCAGGCCGGGGCGGGCGATGGCGGGAAGCTGGTAGCACAGCGACTTGCCGCCGCCGGTGGGCATGATGGCCAGAACGTCCTCGCCGGCCATGATGGCGCTGACGATCTCTTCCTGGCCGGGGCGGAAGGCGTCGAAGCCGAAGACGGTCTTGAGCAGCGAGCGAACGTGATCCATGCGCGCCTTGTGCCGGATTCGCGCGTGCGGCGCCAGCGCGGCGCTTGGGCCCATCGGGGCGCGCATCAGGCGGGCGCATCGGGGCGCGCATCGGGGGCGCGCAAGGCCGCCGCGCGCCGCGGCGGGGCGGGCGGCGGTCGCGCTCGGGCGTCCTGGCGCGGCGCATCCTGCGCCAAGGGCCCGGCCGCGCGGCGATCGGCGCGGCCGGCGCGGCGGCGGGCGGCATGGTCGGCGCACGTGCCCAGCGCGGCGCGCGAGGAGAAATCAGGCGCGCCCCACGCGCCCTGCCCCTGCCCCGGCCCCGCGCCGCAAGGACAGGGGCAGGGCGCGTGGGGCGCGGGGCCTCAGATCGAGAAGGAGGTTCCGCAGCCGCAGCTTGACGAGGCGTTCGGGTTGTCCACCGCGAAGCGCGCGCCGATCAGCTCGCGCGTGAAGTCGATGGTCGCGCCCGACAGAAAGGGCAGCGACACCGGGTCGATCAGCACCATCGCGTCGCCGCGGGCGATGCGCAGATCGTCCTCCGCGGGCGCGTCGGCCAGCTCGATCCGATACTGAAAGCCCGAGCAGCCGCCGCCGTCCACCGCCACGCGCAGCAGCGCGGGGCGGCCCGCCTCGCGGGCGATCTGCGACAACCGCTCGAAGGCGCGTTCGGTGACCTTCGGGGGCAGGGCGATGTCCATGTTCCAGCGTCCGATCCTTGTGCGCCGCGCGGGCGCGTTCCCCTAGCGCGGCGATTGCGCTATAGCGTGCCGACCCATCATGTATGCGCCCGCCCCGCCGCGGCAAGGCGCCTTGCGCCGCCGGCGCGCCGACAGGAACGGAAACCGACCATGACCGCCAGCTCTCGGGCCCCGTGGGCCTGCGACCCGGCCCGCAGCCGCGGGCGCCTGCATCCCGAACCCGAAAGCGCCCATCGCTCGCCCTTCCAGCGCGACCGCGACCGCATCATCCACTCGTCCGCCTTCCGCCGCCTCAAGCACAAGACGCAGGTCTTCGTCGAGCATGAGGGCGACTATTACCGCACGCGGCTGACGCACTCGCTCGAGGTGGCGCAGGTGGCGCGCACCATCTCGCGCACGCTGGGCCTGGACGAGGAGCTGGCCGAGGCCGTGGCGCTGGCGCATGATCTGGGCCATCCGCCCTTCGGCCACACCGGCGAGGATGCGCTGCATGCCTGCATGGCGCCTTACGGCGGCTTCGACCACAACGCGCAGGCGCTCAAGATCGTCACCGAGCTCGAGACCCGCTATGCCGAGTTCGACGGCCTCAACCTGACCTGGGAGACGCTCGAGGGCATCGCCAAGCACAACGGCCCGCCCCTGGCGCCGGGGATGGAGCGCGACGGCCTGCCGCCCTGCCTGGCCGAGTGCGACGTGCGCCACGGGCTCGAGCTGACCACCCACGCCTCGGCCGAAGCGCAGGTGGCGGCGCTGTCGGACGACATCGCCTACAACAACCACGATCTGGACGACGGCCTGCGCGCGGGCCTGTTCACGCTGGACGAGGCGCGCGCGCTGCCCATCGTCGGCCCCTGCTTCGCCGAGGTCGAGCGGCGCTGGCCGGGGCTCGAGCCCCAGCGCCTGCAGCACGAGGCGCTGCGCCGCGTCTTCGGCGTCATGGTCGAGGACGTGCTGTGCGAAAGCCGCCGGCGCCTCGAGGCCGCCGCGCCGCGCTCGGCGCAGGACGTGCGCGAGGCGGGCGCGCCCATGATCGCCTTCTCGGATGCGCTGCGCGAGGATCTGCGCCAGATCCGCGCCTTCCTGTTCACGCGCATGTATCGGCACTGGAAGGTGCGGCGCATGCGGCGCAAGGCGGCGGCGGTGGTGCGCGAGCTGTTCGCCATCTTCATGGACTCGCCCGGCGTCCTGCCCGACGACTGGCGCCTGCGCGCCGAGGCGGCGCCCTCGGAGGCGGCGCGCGCGCGGGTGGTGGCCGACTACATCGCCGGCATGACCGACCGCTTCGCGCTGCAGGAGCACAAGGCGCTGACCGACCCGCAGGCGCGGGTCTGAGCGCCGCCCCCCGCGCGCCGCCGCCCGCGCCGCCCCCCGCGACGTGCGCGATCCGGCGCAAGGGCGCGCCCATGCCGCACGCCGGCCGCCCTCGGCCCGCGGGGCCCCATGGGGCGCGGCGGGCGCCGCTTTCCCGTTCGCCCCTGGCGGCGCCGCTTTCCCGTTCGCCCCTGGCGGCGCCGCTTTCCCGTTCGCCCCTGGCGGCGCCGCTTTCCCGTTCGCGCCCGGCGGCGCCGCTTCCCCGTTCGCGCCCGGCGGCGCCTCTTTTCCATTCGCGCCCGGCGGCGCGCCCCCGCCTTTCGCGCCTGGCGGCCGCCGGGCGGCGCCCGCGCCGCGCGGCGCGCGTTGACCCCGGCGCAGAGCATGATAGGACACGCCCAAGCCGCCGCCGTCCGCCGCCGTCCGCCGCGGGCGGCGCGCCCGACCCTCTGCCGGAGCCGACCCGATGAATCTTTACGCCGACATCAAGACGCTCGTCCTCGACAGCCTGAACGCGCTCGCCGCCGAAGGCGCGCTGCCCCAGGGGCTGGACCTGTCCAACGTCGCGGTCGAGCCGCCGCGCGATCCGGCCCATGGCGACATGGCCACCAACGCCGCGATGGTGCTGGCGCGTCCGGCCGGGCTCAAGCCGCGCGACATCGCCGCCATGCTGGCGCCGCGCCTTCAGGCCGACGCGCGCGTGCTGTCGGCCGAGGTCGCGGGCCCCGGCTTTCTGAACCTGCGCCTGTCGCCGCAGGTGTGGCGCGACGCGGTGGCGGCGGCGCTGGCGGCGGGAACCGATTTCGGCCGTTCGGACATGGGCCGCGGCCAGCGGGTCAACGTCGAATACGTCTCGGCCAACCCCACCGGGCCGCTGCATGTGGGCCACACGCGCGGCGCGGTGTTCGGCGACGCGCTGGCCAGCCTGCTCGATTTCGCCGGCTATGACGTCACGCGCGAATACTACATCAACGACGGCGGCGCGCAGGTGGACGTGCTGGCGCGTTCGGCCTACGAGCGCTACCGCGAGGCGCACGGCCTCGAGCCCGAGATCGCCGAGGGCCTCTATCCCGGCGACTACCTCATCCCCGTCGGCGCCGCGCTGAAGGAGAAATACGGCGACGCGCTGCTGGACAAGCCCGAATCCGAATGGCTGCCCGAGGTGCGCGAGTTCGCCACCGCCATGATGATGGACCTGATCCGCGAGGACCTTGCCGCGCTGGGCGTGCGCATGGACGTGTTCTTCTCGGAAAAGTCCCTCTACGGCTCGGGCCGGATCGAAGAGGCGCTGGACGCGCTCGAGAAGAAGGGGCTGATCTATGTCGGCGTGCTCGAGCCGCCCAAGGGCAAGACCCCCGAGGACTGGGAGCCCCGCCCCCAGACCCTGTTCCGCGCCACCGCCTTCGGCGACGACGTGGACCGGCCGCTGAAGAAGTCGGACGGCTCGTGGACCTATTTCGCCCCCGACATCGCCTATCACTACGACAAGGTGCGCCGCGGCTTCGATCAGCTGATCGACGTGTTCGGGGCCGATCACGGCGGCTACGTCAAGCGCCTCAAGGCCGCCGTCGCGGCGCTGAGCGACGAGAAGGTGCCCCTCGACGTGAAGCTGTGCCAGCTGGTCAAGCTCTACAAGAACGGCCAGCCCTTCAAGATGTCCAAGCGCGCGGGCTCGTTCGTGACGCTGCGCGACGTGGTGGACGAGGTGGGCCCCGACGTCGCCCGCTTCATGATGCTGACGCGCAAGAACGACGCGCCGCTCGACTTCGACTTCGCCAAGGCGCTCGAGCAGTCGCGCGACAACCCGGTGTTCTATGTGCAATACGCCCATGCGCGGGCGCGCTCGGCCCTGCGCGCGGCCGCCGAGGCGGGGATCGACGTCGCCGCCGTGCCGCAGGCCGACCTGGCGCCGCTGGCCCACCCGGCCGAGCTGGCGCTGGCCGCGCGCATCGCCGACTGGCCGCGCCAGGTCGAGGCCGCCGCCCGCAGCCACGAGCCGCACCGCGTCGCCTTCTTCCTGCAGGAGCTGGCCGCCGAGCTGCACGGGCTGTGGAACAAGGGCAAGGACGAGCCGGCGCTGCGCTTCGTCCAGCCCGACGATCCGGCGGGCACGCTGGCGCGTCTGGCGCTGCTGTCGGCCGCGGCGGTTGTCATCGCCGCCGGTCTTGGTATTCTGGGGGTGACCCCGATGGACGAGATGCGGTGAACGCACGCTAGATGTCGGGGCTCGGGCGGCAGGCGGCGCAGCATGGCGCCGCCCTCGATACAGGCGAAGCTCCTCATGGCGCAGCACGCGCAGGATGATCCCATGGACGCCGCGGCGGCGCGCCGCGCCGGCCCCCTTTGGGCGGGGCTGGGCGCGGCGGCGGCGCTGACGCTGATCGGCGCCCTGGCGCTGTGGAGCTGGCGTCTGGTTCAGCGCGACCCCGCCCAGGTGCCGGTCATCCGCGCCGTCGAGGGGCCGATGAAGATCCGCCCCGAAGATCCTGGCGGGCTGACGCTGGACGAGGCCGACCGTGCCGTGACCCGCATCGTCTCGGGCGAGGCGCAGGACGGCGCCGAGCGCCTGGCCCCGCCGCCCGAGCCGCTGGCCGACGAGGATCTGCCCCCCGCGCTGCTGCCCGCCCCGACCCGCTCCCCGGCGGGGACCGAGGGCCCGAGCGCGCCGGCGGACGACGACGCGGACGCCGCGGCGGATGCTGGCGCCGGCGCGCTCGACGCGCTGGTCAGCCGCGCGCTGGGCGAGGCCGACGACGCGCCCGCCATGCCTTCCGCGCCCGCAGCCCCCGCCGAGTCCGCCCCCGCCGCGTCCACCCCCGCCGCGTCCGCCCCGGCCGCGGCCGAGGCGACGCCCGACCCGGTCGACGCCAGCGCCCTCGCGCCGCGCGTCGCCCCCATCGCCCCCGGACGCCCGGCCGCCGGCCGCGCCGCCGCCGCGCCCGAGGCGCCGCCCCCCGCGCCCCCGGTCATCAAGCCGGGCGACGTTCTGGTGCAGCTGGGCGCCTTCGCCAGCCCCGAGGTGGCCGAGGGCCAGTGGCGCGAGCATCTGCGCCGCAACGGCGCGCTGCTGGGCGGGCTGACCCATGTGGTCGTGCCGGTCCAGTCGGGCGGCCGCACCCTGCATCGCCTGCGCGCCGGCCCCCTTCCCGACCGCGCCCGCGCCGAAGAGCTGTGCGCCGCGCTCAAGGGTCGGGGCGAGGCCTGCATCGTCGCGCGGGCGGGCCGATGAGCACCCCGCGCGCCGTCATCTTCGGCCTGTCCGGCCCCGAGCTGACCGCGGACGAGCGCGCCTTCTTCGCCGAGGCCGACCCCTGGGGCTTCATCCTCTTCGCGCGCAACGTCGCGGCGCCCGACCAGCTGCGCCGCCTGACCGGCGCGCTGCGCGAGGCGGTCGGGCGCGAGGCCCCGATCCTGATCGACCAGGAGGGCGGGCGCGTCGCGCGCATGCGCGCCCCCCATTGGCGCGAGTGGCCGCGCCTACCCGATTTCTGCGCCCGCCTGCCCGACGCCGCCGTGCTGACGGGGCTGCGCCTGCGCCATCGGCTGATCGCGCACGAGCTGCGCGCCGTCGGCATCGACGTGAACTGCGCGCCGATGGTGGACGTGGCGCGCCCCGACGCCGATCCGATCATCGCCGACCGCGCCCTGGGCGACAGGGCGGGGCCGGTGGCGCGGCGCGGGCGCGCGGCGGCCGAGGCGCTGCTCGAAGGCGGGGTGCTGCCGGTGGTCAAGCATGTGCCAGGCTATGGCCGCGCCACGCTGGACGCCCACCGCGCGCTGCCGGTCACGGACGCGCCGCTCGACGCGCTCGAAGAGGACTTCGCCCCCTTCCGCGCCCTGGCCGACATGCCCATGATGATGACGGCGCACATGATCTACCGCGCCATCGACCCCGAGCGCTGCGCGACGGTCTCGCCCGACTGCATCGCCCTCATCCGCCGGCGCATCGGCTTCGACGGGCTGCTGATGACCGACGACATCGGCATGGAGGCGTTGTCGGGGCCCGTCCCGCAGCGCGCGGCCGAGGCCATCGCCGCGGGCTGCGACGTGGCGCTGCACTGCAACGGCGACCTTGCCCAGATGCGGCAGGTGGCGGCCCGGACCCCGCTTCTGGCCGGCGACGCCCTGCGCCGGGCCGAGGCCGCGCTGGCGCGCCGGCGCGCGCCCGCCCCCTTCGACCCCGACGAGGCCGACCGCCGCCACGCCTATCTCAATCAGGAGCGCGCCGATGTCTGAGCGCGCGCCGCGCCCCGGCGCGCCGCTTGCGCGCGAGATGGCCGACGGTCGCGCCGGCCCCGAGCCCCTTTCGCCCGAAGCGCGCCGCGCGGCCGAGGCGCTGGTGGTCGATCTGGACGGCTTCGAGGGCCCGCTCGATCTATTGCTGACGCTGGCGCGGACGCAGAAGGTGGACCTGCGCCGCATCTCGATCCTGCAGCTGGCCGAGCAATACCTGACCTTCGTCGAGGCCGCGCGGCGCCTGCGCATCGAGCTGGCCGCCGACTACCTGGTCATGGCGGCGTGGCTGGCCTTTCTGAAATCGCGCCTGCTGCTGCCGCCCGAGCCCTCAGAAGAAGGCCCCGACGCCGAAGAGATGGCCGCGCGCCTCGCCTTCCAGCTCGAGCGGCTCGAGGCCATGCGCCGCGCCGGGGCGCGGCTGATGGCGCGCGACCAGCTCGGGCGCGACGTCTTCGCGCGCGGCGCGCCCGAAAGCGTCCGCGCGGTGCGGCGGGTGGAATACGATGCGCGCCTGATCGACCTGATGCGCGCCTATGCCCGCCTGCGCACGCGCGACGAATACCGCCCGCTGCACCTGCGCCGCGCGCAGGTCTTCACCATGGAAGAGGCGCTCGAACGCTTGCGCGGCGTGATCGGCGAGGCGCTGGAATGGCGCAGCCTGCGCGCCTTCCTGCCGCCCGAATGGCGCGCGCGCCCCGAAAAGCGCCGCTCGGCGCTGGCGGCGGCCTTCGCCGCCTCGCTCGAGCTCGTCAAGCGCGGCGAGGCCGAGATCCGCCAGACCGAGACCTTCGGCGAGATCAGCCTGCGCCGCCGCGCGGGCCCCGCCGCATGAGCGCGCGCGACGACGCCCCGCGCCCGCGCGCCGACGCCCCGCCCGCGCCGGCGGGCCGCGCGCCCTCGGCCGGCGCGGGCCGGGCCCCCGGTGCCGGCGCGCCCGACGCCGGCGCACGCGGGAATGCCGCGAAAGGGCGCGCCGCGCCCGACGCCGCCGCCCCCGGGACCGCGCCCGAAAGCGCCGCCCCCGGGACCGCGCCCGACGCGGCCGCCGCCGGGACTGCGCCCGACGCCGCCGCCCCCGGGACCGCGCCCGAAAGCGCCGCGAAGACGCGCGCCGCGACCCGAGCCGACGCGCCCGAAGCCGGGCCGGACGCCGCGCCCAGCGCCGCGCGCCCGGCGATGGAGGCGCTGTTCTCGCCCCCCTCTCTGGCCGAGCAGGAGCGCATGGTCGAGGCCATTCTCTTCGCCTCGGCCGAGCCGCTGAGCGTCGCCGAGATCGAGGCGCGCATGCCCCCCGGATCGGATGCGCGCGAGGCGCTGCGCCTGCTGGCGCGCCGCTACGAGGGCAGGGGGGTGACGCTGCGCCGCGCCGGCGAGCGCTGGGCCTTTCGCACCGCGCCCGATCTCGGCTTCCTGATGAGCCGCGAAACCGTCGAGACCCGCCCCCTTTCGCGCGCCGCCATCGAGACGCTGGCCATCATCGCCTACCACCAGCCCGTCACCCGCGCCGAGATCGAAGAGATCCGCGGCGTGGCCGTGTCCAAGGGCACGATCGATCTGCTGATGGAGCGCGGCTGGATCCGCCTCGGGCGGCGGCGCGCGACGCCCGGCCGGCCGGTGACCTTCGTCGTCACCGACGCCTTCCTCGACCATTTCGGCCTGGAAAGCGCCAGGGATCTGCCCGGCCTGCGCGAGCTGCGCGAGGCGGGCCTGCTGGACGCGCGCCTGCACGAGGCCGACGAGGACGGCGCCGACGATCCCGGCGCCCCCCAGCAGGACATGTTCGACTGACCCCGGACGGGGCCGCGCTCAGCCGCCCGCGGGGTCGCGGAACTGCTTGGCCAGCTTCAGCCCCTGGCCCTGGTAGTTCGAGCCCAGCCCCGCGCCGTAGAGCACCTCGGGGCGCTCGGCCATGCGCTCGTAGACCAGCCGCCCCACCACCTGCCCGTGCTCGAGCGCGAAGGGCGCCTCGTAGCAGCGCACCTCGAGCACCCCGCGCGAACCCGCGCCCCCCGCCGCCGCATGGCCGAAGCCCGGGTCGAAGAAGCCGGCGTAATGCACGCGGAACTCGCCCGCCATGGCCAGGTAGGGCGCCATCTCGGCGGCGCAGTCGGGCGGAACATGCACGCTTTCGCGGCTGACGAGGATGTAGAACGCGCCGGGGTCCAGAATGACCGAGCCCGAGCGCGCGGGCAGCACCGGCTCCCAGAAGTCGAGGGGGTCGTAATGGCCGATGCGGTCCAGGTCGACCAGCCCCGCATGGGGGCGCGCGCGCCAGCCCGCCGGGCCGCCGCCGGGCATGGACAGATCGACCGAAAAGCCCAGCCCCTGGTCGATCACAGGCTCGACGTCCACCAGCCCGACCCTGGCGTGCAGGGCGCGCAGCTCGTCGTCGGCTAGCGACGCGCGGCCGCGCCGGAAGCGGATCTGGTTCAGCCGCATCCCCGGCCGCACCAGGACCGAGAAGGAGCGCGGCGAGATCTCGGCGTAGAGCGGGCCTTCGTAGCCCGCCTCGACGCGGTCGAATTCCTGCCCGCGATCGGCGATGAGGCGGGTGAGCAGGTCAAGCCGCCCGGTCGAGCTCTTGGCGTTCGCCACCGCGTGCACGTCGGCCGGCAGCGCCAGCGATTCGCGCAGCGGCACGACATAGACGCAGCCCTTCTCCAGCACCGCGCCGGGCGCGAGGTCGATCTCGTGCATGGCGAATTCGTCCAGCCGCCGGGCCACGCTGCGCCCGCGCGCCAGGAACGAGGCGCGCACCCGGTAGGCCCGCGCGCTCAGGCGCAGGTCGAGGCTGGCGGGCTGGATCTGGACCGGCTCGATCGGGCCGTCGGCGCGGATCATGCCGCGGGCGATCATGGCGCGGATGCTTTGGGCCGGCAGCACGCCCGGCCCCGGAGCGATGGCATCGGTCACGGCGTCTCCTCCCTCGCGGTGCGATGCGCGCAAACGCAAGACGCCAGCCCCGCAGGGCTGGCGTCCCATATGGTCGGGCTGGCGAGATTCGAACTCACGACCTTCCGTCCCCCAGACGGACGCGCTACCAAGCTGCGCTACAGCCCGTTGATGGCACGGGGTTTACTGCGCCGCGCGCCGTCTTGCAAGGGGGCAGGGGCGGGAAATTACGCGCCCGCGCGGGCGCAAGCCGCAAGCCGGGGCGCCCCCGCCGGGCGCGGGCTCAGAGCGCGGCGGGATCGGTGCGCAGGCGCTCGCGCAGGGCCTCGAGCTTGCGGATCACCGCCAGCACCCGCGCCCGGTCCGGCCGCGCCGGGGCGCTCGGGGCGGGCCCGGCGGCGGGATCGGGCGCACCCTGCGCCGCGGGCGCCGACCGGTCGGGCAGGGCCTGGTCGGGCAGGGATTCGGTGGGCAGGGATTCGGCGGGCTGGGGCCGGGCGGGCGCGTCGGCCGCTTGCGCCGCGCCCGCGCCCTCGTGCAGGGCCGCGCCGCGGGCGATCACATGCTTCGCCCCCTTTTGGCGCAGCACCTTCTGCGCGCCGCGAATCGTCAGCCCGTCCTCGTAGAGCATCTCGCGGATGCCCAGAAGCAGGTCCACATCCTCGGGGCGGTAGTAGCGGCGGCCGTTGCCGCGCTTGACCGGCTTGATCTGGGGAAAGCGCGTCTCCCAGAAGCGCAGGACATGGGCGGGCACGTCCAGCAGCTCGGCCACCTCCGAGATGGTGCGGAAGGCCTGGGGCGACTTTTCGACCGATCTCGGCACGTTCCCTCCCTGCGCCCGCATGGGGCGCGCTCATCGCCTTCGCCGCTTCGGGCGGCGCCTGCCCGCCCTGCGCCCGAGCGGGCGCGCCCGTCGTCAGACGGCGTCTTCGCGCTGCGACTCGGGCGCTTCGGCCTTGCCCCCGTTCACCCTGTCCTTGAGGATGTGCGAGGGGCGGAACACCAGCACCCGCCGCGGCTCGATGGGCACTTCCTCGCCCGTCTTGGGGTTGCGCCCCATGCGCGCGCCCTTCTCGCGCACCACGAAGGTGCCGAAGGACGAGATCTTCACCGTCTCGCCACGCACCAGCGCGTCGGAGACATGCCGCAGGATGCTCTCGACGAGCTCGGCCGATTCGTTGCGCGACAGGCCCACCTCTCGATAGACCGCCTCGCTCAGATCGAGCCGGGTGTAAGTCTTGGGCATTGCGCGCCCCTTCCCTGTCGTTGTCCGGCGGACCGTTCTTTGCGGCCCGATCGTTGCGCGCGGCGCGCCGCGCCGCATGGCGCAAAGCCTAGGGGGTGGGGGGAATTGGAGTCAATATCAACGCCTTGGCCCGGCGCGATGCTGCGGCGCGTCAAGACGCGCCGCGCCTTACCAGCGCACCAGCGCCGCGCCCCAGGCCAGGCCGCCGCCGATGGCCTCCATCAGCAGCAGGTCGCCGCGGCGGATGCGGCCCTCGGCCGCCGCCTCGCTCAGCGCCAGCGGGATCGAGGCGGCCGAGGTGTTGCCGTGATTCTGGACCGTGACCACGACCTTCTCCATCGGCAGGCCGGTCTTGCGCGCGGTGGCCTCGATGATGCGGATGTTGGCCTGATGGGGCACCATCCAGTCGATGTCCTCGGGGCGCGCCCCGACGGCCTCCATGGCCTCGTGCGCCACCTCGGCCAGCTTCTGCACCGCGTGCTGGAAGACCTTGCGCCCCTCCATGCGCAGCACGCCCACGGTCTGCGTGGCCGAGGGGCCGCCGTCGACGTAGAGCAGCTGGTTGTGCGCGCCGTCCGAGTGCAGCCGCGTGGCCAGCACGCCGCGATCGGCCAGGGTGCCCTCGCCCTCGTCCGCCGACAGGATCAGCGCGCCGGCCCCGTCGCCGAACAGCACGCAGGTCGAGCGGTCGGTCCAGTCCATGATGCGGGTGAAGGTCTCGGCGCCGATGACCATGACGTTGCGCGCCTGGCCCGAGACGATCATCGAGTTGGCGGTGGACAGGGCGAAGATGAAGCCCGCGCACACCGCCTGCACGTCGAAGGCGAAGCCGCGCGTCATGCCCAGCGCGTGCTGCACCCGGGTCGCGGTCGAGGGGAAGGTCTGGTCGGGCGTGGCCGTGGCCAGGATGATGGCGTCCAGCTCGTTCGCCTCCATCCCCGCATTGGCCAGCGCCGCGCGCGCGGCGTGGGTCGCAAGATCCGAGGTCTTTTCGTCCGGCGCGGCGAAGCGCCGTCGCTCGATGCCCGAGCGCGAGCGGATCCATTCGTCGCTCGTGTCGAGCGTGGCCGCGAACTCGGCATTCTCGACCACCCGTTCGGGCAGGTAGTGTCCGCACCCCACGGGCGCCGCGCGCCTTACGCTCATGTCTCTCCACCCCTGGACTGTGACGATTCGGCCGCCGCAGTCTCGGGGGCGCGGAGCGCCTTTGCAACCTGCTGCGCCACGCGCTGCGGAAAGCCGGTGCGCGCCATGCGCGCCGCCAGGCGGATCGCGGCGGCGAATCCGGTCGCGTCGGCGCCGCCATGGCTCTTGACCACGGCCCCGTTCAGCCCCAGGAACACGCCGCCGTTCACGCGCCGCGGGTCGATGCGCTTGCGCAGCCTTTGCAGCGAGGTGTAGGCGGCCAGCGCGCCCAGCCGGCTGAGGGGGCTGTGGGCGAAGGCGGCGCGCAGCAGCTCGTTGATGAGGCTGGCGGTGCCCTCGGCGGTCTTGAGCGCGATGTTCCCGGTGAAGCCGTCGGTGACGATGACGTCCACCCGGTCGGACAGGATGTCGCCGCCCTCGACGAAGCCGACATAGTCGAAGCCCGCGCCCGGCTCGGCCGCGCGCGCGCCGATCAGCGCCGAGGCCTGGCCGCGCTCGGCCCCGCCCTTGTGCGCCTCGGAGCCGACGTTCAGCAGGCCCACCCGCGGCTTGTCCAGCCGCAGGCCCAGCCGCGCGTATTCGGCGCCCATGACGGCGTATTGCAGCAGGTTGTGCGGGTCGGCGCGGATGTCGGCGCCCACGTCGAGGACGATGTTGTAGCCCGCCGGATTGCGCGAGGGCCAGAACACGGCGATCGCCGGGCGGTCCACGCCCGGCGCGCGCCGCAGACGCAGCACCGACAGCGCCATCAGCGCGCCCGTGTTGCCGCAAGAGACGGCGGCGCCCGCCTCGCCGCGCGCCACGGCGTCGATCGCGCCCAGCATCGAGGTGCCGCGCGCGTTGCGCATCACGCGCGAGGGCTTGTCGTCCATCGACACCTCGCCCTCGGCATGGCGCAGCTCGACCCGCGCCGCCAGGCCCGAGCGCCGGCGCAACAGCCGGCGCAGCTCGGCCTCGTCGCCATGGACGATGAAGCGCAGGCCCGGATCGTGGCGCGCCGCCTTGGCCATGCCGGCGACCACCGCGGCCGGGCCGCGGTCGCCGCCCATGGCGTCGATCGAGATCACCGCCGGGGGCCGCTCGGCGCCCTCCGGCGCCGCGGAACCGGCGGCGCGGGACGAGGCGCGTTGTGCTTCATCCGTCTCGATCATCCGGCGGGGGCCGCTTCGTCAGAGGGGGGCGATCACGCCTCGTCGTCGAGATCCACGTCCTCGACCATCGCCACGACCTCGCGGCCGCCGTAATGGCCGCAGGCGCCGCAGACATGATGCGGGCGCTTGAGCTCGCCGCAGTTGGGGCACTCGTTCGAGCTCTCAGCCACCAGCGCGTCATGGGCGCGGCGCATGTTGCGCTTGGAGCGCGTGACTCGGTTCTGGGGGACCGCCATGTTCTCAACTCCGCATCTGCGTCGCGCCGGCCTTGGCCGGGCGTCGCCGGTTGTCCGTTCATGTCCATCGGCGCGGGGCGCCGTCCGATCCGGGCGCGGCGCGGCGCGCCAAGCGCCGTCTCCGCCCCCGCGTCATCCCCGCGCCGGCCGCCGCGCGCCCGGTCGGGGCCGACCGCGCCCGCGCCCGCATGCAGCCTCGGGGAAACGAGACGCGGAACATACTCGATCGGCCGCCGAGGGCAAGGGGTTTTCTCCGCCCCCGGGGCGGCTCAGGCGTCGCCCTTGCGGGGCCCGGGGTCGGGCGCGTCGTCCTCGGCGCCCTCGGGGCGCGGGGCGTCCGCCTCGGCGCCGTTCTCGCGCGCGGCGAGGCGCGCGCGCAGCTCGGCCAGCGCGGCGAAGGGGCGCGGGGCGTCCTCCTCGATCGGCGCGGCGCCCGGCGGAAGGGCCGAGTCGCGCGCCAGCGCCGCGCCGGGCCGGCGCGGATAGGGGTCGATGGCCAGCGCCGCCGCCTCGGCCGCCGCCTCGCCGGGGTCGAGCGTCTCGCCCAGCGGCTCGGGCGGGTCCTCGGCGTCGGGGTCGAGGTCGGGCCCCAGCGTCTCGGGGTCGGGGGCGCCGGGCAGGTAGAGGCGCGAGAAAGGCTCCTCGATCACCTGCTCGACCGGCTCGAGCGAGACGACGCAGCTTTGCGTGACGCGCGCGCGCACCACGCCGCGCATGCGCCAGCCGTTCTTCTCGGGCTCGATGCGCCCGCTGGTCGAAAAGGCCCCGACCTCGAGCACGCCGTAGCGTCGCGCCAGGGCGGCGCGCTCGTCCTCGGTGGCGGTTTCGTCGAAGGCCAGCCCCTCGGCGGGCAGGCGGGCGACGCGCCGCTCGCGCCGCATCTCGGGCCGCGGCGGGGCGGCGGGGCGCGGGGGGGATTTCTTCATCGCATGCTCCTTGCCCGGCGCGCTCGGGCCGCGGCGGTCCGGGATCGGGGCCATCCTCCGGGCCGGCATCGAGGCCGGCGACCGGCGGGGCGGGACGCGCCGCGATCGCGCCAAGGCTCAGATAGCGCGGCGGCGCGCGCGGCTCAAGGGCGCGCGCCGCCCGGTTCCCGAGGCGGCGCGGGCGCGCGGCGGCGGGGCAGGGCGCGGGGGGCAGGTTCGGGCTGGGCGCGCGGGGGCGGGGCGCGCGGGCAGGTTCGGGCCGGGCGCGTTGCGCGGCGCGGTTTGCGAGCGGCGCGGGCCGGCTGCGGGCGGCGGTGCAGGGGCGCGGCCGCGGGCGCGGCGGGGCAGGGTTGCGGCCTGGGGGCCGGGGCCCGCCCTGCGCGCCTGTGCGTGCGGACCCTTGCGCACCCTTGCGCCGGCGCCGCCCTGCGCGCCCGCGCATGCGCGCCGGCACGCCCCGGGGGCTTGCGCGCGCGCTTGAATTCGGGTCCCGCGCGCGCTAGGCATCGCTGCAAGATGAACCGCGGCGGGAGAGCCCCAGTGTCCAGAGCAATCACGGCCGGCGCGTTCGCGCTTGCGCTGGCGGCCGCAGGCTGCACGCCCATCGTCACCACGCATGGCTACGCCCCCGCCCCCGAGCAGCTGGCCCAGATCCAGCCGGGCGTCGACACCCCTCAGACGGTGGCGCGCAAGATCGGCCGGCCGCTGACCGGCGGCGTGCTGCGCGACGATGCGTGGTATTACGCCTCGTCGCGGTTCGAGACGGTGGGCGCCTATCCGCCGCGCGTGACCGACCGGCGCGTGGTGGTGGTGCGCTTCGGCCCCGACGGCTTCGTTCAGGGCGTCGAGACCTACGGGCTCGAGGACGGGCGCGTCATCAACCTTGTCACCCGCACCACCCCGACCTATGGGCGCGAGCTGACGGTGCTGCAGCAGCTGTTCGGCAACCTGGGCAATGTCGGCGCGACCGCGACCGAGGCGGGGATGGGGCGCCCGGGCGGCTGAGCCAGCGCCCCGCGCCCGGCGTCGCGCTCAGGCCGCCGGGCGGCGCAGGGCGAACCAGATCAGCGCCCCGCCCGCCAGGGTCAGGAAGGGGATCATCGCCAGGTTCACCGCGCTCCACCCCGTCTGCGGGTCGCCGCCCACGCAGTTCATCAGCCCGCCCGAGGCCAGCGACGCCAGCGTGACCATCCCGAACACGGCGAAGTCGTTCAGCCCCTGCACGCGCGCGCGCTCTTCGGGCGCATGGGCGCCGGCCAGCATCGAGGTCGCGCCGATATAGCCGAAGTTCCACCCCAGCCCCAGCAGCACGAGCGCGAGGTAGAAGTTCGACAGCTCGACCCCCGCCAGCGCCGCCGCCCCCGCGCCCGCCAGCAGCAACAGCCCGAGCGCGATGATCCGCGTCTCGCCGAAGCGCGCGATCAGCGCGCCGGTGAAGAAGCTGGGCGCGAACATGGCCAGCACATGGGCCGAGACGATGTCCGCCGCGTCCGAGGCGCCGAACCCGCAGCCGACCACCGCCAGCGGCGTCGAGGTCATCACCAGGTTCATCAGCGCATAGGACACCATCGCGCAGATCATCGGCGTGAGGATGCGCGGATCGCGCAGCAGCGCCCCGATCGGCCGGCCCCGGGGCGCGTCCGCGCGCGGGCGCGGGCGCGGGATGTCCAGCAGCAGGAACAGCGGCGCCCCGAGGATGTTGAGCGCCGCCACCGCCGCATACGCCCCCGCGAAGGGAACGGGCGCCATGGCGTCGGCGGTCAGCTTGACCAGCTGCGGGCCCAGGATCGCGGCCGCCAGCCCGCCCGCCATCACCCATGAGATCGCCTTCGGCCGAAAGGCGTCCGACGCCGTGTCGGCGGCGGCGAAGCGGTAGAAGCCCTGCGCGCTCATGTAGACGCCGGTGCACAGCGCGCCGGCCAGAAACAGCGCGAACGAGTCGAACATCAGCCCCAGCGCGCACAGCGTCGCGCCCGCCGCGCCGCCCGCCGCGCCGGTCAGGAACCCGACCCGCCGCCCGCGCCGGCCCATGAGCCCCGAAATCGCCGGCGCCGACAGCATCGAGCCCAGCACGATGAGCGAGATGGGCAAGGTCGCCAGGCACTTGTCCGGCGCCAGGATCTGCCCCGCGAGGCCGCCGAGGATGAAGTTCACCGGCATCTGCGCGCCAAGGATCGCCTGCGCGGCCACCAGGGCCAGCACGTTTCGCCGCGCGCGGCGATCGTCGACGGCCTCGGGCGCGGCGTCGGCGACGAGGGGCTTTTCGGGAGCGGGGCGTTCGGACATGTCGGTCATGGCCGCGTTCTAGACCCGCGCGGGGCCGACGCAAAGGCGCGGCGCCAGCGGCGCGAGGTCGCGTCCCGGCGCGCAACGGCGCGACATGGCGCCAACGACCCGGCCGACGCCCCGAACCCGGCGCATCGCCGCGCCCGCGCCTTGCCAGGCGCCCCGAACCCGGCCCGCCACTCCGCCCGCGGCTCGCGCGGCGCCCCGAACCCCGCTCCTCAAAGCGCCGGCGCCCCGAACCCGGTCCGTCAGTCCGCCTGCGGCTCGCGCGGCGTCCCGGAACCAGCCCGTCACGCCGCCCGCGGCTCGGCCGCCGCCCCGAACCTCGCTCCTCAAAGCGCCGGCGCCCCGAACCCGACCCGTCACGCCGCCCGCGCCTCGGCCGGCGTCTCGAGCCGGGCGCGCAGGCGCGTGCGCCGCGCCTCGGCGCGCTGGGCGGCGGCGGCGCGCACATGCCCATAGCCTCGGATCGTTTCGGGCAGCGCCAGCAGCTCGCGCACGGCGTCGAGCGTGTCTGGCGACAGGCGCGCGGCGGCAAGCTCCAGATCCTCCAGATACGCCGCCTCGAGACGCCGGGCCAGCTCGGCCTCTTCGCCGCGGCGGAAGGGGTCGAGCCATGTGCCGCGCAGGAAGCGCAGCGCCGACATGACCTTGAAGGCGCCCATCGCCCAGCCGCCGACCTCGCCCTTGACGTGCTTGCCCGTGGCCGGGTCGAGGCGCCCGAAGGGCCAGGCGCCGATGTGGAAGGTCAGCTTCAGATCGCCCTCGAAGGCGCGCTCGAGCTCGCGCCGGAACTCGGGCCGGGCGTAAAGGCGGGCGACCTCCCACGGATCCTTCGGCGCCATCAGCTTGAAGAGGCCCTGCGCCGCCGCGCGCGACGCCCCGTCGCCCCGCCCCAGCGCGGCCTCGGCCGCCAGCAGCGGCGCCAGCCGCGCGCGGTAGCGGCGCGCCAGACGGCGGCCGCCATAGGCGCGCAGCCGCGCGGCGCGGTCCTCGATCAGCGCCTCGAGCGGCGTCTCGCGGCGCGCGGCCAGATCGACCGGCGGCGCCGGCGCCGCCTCGCGCGCCATGCGCTCGACGCGCTCGGGATCATGCGCAGCCAGGCGGCCCAGGGCGAAGGCGCGGCGGTTCAGCTCGACCTGCACGCCGTTGAGCTCGATGGCGCGCATGATCGCCTCGTGCGAGAGGGGCAGGGCGCCCAGCTGCCAGGCGGCGCCCAGCAGCATCATGTTGGCGTAGATCGCGTCGCCCAGGAGCGCGGCGGCGATGCGCTCGGCATCCAGGATCAGCGCGCGCCCCTCGGCCGCCGCCGCGCGCAGGCGCGCCGTCAGCTCGTCGGCGTTGAGCGCCCAGTCGGGGTTGCGCGCGAAGTCGGCGGTCGGGGTCAGCGTGCGGTCGGCCACCACCCGTCCGCCGTCGGGGCGGAGCGCGGCCAGCGACTCGGCCCCCGCGGCCACCACCAGATCGCAGCCGATCAGCAGGTCGGCCTCGCCCGCGGCGATGCGCGTGGCGGTCAGCTGCGCCGGGTCGCGGGCGATCTTCACATGGCTGTGAACGGCGCCGTATTTCTGCGCCAGACCCGTGACGTCGAGGTTCGAGCTGAACAGCCCGTCGGCATGCGCGGCGATGGCCAGCGTCTGGCCCATGGTGACCACGCCCGTTCCGCCGATGCCCGCGATCAGCACCGCCGTCGCGCCGTCCACCGGCGCGGGGCGCGGGGCGGGCAGGGCGGAATCGTCGATCTGCGCGGCCTCGACGCGCGCCTTGCGCGGGCGCGCGCCCGACACGGTGACGAAGCTGGGGCAGAACCCCTCGACGCACGAGAAATCCTTGTTGCACGAGGACTGGTTGATGCGCCGCTTGCGGCCAAGCTCGGTCTCGAGCGGCTCGATGGCCATGCAGTCCGAGACCGTCGAGCAGTCGCCGCAGCCCTCGCACACCTCGGCGTTGATGAAGACGCGCCGGTCCGGGTCGGGCCATTTGCCGCGCTTGCGCAGGCGCCGGCGCTCGGTGGCGCAGGGCTGGTCGTAGATCAGGGCGGTGACCTCGGGAATCTCGCGCAGCTCCTTCTGCACGGCCTCGAGCTGGGCGCGCGGATGCAGGGTCACCCCCTCGGGCAGGGGCAGGTCCTTGTGGCGCTCGGGCTCGTCCGCCACCAGCGCGATGCGGCGCACGCCCTCGGCGCGCAGCTGCTCGATCATGCGCGCGGGGCTCAGCTCGCCGTCCACGGGCTGGCCGCCGGTCATCGAGACGAAGCCGTTGTGCAGCAGCTTGAACGTGATCGGCACGCCCGCCGCCACCGCCGCGCGGATGGCCAGGATGCCGGAATGGAAATAGGTGCCGTCGCCCATGTTGGCGAAGACGTGGCGCTCCTGGGTGAAGGGCTGCTGGCCGATCCACATCGCCCCCTCGCCGCCCATGTGCGACATGCCGTTGGTGCGCATGGGATCGCGCATCATGGCCATCGAGTGGCAGCCGATCCCCGCCAGCGCGCGGCTGCCCTCGATGACCTTGGTCGAGCGCCCGTGCGGGCAGCCCGCGCAGAACGAGGGCGCGCGCGTCGGCCCGCCCGCCCGCGCGGCCTCGGGCAGGGGCGCGTTGGCGCCGCCGACGCCGCAATCGGGGTCGAGCGACAGCGCCGTGCGCGCCACCACCTGCGCCACGCGCCCGGGGTCCAGCTCGCCCACGGCGGGGAAGGCGGGCTCGGCCGCGCCGGCGCCGTAAAGGCGGCCGTCGAAGAACTTGCCGATCAGGCGCGGCGGGTTGGGCGCGCCGTAAAGGATCGAGCGGATCTGGTCCTCGATCAGCGGGCGCTTCTCCTCGACCACGACGATGGCCTCGAGCCCGCGCGCGAAGTCGCGCACGATCTCGTCGTCCAGCGGCCAGGTCATGCCCAGCTTGAGCAGCCGGACGGGCATGCGCCCCAGCATCCCGTCGCGCATGCCCAGCGCGCGCAGCGCCTGGCGCAGGTCCTGCCAGGACTTGCCCGACGAGACGATGCCGATGCGCGCCTCGGCCGGGCCCTCGATGCGGTTGAGGCCGTTGAGCCGCGCGTAGTCCAGCGCCCGGCCGATGCGCCGCTCGTAAAGCATGGCCTCCTGCTGAAGGAAGGGGCGGAAGACCTGCGGGCCGACATCGGCCTTGCCTTCGGGCATGACGATGGGCGGGCTGTCGGGGCCGACCAGCACCGAGCCGCCGCCCTCGATCACGTCGGTGACCAGCTTCATGCCGACAAGGCAGCCCGACCATCGGCTCATGGCGATGCCGTGCAGGCCCAGATCCAGCACCTCCTGCGCGTTCGAGGGGGCCAGCAGCGGCGCGCCGATCGAGACGAAGTTGTAGTCCGAATAGCACGCGACGGTCGAGCTCTTGGCCCCGTGGTCGTCTCCGACCAGCAAGAGCGCGCCGCCGCGCGGGCTCGCCCCGCTGAGATTGGCGTGGCGCAGCGGGTCCATCGAGCGGTCCATGCCCGGCGCCTTGCCATACCAGATCGAGAACACCCCATCGACCGTGGCGCCCGGATAGAGCCCGACCATCTGCGCGCCCCAGGCGGCGGTGGCGGCCAGATCCTCGTTCACGCCGGGGCGGAAGACGATGTTGTGCGCGCGCAGCGCCTCCTGCGCCTGCCACAGCTCGATGTCGTAGCGCCCCAGCGGCGAGCCGCGATAGCCCGAGATGAAGCCCCCCGTAATCAGCCCCGCCGCCGCGTCGCGCTTGCGCTGCTGGATGGGCAGACGCACCAGCGCCTGCATGCCGGTCATGTAGAGCCAACCCTCTTCGGCCTCGATCCGGTCGGCAAGGGTCATGTTCAGGCGCTTGGGGGCGACGTTCACGCTCATGGCTGCTCCTCCGCGGTCGGCGCCCGGCCGCGGCGGGGCGCTTGCAGCATTCAACGGCCCCGGGGCGGGCGCGTCCATCCATTTTCTTTGCGCAGAACGGAATGACGTTTCGCGCCGCCCGCGAATGCCTCCGCCCCCGCCCCGCGCACGGGCGGCGTCGCCTTGCGCGCAAGTGGGCGTGGCTCGCGCCCGCAACGTCGCCGCGCGCGTCGGCGCGGTTGACGGCGTGGTTGGCGGCGCGGGCGGCGCGCCGGTTGCTGTGCGGGGCGGGCCTGTTTGCGGGCGCGCCCTGCGGGTTTGCGGCAGATCCGCCGCGCCCCGGCGCCTCGGATCCCGGCGCGCCGCGGGCGGACGGGTCCTTGGCCGCGCCGCCGCGCAAGGCCCGCGCCGCCGATCTTCGCCGGCCCGGTCGGCGCGCGGCGGCCGCTGGCCGCGCGCCCTCGCGCGCGTCGGGCCGATGATGGCCGGGGCGGCGCAGGCCGCTCGGCCCGTGTGTCGGGCGGGCGACGCGGATCAGGGAGGCGATCGGCAGGGGCAGGCTTGCGAAAGGGCGCGCGCTTTGGCCGAAGCCGCGGGGGCGTTCGACAGGATCATCCGGTCAAGTCGGTCGGCCCAAACGGATCGGCCAAGTCATGGCGTCGCCGCACGGGCGCGCCGCAGGCCGCCGGAGCCGTCCGCGATCGCCCCCAATGTGGGCGGGCGCGCCATTGTTGCGCCTGAGCAGATCGGTTGCCCTTGCGGCTGCCTCGTGCGCGCGCCGTCGCTCCATGGACGCGCCCGCCCGCGCCGCGCGCCCGATGCGCGGGCCAGGATCCGGCGCGCCGCCGTGACGAGCCGGCCGAAGGCGCGGGGGCGTTTGCGCAGGGTGCGAGGTGCGCGCGGCGGCGCAGATGAGGCGCGGCGATCGAGACAAAATGCCTTTGGGGCGCGACGTGCGCGCGGCGGTGCGTCCGCAAGGCGGCGCATCCGCAAGGGCGATCTCAGCGCGCCGCGCCCAGCCTGCGCGCGCCCGCGGCGCCATCGGCCGCGTCCTCGCCTTCCGGTCGGCCCTGTTCGCCGCCGCTGCCCTCGGCGGCGCCCGATTCCGCCCGCGCCGGCGGCTCGGAGGGCCGTCCGGGCGCCGGGCGCCGACGGCGGCGGCGCGCCGAGGCCGGAGCGCCCGATTCCGGTCCGCCTTCGCAGTCGAACGCCCCTTCCGCCGCACGACGCCCGGGGGCTTGCGCCGGACGTCGCGCGGGCGCGGCCAGCTTGGCGCCGTCATCCGCCGGGCCGGCGCCCGATCCGGCAGCCCCGCCGGCGCCGCCGGCTCCGCCGTTCCCGTCGCCGTCGCCGCCCGTGCGCGCCTTCGCGCCGGCGCCCGTCCGCCGCGCGCGGCGCAGCGTGGCCGAGGGCGCTTCGCCGAAGCGCGCGCGGTAGGCCGCTGCGAAGCGGCCCAGGTGATTGAAGCCGCAGGCCAGCGCGATCTCGCTCACGCCTTCGTGCGGCCCCGGGCTGTCAAGGCGCGCGCGCGCCAGGTCGAGGCGCATGTTCGTCAGCCGCTCGCGCGGGGGTTCGCGGCCCATCTCGCGAAAAGCCATCTGAAGACGGCGCAGCGTCACGCCCACGTCGCGCGCGACGGCGGCCGCGGTGAGCGGCTCGGTCATGCGCGCGCGCATGATCTCTTCCGCCGCCAGGGTCAGCGCGCGCGCGCGGGGCGAGGGCGCCGCGCCTTGCGAGTCGTTCTGTCTGTTCATGGCGCCAAGGACCGCTTCGTTGGAATGTTGCCGTGGCGGAAGCCTGCGCGCCATGAGAGCGCGTCGCGTGAGGGGCCTGCTCGGTCGCCCGGGGGCGTCCGGTTCCGCGCGCCAGCGGCTTCTCCCTTGGGCGCAATGGAAGAATTGCCGCTCAACCTTTGACGAATCGTTGTGGATAACCATGAAGCGCGCGCGCAATGCCGAAAAATCGCCGGGAATTTTCCCGAGATTTCGCGTTGCGGATTGCGAGAGCCGCCCGCCATCGCCTCAATGCTGCGGCTTTTCGGTCGATGTCAGCGACGTCGCTTCAGCCGATGGTTGAAGCCGGCGGCGCTCGCGCGGCGAGGCTGGCGGGGTTTGCAGGCATGGATGACGGGCGGAGACCGGACCATCGGTTCGCGGCGCGCGCGGCGGCGGCGGGGTTCCTGGCGCTTGCGGCCGCCGCGGCCTTCGCCGGCGCGGCGACGGGCGATTTCTCGGCAAGCCGCTCGCTTGCCGCCCCCTGGGCGCAGTTGGCGCAGCGCGTGGCGGGGGACGGGCCGCCGGCGGTCGAGGGGCTGGGCGTGATGGGCGGCGCGCTGATCAACGCTGTCGTGGTGGGCGCGCTGGTCTGGGTCGGCCTGCGGCGGCGCTGAGCCGCGGCTGTTGACAGCGCGCGCGCCGGCGGCGAAGCATCGCGCATGACCGCCACCAGCCCTTCCGCGCCGACGGCGCGCCCGCTTGCCGACCGCATCCGCCGCCTTCCGCGCGCGCACGACCCGCGCCGCGGCGCCGAGGCGTGGGCGGCGCTCGACCTCGATCCGGCGCTGCGCCCGCTGATCGAGGGCGCCGCGGGCTCTTCGCCCTACCTGCAGGGCCTGATGCGGGCCGAGGGCGCGTGGCTGTCTCGGGCCCTGGCCGCGCCGCCCGAGCAGGCCATGGCCGAGATCCTGGACCAGGTGCGCGCCATGCCGGCGACGGTCGAACGGCCCGATCGCGGCCCCTGGCTGCGCCGGGCCAAGCGGCGCGCGGCGCTCCTCATCGCGCTGTGCGATCTGGCGGGCGCGTGGTCGCTGGAGGAGACGACGGGCGCGCTGTCGGATCTGGCCGACGCGGCGGTGGACGCGGCGCTGCGCGCGCTGGTGGCGGACGAGGCCGCGCGCGGGCGCCTGCCCGGCCCCGACGAGGATCCGGGCGGCTGCGCGGGGCTGACGGCGCTGGCCATGGGCAAGGGCGGCGCGCGCGAGCTGAACTACTCGTCCGACATCGACCTGATCTTCCTGTTCGACGAGTCGCGCTATGGCGCGCGCGACGCGCTCGAGGCGCGGGCGCGGCTCATCAAGGTGTGCCAGCAGGCCACGCGGCTGCTCAGCCAGCCCACGGGCGAGGGCTACGTCTTCCGCGTCGACCTGCGCCTGCGCCCCGACCCCTCGACGACGCCGGTCTGCGTGTCGATGGGCATGGCCGAGCAGTATTACGAGAGCCTCGGCCGCACCTGGGAGCGCGCGGCCTACATCAAGGCGCGCGCGGCGGCGGGCGACGTCGCGGCGGGCGAGGCCTTTCTGCGGCGCCTGACGCCCTTCATCTGGCGCAAGCATCTGGATTACGCCGCCATCGGCGACGCGCAGGGCATCCGCGAGCGCATCCGCGCCCATCGCGGCGTGGGCGGGCCGATCCGCCTGCCGGGGCACGACATGAAGCTGGGCCGCGGCGGGATCCGCGAGATCGAGTTCTTCGTCCAGACGCGGCAGCTGATCTGCGGCGGCCGCGACCCCTCGCTGCGCGCGCGCGCCACGCGCAAGGCGCTGGCCGCGCTGACCGAGGCCGGCTGGGTCGGCGAGGACGAGCGCGCCGCGCTCGACGCCGCCTATGTCGCCCATCGCGAGATCGAGCACAGGCTGCAGATGATCGAGGACGCGCAGACCCATGTCATGCCCGTTTCGGCCGAGGCGCGCGCGCGCGTCGCGGCGCTGTGCGGGCGCGAGGATCAGGCGGCATGGGAGGCCGAGATCATGGCGCGGCTCGAGACGGTCGATCGCCTGACCGAGCCCTTCTTCACGCCGGGCCCGCGCCAGGCCGCCCCCGCGGCCGACGCCGAGGCGCTGGCGGCGATGGGCTTCGCGCGCCCCGACGCCGCCGAGGCGACGCTGATGCGCTGGCGAGACGGCGAGATCCCCGCCACGCGCAACGCCCGCGCGCGCGAGCTGCTGGGCCGTCTCGAGCCGCTGATCCTGCGCAGCCTGTCGCGCGCCGCCCAGGCCGACGAGGCCCTGGCCCATTTCGACCGCTTCCTGTCGGGCCTGCCGGCGGGCGTGCAGATCCTGTCGCTGTTCGAATCGAACCCGGCGCTTCTGGACCTGATCGCGCAGCTATGCGCCGCCGCGCCGCGCCTGGCCGAGCATCTGGGCCGCAACGCCCAGGTTCTGGACGCGCTGCTCGACCGCGACTTCTTCGAGCCCCTGCCCGCCGCCGACGCGCTGCGCAAGGATCTGGCCGCGGCGCTGGCGGCCGAGCAGGATTACGAGCGCAAGCTCGACCGCGCCCGCCGCTGGCGCAAGGAGGCCGCCTTTCGCGTCGGCGTACAGCTGCTGCGCGGGCTGGCCGACCCGGCCGAGGCGGCGCGCGGCTTCTCGGCCATCGCCGAGGCCTGCCTGCAGGCGCTGCTGCCCGAGGTCGAGGCCGAGTTCGCCCGCCGCCATGGCCCGCCCCCCGGCCGCGGCGCGGCGATCCTCGCGATGGGCAAGCTCGGCAGCGCCGAGATGACCGCGGGTTCGGACCTGGACCTGATCCTGCTTTACGACGCGGCGGGGCAGGAGACGTCCGAGGGCCCGCGCCCGCTTGCCGCCTCGGCCTATTTCTCGCGCTTCGCGCAGGCGCTGATCAGCGCCGTCAGCGCCAAGACGGCCGAGGGCGCGCTCTACGAGATCGACATGCGCCTGCGCCCCTCGGGCCGGCAGGGCATGGTGGCGACCTCGCTGGCGGGGTTCGAGGACTACCAGCGCGCCAAGGCCTGGACATGGGAGCACATGGCGCTGACGCGCGCGCGCGCCGTCGCCGGGCGCGCGGATCTGATGGCCGACGTGGACGAGGCGGTGGCGCGCGCCCTGAGCCTGCCGCGCGACGAGGCCGCCACCCTGGCCGACGCCGCCCGGATGCGCGCGCGCGTCGCCGCGGCGCATGGCGCGCGCCGCGCCGATCCGTGGGACGTCAAGCATGCCGCGGGCGGGTTGATGGACATCGACTTCGTCGCCCAGGCCGGCGCGCTGATCCTGGGGCGCGGACGCCCCGCCGGCGCCGAGGCGGCGATCGCGGCGCTGGCCGAGGCGGGGCGGCTCGGCGCCGACGAGGCCGAGGCGCTGATCGCCGCGCGCCGCCTTCAGAGCGCGGTGCAGCAGCTGACCCGCGTCGCGCTGGACGGCGACCCGCGCCCCGAGGCCTTCGGCGCCGAGCTGCGCGGCGTGCTGTGCCGCGCGACGGGGGCCGCCGACGTCGCGGCGCTCGAGGCGCGGCTGGCCGAGGCGCAGGCGCGCGCCGCCGCCGCGGCCGACCGCTTCCTGCCCGCCCCGGCGCCCGAGGCGGGCTGAGCGCCGCGCGCGGGCGTCAGGACAGCGCCCGCGGCAGCCACAGGGTCAGCGCCGGCAGGGCGATGAGCAGCCCCACGCGGATCAGCTCGGCGAAGAAGAAGGGCGCCACGCCGAGGAAGGTGCGCCGCATGGGCACTCCGCCCGACAGGGCCGAGATGACGAACACGTTCATCCCCACCGGCGGCGTGATCAGCCCCAGCTCGACCACGATCAGCGCCAGGATGCCGAACCAGACCTTCAGATCCTCGGTCGTCATGCCGAAGGCGGCCTCGGCGGCGGGCACGTAGTCGCCGCCGTTGATCTCGACCAGGGCCGGCCAGAAGAAGGGGATGACCAGCAGGATCATCGACAGGCTGTCCATCAGGCAGCCCAGCGCGATCAGCGCGGCCAGCAGGATCAGCAACACCGCCATCGGCGCGAGGCCCGAGTTCGCCATCCACTCGGCCATGGCCTGGGGAACGCCGCCGCGCGACATGAAGATCTTCAGCATCTCGGCGCCCAGCAGGATCAGATAGATCATGCCCGTGGTGCGCGCCGTCTCGAGCAGCGCGCCGCGCAGCGCCTTGAGCCCGACCGTGCCGCGCGCCGCGCCGTAGATCCACACCAGGAACGCCCCGATCGAGGCCGCCGGCGTCGGGTTGAAGAAGCCCAGATAGATGCCGCCGATGACCAGCGCGAAGATGCCCAGAACCGGCAGGACGCGCAGGCTGGCCTCGGTCAGCTCGGCCCTTGTCGGACGCGGCGCGGCGGGGCCCGCTTCGGGGCGCAGGCGCACATACAAGGCGATGGTGGCCAGGAACAGAAGCACCGCCAGGATGCCGGGAATCAACGCCGCCATGAACATGGTGACGATGTTCGCCTCGACGATCACGGCGTAGATGACCAGCACCACCGAGGGCGGGATCAGGATGCCCAGCACGCCGCCCGCGGCCAGCGTTCCCGTGGCCAGCGCGTCCGAATAGCCCAGCCGGCGCAGCTCGGGCAGCGCCACCTGGCCCATGGTCGAGGCCGTGGCCAGCGACGAGCCGCACACCGCGCCGAAGCCCGCGCAGGCGGCGATGGCGCTCATGGCCGCGCCGCCGGGCAGCCAGCCCAGCCAGGCCGCCGCGGCGCGGAACAGGTCGCGGCTGAGCCCGGCGCGCGTGGCGATCGCGCCCATGAGCACGAACATCGGCACGACGCTCAGGTCGTAGATCGAGAACTGCCCGTAGGCCAGCGTCTTGAGCTGGCTCATGAAGATGTCGGGGCCGTTCAGCAGCGCGACCCCGACGCCGCCCACCAGGATCATCGCATAGGCGATGGGCATGCGCAGCGCGATCAGCGCGACCAGGACCGCCAGCCCGCCAAGGCCGGTCGCAAGGGCGTCGTTCATCGCTTCAGCTCCGCAGCAGCGCGCGCAGATCCCGCGCCAGAGTCGCGGCCGAAGCCGCCGCCAGCAGCGCCAGCGAGGGCAGGATCAGCGCGAAGGCCTGCCAGTGCGGGATCTGCAGGATCGCCGTGGTGTATCCGTAGGTCATCTGGTCGGTCATGCCGAACCACATGCGCCACAGCAGCAGCGCCGAGAAGCACAGCGCCGCCAGGCTGCCCGCCAGCGAGAACGCCGCCAGCCAACGCCGCGAGGCGCCCATGGTGAAGATGTCGGCCGTCACGTTCGCCCCGCTCATCTGGCAATGGGGCAGGAAGGCGAAGACCGCCACGCACACGCCCATCTCGGTCAGCTCGAAATCGCCCGGAAAGGGCGCCCCCGCCACCGCCGAGGCGACCACCGACCACACATTCATCAGAACCACCGCGCACAACAGCGCGCCCCCGCCCAGCGCCCACAGCTCGGCCGCGCGGGCCAGCGCCCGCTCGAACGGGCCGGGGGCGTCGTCGGGGGCGTGGTCGGGGGCGTCGTGGGGGCCGCGCGCCGCGCCGCCGGCCATGTCGCCGGCGGCGGGCCGCGCATTCTCGCGCGTCATCGGCTCAGCGGCTCGCGTTCTGCGCCATCAGCGCGCGGGCGCGCGCGATCAGCGCCGCGCCGTCGATGCCGCGGGCCGAGACCTCTTCGATCCAGCGCCGCTGCACGGGCTCGAGCGCGGCCAGCAGCGCGTCGGTCTCTTCGGGCGTGAGGACCACATGCTCGTTGCCCGCCGAGACCGCCAGCGCGATGCCCGCGTCGTCGCTGGCGCGCCAGATGCGGCCGACCTCGCGCAGCCAGTCCTCGTCCGAGGCGTCGCGGAAGGCCTTCTTGACGTCGTCGGGCAGCGAGTCCCAGCGCGCCTTGTTCATCGAGACCTGGAAGGTGGTGGTGCCGATGCGCGTCTGGTCATGACCCTCGATCTGGTAGCGGGTCTGCTGCTGAAGGCGCAGGGGGGCGATGATCTCCCACGGGATCAGCGCGCCGTCCACCACCTTCTTGCTCAGCGCCTGGGGCAGCTCGGGCACGGGCATGGCCACGGGCGCGGCGCCCAGCGCCTCGATCGCCCAGGCGCCGGTGCGGGTGGGGATTCGCAGCTTGAGCCCGGCGAAGTCCTCGGGCTTGCGCACCAGCTTGTCGACCATGTGGATGCCCTGGCCGGCGTGGACGTGCAGGAACATCACCTCGACGCCGTCGTAGTCCTTGGACAGCTCGTCGTCGAACATGCGCCGCATGGCCACGTTCGCCGCCGCGGGGTCGTTGAGGAACACGCCCGGCAGCTCGAACGCCTCGGTGCGCGGAAAGGCGCCGGGGGTGTATCCGTTCACGGTCCAGACCAGATCCACGACGCCGTCGCGCACCTGCTGGATCAGCTCGGGCGGCTTTCCGCCCAGCGACATGGCGGGGTAGATCTCGATCTTGACCTTGCCGCCGGAATTGGCCTCGACGCGGCGCGCCCAGGGTTCGAGCATCCTGGCATGCGCCGGCGCCTTGGCCGACAGGAAATGATGCAGCTTGAAGACGTATTCCTGCGCCTGCGCGGCGCCCGACAGCGCGCCCAACGCGCCCAGCGCGGCGGCGGCGATGCGGATCAGTTTCATGGCGTCGGCTCCCTGTTGCGGTCGTGCTTCTTGTCGATGGCGCGGCGTCGCGCCCGCCCGGCGGCGCGGCCTGCGCGCGCCCGGATCATGAGGCGGCCCACGGCCCGCGCGCCGGCCCCGGGCGGCTGCGAGCCGCGGCGAGGCTGGGACATGAAGTTACCGGCGCGACCGCCCGCGCGCCATGTCTATTGCGCCATGACGTCATGCCCATGGCGTCAGATTCCGTGGAACCCGCGCACAAGCTGCCGCAGCCCCAGCGCCGCGCCGGCGGCCATGGCCAGCGTCGCCGCGGGCGCGCTCGTCGCCAGCGTCGAGAAGGCCGACAGCCCCTGGCCGACCGAGCAGCCCAGCGCCGTCACGCCCCCCGCGCCCATGAGGAAGGCGCCCAGCATCTGGCGGCCAAGCTCTGCGGCGTCGTCGCAGGCCTCCCAGCGGAATTGCCCGCGCACGAGGCTGCCCGCCAGCGCGCCCAGCGTCACCCCCGCCACCGAGCCGACCCCGAAGCTGGGCGCCGCGCCGGTGGCGGTCATCAGGTAAAGCAGCGTCTCGCCCAGCGGCGCGGCGAAGGTATGGCTCTCGACCTGGATGGGCTCGAAGGCGCGCGCGGCCAGAAGCCCGGTGCAGACCCAGCCCGCGGCCACCGCCGCGCCGGCCGTCGCCGCCCACGCCGCCTGGGCGGGCCTTCGCGCCAGACCGCCCGGCGCGAAGGCGGCCAGCGCCAGCGCCGCCGTCAGCGCGGCGGCCAGCGTTCCGTCCTGCGCCCCGATCAGCGCCGACAGGGTGGGCGGCGTCTCGCCCTGCTCGAGAAAGCGCGGTGGGAACAGCGCCTCGCGCAGCCAGCCCAGCGGCCCGCCGATGGTCATGTAGGCCGACACGCCCATCACCAGCACGATGACCAGCGCGCGCAGATCGCCCCCGCCCAGCCGCGCCAGCGCGCCGTAGCCGCAGCCTCCGGCCAGCGCCATGCCGTAGCCGAAGGCCAGGCCGCCCAGGATCGTCGCGGCCGGGTTCCATGCCTGGCGCAGATAGATCGAATCGGCCGGCGAAAACAGCCCGAGCGCCGCGGCCAGCTGCGTCAGCCCGATCGCCGTCGCCAGCGCCAGCGCCCACATGCGCGCCCGCGTCCAGTCGCCGCCGAGCATCGCATCCTCGACCGCGCCCAGCGTGCAGAACCGCCCCAGCCGCGCCGCAAGTCCAAGCGCGGCGCCTCCCGCCAGCCCCGCAAGCGCGGCAAGTTCGGGTTCGGAGATGAAAGCCATGCCTGACCTCGTGCGATCGGATGCGGGCTTGGGCCCCGCGCCTCGTTCCGATCATGCCTTTCGCGGGGCCGGGCGCAACTGCCCGGCGCGGGCTTGGCGACAAGGCGCCTTGGGCGCGGCGCGCCGGGCATGGCGCGGCGCCGCGGGCGCGGGCCTGCGACGGGCGGCGTCCGGGCGCGTCGCAAGGGCCGGCGCGAGGCCCGGCGGCGTGGCGCGCGGTCAGCTGGCGGGGGCCTCCGCGCCGGGTTGGCTCGGGGCGGGCGCCCGGGCCGGCAGCCGGTCGAGCAGCCTGCCCAGCAGCGGCCAGAAGAAGTCCGGGCCGGGATAGCCCTCGATGCGGCCGATCTCGCGCCCCTCATCCATGAGGATGAAGGTCGGGGTGAAGGGCGCGCGCCGCGTCAGCCCGAGCGCATCCTGCGCATGCGCCTCGACGCGGCGCAGCGGGGCGCGGCGGCCCTCGTCGGTGCGGTCGTAGATGCCGCCGATCTCGGCGTTCCAGCGCTCGCACCAGCCGCAGCCGGGCTCTTCGATCATCACCAGCTCGGCGGCGCGGGGCGCGGCGGCGGCGCCCAGCGCGCACAGGGCCGCAAGGATCAGGAGGCGCGTGAATCGGGGCATGCCTTCTCCGTCGGTGGGGCGGTGGGTGGGGTGGCGGACGCAAATATCGACAAAAACATATATGAAAATGTAACGTGGCGCAAAGGACGCGCCGGGGAGGATGCGCATGGATTTCGACATAGGCTTGTGGAGCGCGGCGGGGGCGGGGCTCTTGTCCTTCCTGTCGCCGTGCATTCTGCCGATCGTTCCCTTCTATCTGGCCTACATGGCGGGGCTGTCGGTGGCCGAGCTGGGCGCCGAGGGGCGGCCGCGCCCGGGCGCGCGCCGGCGGGCGGTGACCGCGGCGCTGCTTTTCGCGCTGGGGGTGGCGACGATCTTCGTGGGCATGGGCGCGGCGGCCTCGAGCTTCGGACAGGCGCTGCGCGAATGGTTCGACGTCCTGCGCTGGGCGGCGGCGGGCGTGATCCTGCTGATGGGGCTGCACTTTCTGGGCGTGTTCCGCATCGCGCTGCTCTTTCGCCAGGCGCGGATCGAGACCGAGACAAGGGCGCTGGGGCCGCTCGGCGCCTATGTCGCGGGCCTCGCCTTCGCCTTCGGCTGGACGCCTTGCGTGGGGCCGGTGCTGGCGGCCATCCTGTTCGCGGCGGCCGGAACCGAGACGGCCGCCCGCGGCGCGGCGCTTCTGGCGGCCTATGCGGCGGGCATGACGCTGCCCTTCGTCCTGGCGGCGGCCTTCGCGGGGCCGTTCATGCGCTGGGCGGCGCGCTTTCGCCGCCATCTGGGCCTGGTCGAAAAGGTCATGGGCGCGGCGCTGGTGCTGTTCGCCGCGCTCATCGCGACGGGCAGCGTGAACCGCATCGCCCAGTGGATGCTGGACGTGGCGCCCGACATCGGGACGCTGCGCTGAAGAGGAGAGACGACGATGCTGCGATGGAAAACCCTGCGCGCGGCCGCCCTGGCGCTGGCGGCCCTGGCCGCGGCCGGCGCCGCCCGCGCGGTCGAGATCGGCGAGGACGGCCTGCACAAGCAGCCCTGGTTCTCATACACCTTCAAGGACCTGCGCGAGGACATCCAGACCGCGCGCGAGCAGGGCAAGCGCCTTGTGCTGTTCATCGAGCAGCGCGGCTGCATCTACTGCAAGAAGATGCACGAGGAGGTCTACTCGGACCCCGAGATCGCGGACTTCATCGCCCGCAACTTCATGGTCGTGCAGATCAACATGTTCGGCGACGAGGAGGTGACCGACCTTGACGGCGCGACGCTGACCGAGAAGGAGGCCGTGCGCCGCTGGGGCGTGCTGTTCACGCCGACGGCGCTGTTCATGCCCGATACCCCGCCCGAGGACGGCCGCAACGCCGCGCAGGCCGCCGTGGCCACCATGCCCGGCGCCTTCGGCAAGGGCACGACGCGCGACATGTATCAATGGGTGCTCGACAAGGGCTACGAGGGCGACGAGCCCTTCCAGCGCTACCACGCCCGGATGATCGAGGCGCGGCGCAAGGGCCAGTAGCCGGGCGCGCGGCGCAATGATGTTGCGCCGCAGCGCGACGCGGCGGGCGAATCGAAAAATTCGATTTCTTGAATTTAATGTTTGCCCGCTCGTCCCGGCCCGTTTAGTTTCACACACAACCCTTGGGCAACCCATGGGCGGCCCGGCGGCAGGCCCGGCGCCGGAACGAGAAAGACGAAGGGGGAGGAACAGCAATGGCTGCACCGCGAATTCTGACCGCGGCTGCTCTGACGGCGGCGTTGGCCGGCGGCGCCTGGGCGGCCGAAACCGCGCCCGCCGAGGTGCGCTTCGACGGCTCGGCCGTGCCGCAGCGCCTGACCGACGCGCCCGGCGATCCGGCCCGCGGCAGGGCCGTGTTCATCGACCGCAAGCTGGGCAACTGCCTGGCCTGCCACGCCAATTCCGACATGGCCGACGAGCCCTTCCACGGCGAGATCGGCCCCCCGCTCGACGGCGTGGCCGATCGCTGGAGCGAGGCCGAGCTGCGCGGCATCCTGGTCAACTCGAAGAAGACCTTCGAGGGCACGATCATGCCCGCCTTCTACAAGGACAGCGGCTTCAACCGGCCGCTCAAGAAATTCGCGGGCAAGCCCATCCTCACCGCCCAGCAGGTCGAGGACGTGGTCGCCTATCTGCTCACGCTCAAGGAAGAATGACGCGGACCCGGCGCCCGGCGCCGCTCCGCAGCACCATCAGGAGGAACACCGCATGAAACTCAACCGACGCGACGCGCTGCAGCTGGCGGCCGCAGGGGCCGCGCTTGCGGCCCTGCCCGCGGGGGCGCTTCGGGCCGCCGAGCACGCCGACGTCGAGGCGGCCATCGCCGCCTTCGCCGGAGGCGCGCCGGTCAAGGAGGGCGGCGTCGAGGTCGAGGCCCCCGAGATCGCCGAGAACGGCAACACGGTGCCGATCTCGGTCGCGGCCGAGGGCGCCGAGGCGATCCTCATCCTGGCGGCGGGCAACCCCAATCCCGACGTCGCGACCTTCCATTTCGGCAAGCTGGCCGTTCCCGCCGCCTCGACCCGCATCCGCCTGGCCGGCACGCAGGACGTGATCGCGGTGGCGAAATTCGCCGACGGCAGCTTCGGGCGCGCCGCGCGCACGGTGAAGGTGACCATCGGCGGCTGCGGCGGCTGACCCAGGGATCAGGAGAACACTCATGGCCAAGATCAAACCCCGCGTGAAGGCGCCCAAGAAGGCCGCCGTCGGCGAGATCATCGAGATCAAGACGCTCATCAGCCACCCGATGGAATCGGGCCAGCGCAAGGACAGCAAGACCGGCGAGCGCATTCCGCGCAAGATCATCAACAAGTTCGTCGCCACCTTCGAGGGCGAAGAGGTCGTCAGCGCCGATCTGCATCCGGCGGTCTCGGCCAACCCCTACATCCGCTTCGAGATGAAGGTGCCCGGCCCGGGCGAGCTGCGCTTCGCCTGGACCGACGACGACGGCTCGGTCTACGAGACCTCGAGCAAGATCGCCATCGCCTGACGCGCGCCGGCCCCGTGCGCGGGGCCGGGCCGAAGAACGCCCCGCCAAAGGGGCGGCACATACGGGGAGGAACACCGACATGACGGCACGCATCATCAAGAGGGCGGCGGCCCTGGGCGTGATCGCGGCGATGGGCGCCGGCGCCGCCCTGGCCGATTACGACGATGACGAGCTGGTGATCGACGGCGTCAAGATCGCGACCAAGGTGCCGGCGCCGCCGGGCCACCCGCTGCCCGAGATCGTGTCCGGCTGGCGCTTTCGCAGCGACGAGACCCAGGCGCTCGAGGCCGACGACTTCGAGAACCCGGCCATGGTCGCGGTCGATTACGGCCAGTCGCTGTGGGACGCGGTCGATGGCGAGGCGGGCAAGTCCTGCGCCTCGTGCCATGGCGACGTCGAGGAAAGCATGAAGGGCGTGCGCGCCGGCTATCCCAAGTGGAACGAGAAGGCCGGCCGCCCCTTCACGCTCGAGAACCAGATCAACGCCTGCCGCACCGAGAACATGAAGGCCGAGCCCTGGAAGTGGGAATCGCGCGAGATGCTGGCCATGACCGCGCTGGTCGGCAAGCAGGCGCGCGGCTACCCGATGAAGATCCAGAAGGACGGCCCCATGGCCGAGTGGATCGAGAAGGGAAAGGAGCTCTACTACACGCGCTTCGGCCAGTTGGATCTGGCCTGCTCGAACTGCCACGAGGACAATTACGGCAAGATGATCCGCGCCGACCATCTGAGCCAGGGGCATATCAACGGCTTTCCGACCTACCGCTTCAAGTGGCAGGGGCTGGGCTCGCTGCATCGCCGCTTCAAGGGCTGCATGGAGAACATCCGCGCCGAACCCTTCAAGCGCGGCTCGGACGAGTTCGTCGCGCTCGAGGCCTATCTGGCCGTCCGCGGCGAGGGGCTGGGCATCGAGACTCCGGCCGTGCGCAACTGACCGGCGCGCGCCGCGCCTTTGCGCGCGGCGCGCCCTCGCCCCTTCGCCAGGGGCGCGAAGAAGACCTCATCACAGGAGAGCGACGCATGATTTCCCGCCGGGATTTCCTCCAGGCCGCCGCGGCGGCGTCCGCCATCGTCGGCGGCTCGGCCGCAGGAGGGTGGGGGCGGCTGATGGCCGCGCAGTCCCTGACCCAGGATCAGCTGCTGGAGTTCGAGACCACCGGGAACGTGACGCTCATCCACGTCACCGACATCCACGCGCAGCTCAAGCCGATCTGGTTCCGCGAGCCCGAAATCAACATCGGCGTCGGCGAGGCCGCGGGCCAGCCGCCGCACGTCACGGGCGCCGACTTCCTGCAGCTGTTCGGCTTCAGGCCCGGCACGCCCGAGGCCTACGCCTTCACCTATCTCGATTTCGTCGCCCTGGCGCGCAGCTACGGGCGCATGGGCGGGCTTGACCGCGTGGCCACGGTCGTCAACGCCATCCGCGCCGACCGGCCCGACGCGCTGCTTCTGGACGGGGGCGACACCTGGCAGGGCAGCTACACCGCCAACGCCACGCGCGGGCAGGACATGGTCAACGTCATGAACGCCCTGCGCCCCGACGCCATGACCTCGCATTGGGAATTCACCTACGGCGTCGATCGCGTCAACGAGATCGTCGAGACGCTGGACTTCCCCTTCCTCGGCGCCAACATCTTCGACGCCGAGTGGGAAGAGCCCGCCTACGAGCCCTACAGGATCTTCGAGCGCGGCGGCGTGCGCATCGCGGTCATCGGCCAGGCCTTTCCCTACCTGCCGGTGGCCAATCCGCGCTGGATGTTCCCCAATCTGAGCTTCGGCGTGCGCGAGGAGCGCATGCGCGAGGTCGTCGCCCAGGTGCGCGAAGAGGAAGGCGCCGATCTGGTGGTGCTGCTCTCGCACAACGGCTTCGACGTGGACCGCAAGATGGCCGCGCGCGTGCCCGGCATCGACGTGATCCTGACCGGCCACACCCATGACGCGCTGCCCGAGCCGCTCGTCGTCGGCAAGACGCTGCTGCTGGCCTCGGGCTCGAACGGCAAGTTCGTGGCGCGGCTGGATCTGGACGTGCGCGACGGCGCCCTGCGCGGCTGGCGGCACAAGCTGATCCCCGTCTTCTCGGACGTCATCGCGCCCGACCCCGAGGTGGCGGCGCTGATCGAGGCCGAGCGCGCGCCCTTCAAGGCGCAGCTCGAAGAGGTGCTGGGCACGACCGAAAGCCTGCTCTACCGGCGCGGCAACTTCAACGGCTCGTGGGACGATCTGATCTGCAACGCCCTCATCGAAGAGCGCGAGGCCGACATCGCCCTGTCGCCCGGCTTCCGCTGGGGGCCCAGCCTGCTGCCCGGCGAGCCGATCACCCGCGAGGACCTGTTCAACGCCACGGCCATGACCTATCCGGCCGCCTACCGCACCGAGATGACGGGCGAGCAGCTCAAGGCCGTGCTCGAGGACGTGGCCGACAACCTGTTCAACCCCGACCCCTACTATCAGCAGGGCGGCGACATGGTGCGCGTGGGCGGCATGGGCTACGCCATCGACCCGAACGCGCCGATGGGGCGGCGCATCTCGTCCATGACGCTGTTGCGCGACGGCAGCCCGATCGACCCGCAGCGCAGCTATGTGGTGGCGGGCTGGGCTTCGGTGAACGAGGGCACGGAAGGCCCCGCGATCTGGGACGTGGTCGAGAGCTTCGTCAAGCGCAAGGGCGTGGTGCGCATCGACCCCAACGCCACGGTGCGCGTGGCGGGCCGCTGAGGGGTGCGGCGCGCGGGGCCGCGTCGCGGCGTTGATATGCGTAAAGTCGAATAAGAGAATGCGAGATCGGAGCGAACCCCAGGGTTCCCACGACCATCGGAGGATGAAGATGAGCGACGAGAGCAGGCAGCCCAAGGCGTCGCGGCGCGCCTTCCTGACCGGAAGCCTCGCCGCCGGCGGCGCGCTGGCGGCGGTGGGCGCGGCGCGGGCGGCGGGCGATCCGGCGATCCTCGAGCTGCCGGACTGGACGACGACCCTGGGCGAGGGGGTGGACGCCAACCCCTACGGCATGCCCAGCGAATACGAGGCGCATGTGGTGCGCCGCAACGTGCCCTGGCTGACGGCCGATCCGGTCAGCTCGGTCAACTTCACGCCGCTGCACGAGCTGGACGGCATCATCACCCCCAACGGCCTGTGCTTCGAGCGCCACCACGGCGGCGTGGCGCAGGTGGACCCGGCGCAGTGGCGGCTGATGATCCACGGGCTGGTCGAGACGCCGCTGGTCTTCACCCTCGAGGACCTCAAGCGGTTCCCGCGCGTGAACAAGGTCTATTTCCTGGAATGCGCGGCCAATTCGGGCATGGAGTGGCGCGGCGCCCAGCTCAACGGCGTGCAGTTCACCCATGGCATGATCCACAACGTCATGTATACGGGCGTGCCGCTGCGCACGATCCTCGAGGAATGCGGCCTCAAGCCGGCGGGCAAGTGGATGCTGGCCGAAGGGGCCGACGCGGCGGCGATGACGCGCTCGATCCCGATCGAGAAGGCGCTGGACGACTGCATGGTCGCCTTCAAGATGAACGGCGAGGCGCTGCGCCCCGAACAGGGCTATCCCGCGCGGCTGGTCGTGCCCGGCTGGGAGGGCAACATGTGGGTCAAGTGGCTGCGCCGGCTCGAGATCGGCGACAAGCCCTGGCACCACCGCGAAGAGACCTCGAAATACACCGACCTTCTGCCCGACGGGACCGCGCGCCGCTTCACCTGGGAGATGGACGCCAAATCGGTCATCACCAGCCCCAGCCCGCAGGCCCCGATCACGCATGGCAAGGGCCGAACCGTCATCACCGGCATCGCCTGGTCGGGGCGCGGCACGATCCGGCGCGTGGACGTCTCGCTCGACGGCGGGCGCAACTGGCTTCCGGCGCGGCTCGACGGCCCCAGCTTCGACAAGTCGATCCACCGCTTCTATCACGAGTTCGACTGGGACGGCCGGCCGCTTTACCTGCAAAGCCGCGCCATCGACAGCACCGGCTACGTCCAGCCCACCAAGGACGCGCTGCGCTCGGTGCGGGGCGTGAACTCGATCTACCACAACAACGGCATCCAGACCTGGTATGTGAACGAGAACGGAGAGGCGGAAAATGTCGAGGTTTCCTGAGCTTGGCCTGATCCTGGCCCTTGCCGCGGGCCTGCAGGCGGCCCCCGCATCGGCCGGCCCGCTGGGGCTGGGCCGCCCGGCGACGCCCGACGAGATCGCCGCCTGGGACATCGACGTGCGCCCCGACGGCGTCGGCCTGCCCGAGGGGCGGGGCGGCGTGGCCGAGGGCGAAGAGCTCTATTCCGACAACTGCGCCGTCTGCCATGGCGATTTCGGCGAGGCGGTCGGCCGTTGGCCCGTTCTGGCGGGCGGTCAGGGCACGCTGACCGCGGACCGGCCGATCAAGACGATCGGCTCCTACTGGCCCTATCTGTCGACGGTGTATGACTATGTGCACCGGGCCATGCCCTTCGGCGCGGCGCAGTCGCTGTCGCATGACGAGGTCTACGCCATCACCGCCTACCTGCTTTACCTCAACGACCTGGTGGACGAGGATTTCGTGCTCTCGCGCGAGAACTTCCTGTCGGTCCGGCTGCCCAACGAGCCGAACTTCAAGGATGACGACCGCCTGCAGACCGAAACCTTCGTGTTCGACGAGCCCTGCATGAAGGACTGCAAGCCGGGCGAGCCGACCATCACCATGCGCGCGGCGGTGCTGGACGTGACCCCCGAGGGCGACGGCGAAGGCTCGCTGGAATGAGGCGGCGCGCGCCCCGGACGTGCTCGCTTCCGGGGCGCGGGGCGGCGGGCGCGGCCCCTCTGGCCGCGCGCCGCGGCTCAGGCCCGGGCGCGGCGGCGGCGCGCGGCGGCGCCCAGCGCCAGCAGACCCGCGCCCATCAAGAGGCCCGCGCCGGGCAGCGGCACGGCCGAGGCGCCCGAGGGCGTGCGCTCGAAGCTGATGGCGCTCAGATAGAACTCGTCATCCACATAGCGCAGCAGGATGTCGGTGAAGGCCGACACGCGCGCGGAAACCGGCAGATCTCCGGCCAGGGCGTATCTGCTGTAGTTGTCGCCGCCGTCCCACGAGATGTCCACGCTGCCCGAGAAGACCGGCCGGTGGACCGAGTTGCGGAAGGACAGCCCCGTGATCTCGAGATTTTCGAGGAAGGCGACGCTCAGGATCTCGCCCGTCGTCACGTTGTCGTCGCTCGAGGGGCTGCACTGCGCGCTCGCGGTCACGGTCTTGCAAACGCCCACGCCCGCGCCGCCGCGGTCGAAATAGGCATAGGCCGGATCGCCCCCGGCGGTTCCGCCCAGCACCATGCTCACGCCGCCGATGACGACGGGGTTGGCATGGCCGTTCGGCGCGCCCACGGCGGCTTCGCCGGCGACGTTGTCGATATGGTCGATGAAATCGATCACCGCCGCGCCCGCGGGCTGGGCGGCCGAGACGAGGCTTGCCGCGGCAAGCGAAAGAAGAGCGGTCCTGAACATGGCGGTTCCTGGTTATCGACGTTTCGCGCGTTCCCCGATTGCGGAACGCGGGCGGAAATCACGACGCATGGTCTTCGAACGCGGACGATGAGAGGAATATCGGATGTGAACGGCGAATGATCAAGATGAACCAATCTTAACGCCGCCCCCTGCGGCAAAGGCCGCATTGCCCCGCCCGCGCGTGGGGGGTAACTTGATCGAAGTCAATGCAGCCACGCAACCATTCGGGCGATACAGCCGCCTGCGACCCACGCGCCGCGCCCCGCGCGGTCAGCCGGAGGACCTGATGGATTACGAAGCTTTCTTCCAGAGCGAGCTGGATTCGCTGCGCCGCGAGGGGAACTACCGCATCTTCGCCAATCTCGAGCGCGAGGCCGGCGCCTTTCCGCGCGCGCGCCGCCGCGCCGACGGGCGCGAGCAGGAAGTGGTGGTCTGGTGCTCGAACGACTATCTGGGCATGGGGCAGCATCCCAAGGTGCGCCAGGCGATGAAGGACGCCATCGACCGCTGCGGCGCGGGGGCGGGCGGCACGCGCAACATCTCGGGCACCAACGTGCATCACGTCGAGCTGGAGCGCGAGCTGGCGGATCTGCACGGCAAGGAGGCGGCGCTTCTGTTCACCTCGGGCTACGTGTCGAACTGGGCGGCGCTGGGCACGCTGGCCGCGCGCCTGCCGGGCTGCGTGGTGCTGTCCGACGCGCTCAACCACGCCTCGATGATCGAGGGCATCCGCCATTCGCGCGCGCAAAAGCGCATCTGGAAGCACAACGACGTCGAGGATCTGGAGCGCAAGCTGGCCGATCTGGACCCCGACGCGCCCAAGATCGTGGCCTTCGAATCCGTCTACTCGATGGATGGCGACATCGCCCCGATCAAGGAGATCTGCGACGTGGCCGAGCGCTACGGCGCCATGACCTATCTCGACGAGGTGCACGCCGTCGGGCTTTACGGCCCGCGCGGCGGCGGCGTGGCCGAGCGCGAGGGGCTGATGCACCGCCTGACCGTGATCGAGGGCACGCTGGGCAAGGCCTTCGGCGTGATGGGCGGCTACATCGCCGCCTCGGCGGCGCTGTGCGACTTCGTGCGCAGCTTCGCCTCGGGCTTCATCTTCACCACCTCGCTGCCGCCGGCGGTGGCGGCCGGCGCCTGCGCTTCGATCCGCCATCTCAAGACCAGCGACGTCGAGCGCAAGGCCCATCAGGAGGCCGTGCGCAAGCTGCGCCGGCGGCTCGATCAGCTGGGCATCCCGCACATGGACAACCCCAGCCACATCGTGCCCGTGATGGTGGGCGATCCGGTCAAGTGCAAGATGATCTCGGACATCCTGCTCGAGGATTACGGCATCTACGTCCAGCCCATCAACTACCCCACCGTGCCCAAGGGCACCGAGCGGCTGCGCTTCACGCCCTCGCCCTACCACACCGACGCCGACATCGAGCATCTGGCGCAGGCGCTGCACGCGCTCTGGAGCCAGTGCGCCCTGTCGCGCGCCGTCGCCTGAGCGCGGCGGCGCCCGCGCCCGGCCGGCGCGGCGGGCGGCGGCGCCGCCGGACGGCGCGGGGCGGCATGGCGCGCGGGGCGATGGCCGGGCGCGGGCTCTTGCGCGCCCCGCCGGCGCCGTGCGCAGGCGCGAAGGGCGGCCCCATGGGCGGCGCTCAGAGGGGATCTTCCTCGGCCTGGCGCAAAGCCTCGGCGCCGGTCAGGACATCCATCATTTCCTCGGTGATCTCGTCCTGACGCAGGATGAGCGACTGGCGCGTCAGCTCGGCAAGCTTCTCGCGGATGTTGCGGTCGGCGGCGCGCATGACCTCAAGGCGCGCGGCGTTCTCGGCGGCCATGGTTTCGACCAGCGCGGCGGCGATGCGCGAGAAGAGCAGCTCGTCGGCCAGGCCGGCCGCAAGCGCGTCCGGCGCAAGCTGGGCGAGCGGGGCGTCCAGCCCCGACGGGGGCCGCGCGGCGGCCGGATCGAGGCGGTGCGGCGCCAGGCGCGTCAGGACGGGCGCTTGCGGCCCGCCGCGCCCGCATGGCGCGTGGATCAGGCGCAGCGAAGGCGCGCGCGCCAGGCGCGCCGCCAGACGCGCGGCCAGTTCGGGGGCCGAGGCGATCCGCGCCGGCATGGGCAGCACGGCGTCCGGCGCGCGTCCGCTTTCCTGCGCAAGGGTCCGCGCAAGACGCGCGCCGACGACCTCGAGCGCCTCGCCGGGCGCCAGCGCCCTGACGGCGCGCGCGGCGAGGCGGGCGTTCATCGCGCCGACGAAGCCATGTTCCGAGCCCATGACCAGCAGCGTCGCGCGCGGCGCGGCCGCCGGCCCGGTCTCCGGCGCGTCGGCGCGCGCGCTTTGCGGCCCGAAGGCGGGCGCTAGCGGCGCGTCTTCGGCGGCGCCGGGCGCAAGATCGGCAAGCAGGCCGGGCGCGAAGGCCGCCAGCGCCTGGCGCGTCGCCGCGAGGTGGGCGCGCGCGGCCTCGAGCGCCGGGGCGGCGGCGCGCGACTGGGCCGCGGCCAGCGATTGCAGCGCCCGGACGATCTCGTGAAAGCTGCGCAGCGCGGCGATTCGCCCGCGGATATGGGGCAGCTTGTCGCTCACGCGCCCGCATCCCGGCTTGCCGCCGCATCCTGCGCGATCAGCGCGCGCGCGGCATCGAGCAGGGTCGCGCGATCGGCGGGCTCAAGGGTCTGCTCGCGCGCAATGCGCGCCCAGGCCGCCGGCGCGGCCCGGGGCAGTTCGCGCCGCAGCGCCGCCGCCAGCCGCGGAACCCGCTCTTCGGGGACCGGGTCGAACAGCCCTTCGTCGGCCGCCAGCAGCAGCGCCGCCTGGGCGGGCAGGGGCAGGGGGGCCAGCTCTTCCTGCCGCAGGATCGCGCGGATGCGGCGGCCATGGCGCAGGCGCGCGGCGGCGCGCTCGTCGCTCACCGCGCCGAAGCGCGAGAAGGACTCCAGCTCCAGATACTGCGCGTATTCCAGCTTGAGCCGCTCGGCCACCGATCGCAGCGCGGGCGCCTGCGTCTTGCCGCCCACGCGGCTGACGCTCAGCCCCACGTTGACGGCCGGTTTCTGGCCCTCGTTGAACAGCGTCGGCTCGAGATAGATCTGTCCGTCCGTGATCGAGACGAGATTGGTGGGGATGTAGGCGGTCAGGTTTCCGGCCTGCGTCTCGGCGATGGGCAGCGCCGTGAGCGAGCCGCCCCCCAGCGCCGGCGACAGCCGCGCCGCCCGTTCGAGCAGGCGGGCATGCAGATGAAAGACGTCTCCGGGATAGGCCTCGCGGCCGGGCGGCCTGCGCAGCAGCAGCGACAATTCCCGATACACGATCGCGTGCCGCGTCAGGTCGTCGAACACCACCAGCGCATCGCGGCCGTTGTCGCGAAAGTGTTCGGCCATGGCGCATGCTGCATAGGGCGCGATCCACTGCAGCCCGGGCGCCGCTTCGGGCGGCGCGAACACGAAGATGCAGTTGCCGGGGTCGCCGTGGCGGCGCACCGCGTCGATCACCCGCGCGGTCGAGGACGCCTTCTGCCCGATGGCGCAATAGACGCAGATCACGCCCGAGCCCGCTTGCCCGGCGCCCGACCGGTCGATGCCCGATCGGTCGAGGCCCGATTGATTGATGATCGTGTCGACCGCGATCGAGGTCTTGCCCGTCTTGCGGTCGCCGATGATCAGCTCGCGCTGGCCGCGGCCGAGGGGGATCATCGCGTCGATGACCGTCAGCCCCGTGAGCAGCGGCTGCGTGACCGGCGCGCGATCCATGATGCGGGGCGCGGGGCGCTCGACGGGCAGCGAGGCGGCGGCGCGCAGGGCGGGCCCGCCATCCAGCGGGCGGCCCAGAGGATCGATCACGCGGCCCAGAAGCGCTTCGCCCACGGGCACGCGCACGATGTCGCCCGAGGCGCGCACCGCGTCGCCCGCGCGCACCCCCGCGTCGGGGCCCAGAAGCGCAATCCCCGTCAGCCTTTCGCTGACGGTCAGGGCCACGCCCTCGACGCCGCTTCCGAAGATCAGCCTTTCATTCAGCCGGCAGCGCGGCAGGTTCTCGACCTGCGCCACGCCATCTCCGACCCGCAGAACCCGCCCCACATGGGACAGACGCGCGCGCGGGCTCAGCTCGGCCGCCTGCGCGCGCGCCTTGCGCAGCCAGCTGCGCAGCGCGGCGTCGGGCGTCGGGGCGGGGGCGTCGGGGTCGGCCGCTGGGTCGTCAGGGCGCATCGTCCATGCTCCTTGCAAGGCGCGCGCGGGCTTCGGACAGGAAATCGGCCCAGGCCAGCCGCAGCTCTGCGCCGCCCATGGTCAGGACGAAGCCGCCGAGCAGCGCGGGATCGACGCGGAAGGTCAGCCGCGGCGGCGCGCCGACAAGACGGCCAAGCGCCTCGCGCCACGCGGCGCGCGCGTCCTCGTCCAGCGCGCGGGCGGTGACGAGCGCGGCGTCCGCCCCGGGCGAGGCCAGCGCGGCGCGCTCGGCAGGTTCCATCTGCGCCAGCGCGCGCTCGAAGGCGGCGATCTGCGCGGGCGCGTCGTCCGCGCCGCAGGCCACGCCGAAGCTTTGCAGCACGCGCCCGGCCAGCGTGGCGGCCAGGGCGGCGATGTCGGCCCGCGCGGCGTCGATGGCGCGCGCGCGGGTCTCTTGCGCCGCGCGCCGCGCGGCCTCGCGGATGGCCTCGGCTTCGGCCTCGGCCTTGGCGATGCGCTGCGCGCGCAACGCCTCGAGCTCGGCTTCGGCCTGCGCGGCGAGGGCGCGCTTGCGCTCCTCGAACTCGGCCAGCGCCCGCTCATGGCGGCGGCGCGCCTCCTCGGCGGCCGCCTCGCGCGCGCGCGCCGCGTCGAGCGCGGCGTTCACGCGGGCTTGACGCTCGGCGATCACCTGTCGCACCGGGCGGTAGAGAACGCGCGTCAACACCCAGGCGAGGACCAGGAAGTTCGCGGCCTGCAGCCCCAGCGTCCACCAGTCGATGGTCATGCGTCAGCCGACGAAAGGGTTGGCGTAGAGCAGAAGCAGCGCGACCACGAGGCAGTAGATCGCCATCGTCTCGATCATCGCGAGCCCCACGAACAATGTGCGCGAGAGCACCCCCGCCGCCTCGGGCTGGCGGGCGATCGCCTCCATCGCCGCGGCCACGGCGCGCCCTTCGGCCAGCGCGGGGGCGATGGCGCCGAAGCTGACCGCCAGCGCGGCGCAGATCACCGAGATCGTTTCGATCGTCATGAGAGAGGCTCCTTTCAGGTTTCGACGACGCCAAGACCGGCGCCGATGTAGACGGCGGCGAGAACGGTGAAGATGTAGGCCTGCACCAGGCCGATCAGCACGCCCAGCGCCATGAATGGCGTCGGCAGCAGAGAGCCCGCCAGCGACAGCAGGATCGCCACGACGAATTCGTGGCTCATCATGTTGCCGAACAGGCGGATCATCAGCGAGAAGGTGCGCGTGATCTCGCCCAGAAGGTTCAGCGGCAGCATCAACGCCGTGGGCTCGGCATAGCGCCGCAGATAGGCCCGCCAGCCGCGCGCGCGGACCCCGTGCCAGTGCACCGAGAAGAACACGATCAGCGCCAGCGCCGCGGGGGTTTCCAGATGGCCGGTGGGGGGCGCAAGGCCCGGAACCGCCGCGGACAGGTTGGCGCTGGCGATGAACAGGAAGAGCGTGCCCAGCAGGGGCATGAAGGGCCAGGGGTCGCGGCCCAGGATCTCTTCCGCCTGGCGCGCGATGGCCTCGACCACGATCTCGAGCGCGGCTTGCGCGCGGCCCGGCGCGATGCGCGGGCGCCGCATGATGGCGCCCGCGGTCAGCGTCATCGCCGACATCAGCAGCCACGTCGTCGCCACCGCCGCCGAGACGGGAACCGGGCCGAGGTGGAACAGGATCTCGGGGGTCAGGGGATTGGTCGTCATGGGCGTTTCCCGTCCTGGGGCGCGTCGCGGGCGCCGGGGTCCGCGCCGCGATGGGCGGGCGGGCGCGGGCCGGCGTCCAGCTCGCGCAGCGCGGCGCGCATGCGCAGGCGCCGCGCCAGCAGGAAGCCGGCGAACAGCGCCAGAAGCGGCCCCGCGCCCCGTTGCGCCGCCAGCCAGAACGCCGCGCCGGCCAGGGTCAGCCGGCCAAGCGCCAGCGCCGCGGCGCGCATGGGGCCGGCCGCGCCGGCGGCGGGGGTCGCGCGGCGCAGAAGCGCCAGATAGACCATGCCAAGCGCCGCGCCGGCCGCCGCGAACGCCGCCGCCTCAAGCGCAGGAGCAAGCGTCGGGGGCGTCATGCGTCGTCCTCCTTCTTGCGCGCGGGGTCCGACCTGGCGTCGGGCGCGCGGTCGGCGCGCTGGGCCCGGCGCACGCGCCGCCACGCCAGCCAGCCGCCTAGCGATGCGCCCGGCATGATCACTCCGGCGCTGAAGGCCCCCCCTGGCCCAGCCGCAGGTCCAGCAAGCGCCCCAGCGCCGCCGCCGCCAGGGTCGGCGCGGCCACCAGCCACCCCAGCCCGCCCGTCACGGACAGATCGCGCCAGAACGCGCCGGGCGCGTCGGCGGCCGCGCGCCGGCGCGCCTCGCGCTCAAGCGCCTCGGCCAGCGCCGCGCGCCCGCCCTCGTCGCGGGCGGCCGGGCCGGCGCCGTCGCCCGCGGCGGCGGCCTTGCCCTGCGGGCGGTCGGGGCCGTCGGCGCGGGCGGGGCTCATGGCGCGTCGTCCTCGCGCCCGTCCGGCGCCGCGCCGGGGCCGAAGGCGGGCGTCGCCGGAACGGGGGCCGGGCGGCGCCGCGCCTCGAGCACCTCGCGCAGGCGGCGCGCGGCGGCCACATGCAGCCGCGCGGCCTCGGCGCGGGCGCGGGTCTCCTCCGCGTCGCGGCGGGAATATTCGGCCAGGACCTCGCGCGCGAGCGCCGCCAGATCGTCGCCGCAGCGCGCGTCGCGGGCGGCCACCTCGACCGGCGCGCCGCCGCGGACGCGCAGGACCCCGCCCCGCACCGCCACATGCGATTCGCGGCCCGCGCGGTCGCGCCAGCTGAGCGCGCCGGTCTCGAGCAGAGTCACGAAATCGGCGTGTCCGGGCAGGATGCCGAATGCGCCGCTTGCGTCCGCAGCCCGGATCGCGGCCACCTCGGGCGCATCCAGCACCTGGGCGACGGGGGTCATGACGCGCAGGCGCATCATCGCGCGGCCCCCCCTCCGGCCCCCCCTCCGGTCCCCTCTCCGGCCCCGCCGCGCCTCGCGGCGCGGGTGCGCGCGTCGTCCAGCGTGCCGGTCATGTAGAGCGCCTCTTCGTCCAGCGAGTCGGCCTCGCCGGCCAGAATCGCCTCGGCGCCGTCCAGGGTCGCCTCGAGCGGCGCCGAGGCGCCCGGGCGCCCGGTGAAATGCTCGGTCACGGCGAAGGGCTGGGTCAGGAAGCGCTCCATGCGCCGCGCGCGCGCCACGGCGAGGCGGTCCTCGGGGCTCAGCTCCTCCATGCCCAGAAGCGAAATCACCTCCTGCAGCTCGCGCCGCCGCTCCATCAGCTCGCGCACGCCCTCGGCGATGCGGCAATGGCGCTGGCCAAAGATGCGCGGGTCGATCAGCGTCGAGGACGAGGCCAGGGGATCGACCGCCGGGTAGAGCCCCTGCGCGGCCATCTCGCGGCTCAGGACCACGGCGCTGTCCAGATGCGCGAAGGTCTGCGCCACCGCCGGGTCGGTGAAGTCGTCGGCCGGAACGTAGACCGCCTGGATCGAGGTCACCGCCGCGCCGTGCGCCGAGGCGATGCGCTCTTCGAGCTCGGCGATCTCGGTGGCGAGGGTGGGCTGGTAGCCGACCCGGCTGGGCAGGCGCCCGAGCAGGCCCGACACCTCGGCGCCCGCCTGCACGAAGCGATAGACGTTGTCCATCAAGAGCAGCACGTCGCTGCGCTCGACGTCGCGGAAATGCTCGGCCACGGTCAGCGCCGTCAGACCCGCGCGCCAGCGCGCGCCCGGGGGTTCGTTCATCTGCCCGAAGACCAGCGCCGTGTTGGCCAGAACCCCCGAGGCGCCGAGGTCGAGCCAGAGCTCGTGCCCCTCGCGCGAGCGCTCGCCGATTCCCGCGAAGACCGAGATGCCCCCGTGGCGCGTGGCGGCGGCGCGGATCAGCTCCATGATGAGCACCGTCTTGCCCACGCCCGCGCCGCCGAACATCGCCGCCTTTCCCCCGCGCAGAAGCGGCGCCATCAGGTCGATGATCTTGATGCCGGTCAGGAAGGGTTCGCGCGTCGCCCCCTGCTCGGCCAATGGCGGCGGCGGGCGGTGGATGGGCATGCGCGGCAGATCGGCGGGCAGGGGCGGGCCGCCGTCGATCGGGTCGCCGGCCACGTCGATCATCCGGCCCAGCAGCGCGCGGCCCGTCGGCGCGGTCAGCGGCCCGCCGGAGTCGCGCACCGGCGTTCCGGGGCGCAGCCCGGCCGTTTCCTGCAGGGCGACGCAGCGCGCCGTCGCCGGATCCAGATGCGCCTGCACCTCGAGCGTCAGGCGGTGCGGGCCGTCCCACTCGACCTCGAGCGCGCTGCGGATGGGCGGCGCGCCGGCATCGCCGAAATCGACGTCCACCACGGCGCCGGCCGCCGCCACGATGCGGCCGCGCCGGAGCTCGGTTGCCGGGCGTTCCGCGGCGGTTGCCTGCGCCATGGTCTTCCTCATCGGTTGCCCGGGCAATCTTGCACGCGATCGTCCTTCATTCCTTGATGCAGCGCAAATTCGCCGTCCACGGCGCGCGCCCGGTCGCAGCCCCTTGCGTGGAGCTGCGCGGCCGCCGGACCGACCGCCGTCGCCACGAGGCTTGCCGCGCAGTCTGCCGGGGCCGCCGGATTCCGCCGGGGCCTGCCGGCGTCGGGCGGCGCCGGGGGCAAGCCCGCGCGGCGGCCCGCGGCGTCCGGGGCCCGGCGCGCGGTCGGTCGGCGCCCGCGGCGCGGCGCGCCGCGCAGATCGTCCCGCGGCTTGCGCGTGCGTCGCTACGGCGCCTGCGACGCGAGGGCCGAGGACAGGCCATTGCGCGCGGCGCGGCCCCGGGGCGGACGCGCGGTCAGGCGCGGCGCGGCCCCTGACCGGCGCGATGGGGCGCCGCGCGCGGCGGCGCGGGCGGTCTTGCCGATGCGGCGGCCCGCGCGGCGTCGAAGCCCATCTGCGGGCCTGCGCCGCCGCCGGGGCTCATTCGAGCCCCGGCTCGTCGAGCAGCGCGCGCCCCTCGCGGTCCTCGACCTCGATGATCCACAGATCCGGGTCGAAGGCGCGCTGGCGCGCCAGAGAGGCGTCCACCTCGGCCTCGTCGCCTTCGGCGAGAACGGTCCACACGCGCTCGCCCGACGGGCCGAGACTGCGCGCATGGGCGCGCGCGCGCCCGTCCAGGGTGTTGACCTTGACGATCACCGCGCCGGCGTGGTCGTCGCCATGGGCGGTCACATAGGCGGGGATGTCGTTCAGACGCAGCCGCGCCAGATAGGCGTGCACCCAGAATTCGGCGCGCAGGCGCGGCGCGCTCATGACTTGCCGGCGTCGCGGAAGTCGAGCCCCATTTCCTGATAGCGCTCGGGCTCGTCCATCCAGCTGGGGCGGGCGCGCACGTCAAGGAACAGATGCGCCGGGCGCCCCAGCAGGCGGGTCAGCTCTTCGCGCGCCTGGGCGCCGATCTGCTTGATCGTCTCGCCCTTGCGGCCGAGCACGATGCCCTTGTGGCCGTCGCGCGCGACGTAGATCACCTGCTCGATGCGCACCGAGCCGTCCTTGCGCTCTTCCCAGCTCTCGGTCTCGACGGTCAGCTGGTAGGGCAGCTCCTGATGCAGGCGCAGGGTCAGCTTCTCGCGCGTGATCTCGGCGGCGATCATGCGCAGCGGCAGATCGGCGATCTGGTCCTCGGGATACAGCCACGGACCCTCGGGCATGCGTTCGGCCAGCCAGCGGCGCAGATCGGCGACGCCGTCGCCCTTCTCGGCCGAGATCATGAAGGTGGCCGCGAAGGGGTGGCGCTCGTTCATGCGGGCGGCCAGCTCGAGCAGCTTCTCGCGGCGCACGCGGTCGATCTTGTTGATGACCAGGATGACGGTCTGCGCGGGGCGGGCGCGCTCTTCGAGGGCGCGCAGGATCTCTTCCACGCCCTCGGTCAGGCCGCGATGGGCCTCGATCATCAGCGCCACCACATCGGCGTCCTCGGCGCCGCCCCAGGCGGCCGCGACCATGGCGCGGTCGAGGCGCCGGCGCGGGCGGAACAGGCCCGGCGTGTCCACGAACACGATCTGCGCCGCGCCCTCGACGGCGATGCCGCGGATGCGCGCGCGCGTGGTCTGCACCTTGTGCGTGACGATCGACACCTTGGCGCCGACCATGCGGTTGAGCAGGGTGGATTTTCCGGCGTTCGGCTCGCCGATCAGGGCAACGAAGCCGCAGCGCGTCGGCGCCGCGGCGGGGGCTTCGACGTCAGGCATCATCGGACTCCAGCTGATCGAGAAGGCGGGCGGCGGCGGCCTGCTGCGCGGCGCGCTTGGACGGGGCCGAGGCGGTGGCCTCGCGCCCGTCGGCAAGACGCGCCGCGACGGTGAAGACGGGGGCGTGGTCGGCGCCCTCGCGCGAGATGGTGGCGTATCGCGGCGGCTCCATGCCGCGCGCCTGCGCCCATTTCTGCAAGGCGGACTTGGCGTCGGTGGGCGGCTCGTCCCCGGCCGCCTCGAGGCGCGGCCCCCACAGGCGCAGGATGGCGGCGCGCGCGGCGTCCAGCCCGTGTTCGAGATAGACCGCCGCGATCAGCGCCTCCATCGCGTCGCCCAGCATGGCCTGCTTGCGCCGCCCGCCGGTCAGCTTCTCGGAGCGGCCAAGGCGCATGGCCTCGCCCAGCCCGATCTGCGCGGCGATCTGCGCGCAGGTCTCCTTGCGCACCAGGGCGTTGTAGCGCGCGGCGATGCGGCCCTCGGGCTCGTCGGGGTGGCGGGCCAGCAAGGCCTCGGCCAGCACCAGGTTCAGAACGCGGTCGCCCAGGAATTCGAGGCGCTGATTGTCCGCGCGCGCCGGCGACGAGGCGGATGGGTGCGTCAGCGCCTCTTCCAGCAGGTCGCTGGGCTGCAGCGGCGCCCCCAGCGCCTGCGACAGGCGCCGCGCATGGGCGGCCAGCTCGCGCCGGCTCATGCGCCCCCCGCCCGCGTCATCGGACCGCCACGAAGAAGCGGTCGGCGCGCCAGTTCCAGACCTCCCAGAAGCGGCCCGCGAAGCTGAGCGCGATCAGATCGGCGCGGCCGACCAGGTTCTCGAACGGGACCATGCCCACGCCCTGGCGGCTGTCGTTGGAATTGTCGCGGTTGTCGCCCATGAAGAAGTAATGCCCCTCGGGCACCACGAATTCGCGGGTGTTGTCGGTGAATGGCTTGTCGTTGTCGTCGGCGTTCAGGACGATGTGCTCGCGCCCGCCGGGCAGGGTCTCGATGAAGCGCTCCTTGAGGCACATCACCTCGCCGTCGATGCGCGGGTAGGCCTTGCAGGCCAGGTTGGCGCCGGGGTCGATGGGCTCGATGAAGACGCCGTCGGGGCGCTGGGGCGCGGCCTGGCCGTTGATGTAGAGGATGCCCTTGCGCATCTGGATCCGGTCGCCGGGCAGGCCGATCAGGCGCTTGACGTAATCCTCGCCCGAGCGGGGATGCTTGAACACGATGACGTCGCCGCGCTCGGGCTGGCGGGCCAGGATGCGGCCGGGGATCGGCACGGCCGAGAAGGGGAAGGAGTGGCGCGAGTAGCCGTAGGCGTATTTCGACACGAACAGGAAATCGCCGATCAGCAGCGTCGACTTCATCGAGCCCGAGGGAATCCAGAAGGGCTGGAACAGGAAGCTGCGGAACGCGCCCGCGATCAGCAGCGCGTAGACAACGGTCTTGAGCAGCTCGCCCAGACCTTCCTTCTTCTTGGCCATGCGCATTCATCCATTCCCGCGGGCGCCTTCCCGCCGCCGCGTTGTCGCGCCTGGCCCCGGCCATGTCAAGCAAGGCCCGGACCGGTCAGCGGGCGGGCGCGGCGGGCCTTGCCTCGATCACCACGAAGGCCTGCGCCCATGGGTGATCGTCGGTGATCGTCAGGTGGATCACGGCCTCGCGCCCCGGCGGGGTCAGCGCCGCCAGCCGCGCCGCCGCGCCGCCGGTCAGGCGCATGGTGGGCTGGCCCGAGGGCAGGTTGACCACGCCCATCTCGCGCCAGGCCACGCCCATGCGCAGCCCCGTGCCCAGGGCCTTGGCGCAGGCCTCCTTGGCGGCCCAGCGCTTGGCGTAGGAGGCGGCGCGGGCGCGGCGGCGCTCGGATTTCGCCTGCTCGATCTCGGTGAAGACGCGCTGCACGAAGCGCTCGCCGAAGCGTTCGAGCGTGCGCTCGATGCGGCGGATGTCCGCCAGATCCGCGCCGACGCCCAGGATCATGCCGCCCCGCCTTGCGCGCGCGCCGCGTCCATCAGCGCCCGCATGCGCGCGATCGAGGCCTCGAGCCCGACGAAGATGGCCTCTCCGATCAGGAAATGGCCGATGTTCAGCTCGACGATCTGGGGGATCCGGGCCACCGGGGCGACGGTGTCGTAGGTCAGCCCGTGACCGGCATGCACCTCGAGCCCCAGCGCCCCGGCCAGCGCCGCCATCTCGCGCAGGCGCACCAGCTCGGCGTCGCGGTCGTCGAAGCGGCCCTCGTGATGGGCGTCGCAATAGGCGCCGGTGTGCAGCTCGACCACCTGCGCGCCGATGCGCGCGGCGGCCTCGATCTGCGCGCGCTCGGCCGCGACGAAAAGCGACACCCGGCAGCCCGCCGCGCGCAGCGGGGCGATGAAGGCGGCCAGGCGCGCCTCGTCGCCGGCCACGTCGAGCCCGCCCTCGGTCGTGCGCTCCTGCCGCTTTTCGGGGACGATGCAGACGGCGTGCGGCCTGTGGCGCAGGGCGATGGCCTGCATCTCGTCGGTGGCCGCCATCTCGAGGTTCAGGGGCGCCGAGATCGCCGCCGCCAGCGCGGCGATGTCCGCATCGGTGATGTGGCGGCGATCCTCGCGCAGATGCGCGGTGATGCCGTCGGCGCCGGCGGCCTCGGCCATGCGCGCGGCGCGCAGCGGGTCGGGGTGCGGGCCGCCGCGCGCGTTGCGGATGGTGGCGACGTGGTCGATGTTGACGCCAAGCCTGAGCTTGCGCGGTTGCGAGGGGCTCATGGGCTGCTCCTGCCTGTGGTCGTCTGCCTGCGATCGGCGATCGCGCCGTGGGCGCATTTGGCCAGCGGCGCGGGCGCATGTCCAGCGGCGGAGGGGGTCAGGCGGCGTCGTCGGCGGCCGCCTCGTCGCCGCCGCGCCGGCGCGCCTTGCGCGCGCGCAGGCGGTTGGCGTGTTCGTGCACGCGCCGGCGCGCCGCCGCCATCAGCCGCTCGCGCCGGCGGCTCTGATACGCGGCCACGATCGGGCGCACCAGCGCATAGAACCCCCACGCGCAGATCAGGCCGGGGCCGAGACCGCCCAGCAGATAGGGCACGAGGATGCTTTCGAGGTTCGCCCACAGCCAGCCCAGCGAGAAGTCCTGCGGCGGCGGCACATGGACGCCGGTCAGGTGAAAGCCGATATAGAGCGCCGAGCCGGCGATGACGGGAAAGGTCGCGGGATTGCCCACGAAGGTGCCCAGCGCCGAGGCCAGGATGTTGCCGCCCAAGAGCCAGGCCAGCGCCGCGGCCAGCACGAAATGCAGTCCGAAGAACGGGGTGAACGAGACGAACACGCCGCAGGCGAAGCCCAGCGCGATGCGGTGGGGGGTGTCGGGCAGGCGCTGCATGCGCTTGCCGATGTAGAGATAGCCGCGCCGCCACCCCTTGCGCGGGACCAGAAGCTCGCGCAGGCGAACCAGGACCGGGGCTTTGTCGCGCCTCTTGAAGATCATGGCTTCGGCCTTTCAGCCCGATTCGGGTCCATGCGTGCGCAGCGGTCCGGTCTTGAACAGGCCCGCCATGTCGTTCTCCACCTCCGCTCCGGAGGCGGGGCGCGCCTCGGCCGCGCCGGTGTCCGGCGTCGCGCCGCCCGCGCCGCCCGCGCCGCCCCTGCGTTGCGCGACGGGCGCGCGGTCCTGCGGCGCGGCGCCGCCCTCGGCGCCGCCCTCGTCGCCCGCGCCGCGCGCGCGGTCCGCCGCGGCGCCGGTTTCGGGCGCCGCGCCGTCCTTGCCGCCCGCGCCGCCCTCGGCGGACGCACGGTCCGCGCCGCCCCTGCCTTCCGCAGCGCCGTCGCCGGCATCCGCGCCGCCCGCGCCGTCTGGCCCGGCCGGGCGCTGCGCGCCGTCTTCGGCCGCGCCCCGGGGCGCCGCGTCGCGCGTTTGAGCGGCGACGCCTTCGTCGCCCGCCGCCTCGGGCCCGGGGCCTTCGTCGGCGAAGCCGGCGGGGTCGAGCAGCGCCGGCATGATCCGGCGCACCTCGGTGACGATCGGCTGCGCGTCCAGCATGGTCACGATCTGGCTCACATGCTTCACGTCCCGCACTTCAAGGTCTATCCGCGCCCGGTAAAAATCCGGTTTGCGGTCGTTGAACTCGAGCTGCACGATGTCGGCGTTCATCTCGGCGATCACCGCGCAGACCCGGGCCAGGGCGCCGCGCTCATGCGCGAAGGTCAGGCTGATCGAGGTCTGATGCGCCTGCGCGGCGCGCTCGTCCCAGCGCAGATCCAGCCACAGCTCGGGCTTGTCTTCATACGCCGCCAGAATAGGGCAGTCGATGGCGTGAACCGTCACACCCTTGCCCTTGCGCGCGATGCCCACGATCCGGTCGCCGGGCACGGGCGCGCAGCAGGGGCCGAATCGCACCTTGTGCGCGCGGCTGACGCCGATCACCCCCGGCCCCTCGCCCCGCGCGGGCGCAGGCGGCGCCTGGCCGGCCGCGGCGGGGAACAGCGCGGCGACGACCTGCGCGCCGGTGACGTCGGCCGCGCCCAAAGCCTGCAGCAGGTCGTCGCGCGAGGCAAAGCCCATGAGGCGCGCGGCGGTGGACAGGGCCTTGTCGCTCAGCTCCTGGCCCGCGCGCTCGAAGGCCTGGCGGGCGATCTCGCGGCCCATGCGGATCTCGGCGGCGCGCTGCTCGGTGCGCAGGGCGCGGCGGATGGCCTGCTTGGCGCGGCCGGTGACGACCATCTGCTCCCAGACGGGCTGGGGGCGCTGGGCGTCGGCGCGGATGATCTCGACCGTCTGCCCGTTGCGCAGCTTGGTCCACAGCGGCGCGCGGCGTCCGTCGATCTTGGCGCCCACGCAGCTGTCGCCGATGCGGGTGTGGATGGCGTAGGCGAAGTCGATGGGCGTCGCCCCGCGCGGCAGCTTGATGACCTTGCCCTTGGGCGTGAAGCAGAACACCTGGTCCTGGAACATCTCGAGCTTCACATGCTCGAGAAACTCGTTCGGGTTCTCGGCCTGCTCGAAGCTTTCGGTCAGGTTGCGCAGCCACTGGAAGGGGTCGGCGGCGAAGGGATTGTCGACCCGCGCGCCGTCCTTGTAGGACCAGTGCGCGGCGATGCCGCTTTCGGCCACCTCGTGCATCTGGCGCGTGCGGATCTGCACCTCGACGCGCTTGGCGTCGCGGCCCGAGACGGTGGTGTGGATCGAGCGGTAGCCGTTCGACTTGGGCTGGCTGATGTAGTCCTTGAAGCGGCCCGGCACCGCGCGCCAGCGCCGATGCACCGCGCCCAGCGCGCGGTAGCAGTCGCTTTCGGTCTCGGTGATGATGCGGAAGCCGTAGATGTCGGACAGGCGCGAGAATTCCTCGCCCTTCTCCTGCATCTTGCGCCAGATCGAGTAGGGGCGCTTCTCGCGGCCGGTGACCTGGGCGCTGACGCCCTCGGCGGCCAGGGCGGCGCGGATGTCCTCGGTGATCTGCGGGATGAGGTCGCCCGTCTCCTTCTTCAGCTGCACGAAGCGGCGCATGATCGAGCGGCGCGCGTCGGGGTTGAGCACGCGGAAGGCCAGGTCCTCGAGCTCTTCGCGCATGGACTGCATGCCCATGCGCCCGGCCAGCGGCGCGTAGATCTCCATGGTCTCGCGCGCCTTCTGCTCCTGCTTGTGCGGGGGCATGTGCGCGATGGTGCGCATGTTGTGCAGCCGGTCGGCCAGCTTGACCAGCAGCACGCGCACGTCCTTGGACATGGCAAGCAGCAGCTTGCGCAGGTTCTCGGCCTGCTCGGCCTCGGCCGAGCTGAGCTGCAGCTTGGTCAGCTTGGTCACGCCGTCGACGAGCTGGGCGATCTCTTCGCCGAACAGCTCGCGCAGCTCTTCATGGGTGGCGGGCGTGTCCTCGACCGTGTCGTGCAGCAGCGCGGTGACGATCGTGGCGTCGTCCAGATGCAGCTCGGCCAGGATGTTGGCGACCTCGACCGGGTGGTTCCAGTAGGGCTCGCCCGACTTGCGGAACTGCCCGGCATGGGCGCGCGCCCCGAACACGTAGGCCGCGTTCAGGAGCGCTTCGTCCGTGTTGGGGTTGTAGGCCCGGATGCGCTCGACCAGCTCGTGCGGACGGATCAAGGCGCGCTCCGGGTCACATGCGGCATGGCCGCGTCAGGCCTTGCCCTGCTCGGCCAGCAGGCGGCGCAGCATCTCTTCCTCGTTCAGCCCGTCGTCTTCGGGCTTGTCCTCTTCGAGGGCGCCCATCAGGCGCGGCATGTCGTCCTCTTCGGGCTCGTCCACCTCGATCTGGCGCTGGAAGTCGCGGATCGCCGACTCTTCCAGATCGCGGGGGTCGATCGTCTCTTCGGCGATCTCGCGCAGGGCGACGACGGGGTTCTTGTCGTTGTCGCGCTCGACGGTGATCGGCGCGCCGGAAGAGATCTGCCGCGCGCGATGGGCGGCCAGAACGACCAGGTCGAACCGGTTCGGGATCTTGTCCACGCAATCTTCTACGGTGACGCGGGCCATGCGGGCGCTCCGGTGTTCTGTGAACGGGAAGTCGCTTATCTAGACCCCTTGAGGGCGAAAGGCAAGGGGCGCGGGCCAGGGGCGAAGGGCGGCGGCGCTCAGGAGCCGGCGGGCAGCGGCGACATGCCCGCCATCGCCCCCGGACCCAGCGCCGCCAGCATCTGCGCCGCCGTCAAGCCCGAAATCGGGTGGCGCCAGGCGGGCGCGACCTCGGCCAGCGGCGCCAGGACGAAGGCGCGTTCATGCGCGCGCGGGTGCGGCAGGATCAGCCGGTCCGGGGCGGGCAGGGCGCCGGCCCGGTCGCCCAGCGCCATCCATCGGCGCAGCTCGTCCGCGTCGGGGGCGATGCGCCCGCCCCAGTCGATCAGGTCCAGATCGCAGCTGCGCGGCGCCCAGCGCGCCGGGCGCGCGCGCCCCAGCGCGTCCTCGACCCAGTGCAGGGCGGCCAGCACGCCCTCGGCCGGCAGGGCCGATTCGCACGCCGCCGCGCCGTTGACGAAATCGGGACCAGATCCCGGCGGATGGGCGGGGGTGCGCCACCACCGGCTGACGCGGATGGGGCGCACCCCCTCGGCCGCAAGCCGCGCAAGCGCCTCGTCCAGCGTCTGCGCGGGCGTCCGCTCTCCCGCCGGAAGGTTGGCGCCCAGCGCGATCAGGCATAAAGTCATCGTCCGCGCCCGCTTGCGATTGCAACATTCAGCAGAGGCGATATTTTCCAGCGCCATGCGCCTGGCATCCCCGCGGCTCGTGACGGCCGGCCCGGCGCCTCATTTTCAGGAGTGCTCATGTTCTACCGTGACGAAAGACTGGCCCTCTTCATAGACGGGTCGAACCTCTACGCCGCAGCCAAGGCGCTGGGCTTCGACATCGACTACAAGCTGTTGCGCAGCGAGTTCATGCGGCGCGGCAAGCTGGTGCGGGCCTTCTACTACACCGCCCTGGTCGAGGATCAGGAATATTCGCCGATCCGACCCCTGGTGGATTGGCTGGACTACAACGGCTTCACCATGGTGACCAAGGCGGCCAAGGAATTCACCGATTCCATGGGCCGGCGCAAGGTCAAGGGCAACATGGACATCGAGCTGGCCGTCGACGCCATGGAGCTGGCGCCGCGCATCGATCACATGGTGCTGTTCTCGGGCGACGGCGATTTCCGCCCGCTGGTCAAGGGCATCCAGCGCAAGGGCGTGCGGGTGTCGGTGGTCTCGACCATCCGCTCGAACCCGCCCATGATCGCCGACGAGCTGCGCCGCCAGGCCGACAACTTTATCGAGCTGGACGAGCTGCGCGACGTGATCGGCCGCCCGCCGCGCCCGCCGCGCGCCGAAGCCGAGGAGGCCGGCGAGGACTGAGCCCCGCCGGCTCGGCGCCCCGCCGGCCGCGGCCATGGCGGGGCGCTCAGCCTTCCATCGCCTCGAGCTCGTCGATCATCGAGGCGATCAGCCCCAGACCCTTGTCCCAGAAGCCCGGATCCGAGGCGTCCAGCCCGAAGGGGGCCAGAAGCTCGCGATACGACTTCGCGCCGCCCGCGGCGAGCAGGTCGAAATACTTGCGCTCGAAATCCGGGTCGCCCTCCTCGTAGACGGCGTAGAGCGCGTTCACCAGCCCGTCGCCGAACGCATAGGCGTAGACGTAGAAGGGCGAGTGGATGAAGTGGGGCACATAGGTCCAGAAGTTCTCGTAGCCGGGCGCGAACTCGAAGGCCGGGCCCAGGCTTTCGCTCTGCACGTCCAGCCAGATGCGGCCGATGCGCTCGGCCGTCAGCTCGCCCTCACGGCGCGCCTCGTGCACGCGCGACTCGAAGTCGTAAAAGGCGATCTGACGCACGACGGTGTTGATCATGTCCTCGACCTTGCCGGCCAGCAGCGCCTTGCGCCGACGCGGATCGGTCTGCGCGGCCAGAAGCTTGCGGAAGGTCAGCATCTCGCCGAAGACGCTGGCGGTCTCGGCCAGGGTCAGCGGCGTCGAGGACAGAAGCTCGCCCTGGGCGGCGGCCAGGCGCTGATGCACGCCATGGCCCAGCTCATGCGCCAGGGTCATCACGTCGCGCGTCTTGCCCAGATAGTTGAGCATCACATAGGGATGCACGTCGGTCACGGTGGGGTGGGCGAAGGCGCCGGGCGCCTTGCCCGGCTTGACCGGCGCGTCGATCCAGCCCTTGTCGAAGAAGGGCTCGGCCAGCTCGGCCATCCGCGGCGAGAAGTCGGCATAGGCCTCGAGCACGATGCGCCGCGCCTCGTCCCAGGGGATCTTGCGGTCCTCTTCCTCGGGCAGCGGGGCGTTGCGGTCCCAGTGCTGAAGCTTGTCCAGCCCCAGCCAACGGGCCTTGAGCGCGTAATAGCGGTGCGAAAGGCGCGGATAGGCCGCCACCACCGCATCGCGCAGGGCCTGCACGACCTCGGGCTCGACCTGGTTGGACAGGTGGCGCGCCATCTGCGGCGTGGGCAGCTTGCGCCAGCGGTCCTCGATCTCCTTCTCCTTGACCAGCGTGTTGGTGATGCGCACGAACAGGGGCAGGTTCTGCGCGAAGACCTCGCTCAGCGCGGCGGCGGCGGCGGCGCGCTTGCCGCGGTCGGCGTCCGAAAGCAGCGTCAGCGTCGCCTCGAGGGGCAGCTCCTCGCCCTCGACCTCGAAGGTCAGCCGCGCCATGGTCTCGTCGAACAGGCGGTTCCAGGCCGCGGCGCCGACCACCGACTGGTCGTGCAGGAACTTCTCCAGCTCGTCCGACAGCTGGTAGGGGCGGAAGGCGCGCAGCCGGTCGAGCCAAGGCTTGTAGCGCGCAAGCTCGGGGTCGGCCAGGGCGCGGGCCAGGGCCTCGTCGTCGATGCGGTTGAGCTCGAGCGTGAAGAACACCAGCGGCGTGGTGATGCGCGTCACCTCCTCCTGCATGTCGCCCATGAACTTGGCGCGCGCCGGGTCGGCGGTGTTCTGGTAATAGAGCAGGCCGGCATAGGACATGATGCGCCCCAGCACCTGCTGCAGCTTCTCGTAGCGGCGCACCGCCTCGGCCAGCCCCGCGCCGTCGAGCGCGGCCAGGCGTCCCTCGAGATCGGCGGCGAAGGCGGCGGCCTCGTTGCGCGCCCAGTCCAGGTCGCGGCGCAGCTCGGGGCTGTCCATGCCGGGGTAGAGGTCGTCCAGGTTCCACTCGGGCAGATCGCCCAGCGGCGCGCCGCCGCCCTCGCGCGCGGCCTCGCTGGCCGGGAATGTGCGGGGCAGGGGGGCGAGCGGTGGCGTCTGGCGCATGTGGGGCCTCCGGATGGGATGTGGTCGGTCGTTCCTGCGCTCAGGTAACGCCTTGGGCGGCGCAGGGGAAGGGGATCAGAGCTCGAGCGTCTCGGGCGCGTCGGTGTCGGGCGCGTGCTCGGGCGCATCGGGGGGCGCGGGCGACGGGCGCTTGCGCGGGATCAGGATGTCGCCGTTGGGCAGGATCCGCGGCGCGTCGTAGTCGTCGAGCGCGCCCAGCGTTTCCTGAAGCCCGCGCAGCGCTGGGCCGAGCTGGCGCGTCAGGGATTCGAGCGCGTCGCGCGCGGCGCGCTCCAGCTCTTCGGCCAGCGGCCGTTCGGGCGGGGCGTCGGGGCCGGCGCCGGGGGGCTCGGCCGCCGCCGGCGCGGCCAGCGCAAGGACAAGCGCCGCGGCAAGATGCGTCCTGTGTCGGTTCATAGGCAAGAGATGGGGCGCGCCGCGCGCGATTCCAAGCCCCGCGCATGAAAACGCCCCGCGGCCCTGGGGGCGCGGGGCGTTGCAGGCGGGCGCCGGGTCGGACCCGGCGCCGTCAAGCCCGGATCACTCCGAGATCGCGATGGTGGCGCGACGGTTGCGCGGCTCGCGCACGTTGTCCGGGGTCGGCACGGCCAGCTCGGCCTCCGAACGGCCCGCGGTGGTCACGTTGCCCACCTTGACGTTCTGCGCGGCGGCGCGGGCCAGAAGGGCCTTCTTCACCGCTTCGGCGCGGCGCTCGGACAGCTTCTGGTTGTACTCGAAGGTGCCGACCGTGTCGGTGTGGCCGACGATCGAGACCAGCGGCTCGGCATAGGCGCGCATGGCCTCGACGACCTCGTTGATCACCTCCTGCGCGGCCTTGGTGATGTCGTAACGGTCGAAGCCGAAATACACCACGTAGTCGGCCGACACGCCGGCGCAGGCCTTGAGGGCGTCGTCCAGCATGGCCTTGGCGTCTTCGGCCGAGATGCAGGCCAGCGCGCCCTCGGCGAGCGACTCGAGATACTGATCCCAGTAGGCCTGCGCGCGGGCGCACTCGGCCGGGCGCGCGGCGACGTTCTCGGTGATGGTCGCCACGGTCTTCTCGTAGCCGTCGGCGCTCACGCCCAGATCGGCGGGCGACCACGGAGCGACGCCGCCGTTGGCGGCCGCTTCGGACTTGGCGATGTAGGCGGTCGCGTCCATCCAGTTCACGTCCTGGGTGGCCGAACGGTTCGCCAGGCCCTGGTATTCGCGCGCCAGCGCGGCGTTGAAGTCGCCGCCCTCGATCGACGTGCCCAGATAGCTTTCGGCGGTGAACGTCCCGCCAAGATTGGCGCCCGGCAGCGACGAGCATCCGGCGACCGCCAGAGCGGCGGCGGCCATGGTCATGCGGGAAATCATGTTCATCCCTCTCTCCGTCTCGTTTTCGCCGAGGGCGTTGTCCCCCGGCTGTGATTCTGACGGATCGCGTCCTTGCGGCGCGATCTCGTCCCGACGCTTCGCACGAAGCGCCTGCGATTTCAATGCGTCCGGCGCGCGCGCGGCCCCGACGACACGCATAAATCGTTGCGCGTCGCGGATACACAACACTTTAACCCGCCCTCGCGCAAGCTGTCACCCGAGGAGGCGAGCAGGGGTGAGCGAATGAAGGCGGATTCAACCCGCGGCCAGGCCGCGCCGGTGCTGATCGCCGACGCGGACCCGGCGGTGCGGCGCTATCTGCGCGCGGTTCTGGAGACCGACGGACGCCGCGTCGAAGAGGCCTCCGACCTGGCCGCGGCGCTGCGTCGGCTGTCGGCGGCGCCGCGGCCGCGCCTGGCGCTGGCCGACATGGATCTGGACGGGGGCGGCGCGCTTGCGCTCTTGTCGCGGCTGCCGCCCGGCGCGCCGCCGGTGGTGGTGCTGAGCGTCGATCCGGCGCCTGCGCGCATCGTGCGGGCCGCGCGGGCGGGGGCGCGCGACGTGCTGATCAAGCCGGTCGATCCGGCGGCCCTGCGCGCGGCCGTCGGCGCCCATGCCGAACGCCGCGCCGCCGCTCCCGCGGCCGCGGGCGGCCTTGACGCGCTGATCGCCGTCAGCCCCGCGGCGCGCGCGGCCGCCGATCTGGCCAGGCGCTTCGCCGGCTCGGACGCGCCGCTGCTCATCGAGGGCGAGAGCGGCGCCGGCAAGGAGGCCTTCGCCCGCGCGATCCATGCCGAGGGCCCGCGCCGCGATGGGCCCTTCGTGGCGTTCGACTGCGCCGCCATGCCCCCCGATCTGGCCGAGGCGGCCCTGTTCGGCCGCGCGGGCGCGGACGTCTCGCTTGCGGGCAAGTTCGAGGAGGCAGAAGGGGGCGTTCTGTTCCTCGACGGGGTCTGCGATCTGCCCGCGCGGGCGCAGGCGCGGCTTGCGCGCATCGTCGCCACGGGCCGGATCGCGCGCGTTGGCGGCGGGCCGCCGCGGCGCGTGAACGCGCGGCTGATCTCGGCCGCAGACCGCCCTCTTTCGGACGAGGCGGCCGCGGGGCGTTTCCGGCAGGAGCTTTTCCTTGGCCTGTCGGCGCTGTGCCTGCGCGTGCCGCCGCTGCGCGCGCGCCGCGAGGACATCGCCCCGCTGGCCGAGCTGTTCGCGCGCCGCGCCGCCGAGGCCGAGAGCGTCGCGCCGCCCCGGCTGACCCCCGAGGCGCTGGCCGCGCTCGAGGCGCATGACTGGCCGGGAAACCTGCGCGAGCTCGAGAACGTCATGCGGCGCCTCGCGGTGCTGCATCCGTCCGAGGCGGTCGAGGCCGAGGCCGCAAGGGCGGCCTTGCGGGCGCGGCCGACGCAGGGCGCCGGTCAGGGACCCGCCTGCGCGGGGGCCGAAGCGAGAGGGGCGCCGGCGCAGGCCTGCGACGCGGCGCGCCTTCGCGTCGACGGGCGCGGGGCCGAGGGCGCGCGCCGCGGCGGGCGGTCGGCGCCCGCCGGCGGCTTCTTCGACGCCGAGGGCGAGATCCGCCCGATCTGGGAAATCGAGGCCGCCGCCATCGCGGCCGCCCTTTCGCGCTATGGCGGGGACGTCGCCCTGGCGTCGCGCAAGCTGGGGATGGGGCGCGCGACGCTCTATCGCAAGATGCGCGATCACGGCCTGACGTCGCGCTGAAGGGGCCGGCGGCGGTCGGCCTGGCCGCCGCGCCCTTTGGGCGGCGCGCCCCGGGAACCCCGAGCCAGGCGACGCACGCGATGGCGGGCGCGGCCCCATGGTCGGTGCGGCCGGGGTGCGCCGGCGCGATCGCGCCGAGCCGAAAGCGGAGCCCGCCGCGCCGCCCCCTCGGCCGCCTGACGCGCGCGCTAGCGGGCCGAGACGTCCACCGTCGAGGACGATCGCAAGACCGTGATCGCCGTCTGACGCGCGCGCGGGCCGAGACTGGAGAGCGAGGCGCGAGAGGGCGTGGAGATCGGGCTTCGGCTCGCTTGGCGCGCGGGGGGCTGGTCATCGGCCCAGGTCTCGCGCCCGAGCGCCGATTGCGCGCGGCGTCAGGGACGATCGCGGCGAAACAGCCCCGCCCGACGGGCCATTGCGGCGACGGGGCCGAACTCCGCCGAGATCGGCGCCGCGCGGGCCTCCGGCTCCTCCCGAAGCGCCATTGCGCCGACGGGGCCGGGACTCTGCCCGACGCGGTCGGGGAACGCCGCGGGCGTCGAGCGATTCCGCCGCCTGCCGGTCGCCCCGCTCGGCGCGCTCGGGAAACGCCGACTTCGCCGCCGGCGCGCTCGACGTCCGCAGATCGCCCGCGCCGCGTCCGTCCGCGGAGCGATCCGTTCGGAGCGCGGCATTCCCGCCGGGCGCGGCGCGCGGGGCCCGCCGGGCGCGGCGCGCGGGGCAGGATGCCTGACCTCCTGCACGCCTTGCGCGGCGCCCTCGGAAAACCGCCGCTCGCCTTGCGCGCGGCGCGGGCCACGGGCCGCCGCACGGCGATCGGCGGCGGCCAGGACGGCCTCCGGCGCAGGCGCTGCCCTGACTGCGCTGTGGGGCGTGCGGTCACGGCCCGGCCTCCGGCGCGGGCGGAAATGTCCCGAGGGCGCGGCGCGCCTGCGAGCAAGCCCGGCGCATGCGCGCGCGCCTCCTGGCGCAGCCGGATCGAAAAGCGGCGCGCATCGCCCCTGGCCCGCGCCCGGGCCGGGCTTGGCGGCGCCGCGCAGGGGCCCCGCGCCCGCCCAGGGCGGCGCGCGGGTCCCATGCGCCCCGCGCGGGCGTCACATGTTGGGATAGTTCGGCCCGTCGCCGCCCTGGGGCGTGGTCCATTCGATGTTCTGCGCGGGGTCCTTGATGTCGCAGGTCTTGCAGTGCACGCAGTTCTGGAAGTTGATGACGAAGCGCGGCTCGGCATCCGGCGCGTCTCGGACCACCTCGTAGACCCCGGCGGGGCAGTAGCGCTGGGCCGGCTCGTCGTATTTGGGCAGGTTCCAGCGGATCGGGATGTCGGGATCCTTGAGCTTCAGATGGCAGGGCTGGCTTTCCTCGTGATTGGTGAACGAGTAGGCCACGTTGGTCAGCCGGTCGAAGCTGAGCTTGCCATCGGGCTTGGGGTATTCGATGCGCTCGAAGCGGTCGGCGCGGCCGGTGGCGGCGGCGTCGGTCTTGCCGTGGCGCAGCGTGCCGAACAGGGTGCGCCCGCGGGCAAGCGTCGCGAACCACATGTCCAGCCCGCCCAGGGCCAGCCCGCCCAGAAGGCCATAGCGCGACCACAGCGGCTTGACGTTGCGCACGGGCTTGAGGTCGCGGGCGATGGGGCCGGTGCGCACTTCCTCTTCATAGGCCGTCAGCTCGTCCGAGGCGCGGCCGGCGCGCAGCGCCTCGAAGGCCGCCTCGGCGGCCGCCTTGCCCGACAGCATGGCGTTGTGGTTGCCCTTGATGCGCGGCAGGTTGACCATGCCCGCCGAGCAGCCCAGCAGCGCGCCGCCCGGGAAGGTCAGCTTGGGCAGCGACTGCCAGCCGCCCTCGGAGATCGCGCGCGCGCCGTAGGCGATGCGCTTGCCGCCCTCGAGCACCGAGGCGATGGCCGGATGGTGCTTGAAGCGCTGGAACTCCATGTAGGGGAACAGGTGCGGGTTCTCGTAGTTCAGATGCACCACGAAGCCGATATACACCTGATTGTTCTCGGCGTGATACATGAACGAGCCGCCGCCCGCGTTCTTGCCCAGCGGCCAGCCCATGGTGTGCGTGACCTGGCCCGGCTTGTGGTTCTCGGGGCGGATCTCCCAGATCTCCTTCATGCCGATGCCGTATTTCTGCACGTCCGAATTGGCGTCGAGGCCGTAGCGCGCGATCACCTGCTTGGAGAGCGAGCCGCGCACGCCCTCGGCGAGGAAGACGTATTTGCCCAGCAGCTCCATGCCCGGCTCGTAATTCGGACCCGGCGTGCCGTCGGACAGGCGCCCGAACTCGCCCGCGACCACGCCGCGCACCTCGCCGTTCTCGCCATAGACCAGCTCCGAGCAGGACATGCCCGGGAAGATCTCGACGCCCAGCGCCTCGGCCTGCTCGGCCATCCAGCGGCACACATTGCCCATCGAGACGATGTAGTTGCCGTGATTGTCCATGAGCGGCGGCATGGGCCAGTTGGGAATGCGCAGCTCGCCATGCTCGCCCATCAGAAGGAAGCGGTCCTCGGTCACCGGGACGTTGAGCGGGGCGCCCTTCTCCTTCCAGTCGGGGATGAGGGCCGTCAGGCCCGAGGGATCGAGCACCGCGCCCGACAGGATGTGCGCGCCGACCTCGGCGCCCTTCTCCAGCACCACGACCGAGACGTCGTCGCCTCCCAGCTGCTTGAGCCGGATGGCGGCCGAAAGCCCGGCCGGGCCGGCGCCGACGATGACGACGTCGTATTCCATGGACTCGCGGGTGATCTCGGACATGGCGGCTCCTCGAGCTTGGCCGCGCGCGCGCGCGGTGGCGTGGATGGCGGTCAGGCGAAGGCCTAGCCACAGCGCCCGGCGCCGTCAATGGCGACGTTGCGGCCCTTGGCCCCCTGGCGGAACGCCGTTCCGCAAATGCGGCGCGCAAAACCCTCCCCGCGCGATCCGCGCCGCGGGGCGCATGCGCTCTCGACTGCGCCGCGCGGGGCGCTAAGGTTCCGGCGCATGGACGACAGCGGACCCAGCGGCGATTCGCAGCGCCCGGCGCCGGATTCGCGCGCCGAGCTCCTGGCCATGCTCGCCTTGCAGATCGACCTTGGCGCGGACGAGGCCATCCTGGACGCGCCGGTCGATCGCTTCGCCGAAAGCGCGGCGGCGCCCGCGCGCCGGCCGGCCGGCGCGCCCGCTTCGCCGCGCCCCGGCGCCGGGCGGGGCGCGGCCGCCGCGCCGGTCCGCGCCCCGCGCCCGGCGCCCGAGCCGCCCGCCGGCGAAGAGGCCGCGCGCATCGCCGCCGCCTGCGCCACGCTGGACGAGCTGCGCGCCGCGCTCGAGGCCTTCGAGCGTTGCGCGCTCAAGCGCGGGGCGCGCTCGACGGTGTTCGCAGACGGGCTGCCGGGGGCGCGGCTGATGGCGATCGGCGAGGCGCCCGGCCGCGACGAGGATCTGCAGGGCAAGCCCTTCGTCGGCCGCTCGGGGGCGCTGCTGGACCGGATGCTGGCGGCCATCGGGCTGGACCGGCGCGCCGAGGACCCGGACAAGGGGGTCTACATCTCGAACCTGATTCCCTGGCGCCCGCTCGAGAACCGCACCCCCTCGGAAGACGAGGCGGCGATGATGCTGCCCTTCCTCGAGCGGCACATCGAGCTGGCGCGCCCGCGCTTTCTGCTGCTGCTGGGCTCGACGCCCACGCGCGCGCTGCTGGGCCGAGGGGCGGGGGTGACGCGCATGCGCGGCAAATGGGCGCGTTGGCGCGACGTGCCGGCCATGGCCACCTTTCACCCCGCCTATCTGCTGCGCCGCCCGCTGATGAAGCGCGAGGCATGGCGCGACCTGCGCGCGCTGCGCGCCGCGCTGGACGGCGCCCCGCCCGGCCAGGGCGCGGACGCCGCGAACCCGTCCGACCGACCCGCCGGAGATCCCGCATGAGCCGCATCGACGAAAGCCTGCCCTTCATTCCCCTGCGCATCGCCGTGCTGACGGTGTCGGACACGCGCGGGCTCGAGGACGACCGCTCGGGCGACACGCTGGTCGGATGCCTGACCGAGGCCGGGCATGTCCTGGCCGACCGGCGCATCCTGCCCGACGAGCGCGAGGCCATCGCCGCGCAGCTGCGCGCCTGGTGCGAGGATCCGCAGGTGGACGCGGTCATCACCACCGGCGGCACCGGGCTGACCGGGCGCGACGTCACCGTCGAGGCCCATCGCGACGTCTACGAGAAGGAGATCGAGGCCTTCGGCGTGATCTTCGCCATGATCTCGTTCCGCAAGATCGGCACCTCGGCGGTGCAGTCGCGCGCCTGCGCGGGGGTGGCCAGGGGCACCTATCTGTTCGCGCTGCCCGGCTCGCCTGGCGCGTGCCGCGACGGCTGGGACGAGATCCTGTCGCTGCAGCTCGACTACCGCCACCGGCCGTGCAACTTCGTCGAGATCATGCCCCGCCTCGAGGAGCATCTGCGCCGCAAGTGAGCGCGTCGCCGCTCAGCCCCTTTCGTCCGACCCCTCGGGCCCGAGGGGCGTGAGCAGCGTCACGCCCTGCGCGCCGGCCTCGGCATCGGCGAAGTCGAGCGACATGCGCAGCGCGTCGCCCCGCCGCCACAGCAGCGACTGGTCGTCGTAGAAGCGCGAGAGCGGATGCCCGCTCTGCCCGGTCGAGATCACGATCAGCGAGCTGTCGGGATCGGCGAAGTCCACCACCATGCGCATCCCCGCCGCGGTGACCACCTTGTGCGGCTCGGGACCCGAGCCCGCGCCCTGCGCGCGCAGCAGCGTGAAGTCGCCGCCCGAGGCTTCGTGCGTGATGTTGACCAGCGGCGCCAGCAGCGCGAAGCGGCCCAGCGGCGTGTGCTCGTGCGTGGCGACATGGGCCTCGCCCCAGCGCCAGCCGCGCGGGTCGGGGCCGTAGCGCTCGGCCAGCGCGCCCAGCGCGTCGTCCAGCGCCAGCGCGGCCATCTCGGCGCAGGTCTCGACGCGGGTGGTCTTGTTCACGTCGCACCACGCGCCCGCGCCGCCGATGTCGCGGAACACGCGCTCGACGAAGACCGGGCGCGGGCCGGCGACCAGCTCGACCGCGGGGCCCAGCTCGTCGGCCGCCAGGCGCAGGGTCAGGCGGCGCATCCACTCGGCGAAGATCAGCGGCTCGGGGGCGTGCTGGGTCATCTCGCCGTTCCACTCGCCCAGCATCTCGAGCGCCTCGCGCCGGCGCGCCTCGACCGGGTCGGCGGGGGCGGCGGCGCCCGTCCACCACAGGTCGCGCGCGATCAGGGGCAGCACCGCACGCGCCATCTCGGACACGGCGTCGTTCTGCAGGGCGGCGGCGCCGTCGCGGCTGTGGAACTCGCGCGAGGCCAGCTCCTTGCGGATGCGGCGGATGCGGTAGGGATCGCCCCAATGGAAGCTGACATGGCGCGGATAGGGCGCCTGCGCGGTGCGGTTGTTGGCGTTGGCCACCGCCCCCGAGGCCGGGCGCATGACGCGCGGAAGGTCGGGCGTGCGCAGATAGCCCGTCCAGTCGTTCACCGCCACCCAGCCCGGCGCGGGCAGCCGCCCCTTGCCGGGGTTGAGCCGGTGGCGCAGCGGCAGGCGGCCGGCGACGATCATGCCCACGTCGCGCTCGTCGGCAAGGGTGACGTTGAGCGGCGGCGCCACATGGTCGGCCATGGCGGCGGCGCCCTCGTCGATGTCGCGCGCCAGCATCAGCCCGAAGGCGGCGGTGAACGAGCGGTCGTCCTCGGTCAGCGCCGTCCAGCTGAGCGCCGCGACATGGCCCGCGGGCGTCACCTGCGCCAGGCCCAGCTGGTCGGGCGGCAGCACCGGGCCGTGGCGCGTCCAGCGCAGCTCGACCTCCTCGGGCGGGCGGCCGGCGACCTGGATCAGCTCGCGGCGCACGCGAAAGGGCGCGTAGCCTTCGGGCGTCAGGTAGCGCGAGGGGTCTTCGGGGTCGAGCTTCTCGATGTAGATGTCGGCGTCGTCGCCGTAGCTGGCGGTCAGCCCCCAGGCGAGGCGCTCGTTGCGGCCGATCAGGATCAGCGGCAGCCCCGGCACGGCGGCGCCCATGATCCCGCCGACTCCCGGCAGCTCGAGCCGCGCCAGGTGCCAGATCGAGGGCGCCGACAGCCACAGATGCGGATCGTTCGCCAGAATGGGCTTGCCCGCGGCGGTGCGCGCGCCGCTCAGCGCCCAGGCGTTCGACGCGCCGCCCCGCCCGGCCGCCGGCAGCGCCTGCGCCGTGCGCGGCGCGCCCGCCGCGGGGCGGGCGAAGCGCAGGCCGGGGAACAGCGCGGCGTAGTCGGGCAGGGCGATGGAGCCGTCTTCGGGGTAGTCGGGGTCAATGTCGCGCAGCCGCTCGGCGGGCAGCAGCAGCGACAGCGCGGCGCGGCGCACCTCGGCCGCGGCATGGTCGCTCAGGCGCAGCGCCAGCAGCTTGGCGATCGACAGGCTGTCGGCGGGCGTCCAGGGGGCGATGCTGCGCGAGAAGAACAGGAATTCGGGGGCGCCGCGCCCCAGCGCCTGGTCGGCCACCGCGCGCAGCCGCGCGTTGACCCCGCGCGCATAGGCCTCGAGCGCGGCGCGCGCGCGCGGGCTTTGCCGCGCCACCGCCGCGCGCGCCAGGCGATGCAGGTCCAGCGCGCGCATCATCCGGTCCACCGGCAGCAGCGCAGGGCCGAACAGCTCGGCCAGGCGGCCCTGGGCGGCGCGGCGGTTCAGCTCCATCTGCCACAGCCGGTCCTGCGCGTGGGCGAAGCCGAGGGCGAAGAACGCATCCTCTTCGGTCTCGGCGCGGATGTGGGGAACGGCGTGCGCGTCGCGCAGAATCCGCGCCGGCGCGCCCAGCCCGCGCACGGCGAAGTCGCGGTCGTAGTCGGGCAGCGACCCGGCCACCAGCAGATAGGCCGCCGCCAGCGCCAGCGCGCTCAGCGCCGCAAGCGCGCCCAGCGCGCGATAGAGCCATTTGAACGCCGTCGCCATGCCCGCCCGCTTCCTCGGCCTGTCTTCCGTTCCGGCCGCGCGCCGCGATTCGGCCCGCGCGCTTGACCTGAACATCGCGGGCCGTCAGTTTCCAGACCCAAGCGCCGCATCGTCGCAAGGAGGGAAAGCGCATGGCCAAGGTCGCCTTCATCGGTCTGGGCGTGATGGGATATCCGATGGCCGGACATCTGGTCGCGAACGGGCACGAGGTCACGGTCTACAACCGCACGCATCTCAAGGCCGAGAAATGGGTCGCCCAGCATGGCGGGCGCATGGCCGCCAGCCCCGCGGGCGCGGCCGAGGGGGCCGAGTTCGTCTTCGCCTGCGTGGGCGACGACGACGATCTGCGCTCGGTCACCACCGGCCCCGGCGGCGCCTTCGAGGCGCTCGAGCCCGGCATGATCTTCGTCGATCACACCACCGCCTCGGCCCGCGTCGCGCGCGAGCTGCACGCCCACGCCGCCGAGCACGGCGCCCATTTCATCGACGCGCCCGTCTCGGGCGGGCAGTCGGGCGCCGAGAACGGCGTGCTGACGGTGATGTGCGGCGGCGAAGAGGGGCCCTACGCCCGCGCCGAGCCGCTCATCATGTCCTACGCGCGTTCGTGCCGCCTGATGGGGCCGTCCGGCGCGGGGCAGCTGACCAAGATGGTCAACCAGATCTGCATCGCCGGGCTGGTGCAGGGCCTGTCCGAGGGGCTGGCCTTCGCGATCAAGGCCGGGCTCGACGCCAAGGCGGTGGTCGAGGTGATCTCGAAGGGGGCCGCCGGTTCGTGGCAGATGGAGAACCGCGGCCCGACCATGATCGACGACAAGTTCGATTTCGGCTTCGCCGTCGACTGGATGCGCAAGGATCTGAAGATCTGCCTCGAGGAAGCCGACGCCAACGGCGCGGCGCTGCCGGTCACGGCGCTGGTGGACCAGTTCTACAAGGACGTGCAGGCCATGGGCGGCGGCCGCTGGGACACCTCGAGCCTGATCCGCCGCCTGCGCTGAGCGGCGCGGCCGGCGCGCGTCGCGCCGGCCGCGTCAGCGCTTGATGCGGGTGTATTTCGCGCCCTCGAGCGACAGCCCCGCCATGATCCCGCGCTCGCCGAACACGACCTCGATCACCGGGTGGCGCGCCGTGGTGGTCGAGATGCCCGCCTGAAGCCCGTCCTCGGGGGTGACGACCTGCGCGTCGGCGCCCAGCTCCCACCCCTCCGAGCGGCGGAACTTCTCGAGCGCGGCGGTGGTCATGAACAGCAGCGCCTGCGACATGCGCTGCACGCCCGCCTGAAGGCCGAAGCTGGCGGCGGCGACGGCGTAGTAGTCCACCGTCACGCCGTTGATGCGCAGCGCGCCCTCGCCATAGGCGCCGCCGATCAGGAAGCCGGCCTTGGTGATTTCGGGCATGACCAGCACGCCGCGCGCCTTTTGCAGCAGCTCGCGCATTTCGGGCGACTGGGCGCGCAGCTCGGCCAGCGCCTTGTCCACCTTGTAGTCGATGACGGCCGCGTCCTCGGCCCGCGCCCGGCGCGCGGCGCCGAGCGCCAGCGGCAGGGCGGCCAGACCGGCCAGGAATTCGCGACGATGGGCGCCTCTCATGGGCCTTCTCCTTGTGCTGCCCGGAACGATGCGTTCCGCCTCGGGCCGAGTCTGGCGCCGCCGCGCGGCCGGAGCAAGGCCGCTCAGCCTTCCAGCAGCGCCGGGTCGGGACGGCGCGCGTCCTTGCCCTCGGCCGCGGCGGCGCGGAAATGGGGCCGCTCGGCCAGGCGCGCCATGTAGGCGGCGACCTCGGGCAGCAGCGCGACCCGGCCGATGCGCATCAGGTGCAGCGTGTAGCCCATGGCGATGTCCGCCGCCGAGAAGCCGCGCGCCAGGATGTGCCCGCCCGCCGCCACCCGCGCGGCCAGGGCGCGCTGGGCGCGGGCGATCTGGTCCTCGAGATAGGCGGCATGGGCGTCCGAGACCTGGTATTGCGCCATGCCCGCGCGATGCCCGGCCAGGGTGGCGACATGCGTCGCCACGCCCGCCTCGGCGTAGTGCATCCATTGCAGCCAGTCGCCGTAATCGGGATCGGCCGGGCGCGGGGCGAGCGGGGTCGGGCCGTAGCGGCCGCACAGATACTCCATGGCCGCGATCGACTCGAACACCCGCGTCTGTCCGTCGATCAGCGCCGGCACCTTGCCGGCCGGATTGATCCGCGTCCATTCCTCCGAGGCCAGCCATTCGCGGTCAAGCGGCAGCGAGATCACCTCGCCCTCCAGCCCCATCTCGCGCATCAGCCACAGCACGCGGAACGAGCGCGAATGGCGCACATGGAAAAGACGCAAGCTCATGCCGAACCCTCCAGCAGCTGCGCCGCGCGCGGCGCGAAATAGGTCAGGACGCCGTCGCAGCCCGCGCGCTTGAACGCCAGCAGGCTTTCCATCATCGCCTGGTCGCCGTCCAGCCAGCCATTGGCGGCGGCGGCCTGGATCATGGCGTATTCGCCCGACACCTGGTAGGCGAAGGTGGGCGCGCCGAAGGTCTCGCGCGCGCGCCGGCACACGTCCAGATAGGGCATGCCGGGCTTGACCATGATCATGTCGGCGCCTTCCTCGAGGTCCGCGGCGATCTCGCGCAGGGCCTCGTCGGTGTTGCCGGGGTCCATCTGGTAGGTCTTCTTGTCGCCCTTGAGCGCGCCCTTGGCGCCCACCGCGTCGCGGAACGGGCCGTAGAAGGCGCTGGCGTATTTCGCCGCGTAGGACATGATCGCCACATGCTGGAAGTCGTGCGCCTCGAGCGCGCGGCGGATGACGCCGATGCGCCCGTCCATCATGTCCGAGGGGCCGAGGATGTCGGCGCCCGCCTCGGCCTGCGCCAGGGCTTGCCGCTCGAGCGCCTCGAGCGTCTCGTCATTGGCCACGTCGCCGTCGCGCACGATGCCGTCATGCCCGTCCGAGTTGTAGGGGTCGAGCGCGACGTCCAGCATGACGCCCATCTGCGGCACGGCGCGCTTGATGGCGCGGGTGGCCGTGTTGACCAGGTTGTCGGGGTTCCAGGCCTCTTCGGCGCCGGGGGTCTTGCGCGCGGGGTCCGTACGCGGGAACAGCGCCATGCAGACGATGCCCAGATCCGCCGCGCGGCGCGCCGCCTCGACGGCGCGATCGACCGTCAGCCGCGAGACCCCGGGCATCGAGGGCACGGGCTCTTCGGCGTCGACGCCGTCGATCAGGAAGAGGGGCCAGATCAGGTCGCGCACGCTCAGCTCGTGCTCGCGCACAAGGTCGCGGATCCAGGGGGCGCGGCGCAGGCGGCGCGGGCGCGAAAGCGGGAACGGGGCGATGCGCGGCGAGGTCATGCGGGGGTCTCCGATGCGGCTGGCGTCGCCTTCGCAATGCCACGGGCGCGGCCGCGCGGCAAGGCTTGGGCTTCTCCTGGCCGGGGCGGGAAGGCTAAAAGGGGGCCGAGTCGGCCGCGGCGGCGCGGCGAGGCATGGGGCGGGGCGGGGCATGAGCGTCGAGACGACGGTGCACAGCATCTGGTATTGGGCGTTGCTGGCCGTTCTCTGGACCTGGGCCGGGGCCAGCGTGCACGGGGTGCCCCACCATGCCATCCGCCGCGCGGCGCTGCATGGCGGGCCGGATGCGGCGCTGTTCGACGCGCTGGCGCGCCGCAGCCTGGCGTGGATCGATTTCCGCTTCCATCGCGAGGGGTTGTGGTGGGGGCTGACCGGCGGCTTCGCCCTGTCCTCGCTGACGGTGCTGGCGCTGGGCTTCGGATACGAACCCGCGCTGGGTCTGTGGGCCGTCGCCGCGCCGTGGAGCGCGTTGTCGGTTCTGGCGCTGCGCGAGGCGCTGGCGCTGCACCGCGCCCAGCCCGCGCCCGACGAGCTGCTGCGCCGCTTCGTGCGCCGGCGCCGGATTCACGTCGGGGTCGGCTATGCGGCGGTGATGCTCACGGCCGCGGTCTTCGCGCTTGAAAGGGCTGGGGCGCTGGCTTTTCCGATGCGCTGACGCGCCGCCGCGCGGCGGCGGGGATCGGGTCCGCCTTCGCGCCCGCCGCAAGGGCCGTCGCCCTGTCAGTCGCCGCCATTTTTTCGCTGGGTCCCTGGTCCGCCCCCGCCGCGCCGTCGCTTTCGAGGGTTCCTTGCGCCGACGTGCAAGCTTGCGCGCCCCGCGGGTCTGGGTCTGGGTCTGGGTCTGGGCCCGGGTTCCCGGATTTGGCCTTGGCGGCAAGGCGTCAATCGCCGCCGGCTTCGGCCGGGCGGAACGCGCGGCGCCGCCGCGCCGCGCGCCCGAGCGCACGCGCCCGAGGGGCCGGCGCGCATGCGCAGGCCCCCGCACGCCTCGCCCCCGCACGCCTCGCCCCTGCGCGCCCCGGCCGGGCACCTCGTCCAATGGGGGCCGACCAGTCAGGCCGTCCAGGCCGCCCCCCCACCCGGCGCCCGCCTGTGCGGCCGCCCGCGCGCCCGCCTCCGCCCGTGGCCGCCCGCCTCGGCGGGCGCGCCGCGCTTGCGCGCTGGCGGCCGACGCGCTACCTCGCGCGCATGGCACGCGATCCATCCAGCACCCCCGCCAGCCCCCCCGCCCGTTCCTCCGGCGCGTCGACGCCGCCGCTCGCGCCCGGCCAGCTGCGCGTGGGCGGCGCGCCCGAGGGCTACGACGCCAAGCTGACCGCCGAGCTGGCGGCGCGCGCCGGCGGGCCGGTGCTGCATGTGGCGCGCGACGACGCCCGCCTGGCCGCCTTCGCCGAGGCGCTGGCCTTCTTCGCCCCGGATCTGCCCGTGCTGCGCTTTCCCGCCTGGGATTGCCTGCCCTATGACCGCATCTCGCCCAACCCCGAGATCGCCGCCGCGCGCATGGCGACGCTGGCCGCGCTGGCCGACGGCTTCGACCGTCCCTCGGTGGTGCTGACCACCGTCGCCGCCGCCGCCCAGCGCCTGCCCGCGCGCGAGGTGGTGCGCGGCGCCAGCTTCGTGGCCGAGGTCGGCAAGCCGCTGGATCTGGACGCGCTGCGCGACTACCTGGCGCGCATGGGCTTCAACCGCGCCTCGACGGTGACCGAGCCGGGCGACTTCGCCATCCGCGGCGGCGTCATCGACATCTTCCCCCCCGGCGCGCGCGGACCCGTGCGGCTGGACCTGTTCGGCGACATACTGGACGGCGCGCGCCGCTTCGATCCCGAAACCCAGCGCGCCACCGCCCGCCTGCGCCGGGTCGAGCTGGCGCCCGTCAGCGAGGTCATCCTGGACGAACCCGCCATCGCCCGCTTTCGCCAGCGCTATCGCGAGCTGTTCGGCGCCGCGGGCATGGACGACCCGCTCTACGAGGCCGTCAGCGCCGGGCGCAAGCACCAGGGCATGGAGCATTGGGCGCCCCTGTTCCACGAGCGCATGGAGACCCTGTTCGACTACCTGCCCGGCGCGCCCGTCAGCCTCGACCACCAGGCCGAAGAGGCCCTGGCCGCCCGGCGCGAGATGGTGGCCGACCACTACGACAACCGCCGCGCGGCCATGAACGCCAAGCCCGCCGCGGGCCTGTCGGCCCCGGTCTACAAGCCGTGCCCGCCCGAGATGCTGCACCTGACCGAGGCCGACTGGAGCGAGGCGCTGTCGGGCCGCCACCTGCGCCGCCTGTCGCCGCTGCCCCAGCCGCCGGGGCCGGGCTGCATCGACGCGGGCGGGCGCGCGGGGCGCAGCTTCGCCCCCGAGCGCCAGGCGCGCGAGGGGCGGCTGTTCGAGGCGCTGGCCGGCCATGTGCGCGCCCTGCGCGCGGCGGGCAAGACGGTGATCTTCGCCACCTATTCAGAGGGCGCGCGCGAGCGCGTGGGCACGCTGCTGTCCGATGCCGGGGTCGAGGGGCTGCGCCCCGCCGCGCGCTTCTCGGACGTTGCGCCCGACGCGGTCAACCTGGCGATCTGGGCGCTCGAGGCCGGGTTCGAGACAGACCGCCTCGCCGTGATCTCCGAGCAGGACGTGCTGGGCGACCGGCTGGTGCGCGCCCCGCGCCGGCGCCGGCGCGCCGACGCCTTCCTGACCGAGGTTGCCGACCTGTCGCCGGGCGATCTGGTCGTGCATGCCGAGCATGGCGTGGGCCGCTATCTGGGCCTTCAGACCATCGAGGCCATGGGCGCGCCGCACGAATGCGCCGCGCTCGAATACGCGGGCGGCGACAAGCTGTATCTGCCGGTCGAGAACATCGAGCTGCTGAGCCGCTACGGCCAGGAGGCCGGCCTTCTGGACCGGCTCGGCGGCGGCGCCTGGCAGGCGCGCAAGGCGAAGATGAAGGAGCGCATCCGCGACATGGCGGAGAAGCTCATCCGCGTGGCGGCCGAACGGGCGCTTCGCTCGGCGCCGCGCTTCGTCCCGCCCCATGGCCTGTGGGAAGAGTTCTGCGCCCGCTTCCCCTATCAGGAGACCGAGGACCAGCTGGCCGCCATCGACGACGTGCTGGCCGATCTGGCGTCGGGCCGGCCCATGGACCGGCTCGTGTGCGGCGACGTCGGCTTCGGCAAGACCGAGGTCGCGCTGCGCGCCGCCTTCGTCGCCGCCATGGCCGGCGCGCAGGTGGCGGTGATCGCGCCGACCACGCTGCTGGCGCGCCAGCATGCGCGCAGCTTCGCCGAGCGCTTCCGCGGCCTGCCGGTGAACGTGCGCCAGCTGTCGCGCTTCGTCGCCGCGCGCGAGGCGGCGCAGACGCGAAAGGGCCTCGCCGACGGCACGGTGGACATCGTGGTCGGCACCCACGCGCTGCTGGGCAAGGACATCCGCTTTCGCGACCTTGGGCTGCTCATCATCGACGAAGAGCAGCATTTCGGCGTGCGCCACAAGGAACGGCTCAAGCAGCTGCGCTCGGACGTGCATGTGCTGACCATGACGGCGACGCCCATCCCGCGCACGCTTCAGCAGGCCATGACCGGCGTGCGCGAGCTGTCGGTCATCGCCACGCCGCCGGTCGACCGGCTGGCCGTGCGCACCTATGTCGCGCCCTTCGATCCCGTCACCATCCGCGAGGCGCTGCTGCGCGAGCATTACCGCGGCGGGCAGTCCTTCGTGGTGTGCCCGCGCATCGCCGATCTGGACGAGATGGAGGCCTTCCTGCGCGAGCAGGTCCCCGAGGTCAGCTACGTCGTCGCCCATGGCCAGATGGCCGCGGGCGAGCTGGACGAGCGCATGAACGCCTTCTACGACGGGCGCTACGACGTGCTGCTGGCCACGACCATCGTCGAATCCGGGCTGGACATCCCCTCGGCCAACACGCTGGTGGTGCACAAGGCCGACATGTTCGGCCTGGCGCAGCTCTACCAGATCCGCGGGCGGGTGGGGCGCTCGAAGACGCGGGCCTACGCCTATCTGACAACCGAGCCGCGCAAGCGCCTGACCCCCGCCGCCGAGAAGCGGCTGAAGGTGCTGGCGGGGCTCGACAGCCTTGGCGCAGGCTTCAACCTGGCCAGCCATGACCTCGACATCCGCGGCGCGGGCAACCTTCTGGGCGAAGAGCAGTCGGGCCATGTGCGCGAGGTCGGCTTCGAGCTTTACCAGGACATGCTCGAAGAGGCGATCGCGCGCATGAAGGCCGGCGAGCTCGAGGGGCTGAGCGACGCCGACGACGAGGGCTGGTCGCCGCAGATCAATCTGGGCCTGCCGGTGCTGATCCCCGAAAGCTACGTGCCCGACCTGGACGTGCGGCTGGGGCTTTACCGGCGCCTGTCGGCCCTCGAGACGCGCGAAGAGCTCGAAGGCTTCGCGGCCGAGCTGCACGACCGCTTCGGCAAGCCCCCGCGCGAGGTCGAGACGCTGCTGCGCGTGGTTCGCGTCAAGGGCATGTGCAAGCGCGCCGGCATCGCGCGGCTGGACGGCGGGCCCAAGGGGGCGACCGTGCAGTTCCGCGGCGACCGCTTCGCCAACCCCGCCGGGCTGGCGGCCTGGCTGCAGGGGCAGAACGGGCTGGCCAAGATCCGCGACAACCGCATCGTCGTGCGCCGCGACTGGCGCGACGACGAGGACCGCCTGAAAGGCGCCTTCGCCATCGCCCGCGACCTGGCCGCCGCCGCCGGGGCGGGGGCCGCCAAGCCGGGCGCCGGGAAGGCGAAGGCGGAGGCCGGGAGCGCGGAGCGCAAGGGCGCAGAGCGCCAGGGCGCGGAGCGCCAGGGCGCGGGGCAGACGGGCGCGGGGCAGACGGGCGCAGGAAAAACGGGCGCGGAGAAAACGGGCGCGGTGGGGCAGGGCGCCAGGAAGCCGGCCGCCGCCCGGGCCTCGACCCTACGGGGCAAGCGCGGGGGCTGAGCGCCACGCGCCTTGGGCGCACGACCGCCGCCCGCCCGCGCCCTTGGCGCGCCTGACCGCCGAGCCCCGGCCCCCCGGCAGCCCCCTGCCGCGCGCGCCGGCCATTCGGCCAAGGGCGCCTTTCCCTTGCGGCGGAAGCCGCGGCGCAGCTCGTCAAACGCCCGGCCCGGATCGGAGCGCCTTCCCGCCCGCGGCGGGATCCGCGGGTTGAACATGTTCCCGTCAGGGCAGCGGCCCGCGCCTTTCCTTCGCGGCGCGCCGCCAAGGCCGCCGCCTTTTTCTCGGCGAGGTGGGCGACGGGAACGGCGCGCGCGGCGATCCGAGCGGGCCGCCTCGCCCGCCGCGTCGCTGGCGCAAGCCGGTTTCGGGCGCGACGACGCGGCAAGGGGGCGTGCGTCTTGGCCCGCCGACGGCATGGCGCGCCCGCCGCGCGTCGCCCCTCGCCCGCACCCTTGCCGATCTGCGAAGGCGCGCGCCGCCGCCGCGCCGCCTGCGGTCCGCGTGCGGCCTGCGCCCCGTGCGATCGGCGTGCGGTCTGCGTGTGCTCGACGTGTGGCCTGCGTGCAACCGGCGTGCGGCAGGGGCATGCCGATGCCGCCATGCGCGCGGGGCGGGCCGGGTGCGCCAGCCGCGCCCGGCTGGGCGAAGAAATGCCAAGGAGTCGCGACGATGCGGGGGCGTCAGGCCCGCCGTCCGCTCCCGCCTTCTTCCGTTCGCTTCGCCGGCGGGGGCGTCAGTGCGCGCCGCCCATCGCCAGGATCGCGACGCCCAGCAGCGCGGCGATGCCCACCTCGATGGCCACCAGCTTCACATGCGAATCGCGCAGGATCGCCGCCGCCACCTCGCGCCGTTCGGGCCCTTCGGCCGTCGCCGCCAGATAGGCGCTCTCGGCGTCCTGGATCTGGCGGCGGGCGGGTTCGGTGGTGAACAGGTAGACGCCCAGGATCAGCAGCAGCAGCGCGCCCGGCGCGTCGGCGCCGTTCTGCGCAAGGCGGAACAGCCCGCCCACCGCCAGCGCGATGCCCGTCAGCATCACCAGCAGAAAGCGCCAGGAATGGTCGAAGGCGCCCCGCCGCGCCGCGGCCGCCTCGGGCCCGAGGCGCGCCGCCTCGCCGCACAGCAGCGGGCAGCGGCGCCACATGACGACGCTCCACACCGCGCGCAGCGCAAAGGCCAGCGCGATCCAGCGCGCCAGCGGCTCGTCGCCGATCGCCTTGAGGATGTTCATCAACCCGTCCATGGCGCCCTCGTTTCGCGCGGCGCGGTCAGACCCGCGCGGCCAGAAGTTCGTCGATCACCTGCGACCAGAGCTCGGTTTCCTGCGCGCCCTGAAGCACATGGCGGCCGGCGACGATGAAGGTGGGTACGCCGCTCACGCCCATCTCGCGCGCGGCGGCGTCCTGCCTGCGGATCTCGTCCTTGTCGGCGTCGCTGGCCAGAAGCCGCGCGACGACTTCGGGCTCCATCCCCGCGGCGCGGGCGGCGTCGATCAGCACCTCGTGATCCGAGATGTCCTGCCCCAGCTGGAAATAGCGCCGGAACAGCTGCGAGACGACCGCCGACTGGTTGCCGGTGGCGCGCGACCACAGGATCAGCCGGTGCGCGTCAAGCGTGTTGGGCGTGCGTGCGATGCGCGAGAAGTCGATGTCCAGCCCCGCGTCGCGCGCCGCCTGCGCGATGGCGGCGTAGACCTGCGCGGCGCGCTCGGGGCCGCCGAACTTGGCTTCGAGATAGGCGCGCCGGTCCATGCCCTCGGGCGGCATGTCGGGGTTGAGCTGAAAGGGCCGCCAGGTGATGTCGAAGGGGTTCTCGCCTGCGGCTTCCAGCGCGCGGTCGAGCTTGACCTTCCCGATGTAGCACCACGGGCAGATGGGGTCGGAGATGATGTCGAGCGTGATCATGACGCGCACTCTAGCGCGGCTTTGCGCGCGGCGCCAATCACGACAGGGCGATGGCGCGCCGGGCCGCGCTCAGCCCGCGCCGTCGCGCCGATGCGCCGCCGCAAGGGCGGCGCGGCGCACCTTGCCGTTGGCCGTGCGCGGCAGCTCGGGCACGAAGATCACCTCGCGCGGGCGCTTGTAGGGGGCCAGGCGCTCGGCGGCGGCGGCAAGGATGGCGTCCGCGTCGGGCGCGGCGCCGGGGCGTGGCACGACGAAGGCGGCGATGATCTCGAGATCGGCGCGCACGGGCAGCGCGGCGGCGGCGCATTCGGCCACGTCGGGATGGGCGCTCAGCGCCTCTTCGACCTCGGCGGGGCTGACGCGGTAGCCGAGCGCGTTCATCACCTCGTCGGCGCGGCCCAGATGCGTGACGTAGCCGTCGGCGTCCATGCGCGCCGCATCGCCGGTCAGGAACCACTCGCCGCGCCAGGGGGGCGGCGCGTTCCAGTAGCCCAGCATCAGCCCCGGATCGCGGCGCGAGACGGCCAGCATTCCGTCGCTTCCCACGGGAACGGGGGCGCCCGCCTCGTCCAGCACCGCCACGCGCCGGCCCGGCTGCGGGCGCCCCGCCGCGCCCGGGCGCGGCGGCGTGTCGGGCGAGGAGGAGATGTAGGTCGAGATCTCGCTCATCCCCAGCGCCTCGTAAAGCTCGGTCCCCGTGGCCGCGCGCCAGGCCTCGCGCAGCGCGTCGGGCGCGCGCTCGCCCGCCGTCAGGCCGTGGCGCAGCGCCGGCATGGCGCGCAGATCGGCGCCGGACTTGAGCAGCTGGCGGTGCACGCCGGGGGCGGCGGCGAAGATGGTGGCGCGATGCGCGCGCATCAGCTCGGCCCAGACCGCGGGATTGCGGGGCGCGCCGGGCGCGGCGGCGCGCACCACCGTCGCCGCGCCCGCCGCCCAGGGGTCGGTCAGCCCGGCGCCCAGCGTGTAGGTCCAGTTGAAGGCGCCGGCATGCAGCATCACGTCGTCGGGGGTCAGGCCATACCAGCCCCGCCACATCATGCGCCGCGCCCAGGCGCTGCGATGGGCGTGCAGCACGCCCTTGGGCGCGCCCGTGGCGCCCGAGGTGAAGATCATGAAGGCGGGGTCGTCGGCGGCGGTGTCGGCGAAATCGCCGACGGGCGCGCGCAGAAGGGCGGCCATCTCGGCATCGCCAAGCGCCGGCGGCGCCGCCCCCGCCAGCCCGGCGCAGGCCGCGTCCAGCGCGCCGCGCAGCGCATCGGCGCAGAGGATCGCCGCCGGCTCGGCCGCCGCGATCAGCCGCGCCAGCTCGGCCGCGGTCAGCTGCTCGGATGTGGGCACGGGAACCAGCCCCGCGCCCGCGGCGCCGAAGAACATCAGCGCAAAGCGCGGCTCGTTGCCCAGCCGCAAGAGCACCCGCGCGCCCGGCGCAAGGCCGAGGCGGCGCAGCCCCTCGGCCGCGCGGCGCACGCTCTCGCGCAGGCGCCCGTAGCTCCAGCGCTCGGCGCCGTCGGGGCCGATGGCGGTCAGCGCGATCTTGGCGTCGGGGGCGGGGCCGGCGCCGGGCAGGCCCGGCCCCTCGAGCGTGTGGCGCGCCATGTTGAAGCGCCCGGGGCAGGGGGGCGGCGGCCCCAGATCGAACAGCGAGACGCGCAGCGGCGGGCGCCCGGCGCCGGGCGGATCGCCGGACGCGGCGCGAGGCCCGGCATCGGGGCCGCCGGCGCGGGCGGGCTCGCGCCCCGCATCTGGGGGCGGGTCGGCGTCGGCTGCGGGACCGTTTTCGGGGCCGCCATCCGGGCCGGCTTGCGGGTGGGGGGGGATGGTTCGCGCGCTCATGCCCCCTTGGTAGCGCGCCGGCGGCGCGCGCGAAAGACGGTCCGCGCAAGGGGCGCCTCATGCCCGGACTCGTCATCGCGCCCGGCATGGACTACAACGCGCGCCGAAGGAGCCGGACCATGACCGATCGTCAACCCTCGCTCATCCAGATCGCCACGCGCCGCGCCGAGGCGTCGCCCCTTGCCCCGCTGCGTCTTGGCGAGCGCGTGCGCCAGATCCGCAAGGCGCATGGCTGGACGCTGGAAGAGGCCGCGCGGCGCGCGGGGCTGGCGCGCTCGACCCTGTCCAAGATCGAGAACGAGCAGATGTCGCCCACCTTCGACGCCGTGCAGAAGCTGGCGCGCGGGCTGGGCATCGACGTGCCGCAGCTGTTCGCCCCCGCGCCCGGCGACAGGGCGCTGGCGCGCCGCGCCGTCACGCGCGCCGGCGCGGGCGAGCCGCACCCCACCCGCACCTACGAGCATTTCCTGCTGGCGCCCGAGATCAGCCGCAAGAAGATGCTGCCCTATCGCGCCGTGGTGCGCGCCCGCTCGATCGAGGAATTCGACGGCTGGGTGCGCCATTCGGGCGAGGAGTTCCTGTTCGTGCTGTCGGGCGCGGTGCGCCTGTTCACCGAGTTCTACGAGCCCGTCGATCTGGGCGAGGGCGACAGCGTCTATTACGACGCCGGGATGGGGCACAACGTGGTGTCGATCTCGGAGGAGGACGCGCAGATCCTCTGGGTCACGTCCCTGACGGGCTGACTGACGGGCCGGGCGCCGGCGCGTGCGCGCGCAGGAACATGCGCTCGAGCAGCGCCCGCAGCCAGGTCTTGAGCGCGGGGTCGTGGCGCGCGAAATCGGCGTCGAGCCGCGCCGGGTCCGAGACGCCGGGGCGGCCGAAATAGTCGGCCAGCTCGCGCTTCCACGCCTCGAGAATGGCGGGCGTCACCTCGGGGTGGAACTGCAGCGCCAGCGCCGAGCCGATCGCGTAGGCCTGGTTGGGCCAGACCTCGCCGCGCGCCAGCAGCGTCGCGCCGGGCGGAAGCGCGAAGCCCTGCGCGTTGCCCGACAGCGCCATGAAGCCCGGCGGGAACAGCCCCGCGCCCTCGGCCGTCGGGACGACCGGATGAAAGCCCAGCGCCACGCGCCCCTCGGGATGCGGCCCGACCCTGGCGCCCAGCGCGTCGGCCAGCAGCTGCGCGCCCAGGCAGATCGCCAGCAGCGGGCGCCCCAGCGCCAGCATCCCGCGCGCGAAGGCCTGCTCGTCGCGCATCCAGGGCAGCGAGTCGGCGTCGGTGACCATCTGCGGCCCGCCCATGATCATGGCGCCGTCGAAGTCGCGCGGATCGGGCGTCGGCTCTCCCCGCCAGGGCGAGACCACGCAGAGCCGCGCCCCGCGCGCGCGCAGATGGGCGCGCGCGGCGTCCTCCTCGGGATCGTCGTGATGGGCGATGACGCAGATGCGCGGCCCGCCCGACGCGGCCGCCGCGCTCATAGCGCCGTCCAGCCGCCGTCCACCGAGATGGTCGTGCCGGTGATCTGCTCGGCCGCGTCCGAGCACAGGAAGGCCGCGACGCCGCCGATCTGCTCGACCGTGGCGAAGCGCTTCGAGGGCTGACGCTCGAGCAGAACCTCGCGGATGACCGTCTCGCGGTCCATGCCGTATTTCTCCATCGTGTCGGGGATCTGCGCCTCGACCAGCGGGGTCAGCACATAGCCCGGGCAGATGGCGTTGGCGGTGATGGGCTCTTCGGCGGTCTCGAGCGCGGTCACCTTGGTCAGCCCCACCACGCCGTGCTTGGCCGCCACATAGGCCGACTTGAAGGGCGAGGCCGTCAGCCCATGCGCCGAGGCGATGTTGATCACCCGCCCCCAGCCCGCCTTGCGCATCAGCGGCAGCGCCGCGGCGGTGGTGTGGAAGGCCGAGCTCAGATTGATCGCCAGGATGGCGTTCCACTTCTCGACCGGAAATTCCTCGATGCGGGCGACGTGCTGGATGCCGGCGTTGTTGACCAGGATGTCGGCGCCGCCCAGCGCCTCGGCCGCGCGCGTCACCAGCGCGCGGCACTGCGCGGGGTCCGACATGTCGGCCTGGACGTAGATCACCCGCGCGCCCGTCTCCTCGGACAGCGCGCGCGCCAGGGCGTGGTCCTCTTCGCGGTCGGTGAACGAGTTGATCGCCACCTGCGCGCCCAGCTTCGCCAGCTCGCGCGCGACGCCAAGGCCGATGCCCGAATTCGATCCGGTCACGATCGCCGTCTTGCCCTTGAGATTCATCCTCGCCGCTCCGATCTTGCCTTCGGGGCGCCCGCCCCGTTCGCGCCCGGCGCGCGCCGGGCCCCTGCGCCCATCTGGTAGCGCGGCGCGGCGCGGTTGACGAGGGGCGGCGCATCAAAAAAACGCCCTCCGAAGAGGGCGTTGAGTATTTGAGGCAGGTTTCATACAGGCAAGAAACCTATCGAGCAGTGATGACAAGATACGTAAACAAGACCCTGCGGCGCAAGCCGAAAGTTTGCGCCCGCCCCCTGCGCGGGGTTAGGTTGCGCCCCGGCGCGGCGCGCGGCGCGGCGCAAGGAGGCAGGGCGAGGATGCAGGGAATGGGGTTCCTGGCGGCGGCGACGCTAGGTCTTGCGGCGCTGATCGGCGCGGCGGCGCAGGCGGCGCCCGCGCATGGCATCGCCATGCATGGCGCGCCGGCGCTCGAGCCGGGCTTTCGCGCCTTGCCCTACGCCAATCCCGAGGCGCCCAAGGGCGGGCGAATCGTGTTCGGCGAGGTGGGCGGATTCGATTCGCTCAACCCCTACATCGTCAAGGGCCGCGCGCCCTGGGCGGTGCGCACGCTGACGGTCGAATCGCTCATGGGCCGCAGCTGGGACGAACCCTTCTCGCTCTACGGCCTTCTGGCCGAAAGCGTCGAGACCCCGCCCGACCGCTCCTGGGTCGCCTTCACCCTGCGCCCCGAGGCGCGCTTCTCGGACGGCAGCCCGGTGACGCTCGACGACGTGATCTGGTCCATGCGCACGCTGGGCGAGAAGGGGCGGCCGGGGTTCCGGTCCTCGTGGCGCAAGGTCTCGGCGGTCGAGCGGCTGGGCCCGCGCACGGTGCGCTTCCGCTTCTCCGAGCCCGACCGCGAAATGCCCCTGATCCTGGGCCTGCGCCCGATCCTGAAGAAGGACCGCTTCGCCGGGCGCGACTTCGACGAGACCACGCTCGAGCCGCTGATCGGCTCGGGGCCCTATGTGGTCGACGCGTTCGAGCCGGGGCGCTTCATCTCGTTCCGCCGCAACCCGGACTATTGGGGCGCGCATCTGGGCCTGAACGCCGGCCGGCACAATTTCGACGAGGTGCGCTACGAGTATTTCAAGGACGACAACGCCCGCTTCGAGGCCTTCAAGGCCGGGCTGATCACCATCTTCCGCGAAAGCGACCCGGTGCGCTGGGCGCAGGGCTACGACTTTGCGGCCGTGCGCGAGGGGCTGGTGGTGAAGGAAGAGATCCCCAGCGGCCGCCCCAGCGGCATGACGGGCTTCGTCTTCAACACGCGCCGCCCGCCCTTCGACGATCGCCGGGTGCGCCAGGCGCTGGCGCTGGCCTTCGATTTCGAATGGATCAACCGCACCCTGCATGGCGGCGCCTATGAGCGCATCCACAGCTTCTTCGGCAATTCCGAGCTGGGCTTTCGCGGCCCCCTCGGCGCGGACGAGGCGCGGATACTGGGGCCGCACGCCGCCGCGCTGGCGCCCGAGGCGCGCAGCGGCGCCTTCGCCTGGCCGCGCAGCGACGGATCGGGGCGCAACCGGGCCAATCTGCGCCGCGCGCGCGACCTGCTGGCCGAAGCGGGCTGGCGCGTGCGCGATGGGGTTCTGCGCGACGCCGACGGGCGCCCGCTGCGTTTCGAGATCCTGCTCTCGGGGCCGCAATACGAGGCCGCCGCCGCCGTCTTCGCCGACGCGCTGCGGGTGCTGGGCGTCGAGGCGCGGCTGCGCATGGTCGATCCGGCGCAGTATCAGCAGCGGCTGACGCATTACGACTACGACATGATCGTGGCGGGTTGGGCCATGTCGCTCAGCCCCGGCAACGAGCAGCGCTTCTACTGGGGGCGCGAGGGCGTGCGCCAGCCGGGCACGCGCAACTACATGGGCGTGGACGATCCGGCGGTCGAGGCGGCGGTGGACGCGCTTCTGGCCGCCGAGGATCGCCCGACCTTCGTCGCGGCGGCCCGGGCGCTCGACAGGGCGCTGACCACGGGGGTGTATGTGATTCCGCTGTGGCGCTCGCCGGTCTCGCGGCTGGCGCACCGGGCCGACCTGCGCCACCCCGAGCGGCTGCCCCTCTACGGCGACTGGACCGGATTCCTGCCCGACGTCTGGTGGCAGGAGCCGCGCTGAGCGCCGGGCGCCGCTGCCGGGGGCCGTCGCCATCGCCATCGCCCTTGCCGCGCCCGAGGCGGGCGGCGCAAGATTGCAATGCGGAGATGAGGCGGTTCGGCGCCCGCCGCGCCCGCGCGGTCAGCTCGTCAGCAGCCCGAAGGCCAGCGTCCACATCAGCGCGCCCACGCCCAGATCCAGCCAGCGCCAGGCCTGCGGGCGCGCGAAAAGCGGCGCCAGCGCCCGCGCCCCGTAGCCCAGCGCGAAGAAGAAGGCGAAGGACGCCGTCACCGCCCCCGCCCCGAAGGCCAGCCGCTCGGCGCCCGCGTAGCGCGCGCCCACGGCGCCGATCAGCGCCAGCGTGTCCAGATACACATGCGGGTTGAGCCAGGTCAGCGCCAGCGTCGCCCCAAGCGCCGCGCGCAGCGGCATCGCCGCGCCCTGCGCCATCGCCAGCGCCGAGGGGTGCAGCGCCGCGCGCAGCCGCATGGCGCCGTAGGCCAGAAGGAAGGCCGCGCCGCCCAGCGTCATCGCCCGCTCGAGCCAGGGATGGGCCGCGGCCAGCGCCCCGAAGCCGCCGACCCCCGCCGCGATCAGGAGCGCGTCGGACAGCGCGCAGGTCAGGCAGATCCAGAACACATGCTCGCGCCGCAGGCCCTGGCGCAGGACGAAGGCGTTCTGCGCGCCGATCGCCAGGATCAGGCTGATGCCGACGCCAAAGCCCGTCGCCGCCGCCGCCAGGGCCGCCTCGGCCGCCGCGCCCACGCGCTCAGCCCTTGCCGCCGCGGCGCGCGGCGGTCCGCGGCGCGGCGCGGCGCGCGGCGGCCGCGCGCTCCTGCGCGGTGGGCGGGGTGACGAGCCCGGCCGAGATGACCAGCTTGGCCGCCTCTTCGACCGTCATGTCCAGGATCACCACCTGGCTGCGCGGCACGAACAGCAGAAAGCCCGAGGTGGGGTTGGGCGTGGTGGGCAGGAACACGCTCAGCATCGGCTCGCCGGCGGGGGCGGCCTCGGCGATCTCGCCGCGCGTCTCGGTCGAGATGAAGGCGATCGCCCACAGGCCCTTGCGCGGATACTCGATCAGGCAGGCCTGCTTGAACGAGGTCTGCGACTGGCTCAGCACCGTTTCCACGATCTGCTTGAGCGCGTTGTAGATCGAACGCACGATCGGCATGCGCTCGACCCAGTCCTCGGCCAGGTGCACCAGCTGGCGGCCGAACAGGTTCTTGGTCAGATAGCCGACCACGGCGGTGAACAGGATGAACACCAGCACGCCGAAGCCGGGAATGTCGACGCCGATATAGGTCGAGGGGTTGTAGGCCGCGGGCACCCACGGCACGATCTTGCCGTCGACGAAGGTGATGACCGTCCAGATCAGGTAGATGGTCAGCAGCGTGGGCGCCACCACCACCAGCCCGGTCAGGAAGTTGCCGCGCATGCGCTGCCAGAAGCCGCGCCGGGGCGCCTTGCGCCCTTTCGCGTTGCGTGCCGCCATTCGTCTCTCCGATGTCCGGCCGCGTTCGCGCACGCGGCCCATGCGCGCCCGCCCTGGGCGCGTCCGCTAACTAATAGCCCTGCGCGCGATCGACAACATGCAAGGGCGGCGCGCCGCGGGCGATGCGCCCGATCTGCGCGACCAGCGCCTCGGCGGCGGTGTCGGGCCGGGTGGCCGAGGCGATGTGCGGCGTCACCAGAACGCGCGGATGGGTCCAGTAGGGATGCTCGGGGGGCAGGGGCTCGTGGCGGAAGACGTCCAGCGTCGCATGCGCCACATGCCCCGAATCGAGCGCGGCCAGAAGCGCGTCGTCGTCGATCAGCGCCCCGCGGCCCGGATTGACGATGGCCGCGCCGCGCGGCAGCAGCGCCAGGCGCCGCGCGTCCATGATGCCGGCGGTCGCCGGGGTCGCCGGCAGCAGCAGAACCGCGATCTGCGCCGCGCGCAAGGTCTCTTCCAGCCCCTCGGAGCCGGCGCGGCAGATCACGCCCGGCACGTCGCGCAGGCGCCGCGACCAGCCATGCACCACGAAGCGCAGCCGCGCCAGCGCCTCGGCCGCCGCCGCGCCCAGCTCGCCCAGCCCCAGCACGGCCACATGGCGCTGACGCGCCAGGGGCGGCGGGGTCGGGTCCCAGCGCCCGGGCGGGGCGAACAGGTGCGCGTCCATGCCCAGGTGGATCCGCATCACGTGACCGACGACGTATTCCGTCATGCCCTCGGTCATGCCGCGCTCGACCATGCGCGCAAGCGGCGCCTTGAGCGTCGGATTGGCCAGCAGCGCCTCGACCCCGGCCCACATGCTCAGCGCCGCGCGCAGGTTGACGTAGGGGCCGAAGTCGCGCACCGGCCCCTTGGGATCGACGATCATCACGTCCACCGCCGCCGGATCGACGCGCGCGGGATCGGTCTCGAGCGCAAAGCGCTCGCCCGCGCGCTCGGCCGCCGCGCGCAGCGCCGCGCTCCAGACCTCGCGATCCTCGGGACGGCCGGCGAAAAGAACCCGAAGCGTCATCGCATTCCCCCTTGCTCAGAGCCCGCGGCGCGGGCGATGCACATGCGCCGACTGGATCAGCCCGAAGGCGATCATCAGCACAAGCATGGCCGAGCCGCCATAGCTGACCAGCGGCAAGGGCACGCCCACCACCGGCGCCAGCCCCATCACCATGGCCATGTTCACGGCGAAGAAGAAGAAGAAGGTCGCCGTCAGCCCGCCCGTCATCAGCGCCCCGAAACGGTCGCGGTTCGACAGCATCGAGGCGGTGCAGAACAGCACGATCAGCGCGTATAGCCCCAGCAGCGCCAGCGAGCCGACATGGCCGAACTCCTCGGCCAGGGTGGTGAAGATGAAGTCGGTGTGCTTCTCGGGCAGGAAGTTGAGCCGCGCCTGCGTGCCCTGCATGAAGCCGCGCCCCGTCAGCCCGCCCGAGCCGAAGGCGATCTTGGACTGGGTGATGTGATAGCCCGCCCCGAGCGGATCGGAGGAGGGGTCGAGGAAGACCTCGATGCGGCGATACTGGTAGTCCTTGAGCAGCTGCCACTCGGTCCCGCGCGAGGCCATCACCGCCGCCACCGCCCCCGCGCCCGCGGCCGCCGCGGCGATGAAATACCACCAGCTGACCCCGGCCAGGAACATCACCACCGCGCCCCCCGCGCCCAGCAGCAGCGCCGTGCCCAGATCGGGCTGCTTGAGCACCAGCGCCATGGGCAGCGCGATCATCGCCAGCGGCGGCAGCAGCCACAACGGGCGCGAGACCTTGTCGCGGTCGAGCCAGTCGTAATAGCGCGCCAGCGCCATCACCAGCGCGATCTTCATCGCCTCCGAGGGCTGAAGCTGCACGAACCCGAGGTCGATCCAGCGCTGCGCGCCCATGCCCACCGAGCCGAACAGCTCGACCGCGGCCAGCAGCGCCAGCCCCCCCAGATAGGCCAGCGGCGCCATGGCGCGCCAGAAGCGCACATGAATCATGGCGATGGCCATCATCAGCGCCACGCCCATGGCGAAACGCACCATCTGCCGCGCGCTCCAGGGCTCGAGCCGCCCGCCCGCGACCGAATACAGCATCAGAAAGCCCACGCAGGCCACCGCCGTCACCAGGAGCAGCAGCGCCCAGTTGAAGCGCAGAAGCTTGGCGCCCAGCGTGGCGGGCTCGTCGCGGTCGAGGTCGCGGAAGGTCATGCGCGGTCTCGCTGCGGCGGTTCGGGGCGGGGGGCGGGCGGGCGCAGGCGTTCTTCCTCGATGCGCCGTCGCTCGGCGGGCGGATAGGCGGTGATGGGCGGTTCGGGGCCGAACAGGGCGCGCATCATCAGGTCGCGCGCGATCGGCGCCGCCGCGGTCGAGCCGCCGCCGCCATGCTCGACCACCACCGACACCGCAAAGCGCGGCGCCCGGTAGGGTGCGAAGCAGACGAACAGCGCATGGTCGCGCCGCTCCCATGGCAGGTCGGCGTTGCGGATGACGCCGGCGGCGCGCTCGGCGGCGGTGATGCGGCGCACCTGGCTGGTGCCGGTCTTGCCCGCCATCTCCATGCCCTCCTGCGCGATGCGCGACTTGCGCGCCGTGCCGCGCGCGTCGTTGACGACGCCGAACATGCCGTCGCGCACCAGCGCCAGATGCGCGGCCGAGACGCCCAGCGGCGCGAATTCGGGCGCCGGCAGCGGCAGCCCGGCGCGCGCGCGCACAAGGCGCGGCGTCACCTGCCGGCCCGTGGCGATGCGCGCCGTCATCACCGCCAGCTGGATCGGGGTCGCCAGCACATAGCCCTGTCCGATGCCGGCGTTGAGCGTGTCGCCGATCTGCCAGGCGCGCTTGTGGGCGCGGCGCTTCCACGCCTTGTCGGGGATCAGCCCCGAGCGCACCGCCGGCAGCGGCAGGGGCGGCGCCTGCCCCAGGCCAAGGCGCCGCGCCATGTCGGCGATGGCCTCGACGCCCACGCGCCGCGCGATCTCGTAGTAGAACACGTCGCAGGACTGCGCCAGGCTCTGGTGCAGGTCCACATGCCCGTGCCCGCCGCGCCGCCAGCAATGGAACCAGGACGTGCCCAGCTTGTAGCGCCCATTGCAGAAGACGCGCTCGGCCGGGTCCAGCGCCCCGGCCTCGAGCGCCGCCAGCGCCACCACCATCTTGAAGGTCGAGCCGGGCGGATACTGCCCCGAGACGGTCTTGTTCGACAGCGGCCGGTGGGGGTCGTCGAGCAGCGCCTTCCACTCCTTCGACGAGATGCCGAAGACGAACTTGTTCGGATCGAAGCCCGGCGCCGAAGCCAGCGCCGCGACGTCGCCCGTCGTCAGGTCCAGCACGCAGGCGGCGGCGCTTTCGTCCTTCATGCGCTCCATGGCGTAGCGCTGAAGCTCGAGATCCACGGTCAGCTGCAGATCGTCGCCGGGCTTGCCCTCTTCGCGCTCGAACTCGCGGATGACGCGGCCCAGCGCGTTGACCTCGATGCGGCTGACGCCCGCCTCGCCGCGCAGGATCTCCTCGGCCTTGAGCTCGACGCCCGACTTGCCGATCTGGAAGTCGGGAATCTGGTAAAGCGGGGTGCGTCCGCCGTCTTCCTTGAGCTCGCGCTCGGAAACGCGGCCCACATAGCCCACCACATGCGCCGTCAGCTCGCCCTGCGGGTAGAAGCGCGTCAGCCCCGCCTCGACCTCGACGCCGGGCAGGGCGGGGGCGTTGGCGTTGACGCGGGCGAACTCCTCCCAGGTCAGGTGCTCGGCCACCGCCACGGGCACGAAGGCGGGCTTGGCGCGCAGCTCGCGCAGGGCCTTCTCGCGCGCGCGGGGCGGGATGTCGATCAGCCGGGCCAGGCGCGCCAGCGTCTCTTCGGGGTCGTCCGTTCCCTCGCGCACGATGGCGACGCGGTAGTTCTGCCGGTTGACCGCCAGGGGGCGGCCCTCGCGGTCGAAGATGCGCCCGCGCGCGGGCGGAATGAGGCGGATGTTGACGCGGTTCTCCTCGGCCATGAGGCGAAAGCGCTCGGCGTCGGCGATCTGGAGCTGGCGCATGCGCAGCGCCAGCACGCCCATCAGGGCGCCCTGCGCGCCCAGCAGCACCAGCCCCCGGCGCGTCAGCGCGCCCGCGTCGCGCCGGGCGCTCATGACGCGCTCCTGCGCGGGCGCAGCATCAGCCCGTAGCGCAGCGCCGCCGCCGCCAGCGGAAAGGCCGCCGTCGTCGCCGCCCAGCGCAGCGACAGATCCGACAGGGGCGGCGCGCCGGCGAACGAGACCAGCATCAGCAGCCACTGCCCCAGCAGCACCGCCGCCGAGCCGGCCGAGGCCGCCGCCCAGTCGCGCCAGGGCTCGTGCGGGCGCGCGGCGGCGTCGGCCACGGCCGCGCGCGCCGACAGCGCCTGCGCGGTCAGGAACATGCACAGCGCCCCCGCGCCCGCCGGGCCGCCCAGCGCCAGATCGGCGAACAGCGCCGCCGCCGCCAGGGCCGGCGCGGGCAGCGCGTCGCGGCGGTTGAGCGCGAACCACGCCAGCACGCACCACACCAGATCGGGCGAGGGCGCCGAGGCCGGCTGCAGCCCCAGCGGCGCCAGCTGCAGCAGCAGCGCGACGAACAACGCCGCCGCCAGGGCCGCGCCGCCATGCAGCAGCTCGAGCCCGCGCGCGTTCACCGCCCCGCCCCCGAGTCCGTCCCCGAATCCATCCCCGTCGCCGCGCCCGCGCCAGGGGCCGGGTTCGGCCCGGCGCCCCCGGCGCCGCCGTCCGGCGCATCCTCGCCCGCGGCCGGCGGCGCGCCGGACGGCGCCGGGCGCAGGATCAGCCCGCCAGGCGCGTCGATGCGCGTGTCCGGCTCGTAGCGCAGCACGCGCACGAATTCGAGCCGCTTCATGTCCGCCGACAGCAGCGCCCGCGGCTTGCCCCGCGGACCGATCACCGCCAGCCCCACCGGCAGATCGGGCGGAAACACGCCGCCCGCGCCCGAGGTCACGATGCGCTCGCCCGCCACGGGATGATCGGGGTTCTCCACATGCGCCAGCAGCGGGGCGGCGCTGGCGTCGCCGGCCATGATCGCCCGCCGCCCCGAGGGCAGCAGCGTGACCGGCACCCGGCTCGAGTGGTCCGTCACGAACAACACCCGCGCCACATGGCGGCCGACCCCGGTCACGCGACCGACCAGGCCCGAGCCGTCCATCACCGCCGCGCCGTCGCGCACGCCGTCGCGCGCGCCCACATTGACCAGCGCCGTCTGCAGGAAGGGGCCGCCGCCATCGGCGATGATCTCGCCCGTCGCGAAGCCCGCCGCCGGCGCCAGGCGCACGTTGTTGAGCGCGCGCAGACGCGCGTTCTCCTGCTCGAGCTGCCGGGCCGCCTCGCGCCAGGCGCGCAGGCGCTGGATCTCGCGCCGCAGCTCGGCGTTCTGGGCGTAGACGCGGGTGAAGCGCTGGTAGTCGGCGATCATGTCCGAGACGAAGCGCGCCGGCGTCGCCGTCCATTCGAGCGAGGGGCGCAGCCACTCGGCCGCGGCCATGCGCAGGCGCTCGAGCCGCGGATTGTCGGCGCGCCACAGCACGAACACCCCGAACAGCGCCACCGCCAGCGCGGCCGCGACCGCGCGCCGGGCGGCGCGGGCCATGTCCTCGTGTCGGATGCGGGCGTCGCTCATCGCGCGGGTCTCCGTGCGTCGTCGCCCGGCGCGGGCGCCGCCGCGCGCGGCCCGCCTGGCGCGGGCGCCGGCGCGCGGCGGGGGCCGCGGGCGGTCAGCTCTTGTAGCTCAGAATGTGCATGAGGTCCTTCTCATGCTCCAGCGCCTTGCCGGTTCCCAGCGCCACGCAGCTGAGCGGATCCTCGGCCACGGTGATGGCCAGCCCCGTCTGCTCGCGCAGCGCAAGGTCCAGATCGCCCAGCAGCGCGCCGCCGCCGGTCAGCATCACGCCGCGGTCCACGATGTCGGCCGCAAGGTCGGGCGGCGTGGCCTCGAGCGCGCTCATCACCGCCTCCTTGATCGCCTGCACCGGCTCGGCCAGCGCCTCGGCGATCTGCCCCTGCGTGACCTCGATCTCCTTCGGGATGCCGTTCATCAGGTCGCGTCCGCGGATGTCCATCGACTGCCCGCGCCCGTCGGCGGGCATGCGCGCGGTGCCGATGGCGGTCTTGATGCGTTCGGCCGTCGCCTCGCCGATCAGGATGTTCTGCGAGCGGCGCAGATACGAGATGATCGCCTCGTCCATCTTGTCGCCGCCCACGCGCACCGAGCGCGCATAGACGATGTCGCCCAGCGACAGCACCGCCACCTCGGTCGTGCCGCCGCCGATGTCCACCACCATCGAGCCGGTGGCCTCGCTGATGGGCATGCCCGCGCCGATGGCCGCGGCGATGGGCTCGGCGATCAGGGCAGCCTTGCGCGCGCCCGCGGCCATGACCGATTCGCGGATGGCGCGCTCCTCGACCGGGGTGGCGCCGTAGGGCACGCACACCACGATCTTCGGCGCCGCCCACGAGCCACGGCGGTTCACCTTGCGGATGAAGTGCTTGATCATCTCCTCGGCGACGTCGAAATCGGCGATCACGCCGTCGCGCATGGGCCGGATGGCCTGGATCGAGCCGGGCGTGCGGCCCAGCATCATCTTGGCCTCCTCGCCCACGGCCAGGACCTCTTTCTTGCCGTCCTTGACCGCGAAGGCGACCACCGAGGGTTCGTTGAGCACGATTCCCCGGCCCTTGACGTAAACAAGCGTGTTCGCCGTGCCGAGATCGATGGCCATGTCCGACGAGAACGCGCCGAGAATCCTGCTGAGCATGCGCTATGATCCGTTCCTGTTGCGCGGCGCCTTGCGCGCGCGCCCGCTCCGGGCCGTCCCCGCGGCGCCTTGGGCGACGCTCTGGCAGGGTGCGCGGCGGCCTCGCCGCCCGTATATAGAGAGCCGCGGCGGGGGTCGCAAAAGGATTCTCGGGCGCGTGGCGTCCGCGGCGAAGGAGGCGCGCATGTCGCGAACGGATCGGCCCTTGCGGCGCATCGCCGTCATCGGAGCGGGGGCGTGGGGCACGGCGCTGGCCATCGCGGCCGCGCGCGCGGGGTCCGAGGCGCTGCTCGTCCCGCGCTCGGCCGAGCATGCGCGGCGCATCGAGGCCGAGCGCCGCAACGAGGCGCGCCTGCCCGGCATCGTCCTGCCCGATGCGGTTCATGCCGAGGCCGACCCGGCCGCCGCGCTGGCCTGGGCCGACGCCGCCGCGCTGGCGACGCCCTCGCAGGCGATGCGCGCAAGCTGCGCGCGCCTTGCGCCGGTCTGCCCGCCCGACCTGCCGCTGGCGATCTGCGCCAAGGGCGTCGAGGCCGGTTCGGGCCTGCTCATGTCCGAGGTCGTCGCCGAGGCCCTGCCCGGGCGGCCGCTGGCGGCGCTGTCGGGGCCCAGCTTCGCCGACGAGGTGGCGCGCGATCTGCCCACCGCGGTCGTCGTCGCCGCGCGTTCGCGCGCCCTGGCCGAAAGCGTGGCGCGGGCCTTCGCCTCGGCCCGGTTCCGCCCCTATGTCTCGACCGATCTTCTCGGCGTCGAGATCGGCGGCGCGGCCAAGAACGTGGTCGCCATCGCCTGCGGCGCCGCCCAGGGCCTGGGCTACGGGCTGAACACCCGCGCGGCGTTGATCACCCGCGGCCTCGCCGAGATCCGCGCGCTGGGGGCGGCGATGGGCGCCGATCCCGAGACGCTGACCGGGTTGTCGGGGCTGGGCGATCTGACGCTGACCTGCTCGTCCGAACAGTCGCGCAACTTCGCCTTCGGCGTCGCGCTGGCGCGCGCGGCGGCCGAGGGGCGCGCGGCCGCGCCCGCGCCGGGCGGGCCGGTGGTCGAGGGCGTGGTCAACGCGCGTTCGGTCACCGCCCTGGCCCGCCGCCACGGCGTCGAGATGCCCATCTGCGAGGCCGTGCGCGCGGTGGTCGAGGGGCGCGAAAGCCTCGACTCGGCGATCCTTGCCCTGCTGGCGCGCCCGCTCAAGGCCGAGACGGCGCGCTGACGCGCCGGCCCCTGTCCGGCGCGTCCCGGGCGGAGCCCGTCAGATGGCGCCCTGCGGCAGGCCGGCATAGCGGTCGGCCGCCGCGTCAAGCGCCGCCGCCAGCGCATCGCGCGCCGCGCTCAGCCCGTCCGCCCCCGCGCCGCTCGCGGCAAGCGCGCGCGCGGCGGCCTCGAAATCGGGCCACAGCTCTTCGGCGCGGGCCAGCGCGGCGCGCGCGCCCTCGGGCGGGGGGGCGATGCCCAGCATGGGCGCGCCCTTGCGCAGCGCCGCATGGCTGGCCGCGAAAAGCTGCGCATCCTGGTCGATGCCGCGCGCCGCTTCCTGCGCCTGGCGCAGTTCAAGGGCCGCAAGGGCGGCCTCGCGGGCGATTCGCTCGACCAGCAGGGACTGGCGCGTGACGACGTCCATCCGCACCGCCGCGCCGACCGAGCGCGCCGCGGCGCCATGCGCGTCGCGGATCGCGGCGAAGGCGGCGGCGGCGTGGGCCTCGAACGATTCGGCGTTTCGAAGGACGGCGTCGAACGCTTCGCCGGTCAGCGCCCCCGTCTCGGCGGCAAGCTCGGCCGCTTCGCCGCCGACGCGCCCGACGGCTTCGGCGGTGGCCAGCGCCTGGCGCGCGCGGAAATCCTTCTCGGCGGCGAAGCCGAGCGATTCGTCTCCGTCGCGCAGGCGCCGCGCGGCGCCGAGGAAGGCGGCCCAGCAGTCGCGCATGTGCGCCAAGGCCGGCGCATCCGCGCCCGACAGCCGCGCCATGCAGGCGGCGGCGGGCAGACGCGGCGCCAGCGCGCGCAGCTTCCCGGCCAGACGGATGCGCGCCAGCGCCGGATCCGCGACGGCGGCGCCCCCCCGCGCGGGGGCGAGCAGGGCCGCGCCGGCAAGGGCCAGCAGCGCGCGGCGCGAAAGCGCCGCCGGGGCCTCGGAGGGGATGGCGCCGCGGATGATGGTGCGGGGTCGGGAAAGCTGGTTCATGGCACGCGAACTCCGGTGTTCATCACGATGCTTGGCCGCAGGAGGCGGCGGAGGCGGACCCTAGGAGGGCTTCTTGTGCGGCGCAAGATGGGCGCGAGCGCGATGCTCGGCCCGCCTCCGCGCGCGGGCGCAGCGGCCGCGTCGCGCGCCGCAGCGCCCGGGCCGCGCGCGGCGGCGCAAGGCCGAGCGGCCCGTCTGCGATCAGCATGGCCGCGTCCTTGAGCGCGCCCAGCGTCGAGCTGCGCGCCGGCGTCGCCAGATAGCGCGGCCGCCAGTCCGTCGCGAACTTCGCCTTGAAGTTGCGCAGGCCGGCGAAGTTGTAGAACGCGCCGCCATGGCGGTAGATGATCGCGCCGAGGCGGTTCCACAGATGCCCGCCGCGCCGGCCGTCGAGCCCGGCGAGCGGCGCCATGCCGAGGCTGAGCTCGCGCATGCCGCGGGCCTTGCAGGCCTCGATGAGCTCGACGAACAGCAGATCCATCACCCGCCGTCCGCAGGCGCGGTGGCGCATCAGGTCGATCGCCGCGCGCGCGCCGCCCGCCGGCGCGAGAAGGCTGGCGAAGGCGACGAGGCGGCCGTTCTCGCTCAGGGTCAGAACGGGTTGGCGCGACAGGCGACGGCGGTCGAAGGCGCCGACCGAGAAGCGTTTCTCGCGCCCGCCCTTGCTCGCCAGCCATTCGCGCGAAACGTCCTCGAGCGCGTCGAGAAGCGCGGGCGCATGGGGCGGCAGGTGCAGCTCGGCCGCAAGGCCCTCGCGCCGCAGCTTGCTGCAGGCGTTGCGCAGGGTTCTGTGGCGGCGGCCCGACAGGCTCCAGTCGGGGAGGCTGACCAGCGCCTCTTCTCCGATCTTGCGAACGCGCATGCCCCGGTCGATCCAGTGCGCCAGAAGCCGGTCGGAGGTTTCGTAGAAGACGGGCCGGGCGCCGGCGGCGCGCGCCGCGTCGCAGAAGGCGTCGATGAGGGCGGGCAGGGACGTCTCGGGGCCGACCGGGTCGGCATAGGCGATCCACGAACGCCCCTGCGGCGCGAACATGATGAAGGCGTCCTCGTCCGGCGAGAAGAACAACGCCTTGTCGGCGGACATCGCCATCTCGGCCTCGGGCGGGCCGTGGCGGTCGATGATGGCCGCGGCGGCGGCAGGGGCATCCGCGTCGGGCGCGCGCATCGCGGCGGGAGCGGGGCCCAGCGCGCGCCAGACCGCGGCCAGCGCCAGCGCCGCGCTGGCGGCAAGGGCGAGGCCGGGCGGGGCGTCGGCCGAGCCGCTGCGCGCGGCCAGCGCGGCGAAAAGCGCCGCCGCGCCGGCGGTGGCGGCGAGACGGGCGATTCGCCGCGGCGAGGCGGCGGCCGCGGCCAGCCTGGCCGGCCGGTCGAATGCCGGGCGCAGCGGCGCGAGGATGGCGGCCGCGGACGCCACCACCGCCGCCGTCACGCCGTCGCCCGCGGCCGCCGCCGCCGCCGCGCCGCAGATCGCGGCCCCGGCGGCCAGAGGCGGCGCGCCGGCCACGCGCCGCGACAGCCCGCCGATCAGCATGAGCAGCGCCGCGCCGCACACCGCCGAGATGCGCGCCGCCGTCGCCTTGGGCTCGTCCGCCCAGGGCAGCAGCGCCAGCGCGGCGCCGCAGATCAGGGCGGCGCCCGCGCTCAGCGGACCGGCGGCGGGCATGGCGGCGGCTCTGGCGCTGGCGATCAGCGCGGGAATGCGCCGATGCGCGTCAAGGCCGAGCGCACCGAGCCCCGCCGCGCTCAGGGAGAAGGGGATCAGGAAATAGATCAGCCGGTGGAGCGCCAGGGCGGCGGCCAGCGCCTCGATCGGGGCGTCGGCGGCGAGCGACGCGGCGATCACCGCCTCGAACACCCCAAGTCCGCCGGGTACGTTGCTGATCACCCCCGCCATGGTCGCGACGCAGAACACCGCCAGAAAGCGCCCGAAGCCGGGCGCCGCTTCGGGCGGCAGCAGGGCGTGAAGGGCCAACGCGGCAAAGGCCAGATCCGCCAGCGTCACCGCCAGCTGTCCCGCGATCATGCGGGGGCCGGGCGCGGGCGGGCGAAGCTTGCCAAGGCGCAGCGGCGCCCGCCGCCGCGCGGTCAGGAGCAGCGCCGCGGCCGCCGTCAGCGCCGCCGCGGCCGCCCCGGCGCGCACCGTTTCGGGCGGCCATGGCGCCGCGGGGCCAAGCGCGTCTGGCGCCAGCAACAGCGCGCCGAGGCCGATCGCCGCCATGCCCAGGAAGAATGACAGCGCCGCAAAGCCCGCCACCGCGGCCGCATCCGCCGCGCCAAGCCCCCATCGCCGGTAGAGCCGCCAGCGCACGGCCGCGCCCCGAAGCCCAGCGTGTTGCCGATCGCGAAGGCGGCCAGCGCGCCGGCGGCCGCGCGCCGCGCCGCAAGCGGCCGGCCCAGCCATCTGAGCGCCGCCAGATCGTAGCCGATCAGCACGGCGTATCCGGCCATGGTCGCGGCGGCCGCCAGCGCCAGGCTTTGGGGCGGGGTCGCGCGCAGCGCCGCCGAAAGCTTGTGCGGATCGACCTCGCGCAGCGCCGCGGCAAGCGCCGCCGCGGCCGCCGCCGTCAGCGCCACGCCCAGCGCCGCCGCCGCGGCCCCGCGCCGCGCGTCGCGCCCGATCCCGGCGCCGCGCCGCTCCTCGGCGGCGATCGCCCCTTGTCCGGCCATCCCTTCCCCCCTCGGCAATCATCCCCACGGCCGGGGCGCGAATCGCCGCGCCGGCGGCCCCTGCCGGGGCACACTGACGGGCCGAGGTTGCGAAACGCTTGCCGAACGCGAAAACGCCCGGCGGCCGGGGCCGTCGGGCGTGTTTTCGGCGCAAGGGAAAGGCGGCTTACTTGATCTTGCCTTCCTTGTATTCGACGTGCTTGCGCGCGACGGGGTCGTATTTGCGCACGACCATCTTCTCGGTCATGGTGCGCGAGTTCTTCTTCGTCACATAGAAGTGGCCCGTGCCCGCGCTGGAGTTCAGGCGGATCTTGACGGTGGTGGGCTTCGCCATGGCTCAGGTCTCCTTGCGGGCGGTCCCGCGTCGTGTGAGGGGCGCTTGCGCAAGACGGCCCCGTTGAATCCGGAACCCGCTTCATACACCTCGGCGCATCCAAGTCAAGGCGCGCCCCTCGCCCGCGCGCGCCACGCGGCGAAAAGGGCGTATCCGCCCGCCGCGCCGCCCAGCGTCCAGAGCAGACCGTCCGGGCCCGCGGCATCCATCGCCCGGCCCATCAGCGGCGGGGCGATCAGCGCGCCGAAGCCGTAGGCCATCATCACCGCGCCGGTGGCGCCGGCCAGCGCGTCGCCCTGATAGCGCGCTCCCAGCTCGGCCAGCGACACGGTGTAGAGCGCCACCGCCACGCCTCCCAGCAGCGCCGCCCACATCATCACCGCCCAGACCCGGCCCACGCTCAGCCCCATCAGCGCCGCCGCCGCGGCCGAGATCGCCGCCGCGCCGACCAGCAGCGCGCGCCGGTCGAAGCGGTCGGCCGCCCAGCCCAGAGGCAGCTGCAGCGCCACGTTGCCCAGCGCCAGCATCGCCGAGACGCGCAGCGCCGCGTCCTGGTCCATGCCCGACCCGAGCGCCCATACGGGCATGAGCGCAAAGCCGCCGAACTCGATCATCCCGAACAGCGCCACCGCCAGCATCAGCGACGGGTCCGTGCGCATGCGCAAGAGCACGGGCGGCGGCTTGGCCGGGCCCGCGCTGAGCGAGGCCGGCGCCGCGCGCCAGGCCCAGAGCACCGGCGCCCCCGCCGCAAGCGAGGCGCCCGCCGCCGCCAGGAAAGGCGCCCAGCCCTCGACGCCGACCAGGCTCAGCGTCAGCGGGCCGGCCAGGAATCCCAGCGACAGGCACAGCGCGTAAACGCCGATCAGCCAGCCGCGCCGCTCGGGCGGGGCGACGGCCACGATCCACAGCTCGGAGGCGAAGAAGACCGCCGTCGCCGCCAGGCCGTGCAGCCCCCGCAGCGCCGTCCACCAGCCGAAGCCCGACAGCGGCTTGAACAGCAGCAGCGTCGCCGCCAGCGTCACGCACGCGCCCAGCAGCAGCGGCGCCGCGCCGACCGCCCGCAGCGCGCGCGGCATGACCAGCCCGCCCGCGAGCATCGCCGCGGCGGGGGCGGCGGCGTTGAGCCCGATCTCGAGCCCGCTCGCCCCCGCGCGTTCGAGCAGCAACGCGATCAGCGGATGGGTCATCGACAGGCCGAAGCCCGCGATCGAAACGGTGGCGATCGCCGCGGTCAGACCCGCGCCCTGTCCGGTCATCGCGCGCCGCTCCTCGTCGCCGCCCGCGGCCCGGCGCGTCAGAGCGCGTCGAACCAGGAGCGGTCCTCGTCATGATGGAAGAACGGCGCGGGGCGGTCCTTGTCGGGATCCTCGGCAAGGATCTCCTCGACCTCGGCCAGCACCACCTCGGTGATGAGCGGCAGCTCCAGCCGCCGCGCCTCGGCCAGCGTCAGCCAGCGCAGATGGCTCAGCTCGCCGCAGCCCTCGAGCGCGTCGGGGTCCGAATGCAGCGCCGCCGCGTCGGCGAGGAAGAAGCGCGCGTCGAAACGCTTGGGCCGCGAGGGCGGCGTGACGGCGCGGAAGATGAAGCGCAGCGAATCGACCGCCGGAACCAGGCCCAGCTCGTAGAACGCCCGCCAGCTTGCCGGCGCGCCCCGGGCAAGCTGCGCCGCGCGCGGGTCGGGCCGCCCCAGCGCCAGGCCGGTTTCCTCGAAGGTCTCGCGAATCGCGGCCATGGCCAGAGGCAGCGCCAGCCCCTCGGGCGCGGCCTTGGACAGGCGCGCGGCGCAGGCCGGACGCAGCGCGGGCAGCAGCTCGGCGGCGGCGTGCGCGTCCTCGGGGTCGAGCGCGCCGCCGGGAAAGACGAATTTCGACGGCATGAAGCTGGCGCCGGCGCCGCGCTGACCCATCAGCACGCGCGGCGCATCCGCGTCGCGGCGCGCCAGGATCAGCGTCGCCGCGTCGCGCGGAACCGGCGCGGGTTTGCGGGGACGATCCTCGCGGCCGCGGCCGGGGGTGTCGTTGCTCGTGCTTGCGCGCGCCTCGTCGGGGCGGGGGGCCTGGTCGGACATGATTGCTCTCCTGCCCGGCGACTATGGCGTCGGCGCGCGGGGCTGTCCAGCGGCCGCGGCCTCAGCGCGCGGCGGTCTCGAACCCGCCCATGCGGTGCGCCCACTGATAGGCGACCACCATGCCCTTCACCCGCGGCAGCAGCGCCAGCGTCAGCGCCAGCGCCAGCAGCGGCCACAGCGTCCAGTGCACCCACAGCGGCGGGTCCCACAGGTCGTAGACGGTCAGCATGGCCGGGGCGATGACGTGGCCCACGATCAGGATCGTGCCCCAGGCGGGCATGTCGTCGGCGCGATGGTGGAACAGCTCGGCCCCGCAGACGACGCAGCGGTCGCGCACGGTCAGGTAGCCGTCCATCATCCCGCCGCCCCCGCAGTTGGGGCATTGGCGCCGCCAGCCGCGCTTGAGGGCGAGGCCGAGCGGGCGCGGCGCGGGGGGCGCGGGATCGTCGGATGTGCGTTCGGTGCTCATGCGCGCCAATGTGGACCTTTCCGCGCGGCGGCGCCAAGCGGCCCGACGCCTCGCGGCGCCGTGTCGCAGCCGCGCCGCGGGCGCGCGGGCGATCGGACCGCGCCGCCGCTTGCGCGCGCCGCGCCGGACTCGCGGCCGCCGGATCGCCGCCCGATCGCCGCCGCCTCGGCCGCCGCCGCGCTTGCGTGGCCGCGCCCGCCCGGTTCGGCCCCGTTCGGCCCGGTTCGGCCCGATTCGGCCTGCGGCTTCCCGGCGCTCGCGCGGTGGGCGCCGCGGAGCGGGGCGCGAAAAAAATCGACGCCGCGCGACGGAACCCGCCCTGGCGGCCGTTGAAGCTGCGTCCCCTGGTCGGCAAGGCGCGCCGCGCGCCGCCCCTGGGACGGCAACGACATGACAAGGAGACGCGCGTGATGAACGCATCGAAACTCTCGGGACTGAGAACCGCCGCCTTCGCCGCCGCCGCCCTGGCCGCGCTGGGCGCCGCCGGCATGGCGGCCGCGCAGGCCATGGGGCCGGGCGACGGGCCCCGCCATGGCCCCGAGCGCATCTTCGAGCGCCACGACGCCAACGGCGACGGCAAGATCGACCGCGCCGAGATGGCCGCCGGCCCCCTCGGCGCCTTCGCCGCCATCGACGCCGACGGCGACGGCAAGGTCACGGCCAAGGAGCTTGTCGCGCGCATGGAGGCGATGCGCGCCGAGCGCATGGCGCGCAAGGCCGCGGGCATGGTCTCGCGCATGGACAAGGACGGCGACGGCGCCCTTTCCGAGCAGGAGCTGGCCGCCGTCGACGCCGACAAGGCCGCGCGCCGGGCGATGATGTTCGACATGCTCGACGCGAATGACGACGGCGTCGTCACCAGGGAAGAGGCCGCCGAGCGCATGAAGCTGATGCGCGAGCACCACGCGCGCATGCATGGCGGCGAGGGTCCGCGCCACGGCCACGGTCCGCGCGGCGGCGAAGGTCCGCGCGACGGTCATGGACCCGAGCATGGTCCCAGGCGCATGATGGAATGCGAGTGATCTGACCGGGCCTCGCCCGCGGCCGTTGCGGCGGCCGCGGGCTCGAACGGAAAGGACGGCGCGGGACGCATGGCCATGCCGCTTGACGCCCAAAGCGCGCGCGAAGCCCCGGCCGAGGCGGGCGCGCCCGAAGAGGACGACGCGCTGATGGCGCGCTTCGCCGCCGGCGACCGGCGCGCCGCGCAGCTGCTGACCGAGCGGCTCGCCCCGCGCGCGCTGGCGGTGGCCATGCGCATGCTCGCCGACCGGCACGAGGCCGAGGACGTGACGCAGGAGGCCTTCCTGCGGCTCTGGCGTCAGGCGCCGAGCTGGCGCGCGGGGCAGGCGGCGCCGGGCACATGGCTGCACCGGGTGGTCGCCAATCTGTGCATCGACCGCCTGCGCCGCCGCGCGCGCATGAGCGACGCGCCCCCGCCCGATCGCGAGGATGAGGGGCCTTCGGCGCTCGAGCGCATCTCGGCCCGGCAAGAGGCCGCGCGCCTGCGCGCCGAGATCGACGCCTTGCCCGACCGCCAGCGCGCCGCCTTGACCATGCGCCATTTCGCCGAGATGTCGAACCCCGAGATCGCCGAGCGCCTTGGCGTCAGCGTCGAGGCGGTCGAAAGCCTTCTGGCCCGCGCCCGGCGCCGCCTTGCGCAGCGCCTGGCAGCGCCCGCCGGCGGCGCGCGTGCGCCGGCAGATGAAAGGAGACGGCCATGAGCCCCAACGATCCGGTCCGCGCGCCCATGACCCTTGCGCAGTTCGAGGATCTGGCGCTGCGCCACGGCCCCGACCTCGACGACTGGCCCGCCGCGGCGCGGCCGGGCGCGCTGGCGCTGCTCGAGGCATCGGCCGAGGCGCGGGCGGTGCAGGCCGGAGCGGCCGCGCTGTGGCGTGCGCTCGACGCTCTGGCCGCCGAAGCCGAGGCGCCATCGCCCGGGCTGAGCGCGCGCATCCTGGCCGCGGCCGAGGCGCAGGCCGGCGCCGCGCCGCCCGAGGCCGCGCGCCCTCCGCGCCCCCCGGCGGCCGAGGCGCGGCGGGGCAGGGCGGGGGCGCGCCGCCTCCTCGGGGCGGCGCGCCGGGCGCTGACGGGCGCCGCCGGCGCGGGCGCGGCGATGGCCGCCAGCCTGATGCTGGGCGCATGGCTGGGCTATGCGGCGCTGCCCGCGGGCGCGAACATGGCCGCGCTTTCGACCGCGTTCCCGGCCGCGGCGGGCCTCGAGACCGACGCCGGCGCCGACCTTCTGTCCCAGCCGCTTTTCGCCGAGATCGACGCCGAACTTGAACAGGACGCACGCTGACATGGCCCAAGACAAGCACGACCTCGACCCGACCGAAGCGCCGCGCGGCGAGGCGCCCGCGCCCTCCGCGCGCCGCTGGGGGCCGGCGCGCTGGGCGCTGGCGGCGTCGCTGTGCCTGAACCTTCTGTTCATCGGCGCGGCGGCGGGGCTGGCGCTGCGCCTGCATGGCCATCCCCATGACCAGGCCGCGCCCGCCGGCTTCGACCGCTTCACCCTGCGCCGGGTGATGCGCATGATGCCCGAGGACGAGCGCGCGCGCGCCCATGAGCTGATGCGCGCCCATCGCGACGAGCTGCGCGCGGCGCGCGATCGGCGCGACGCGGCGCGCGCGCAGCTGGCGCGGGCCCTGGCGGCCGAGCCCTTCTCGGCCGACGCGCTGCGCGCGGCCCTGCGTGCGGCGCGCGAGGCCGAGCGCAGCATGCGCGACGTCGCCGACGACGCCTTCGTCGCCTTCGCCGCCACCCTTTCGCCCGAGGCCCGCCGGCGCATCGCCGAAGAGCTGCGCCGCCCGCCGCCCCATTCGGGGCCGCGCCCCCGCGCCGACCGTGAATGATGTCTTGAACATCAATAAATGGGCTTTAAACATCCATTCGGATGTTCAGGATATGCATCGCCTCTGCAAGAGCGAGTCGCCATGATCACCGCCGCACAGATGCGCGCCGCCCGGGCGCTGCTTGGAATGGACCAGAAGACTCTGGCCGAGCTGTCGGGCCTGTCGGTTCCGACCATCCAGCGCATGGAGGCCAGCGAGGGCGTCGTGCGCGGTTCGGCCAACAGTCTGACGCGGGTGATCGAGGCGTTCGAGCTTGCGGGGGTCGAGCTGATCGGCGAGGGGGCGGCAAGCCCTGCGGGCGGGCGCGGCGTGCGCCTCAGATCCTCTTGCGCCCAGGCTCGGAACGAAACCGACGCGACGGCGACCGCCCAGCGCTGACGGACGATCCTGCCGCGACCTCACCCAAGGCGCCGCCGGACATGAACCGCATTCCAGCTTCTGCGCCCGAAACGCCAGGCTTCGCCGATCTTTACACGCCCAAGCTCGTGACCGTCCTGCGCGAAGGCTATGGCCTTGGCCATCTGCGCGCCGACGCCGTGGCGGGCCTGACCGTGGCCATCGTGGCGCTGCCGCTGTCCATGGCCATCGCCATCGCCTCGGGCGCGACTCCGGCGCAGGGGCTGTGGACGGCCATCGTCGGCGGGTTCCTGGCGTCGCTGCTGGGCGGCTCGCGCTTTCAGATCGGCGGGCCGGCGGGCGCCTTCATCGTGCTGGTCTCGGCGACGGCGGTCCGGCACGGGATGGACGGCCTGATCCTGGCGACCTTCCTTTCGGGGATCATCCTGGCCGCGGTGGGGCTTCTGCGGCTGGGCGCGTTCGTCAAGTTCATTCCCTTCCCGGTGACGGTGGGCTTCACCTCGGGCATCGCGGTCATCATCTTCGCCAGCCAGCTGCGCGAGCTTCTGGGGATGAACCTGACGCACGAGCCGGGGCCGCTGCTCGAGAAGATCCCCGCGCTGTGGGCCGCGCGCGACACGGTCACGCCGCAGGCCGCGGCGCTGTCGGCGGCGACGGCGGGCGCGATCCTTGCGCTGCGGCGCTGACGGCCCCATTGGCCGGGCATGCTGATCGCGACGGCGGCCGCGGCGGCGGCGGTCGCGGCGCTGGATCTGCCGGTGCAGACCATCGGATCGCGCTTCGGCGGCATTCCCTCGACCCTGCCGGCGCCGCGGCTGCCGGATCTTTCGCCGGCCAGGGTGCTCGAGGTGCTGCCCGCCGCGGCCTCCTTCGCCATGCTCGGCGCCATCGAATCGCTGCTCTCGGCGGTGGTGGCCGACGGCATGACCGGGCGGCGGCGCCGGTCGAACTGCGAACTGGTCGCGCAGGGCGTGGCGAACATGGGCCGGTGTCGGGCATGCTGCACGCGCTGTTCCTGCTGCTGTTCGTGCTGGTCGCTGCGCCGCTGGCCTCTTACGTGCCGCTGGCGGCGCTGGCGGGCATCCTGGCGGTCGTGGCCTGGAACATGATCGAGCGCCCGGCCATCGCCGCGCTGGCGCGCTCGGGCGCGGGCGAGACGATGGTGCTGGCGCTGACCTTCCTGCTGACCGTCTTCCGCGACCTGACCGAGGCGATCGTGGCGGGGGTGGCGCTGGGCTCGGTGCTGTTCATCCACCGCATGAGCCGCATGACCGCCATCGCCGCCGAAACCCCGCTGGTTCCGCAGGACATGCCCGACGACGCCGAGCCCCGCCGCCCCTATGACGAGGCCGCCGCCGCGGACCCCGACGTGGTGGTCTACCGCATCCGCGGCGTACTGTTCTTCGGCGCGGCGGCCTCGATCGCCTCGGTGCTGGACCGCATCCAGGACACGCACCGCGCGCTCATCATCGATTTCTCCGAGGCGCCGATGCTCGATTCCACCGGCGCCAGCATGATCGAGGAGCTGGCGCGCAAGATGCGCCGGCGCGGCGTGACGCTCTGGCTGACCGGCGCGCGGCGCGACATCCGCCGGGTGCTGCTGGCCCATGGCCTGCGGCGGCCCGCGGCGCGCTACGCCCCCGCGGTCGAGGACGCGCTGCGCGCCATCCGCGCCGAACGCGCGCGCGAGCGCGCCGGCGCGCCCGAAGCGGCGCAGGCCTGAGCGCGCGGGCGGCGCGGCGGGATTTGTGCGAAAAATTCGTGTGGTTTCTTCCCTGATCGCTTGCCTTGCGCTAGGTTGTCGCGTGCAACGAGCAGGAGAGCCGAAGTGAAGGAAACCGTCGCTCCCGCCGCGCCGCGCCCCGGCGCCCTGGGCGCCCATGCGGGCTGGACGGGGCGCTTCGCCGGACTGGCGCGGCTGAGCCCGGCGCTGCGCCGCAAGCTCGAGGACGCCGCGCGCCTGCGCCGCTTCGCCGCCGGCGAGCGCGTCTTCGGCCCCGGCGAGAAGGCGCGCGGCATGCTGTTCCTGCTGTCGGGCGCGGTGCGCGTGCACCAGACCTCGCGCGGCGGGCGCGAGATCGTGCTCTACCGCGTCGCGGCGGGGGAAAGCTGCGTGATGACCGCCGCCTGCCTGTTCGCCGAGCAAAGCTATCATGCCGAGGGCGTGGCCGAGACCGACGTGGTCGCCGCCGAGGCGCCGCGCGCCACCTTCGAGGCGCTTCTGGCCGATTCGCCCGAGTTCCGCGACTTCGTCTTCGCCGCCTACTCGCACCGCATGATCGAGCTGTTCCGCGTGGTCGAGGACGTGGTCTTCGGGCGCATGGACCTGCGCATCGCCGAGCGCCTGTGCCAGCTGGCCGACGAGGAGGGCGTCGCGCGCGTCACCCATCAGGACCTTGCGGCCGAGCTGGGCACCGCGCGCGAGGTGGTCTCGCGCCAGCTGGCCGAGTTCCAGCGCCGCGGCTGGATCGAGCAGGGGCGCGGGCGCGTGCGCCTTTCCGACCGCGAGGCGCTGGCGCGCTTCGCCGCCTCGGCCTGAGGGCGGGGGCGAGAAAATCGCGCGTTGTGTGACCTAGTCACTGAAGGCGGCGCGCGGCGTCTCCATATGTTTCTCACGCAAACCGTCCAGGAGGATGAAGACATGACCAGGAACGTTGGAACCATCGACCGCGCGATCCGCGCCCTGATCGGGCTGGCGGCGCTCTGGCTCGCCTTCGCCTCGGACTGGGCGCCGGCGCGCGAGGGCGCGGGCTTCTGGCTGGCGGCGATCGTCGGCGTGGTGATGCTGGCCACCGCCGCCGTCAGCATGTGCCCCCTCTACCGCATTCTCGGCATCCGCACCTGCAAGGAGTGCTGACGCCGCCCCGCGACGGATCAGGAGACAGGCCATGAACGAGATGAACCAGCAGCAGCGCATGGACGCGCACAACGCCCGCATGAGCGAAGAGATCGCCCGCCCGATCGCGGGCTATCCGGTGAACATGCAGGTCCGCCCCGAGGTCGAGGGCTTCTATGACGAGGCCACGGCCACCATCAGCTACATCGTCAAGGACCCGACCTCGAACGCCTGCGCGGTCATCGACAGCGTGATGGACATCGACTACGCCGCCGGGCGCATCACCTTCGATCACGCCGACATGCTCATCGCCCGCATCCGCGAGCGCGGGCTGGAGCTGCAGTGGATCATCGAGACCCACGCCCATGCCGACCACCTGTCGGCCGCGCCCTACATCCAGCAGAAGCTGGGCGGCAAGATCGGCATCGGCGAGAACATCAGGATCGTGCAGGAGGTCTTCGGCAAGATCTTCAACGAGGGCACCGAGTTCCAGCGCGACGGCAGCCAGTTCGACGCCCTGTTCAAGGACGGCGACACCTACATGATCGGCAACATGCAGGCCTTCGCCATGCACACGCCGGGCCACACGCCCGCCTGCATGACGCATGTGATCGGCGACGCGGCCTTCGTGGGCGACACGCTGTTCATGCCCGACGGCGGCTCGGCGCGCGCCGACTTCCCCGGCGGCGACGCGGGCATGCTCTACGACTCGATCATGAAGGTGCTCAGCCTGCCCGACGAGATGCGCCTGTTCATGTGCCACGACTACAAGCCCGGCGGCCGCGAGGTGAAGTGGGAGACCACCGTCGCCGAGGAAAAGGCCCACAACATCCATGTCGGCGGCGGGCGCACGCGCGAAGAGTTCATCAAGCTGCGGACCGAGCGCGACAAGACGCTGTCCATGCCGACGCTGATCATCCCCTCGATCCAGGTGAACATCCGCGCCGGCCGCATCCCGCGCGACAAGGACGGCAACGAGATGCTCAAGGTGCCGATCAACAAGCTCTGAGCGCGGCTTGCCGAACGCGTTGCGCGGCAGCTTTGGCGCGCCCCCGAACGGGGCGCGCCGCGTGGGAGGAAGGGATTTCGTCATGGACGCCAGGAAACTTGACGCGCGCCTGTCGGTCGCGCCGCAGATCGCGCCCGAGGAGGTCGCGGATCTGGCCGCGCGGGGCTATCGCGCCATCATCTGCAACCGCCCCGACGGCGAGGGGCCCGACCAGCCCGCCTTCGCCGAGATCGAAGCCGCCGCGCGCGCGGCCGGCGTCGAGGCGCGCCATCTGCCCGTGGTCTCGGGCGCGGTGCGCGACGAGGACGCCGAGGCCTTCGCCCAGGCGCTGAACGAGCTGCCCGGGCCGATCCTGGCCTATTGCCGCACGGGCACGCGCTCGGCCACGCTCTGGGCGCTGGCCCAGGCCCGCGAGGGCGCGCGCCCGCTGCCCGACATCCTCGCCGCCGCCAAGGCCGCCGGCTACGACCTGTCCGGCGTCGCCCGGCGCCTGGCCAATGGCGGGCGCCTGCCGCGCCCCGAAGCCGGCGACGAGCGCCACGACGTGCTCATCGTCGGCGCGGGGGCGGGCGGCGTCGCGGTCGCGGCCAGCCTCAAGCGCCGCCGGCCCGATCTGGACGTGGCGATCATCGACCCGGCCGACGTGCACTACTACCAGCCGGGCTGGACGCTGGTGGGCGGCGGCGTGTTCGCGCCGCGCCAGACGGTCATGCCCATGGCGCAGGTCATTCCCGACGGGGTGCGCTGGATCAAGGCCGCCGTCGCCGCCTTCGAGCCCGAGAACGACGCCGTGGTTCTGGACGGGTGCAAGGTGGTGCGCTACGGGCGGCTGATCGTGGCGCCGGGGCTGCGTCTGGCGTGGGAGAAGATCGCCGGCCTGCCCGAGACGCTGGGCCGCAACGGCGTGACCTCGAACTACCGCTTCGACCTTGCGCCCTACACCTGGGAGCTGGTGCGCGGCCTGCGCTCGGGGCGCGCGATCTTCACCCAGCCGCCCATGCCCATCAAATGCGCCGGCGCGCCGCAGAAGGCGATGTATCTGTCCGCCGATCACTGGCTGCGGCAGGGCGTGCTCAAGGACATCGAGGTGCATTTCAACAATGCGGGCGGCGTGCTGTTCGGCGTCAAGGACTACGTCCCCGCGCTGATGGAGTACGTGAAGCGCTACGACGCCCGGCTGAACTTCTTCCACAACCTGATCGCCGTGGACGGCCCCGCGCGCAAGGCGGTGTTCGAGGTGCGCGAGCCCGACAAGGAGCCGCGCCAGGTCGAGATGGAGTTCGACATGATGCACGTCACGCCGCCGCAGGTCGCGCCGGATTTCGTGCGCGTCTCGCCCCTTGCGGACGAGGCGGGGTGGGTGGACGTGGACCCGGCCACGCTGCGCCACAAGCGATACGAGAACATCTGGTCGCTTGGCGACGTGATGAACGCGCCCAACGCCAAGACCGCCGCCGCCGCGCGCAAGCAGGCGCCCGTGGTGGCCGAGAACGTGATCGCCGACATCGACGGCAAGGCGCCGGTCGCCACCTATGACGGCTACGGCTCGTGCCCGCTGACGGTCGAGCGGGGCAAGATCGTGCTGGCCGAGTTCGGCTATGGCGGCGCGCTCAAGCCCAGCTTCCCGAAATTCGTCATCGACGGCACGCGCCCCTCGCGGCTGGCCTGGCTGCTGAAGGAAAAGCTCCTGCCGCCGATCTACTGGAAGGCGATGCTGCGCGGGCGCGAGTGGCTTGCCGCGCCCGAGCCGGCGCCGGCCGCGGGCGCGTGAGGGGCGGCGCCCAACCGGATGACCGCGCCGGCCGCGGCGGGCGGCCGGCGCGGCGCAACGGCCTCGCCGCTGCGGGCGCGGGCGCGACGGGACGAAAGACATGACCAAGCTGGCAAGGTTCCTGCCGATCCTGGACTGGGGGCGGCGCTACGATCGCACGACCTTCTCCAACGACGCGGTCGCGGCGGTGATCGTGACCATCATGCTGGTGCCGCAATCGCTGGCCTATGCGCTGCTGGCGGGGCTGCCGCCCGAGGCGGGCATCTACGCCTCGATCGCGCCGATCGTGCTTTACGCCATCTTCGGCACCAGCCAGGCGCTGGCCGTGGGGCCGGTGGCGGTGGTCTCGCTGATGACGGCGACGGCGGTCGGCCAGGTCGCCGAGCAGGGCACGGCCGGCTACGCGGCGGCGGCGCTGACGCTGGCCTTCCTGTCCGGCGCCTTCCTTCTGGCGCTGGGCGCGCTTCGGCTGGGCTGGCTGGCGAATTTCCTGAGCCATCCGGTCATCGCCGGGTTCATCACCGCCTCGGGCGTGCTGATCGCGACCAGCCAGCTCAAGCACATCCTGGGCGTGCAGGCCGGCGGGCACAACCTGATCGAGATGGTCGGCTCGCTGATCGCGCATCTTGGCCAGGTCAACGCGCCCACCCTCGTCATCGGCGCCGGGGCGACGGCGTTCCTGTTCTGGGTGCGCAAGGGGCTCAAGCCGCTGCTGCTGCGGGCGGGATTGCCGCCGCTGGCCGCCGACATCCTGTCCAAGGCCGGGCCGGTGGCGGCGGTGGCGGTCACCACCGCGATCACGGCGCTGCTCGACCTTGGCGCGGCGGGGGTGGCGATCGTGGGGCAGGTGCCGCAGGGGCTGCCGCCGCTGACCATGCCCGATTTCGCGCCCGATCTGGTGGCGCAGCTGGCGCTTCCGGCCGTGCTGATCTCGATCATCGGCTTCGTCGAGTCGATCTCGGTCGCCCAGACCCTGGCGGCCAAGCGGCGCCAGCGCATCGACCCCGATCAGGAGCTGATCGGCCTGGGCGCGGCCAATCTGGGCGCGGCCTTCACGGGCGGCTATCCGGTGACGGGCGGCTTCGCGCGCTCGGTGGTGAATTTCGATGCGGGCGCGCAGACGCCGGCGGCGGGCGCGTTCACGGCCGGCGGGCTGCTGATGGCCTCGCTGTTCCTGACGCCGCTGATCCACGACCTGCCCAAGGCGACGCTGGCGGCGACGATCATCGTCGCGGTGCTGGGGCTGGTTGACCTGTCGATCCTGCGGCGCACCTGGCGCTACAGCCGCGCCGATTTCGCCGCCGTGGCCGCGACCATCGCGTTGACGCTGCTGGCGGGGGTCGAGACGGGCGTGGCCTCGGGGGTGGCGCTGTCGGTGGCGCTGCACCTTTACAAGACCGCCCGGCCCCATGTGGCCGAGGTGGGGCTGGTGCCCGGCACGCAGCATTTCCGCAACGTTCGCCGCCACAAGGTCGAGACGGCGCCGAACCTGCTGACGCTGCGCGTGGACGAGAGCCTGTATTTCGTCAACGCCCGCTTTCTCGAGGACATGGTCCTTTCGCGCGTCGGCGAGGGCGGGGCGGTCAGCGACGTCGTGCTGATGATGTCGGCGGTGAACGAGATCGACTTCTCGGCGCTCGAGACGCTCGAAGAGCTCAACCGCCGGCTGCGCGACATGGGCGTGCGGCTGCACCTGTCCGAGGTCAAGGGGCCGGTGATGGACCGCCTGCGCCGAAGCCATTTCCTTGACGAGCTGACGGGAAAGGTTTTCCTGTCGCAATGGGATGCGTGGCGCGAGCTGGCCCGCCCCGCCCAAGGGGGCGCGCGCGCCGCGCGCTGAAGGGGCGCGCGGCGGGTCCGGCCCGCGCGGGGCGCCCAGGGGCGCGGGCGACGGCGAAAGCGGGGGCGATTTGGGCGAACCGATCGGGCGAGACGGCGGCGTGGGCGCGCCTGCGCCCCCTGGGCGCGGGCGGCTGCGCGCGGCGCTGGCGCTGGCGCGCGGCGTGGCCGAGGACGTCGCGCGCAAGCAGCTGAGCCTGGTCGCCGCCGGCGTGGCGTTCTACGGCATGCTTGCGCTTTTTCCCGCGCTGACCGCCTTCGCGGCGATCTGGGGGCTGTTCGCCGATCCGGCGGCGGTGCGCGATCAGCTTGACGCGCTGGGGCCCGTTCTGCCCGACGACGTGCGGCGGATGCTGTCGGCGCAGCTGGTCGCGGCCGCCCGCGCCAAGGACGAGACCGCGGGCTGGGCCGGCGCGCTGTCGCTGGCGCTGTCGCTGTGGTCGGCGCGGGCGGGGACGGGCGCGGTCATCAAGGCGCTCAACGCCGTGCACGAGGCGCCCTCGCGCGGGGGGGTGGGCCATTACCTGGCCGCGCTGGGGCTGACCGCGGCGCTGATCGTGCTGGGCGTGCTGGCGTTGACGGCGATCGTGATCGCGCCGCTGGCGCTGGCGCTTCTGCCGCTGGGACCGGCGGCGGCGCTGGCGGCCGAGGCGGCGCGCTGGGCGCTGGCGGCGGCGGTGATGACGGCGGGCGTCGGGCTGACCTATCGCTTCGGGCCGAACCGGCGCGGGCGGCGGCTGCCCTGGATCACCTGGGGCGCGGCGGCGGCGATCGTGCTGTGGATCGCGGCGTCGGCGGGCTTTTCGCTCTATCTGTCGCAATTCGGCGCCTATGGGCGCATCTACGGCGCGCTGGGCGCGGTCGTGGCCATGCTGATGTGGCTTTACCTGTCGGCCTTCGCGCTTCTTCTGGGGGCGGCGATCGACGCCCGGCTCGAGCGCATCCGCGCGCCCAGGCCTTGACCGCGCCCGGGGTTCGCCCGGGGTTTGACGGCGCCGCCGCGCCGGGCCATGCTCGGCGCCGAGCCCTCTTCGTCGCCGGAGCCGGTCATGACCGAGATGTTCGACGCCGCGGCGCGCAGCGCCGTCTTCTTCGACGAGACGCACCGGATCATTCGCGATCAGCTGCGCCGCTTCGTCGAGCAAGAGATCAAGCCGCATGCCGAGGCCTGGGAGCGCGAGGGCGCGACCCCGCGCGAGGTTCTGCGCCGCATGGGCGAGCTGGGCTTTCTCGGCCTGCGCTATCCCGAGCGCTTCGGCGGCGCGGGGCTGGGCGCGACGGCCTCGGTCGTCCTGGCCGAAGAGCTGGGCCGGAGCGGCTTCGGCGGCGTCGCCATCACGGTTCTGGTGCACACCGACATGGCGGGCGTGCACATCCTCAACGCCGGGGACGAGGCGCAGCAGGCGCGCTGGCTGCCCGACATCGTGAGCGGGCGCCGGATCGCCGCCATCGCCGTCACCGAGCCCGGCGCCGGCTCGGACGTCAAGGCGCTGGCCACGCGGGCGCGGCGCGACGGCGAGGACTGGGTGATCGACGGCGAGAAGATCTTCATCACCAACGGCGTGCGCGGCGACCTCGTCATCGTGGCCGCGCGCACAGAAGGGGCGCCGCCGTCCAGCGCCGGCGTCTCGATGCTGGTGGTCGAGCGGGGCGCGCCGGGGCTGACGGTGGCGCGCGCGCTCGACAAGCATGGCTGGCGTTCCTCGGACACGGCCGAGCTGCGCTTCGAGGGCTGCCGCGTGCCCGCGCGCAACCTGCTGGGGCAAGAGGGGCGCGGATTCTACGAGATCATGCGCAACTTCCAGAACGAGCGCCTCGTCCTTGCGGCCATGGCGATGGGCGAGGCGCAGGCGGCGCTGGCGTTGACGCTTGCGCATGTGCGCACGCGCCGGGCCTTCGGCGGCGCGCTGTGGGACAAGCAGGCCATCCGCCAGCGCCTGGCCATGCTGGCCGCGCGGGTCGAGGCGGCGCGGCACATGATCTATGCGCTGGCGCGCCGCATCGAGGCGGGCGAAGAGACGGTGCGCGAGGTGTCGATGCTCAAGGCCCTGTGCGGCGAGCTGGTCAACGACGTCATGCGCGACTGCGTGCAGTTCCACGGCGCCATGGGCTTCATGCGCGAAAGCGCGATCGAGCGCATGGCCCGCGACGCGCGCGTGCAGGCGATCGGCGGCGGCGCGACCGAGGTCATGCTCGAGGAGGTGGCCAAGCGCATGTGAGCGCCCCGACCGGATCCCGGGCGCCGGGCGGGCGCGCGGCGCATGGCGGCCCCGGGGCGCGCGGCCGGCGGGGGCTCTTGACTCGGGCCGCGCGCGAAGGGATAAGCGCGCTCTCGGCGGGCGCCTTCGGGCGCTCCGTCGGGCGTGTTTCACTCTCGCCCCTCGCGGGGCGCGCAGTCCGAAGGCCAGGGCCCGGCCCTGACGAAGTCCGCAAGGCGCCGCAGGACGCGGAAGACGAAAGGAAGACCGGCCATGTTCGCGGTCATCAAGACGGGCGGCAAGCAATACAAGGTCGCCAAGGACGACGTGTTCAACGTCGAGAAGATCGTCGCCGAGGAAGGCGCCGAGATCGAGTTCGACCAGGTGCTGATGCTGGGCGGCGAGGGCGAGCCCGTGGTCGGCGCGCCGCTGGTCGAGGGCGCGCGCGTGAAGGCCGAGGTGGTCGCCCAGACCCGCGGCCCGAAGGTCATCACCTTCAAGAAGCGCCGCCGCAAGCACTCTTCGGCCCGCAAGAAGGGCCACCGCCAGCATCTGACGCGCGTGCGGATCAAAGAGATCATCGCCAACTGAAGCCCGGACCGTAGGAGAAGAAGATGGCACACAAGAAGGCAGGCGGCTCGTCCCGCAACGGCCGCGACTCCGCCGGTCGTCGTCTCGGCGTCAAGAAGTTCGGCGGCCAGGCCGTCGTTCCCGGCAACATCATCGTGCGCCAGCGCGGCACCAAGATGTGGCCCGGCGCCAATGTCGGCATGGGCAAGGATCACACCCTGTTCGCCCTGGCCGAGGGCTCGGTGCGCTTCCACAAGGGCCTGAAGGGGCGCATGTTCGTCTCGGTGGCCCCGCGCGAGGAAGCCGCGGAGTAATCCGTCGCGAATCGCCGCGCGAGGATCGGGCCGGCGGCGCGACCGCCGGCCCTTTGCGTTCGCGGCCCGATGCGGGCGCAAGGGCAGGAGGCTGACATGACCGATCGATCGGCCCCCGACCAGATCCCCGGGCAGGTCCCCGGGCAGGTCTTCGCCGTCGGCGAGCGCCTGTCGCTGCGCGCGCCGCGCCGATCGGATGCGGGGCCCGTCTCGCTCTATCTGGGCGATGCGCGCGTGGCGCGGATGCTGCGCGCGACGCCCCATCCCTATCCGCCCGGCGCGGCCGAGGCGCTGATCGAGCGCGCCCTGTCGGGCCGCCGGGCGGGGCGGCTTCTGGCCATCGACGCCTCGGCCTCGGGCGGGCCCGAGCTGGCGGGGCTGGTCTATCTGGACCCGGCCGGGACCGACGCGCGCGGCCGGCCGGTCCACGAGGTCAGCTTCATGATCGGCCCGCCCTTCTGGAAGACCGGCTACGCGACCGAGGCGCTCGACCTTCTGGCCGAGCGGATCTTCGCCGAGGGGGCGGGCGCGCTCACGGCCACGGTCTTCGCCGACGATCCGGCCTCGGCGCGGCTTCTGACGGGGCTGGGCTTTCGCTGGCTGGGCGAGACCGAGGCCCCCTCGGCCGCGCGCGGCGGCCCCGCGCCCGCCTGGCGCTACCGGCTTTCGGCCGAGGACCGCGCCGCGCGGCTCGAACAGGACGCCAGGGCGCGCGCGGGCGGTTGACCGCGGCGCGCGCGCACCCCAAATCTGCCGCCGAAAGGGGCGATCCATGAAGTTTCTCGATCTGGCCAAGGTCTATATCCGCTCGGGCTCGGGCGGCCCGGGCTGCGTGTCGTTCCGGCGCGAGAAGTTCGTCGAATACGGCGGCCCCGACGGCGGCGACGGCGGCAAGGGCGGCGACGTCTGGGCCGAGGCGGTCGAGGGGCTGAACACCCTCATCGACTACCGCTACCAGCAGCACTTCCGCGCGAAGAACGGCGAGCACGGCATGGGCCGCCAGCGCACCGGCCGGGGCGGCGAGGACGTGGTGCTGAAGGTGCCGGTGGGCACCGAGATCCTCGACGAGGACCAGGAGACGGTCATCGCCGACCTGACCGCGCCGGGCCAGCGCGTGCTGCTGGCGCGGGGCGGCAACGGGGGCTTCGGCAACCTGCACTTCAAGTCCTCGACCAACCAGGCGCCGCGCCGCGCCAATCCGGGCCAGCCGGGGGTCGAGCGCACCATCTGGCTGCGGCTCAAGCTGATCGCCGATGCGGGGCTGGTGGGGCTGCCCAACGCCGGCAAGTCCACCTTCCTTGCGGCGACCTCGAACGCGCGGCCCAAGATCGCCGACTATCCCTTCACCACGCTGCACCCCAATCTGGGCGTGGTGGGCGTGGACGGGGCCGAGTTCGTGATGGCCGACATCCCCGGCCTGATCGAGGGCGCGCATGAGGGCAAGGGCATCGGCGACCGTTTCCTTGGCCATGTCGAGCGCTGCGCCGTGCTGCTGCATCTGGTGGACGGCACGGCGCAGGACCCGGCCGAGGACTACCGCATCGTGCGCGCCGAGCTGGAAAGCTACGGCCACGGCCTGGCCGAGAAGCCCTCGGTGGTGGCGCTCAACAAGATCGACGCGCTGGACGAGGAGCTGTGCCGCATGCAGGCCGACGAGCTGCGCGCGGCGGGGGCCGCGCATGTGATGTTCTGCTCGGGGGCCACGGGGCGCGGCGTGACCGAGGTGCTGCGCGCGGTGCGCGCGGTGATCCTTCGCGCGCGCGAAGATGCCGCCCGCGCCGAGGCCGGAGACGAGCCGTGGCAGCCGTGAGCGACGCGGCCTCGAAGGCGGGGGCGACGGGCGCGACGGGGGCGGCGCGGCTGCTGGCGGCGCGCCGCCTGACGGTCAAGATCGGCTCGGCGCTGCTGGTGGACGGCGCGCGCGGCGAGCTACGGCGCGACTGGCTGGCCGGCGTCGCGCAGGACCTGGCCGAGGCGCGCGCGCGCGGAACCGAGGTGCTGGTGGTCTCGTCCGGCTCGATCGCTCTGGGCCGCCGCGTGCTGGCGCTTGCGCCCGGCCCGCTGCCGCTCGAGCGCGCCCAGGCGGCCGCGGCGGTGGGGCAGATCCGCCTGGCCCAGGCCTGGCACGAGGCGCTGGCCGCGCAGGGGATGACGGCGGCGCAGGTGCTGCTGACGCTCGAGGACACGCGCGACCGGCGCCGCTACCTGAACGGGCGCGAGACGCTGGCCGCGCTCCTGTCGCTGGGCGCGACGCCCGTGGTGAACGAGAACGACACCGTCGCCACCGACGAGATCCGCTTCGGCGACAACGACCGCCTCGCCGCGCGCGTGGCGCTGATGGCCGGCGCCGACGCGCTGGTGCTTCTGTCGGACGTGGACGGGCTCTATACCGCCAACCCGCGCCAGGATCCGACCGCCCGCCGCATCGACCTGGTCGAGCGCATCACCCCGCAGATCGAGGCCATGGCCGCCGGCGCGGGCACCGAGGCGGGAACGGGCGGCATGCGCACCAAGCTGCTGGCGGCCAAGACGGCCACGCGCGGCGGCTGCGCCATGGCGATCGCGCGCGGCGACGTGGCGCGCCCGCTCAAGGCGCTGATCGACGGCGCGCCCTGCACCTGGTTCGCGCCCGAGAGCACCCCCCTGGCCGCGCGCAAGCAGTGGATCGCGGGCATGAAGCCGCTTGGCCGGGTGCATGTGGATGCGGGCGCGGCGGCGGCCCTGGCGGCCGGGCGCTCGCTGTTGCCCGCCGGGGTGACCCTGGTCGAAGGCGCGTTCGAGCGCGGCGATCCGGTCTCGATCCACGGCCCCGACGGGGCGGCGCTGGGGGCGGCGCTGTGCGCCTATTCGGCCGACGAGGCGCGCATCATCGCCGGCCGTCGCAGCGCCGAGATCGCGCGGCTTCTGGGCTATCCGGGGCGCTCTGTGCTGGCGCATCGCGACGATCTGGTGATGTGGCGATGAGAGGGCGGCGCCCCCCGGCCCGCCCCTCGGCCCGTCCCGCCCGCATCGCGTCGGCCGCGGCGGCGCTGGCCGCGCTGGCCGCCTGCGCCGCGCCCGGACCCGAGGCCGGGCCCGCGGCGGGCGGCGCCGACGCCTCGGCGCAGGCGCCGGCCGGTCCGGCCGTCATCGCCGCGGCGCCCGCCCTGCGCGAGGCCGCGGCCGACGCCGCGCCCGGCGCCCGGCTTGCGCCCGCGGCCGAGGACGGGGCGCTGATCGCGGCGCTTTGCGGCGCGGCGCCTCGGCCCGATCTGGCGCTGACCTTGCGCCATCCCACGGTCGAAGAGCTGGCCGCCTGCGCCGCGCGCGGCGCGGCGCTGACCTCGGTGCGGCTGGCCGGGCGCGTGGGGGCGGGCGACGCCGGCGCGGGCGCCTTCCTGGTCTATGACGCGGCCCATCTGCGCCCCGAGGCGCGCGAGGCGGCGCGGCGGCTCGAGGCGTCGCGGCATCTGGCCTTGGCCGCGCGCAAGGCGTATTCAGGGGGCTGACCCGCGCCCTCCGGGCGCGCCGACCGAACCGCAGCCGAGGAGCCCGCCCATGCCCGAGGATCACGACCGCATCGACGTCGCCGCCCAGATGCGCGCCATCGGCGCCGCCGCGCGCGAGGCGGCGGGCGCGCTGTCGTCGGCCCCGGCGGCGCAGCGCGCCGCGGCGCTGAACGCCGGCGCCGACGCGATCGAGGCGCGCGCCGCCGACATCCTGGCCGCCAATGCGCGCGACATGGAAGCCGCCCGCGCCAAGGGCCTGTCGAGCGCGATGCTCGACCGCCTGATGCTGGACGAGGGGCGCGTGCGCGCCATGGCCCAGGGCCTGCGCGCCGTCGCCGCCCAGGACGACCCGGTGGGCGCGGTGATGGCCGAGTGGACGCGCCCCTCTGGGCTGCGCATCCGGCGCGTGCGCACGCCCATCGGCGTGGTCGGCGTGATCTATGAAAGCCGGCCCAACGTGACCGCCGACGCCGGCGCGCTGTGCCTGAAATCGGGCAATGCCGCGATCCTGCGCGGCGGCTCGGAAAGCCTGCATTCCTCGCGCGCCATCCACGCCTGCCTGCAGCAGGGTCTGCGCGCCGCCGACCTGCCCGAGGCGGCGATCCAGCTGGTTCCCACCGCCGACCGCGCGGCGGTGGGCGAGATGCTGCGCATGACCGAGTTCATCGACGTCATCGTGCCGCGCGGCGGCAAGGGGCTGGTCGGCCGCGTGCAGCAAGAGGCGCGCGTGCCCGTCTTCGCCCATCTCGAGGGCATCTGCCATGTCTACGCCGACCGCGCCGCCGATCCCGAAAAGGCGCTGGCGGTGATCCTCAACGCCAAGACGCGCCGGCCGGGCATCTGCGGCGCGGCCGAGTGCCTGCTGCTCGACCGCCCCTTCGCCCAGGCCCACGGCGCGCGCGTGCTGGACGCGCTGATCCGCGCCGGGGTCGAGCTGCGCGGCGACGAGGCCAGCCGCGCCCTCGACGCGCGCGTGCGCCCCGCCGCGCCCGACGATTACGGGCGCGAGTTCCTCGACATGATCATGGCCGTGCGCGTGGTCGAGGGCGTGGACGAGGCCATCGCGCATATCGCCCGCTACGGCTCGCAGCACACCGACTGCATCCTGACCGAGGACGACGAGGCCGCCGCGCGCTTCTTCTCGCGGCTCGACAGCGCGATCCTGATGCGCAACGCCTCGACGCAGTTCGCCGATGGGGGCGAGTTCGGCATGGGCGCCGAGATCGGCATCGCCACGGGCAAGCTGCACGCGCGCGGCCCCGTCGGCGCCGAGCAGCTGACCACCTTCAAGTATCTGGTCGAGGGCGACGGGACCGTGCGCCCCTGATCCCGCCCGCGCCGCCGTCATCGCCCGCCGCCCCGGCGCGCCGCAGCGCCGAGGGCGGCGCGCCCGCCCGCCGCGCGAAGAAGCGCGAGAAATGCGCAGGGTCGCCGAAGCCCAGCGACCAGCCGACCTGAGCCACGCTCATCGAGGTGAAGATCAGCCGCCGCCGCGCCTCGGCGACCAGGCGGCGGTGGATCAGCTCCTGCGCCGAGGCGCCCAGACGGCGGCGGCAGGCGCGGCTCAGATGCGCCGCGCTCACGCCCAGCGCCGCCGCCGCCTCGGCCACGCGCGGCGCGGCGCGCCGGCCGGGCTCTGCGGGGTGGGCGATGCGCGCCTCGACCAGCGACAGGAAGCGGCGGACAAGGGCCTCGTCCGCGGCGGGCGCGGCGCGCGCGGGGGCGCGGGCGGACGCCTGCCGCGCGAACCAGAGCGCGACCAGCCGGCCATGAGCGCGCAGCGCCTCGTCGCGGCCCGGGCGGCGGGCGGCGAATTCGGCCGCCAGCAGCGCCAGCAGCGCCTCGAGCTCGGCCGCGTCCTCGGGCGCGGGCCGCAGCGCCAGCGGCCCGTCCAGCCCCGGCGCCTCGGCGTCGGCGCGCTGCATGGTCAGCACATGCCCCTCGGCGCCGGGGTCGAAGGCGAAGCCATGCACCACGGGGGCGGGCACGAAGGCCGCCATGCCCGCGCGCAGCCGGCGCTCGGTTCCGTCAAGCAGCAGCCGCGCGCCTCCGCGCGACAGCCAGAAGAACTGGCTCAGCCCGGCATGGCGGTGCGGGGCGATGCGCCCGCCATGCAGGCGGCTGCGCGCCGAGATGGACTCCCAGTGCAGCGGCTCGGGCAACGCGTCGCCGGGGTCTGGCTCGCCATAGAGGGCGAAGATGGGGATTTGCGGCTCCATGTTCGATTCATGCAAGTTTCGGCGCGAAACTTCCATTCCTGATCGCGCCCGCCTGCGCAATATCGGCATGAGGAACGTCAAGGGAGGACGCCATGCGCACGCGGGTCGCGGTGATCGGCGGCGGGCCGGCGGGGCTTTTGCTCGGCCAGCTGCTGCATCTGGATGGAATCGAGACGGTGGTGATCGAGCGGCGCAGCCGCGAGCATGTGATGGGCCGCATCCGCGCCGGCGTGATCGAGACCGGAACGGCCGAGCTGCTGCGCCGCGCGGGCGTGGGCGCGCGCATGGATGCCGAGGGGCTGGCGCATGACGGGGCGCTGTTCGTCGGCCCCTCGGCCGAGCTGCGGGTCGATTTCCGCGACCTGGTCGGGCGCGGCGTGCTGGTCTACGGCCAGACCGAGCTGACGCGCGACCTTTACGCCGCGCGCGATGCGGCGGGCGGCGTCGTGATCGACCGCGCCGAGGTGACGGCGATCGAGGGGCTGGACGGTCCGCGGCCCGAAATCGTCTATCGCCGCGACGGGCGCGAGGGGCGCATCGCCTGCGACTACGTCGCCGGCTGCGACGGTCATCATGGCGTCTCGCGGCGGGCGATCCCGGCTCATGCGCTGCGCGAACATGCGCGCGCCTTGCCCTTCGGCTGGCTGGGCGTGCTGTCGCGTACCCGCCCCACGCATCCCGAGCTGATCTATGCGCGCCATCCGCGGGGCTTCGCGCTGTGCTCGATGCGCTCGGCCGAGGTCTCGCGGCATTACGTGCAGGTTCCGCTGAGCGAACGGGTCGAGGACTGGTCCGACGCGCGCTTCTGGGACGAGCTGCGCGCCCGTCTGCCCTCCTGGGCGGCCGAGGCGACGACGCCCGGCCCGACGATCGAGAAGTCGATCGCGCCCGTGCGCGCCTTCGTGGCCGAGCCCATGCGCTGGGGGCGGCTGTTCCTGGCGGGCGACGCGGCGCATATCGTGCCGCCGACCGGCGCCAAGGGGCTGAACCTTGCGGCGCAGGATGTGGGCGATCTGCACGCCGCCCTGCGCGCCGCGATCCTCGAGGGCGACGAGGCCGCGCTCGACGCCTATGGGCCGCGCGCGCTGGCGCGGGTGTGGCGGGCGGTGCGCTTCAGCTGGCGGCTGACGCGGATGCTGCATGTCTGGCCCGGGGCCGATCCGTTCGAAGAGCGGCTGCAGGACGCCGAGCTGGCCCATCTCGCCGCCTCGCGCCGCGCCCGGGCCGAGCTTGCCGAGGCCTATGTCGGGCTGGCCTTCGCCCCGCCCGAAGGCGGCGCGCCGGCGCCGGAGGGCGCGTAGAGCGCCCCATGCGGGCCCGGCCCCGCGGCCGCGGCGCGCTCAGCCGAACACCGGGTCCTCGGCGCGGTGGGCGCAGTCGGCGCGCGGGCAGATGCGGCAGTTCGGGCCCACCGGCTCGGGCTGTTCGCCGGGGCGGGCGGCGTAGATGGTGTCGGCCGCGGCCTGTTCGGGCAGCGCCAGCAGCGTGGCGCGGATCTGCTCGGGTCGGCCGAAGGCGCCGTCGCCGGCATCGGCGGCGCGCGCCACGAAGACCACTCTTGCGCCGTCGGGAAACGCGGCCAGCTGGCGCAAGGTGCGCCCCGGCGCGCTCAGCGCCCGGTAGACGGCCCAGAGCGGGCAGGCCGCGCCGTAGCGCGGCAGGACGATCTCGGGCAGCAGCCGGCGCGACAGCGCCAGGCCGGCGGCGTTGACGCGCATATGCGCCGCGCGCGGCCCCGCGGCGCCCGGGCGGGTCATGGCGGCGATGCGGCGCGCGGCGTGGTCGAAGCCCGCCCCGAAGCGCGCGGCCAGCGCGTCGGCGTCCCATGCCGCGGCGCGTCCGGCCTCGAGGAACGGGCCGTAGGGGGCGATGAGCGCGTCGGCGGCGTAATCGGCCAGCGCCTCGCGCGCGCGGCGGCGGGCGGCCTCGGCGCGCAGGGGCGGGCGCGCGTCGAGCTCGGCCTCGAGCGCCTCGGCGCAGGTCGAAAGGACCGCGGCGCGGGCGGCGGCGCGCAGCGTCTCTTCGCGCGAAAGGGCGCGCGGGGCGGGCTGGCCGGCCAGGACGGGCGCCAGCGCCGCCGGGTCCAGCGCCGCCTCGAGGCCGAGCCCGAGGCGCGCGCGCAGGGCCTCGGCCGCCGCCTCGAGCCGGTCGAAGCGGTTGTCGGCGGCCAGGAAGGCCTCGTCGATCTCTTCGGCCGGGGCGGCGGCGCGGGCGCCCGCGCGGTCGGCGTCGAAGAACTGCGCCAGGCTCTGGGCCACTTCGGACAGGCGCGCGCTCTCTTCGGTCAGGATGTGGTGGAAGCGCGCGCGCTGGGGCGGTTCGATGTCCTCGACCGCGGCCAGGATCTCGGAGGTCGAGCGGATGGCGGCGATGTTGGTCAGCATCCGGTGCACGGCGTCGGACAGGAAGGGATCGTGCGCCAGCCGGTCGGAAAGCGCGTCGAGCATGCGCGATTTCTCGCGCGAGGCCGACCAGGCGCGGGCCAGCGCGCGGGCCCAGCCGGGGGCGCGGGCGACCAGCTCGGCGGTCTGGGCGGGGTCGAGCGCCAGATCGGCGAAGTCGGGGTCGGCGGCCATCTCGGCCAGAAGCCCGGCGAGGCGCCGCTCTGCCGCGCCGTCGAGCGCCTCGGGCGGCAGGCCCAGCGCCTTGGCGGCGGCGCGCACGAGGCGGGGCGAGACGCCGCGCTTGGCGCTTTCGATCAGGTTCAGATACGAGGCCGAGATGCCCATGCGCCGGGCCAGCTCGGCCTGGGTGACGCCAAGGGCGCGGCGGCGCTCGCGGATGCGGGCGCCGACGATGGGGGCGCTCATGGCTCGCCGCGGCGCCGCGCCGCGGGGCGGGCGGCGGGCAGGGGCGGCGGCGCGGGGCGCGGTTCGGGGCGGCGGGGCGCCGGGCGCGGTTCGGGGCGAGCTTCGATCATTGCGCGCAAGTCCTTGTTCCGCTACGGAATGTTGCGCCGCAATGTCAACCGATTGACTATGCTGCGCGTGCGATAAGCAAAGCATTTACATAAAAACCCTTTTTCGTCAACGCCTTGTTGATTCATTTACAGGCTGTGGCATAGTCATGGCCGGGTTGGTCAATTTCCGGGCGCCGCGCCCGGTCCCGAGCCGCCGCAAGGGCGCGCCAGGCCGGCCCGAAAGATGAAAGGGAGGAATCCATGTCAGACAAACTGATCGTCAGCCGCCGCGGGCTGCTCAAGACCGGCGCCGCCGCGGGCGTGGGCCTCGCCGCCCCGATGGTGTTCTCGCGCCCGGCCTGGGCCTATACCAACGAGCCCAAGGGCAAGAGCGTGATCTTCGGCTTCAACGTGCCCCAGACCGGCGCCTATGCCGACGAGGGCGCGGACGAGCTGCGCGCCTATCAGCTGGCGGTCGAGCACCTGAACGGCGAGGGCGACGGCGGCATGCTGAACACCTTCTCGTCCAAGGCGCTCAAGGGCAACGGCGTGCTGGGCAAGAAGGTCGAATACGTCACCGGCGACACGCAGACCAAGTCGGACGCCGCGCGCGCCTCGGCCAAGCGCATGATCGAGAAGGACGGCGCGATCATGATCACCGGCGGCTCGTCCTCGGGCGTGGCCATCGCCGTGCAGGGCCTGTGCCAGGAGGCCGGCGTGATCTTCATGGCCGGGCTGACGCATTCGAACGACACCACGGGCAAGGACAAGAAGGCCAACGGCTTCCGCCACTTCTTCAACGCCTACATGTCGGGCGCGGCGCTGGCGCCGGTGCTCAAGGCCAATTACGGCTCGGACCGCAAGGCCTATCACCTGACCGCCGACTACACCTGGGGCTGGACGCAGGAGGAATCGATCGCCGCCGCCACCGAGGCGCTGGGCTGGGAGACCGTCGCGAAGGTGCGCACGCCGCTCGGGGCGGGCGATTTCTCGCAGTATCTGACGCCGGTGCTCAACTCGGGCGCGGACGTGCTGATCCTGAACCACTACGGCCGCGACATGGTCAACTCGCTGACCCAGGCGGTGCAGTTCGGCCTGCGCGACAAGATCGTGAACGGCAAGAAGTTCGAGATCGTGGTGCCGCTCTACTCGCGCCTGATGGCGCAGGGCGCGGGCGACGCGGTCAAGGGCATCTTCGGTTCGACCAACTGGCACTGGTCGCTGCAGGACGAGGGGTCGAAGGCCTTCGTCAAGTCGTTCGGCCAGAAATACGGCTTCCCGCCCAGCCAGGCGGCGCACACCTGCTACGTCCAGGCGCTGCTCTACGCCGATGCGTGCGAGCGCGCGGGCACCTTCAACCCGTGCGGCGTGGTCGAGGCGCTCGAGGGCTTCGAGTTCGACGGCATGGGCAACGGGCCGACGCTGTATCGGGCCGACGATCACCAGTGCTTCAAGTCGGTTCTGGTGGTGAAGGGCAAGGAGAACCCGACCTCGGAGTTCGACCGCCTCGAGGTGGTGGACCAGGTGCCGGCCGAGCAGGTCACCTACCCGCCGGATCACCCGATGTTCGCGGGCGGCGACCTGGGCAAGTGCAACCCGGGCGCCTGATCGCGCCGCGGCGCGCGGCGGGGCCGGCCGGCTCCGCCGACCCGCGGCCGGGCGGCTGACCGGCCGACGCGCCGGGCTTCTTCTTCTCATCCGCGCGCGGCGCCCCTTGCGGCGCGCCGCGCCGCCTTGCGCGCACGCGCCGCGCGGGCGTCACGCATCGTCCATTCGGGAGCCTGAGACTCATGGACGCCTTTCTTCTCCAAGTGCTCAACGGCCTGGACAAGGGCAGCGCCTACGCGCTGATCGCGCTTGGCCTGACGCTGATCTTCGGCACGCTGGGCGTGGTCAACTTCGCCCATGGCGCGCTGTTCATGCTGGGCGCCTTCTGCGCCGTCGCCTTCGACAAGGTGGTGACCGCCGAGCGCGTGCTGCTCGACCCCATCAAGAAGACCCCCTGGGGCACGCCGCTGGAGGTGCGCGTGCCTTACGCGAAGGTCTGGTTCGGCGATGCGGGCGAGTGGCTGATCGACTATTCGGTGCCGATCTCGCTGGCGCTGGCCGTGCCGGTGATGATGCTGATCGGCGTCGCCATGGAGCGCGGCCTGATCCGCCATTTCTACAAGCGCCCGCATGCGGACCAGATCCTGGTGACCTTCGGCCTGGCGATCGTGCTGCAGGAGCTGGTCAAGGCCGGCTTCGGCGCCAACCCCATTCCCATGCCGGCGCCGTCCTCGTATCAGGGCATGACCGATTTCGGCGCGCTGATCGGCATGGAGCCCAACACGGTCGTCTATCCCGCCTGGCGGCTGGTCTATTTCCTGTTCGCGGCCGCGATCATCGGCGCGGTGTTCGCCTTTCTGCAGTTCACCACCTTCGGCATGGTGGTGCGCGCGGGCATGGCCGACCGCGAGACGGTGGGCCTTCTGGGCATCGACATCGACCGGCGCTTCACCTTCATGTTCGGCCTGGCGGCCGTGGTGGCGGGCGCGGCGGGGGCGATGTATTCGCCCATTCTCAGCCCCGACTACCACATGGGCATGGACTTCCTGGTGCTCAGCTTCGTGGTCGTCGTGGTCGGCGGCATGGGCAGCCTGGGCGGCGCGGTGGCCGCGGGCTTCCTGCTGGGCATCCTGCAAAGCTTCGCCTCGATGAACGAGGTCAAGCAGATCCTGCCCGGCATCGACCAGATCATCATCTACCTGGTGGCGGTGGCCATCCTGCTGACCCGTCCGCGGGGCCTGATGGGCCGCAAGGGCGTGATGGAGAGCTGACATGACCAATCTCAACGCCGCCGACCGGCTTCTTCTGCTGCTGTTCGCCGTTGCGGTGCTGGCCGGGCCGGTGATCCTGGCGCCCTTCGGCGCGGGCTATCCGGACCTGTTGCAGAAATTCGCCATCTACGGGCTGTTCGCCATCGGCTTCAACATCCTGTTCGGGCTGACCGGCTATCTGAGCTTCGGCCACGCGGCCTTCCTGGGCGTCGGCTCCTACGCCGCGGTCTGGGCGTTCAAGCTGCTGAGCATGAACGTGCTGCCGGCGATCGTCTTCGCGGTGCTGCTGGGCGGGCTGTTCGCGCTGCTGATCGGCTATGTCTCGCTGCGGCGGTCGGGGATCTACTTCTCGATCCTGACGCTGGCCTTCGCGCAGATGAGCTACAACATGGCCTATTCGGTGCTGACGCCGCTGACGAACGGCGAGACGGGGCTTCAGATCGCGCTCGACGATCCGCGCATCCTGGACGGCGCCGGGCAGAGCGGGGGGCTGCCGCTGACCAACCTGTTCGGCCTGCCCATGAATAAGACCTGGGAGAGCGAGCTGCTGGGCATGACCGTGCAGTTCAACGTCGGCTTCTACCTTTGCGCGGCGGTGCTGATCCTGGGCTTCTACGCGGCGCTGCGCATCTTCCGCTCGCCCTTCGGGCTGATGCTGCGCGCGCTCAAGTCGAACCAGAACCGCCTCAACTACACGGGCGTCAACACGCGCCCCTACGCGCTGGCGGCCTTCGTGATCTCGGGCATGTATGCGGGGCTTGCGGGCGGGCTGCTGGCGGCGACCGACCCGCTGGCCGGCGCCGAGCGCATGCAGTGGACCGCCTCGGGCGAGGTGGTGCTCATGACCATCCTCGGCGGCGCGGGCACGCTGCTGGGGCCGGTTCTGGGCGCGGGCATGATCAAGTATTTCGAGGCCATCCTGTCGGCGATCAACAAGGCCGAGCTGTCGGACCTGCTGTCCTTCCTGCCCGACGCGCTGCGCGAGCCGCTGGTTTCGGTCCTGGCGCTGTTCGTGGGCGAGGGCTGGCACCTGACGCTTGGCGTGATCTTCATGGCCATCGTCATCTTCCTGCCCGGCGGTCTGGTCGAGGGCGCCCGGCGCGCGATGCGGCTGTTCTCGCGCGGCGCATCCGACGCGCCGTCCGAAGAACGGCCCGCAAAGTGAGGAGCGCGCAGATGGATCCCATTCTCAAGGTGCAGAACGTCAACAAGCGCTTCGGCGGGCTCAAGGCGCTCGACGACGTGAACCTGACGGTCGAGCGCGGCACGGTTCACGCCATCATCGGCCCCAACGGCGCGGGCAAGTCGACGCTGCTCAACTGCTTCGTCGGCCGCCTGACGCCCGACACGGGCACGGTGATGTTCGACGGGGTCTCGCTGCTGGGGCGCAAGCCGCACGAGATCAACCAGCTGGGCGTGAGCCGCGTGTTCCAGACGCCCGAGATCTTCGAGGCGCTGAGCGTGCTCGAGAACGTGATGGTGGCCGCGCTGGCCCATCGCGACGGCGCCTTCCGCATGAACGCCTGGGGCGCGCTCGACGCCGAGGTCGAGATCCGCGACCGGGTGCTGGCCACGCTCGAGGATGTGGGCCTGGCCCAGCGCCGCGCGATGGAGGCGGCCGCGCTCAGCCGCGGCGACAAGCGCCGGCTCGAGCTGGCCATGTGCCTGGTGCAGGACCCCAAGCTGCTGCTGCTGGACGAGCCGACGGCGGGCATGGCGCGCGCCGACACCAACAACACGATCGACCTGCTCAAGCGCCTGAGCGAAGAGCGCGGCATCACCAAGGTGGTGATCGAGCACGACATGCACGTCGTGTTCTCGCTGGCCCACCGGATCTCGGTCATGGCGCAGGGGCATGTGATCGTCGAGGACCGGCCCGAGAACATCAAGGGCAATCCCAAGGTCCAGGAAGCCTATCTGGGAGGGGCGCACGCATGACCATCATCGACGAGGACGCCTACCGCGCGGTGCAAAAACCCGAGAACCCGCGCAATCTGGGCTCGGCGCCGGCCTTCTTCTCGGTCTGGGACCTGCACGCCTATTACGGCGAGAGCTACATCGTGCAGGGCGTCAGCTTCAACATCCACGAGGGCGAGATCGTCGCGCTTCTGGGGCGCAACGGGGCGGGCAAGACCTCGACGCTGCGCGCGATCGCGCGCCTCGACAGTCCCGAGCGGCGCCATGGCGAGATCTGGCTGGACCATCAGCCGCTGCACCAGATGAAGTCGCACGAGGCGGCCCGCGCGGGCCTGCAGCTGGTGCCCGAGGATCGGCGCATCATTCCCGGCCTGACGGTCGAGGAAAACCTGAAGCTGGCCCAGATCGCGCCGCCCCAGGGCTGGTCCATCGAGCGCATCTACGAGCTGTTCCCGCGCCTTGGCGAGCGCCGCGCGCAAGAGGGCGTCACCCTGTCGGGCGGCGAGCAGCAGATGCTGGCCATCGGCCGCGCGCTGGCGCGGGACGTGAAGCTGCTGCTGCTCGACGAGCCCTATGAGGGGCTGGCGCCGGTGATCGTGCAGGAGATCGAGCGCACGCTGCTCGAGATCAAGAAGCTGGGCATCACCACCGTGCTGGTCGAGCAGAACGCCATCGCCGCGCTCAAGCTGGCCGATCGGGCCATCATCCTCGACATGGGGCAGGTGGCTTTCGACGGAACCGCGCAGCAGGTGCTGGACGACGCCGAGCTGCGGCGCGAGTATCTGGCCATCTGACGCGCCGCCCCCGCCGGCTTCCCGCCTTGCGGGGGCACGAAGGAAGCATTGCGCCGGCGCGCGCGTCGGCCGATCTTCGCGCGAAACGCTATGAGGGAGGCGCAGCCATGACCGACAGGATCTACCCGATTCCGCCCGAGATATCGTCGCGCGCGCATGTCGACGCGGCGGGCTACGAGCGGATGTATGCGCGCTCGATCTCGGATCCCGAGGGTTTCTGGGGCGAGCATGGCCGTCGGCTGGACTGGATCCGGCCGTATGCGAAGGTGAAGAACACGTCCTTCGCGTATCCCGACGTGTCGATCCGCTGGTTCGAGGACGGGACGCTGAACGTGTGCGCGAACTGCGTGGACCGTCACCTGAAGGAGCGGGCGGACCAGACGGCGATCATCTGGGAATCGGACGATCCGGGGGTGAGCGAACACATCACCTACGCCGAGCTTCACCGCCAGGTGTGCCGCTTTGCGAACGTTCTGCGGGCGATGGGGG
>NZ_FOHL01000021.1:0-5986 GCF_900111545.1 Oceanicella actignis
AACCCGCGCCCCGATGACCGGATCGAGCTCGACGGCGAGGCCTTCCTCATCCAGGGCGAACCCGTCCGCGACCGCGAGCGGCTGGTCTGGACCGTCGATCTGCGGCCAGCGTGACGCGGAAAGTTCCCGATCCTGGAAAGCCGCCCGCGTCAGCCGGCGACAACGATGCGGCCCTTCATCGAAGGATGGCGGGTGCAGAAGTAGTCGTGGCTTCCCGGTTCGGTGAAGGTCACCTCGCGGCTCTCGCCCTTGCCGAACAGCCCGGTGTCGAAGCGCGGCTTGCCGTCGGCGCCCGTCGCGACGGCGGTTGCGGAATGTTCGATCCCGTCGCGGTTGGTCCAGCGCACGGCATCGCCGGGGGCGATGGTCAGCGGCGACGGCTGGAACTGGAACGTCTTGATGTCCACCTCGTGCACGGTCACGCTGGCATGCACCACCCCGGAACAGGCGCGTGCGCGGCTGGCAATCGCGCCGAACGGCACTGCGGCGAGAACGGTGAGGAGGGCGCGTCTGGTCGTGGTCATGGGAGTCTCCTGACAAAAAGGGGCGGCGCAGGACCGTTGGAGGGACAGTCGGGGATGGCTCTGCGCCGCCAGTCGGACGGGGGGTGCCCCCGCCGGCCGGTTACACGCCACCGGGGGAACTCGTCACATCCGGCCGGCGGGGGCCGCCGGGCGACCGGTCGGGCCGCCCGGCATTCCAGGGGCGTTACCCGCCGAAACGGTCGGGGAACTGCTTGACGATCGCCCCGGCGAGCGCGTCGGAGATCATCTGCATGTGCGCGGCCGCCTTGCGCTGCAACTCATAGGCCTTGGGCCAGTCTTGGTTGGCCTGCGCATCGACCACCGCGGCAAGCGTCACGGCATGTTCCTTGACCAGCGCCTCGACCGCATCGGCCGGCAGGTTGGGGTTGGCCGAGTTCAGGAAGGCGCCGAAATCGCGGGCATAGTCCATGAGGTCGGCGACCGCCTTGTCGCGGCCGGACTTGCTGCCCTTGATCGTTGCCGTGGTGTAATCGACGAAGAAACCGATATGCTTGCGCCACAGCGGCAGGAAGGCGTCCCTGGCGCCGTCGCCATAGACGAGCCCGATGGCGTTGGCGAGATCGACCGAGTTGGCATCGAGCGCCCCGGCGGCGGCCTTGAAATTCCTGTTCATGCCCATCATCGCCCAGCCGGTGGCGGCGGCGGCGAGGTGGACGTGCTCGGCCAGAAGCAGGTTCACGGCCACCCGCAAATCGCCCCCGGTCTTGATGTGATCGGCCTGCGCCAGAGGCGCGGAGACGGCCAGCGCCAGCGCGGCAACGCCGCCAAGGACGGTGCGACGAAACGTGATCGTGTTCAGCATGGGGTCTCTCCCTTCATTGGTTTCCCGGTTTGGCCCCGGCGCGCTGTGCATCCGAAGCTCGACAGACGTCACGGAAGCCGCAGCGGAAAAGTTGCAGACGGCCCGATTTTTTTTGCCGCTTGCCCGGCAGACCGCCTGCGGTCAGGATGGCCGCCGATGACAGATGACGAGATCGAGGCGGCAATCGAGCGGCTTGCGCGGGGGGACCGCGCGGCGTTCGATGCGCTTTATTCCGCCGTCTCGGGGCAACTCTTCGGGCTTTGCATCCGTGTCCTTCGTGACAAGTCGCTCGCGGAGGATGCCTTGCAGGACGCCTGGGTCAGGATCTGGAACAACGCCGCCAGCTACCGGCGCACGGGCGCAAGCCCGATGGCCTGGCTGGTGACGCTGACCCGGAACGTGGCCATCGACCGGCTACGCGCCGAGCGCAGCGCCGCCACCTCGGGCGCGGATGACGTGGCCGCGATGCCGCTTGCAACGGACGATCCCGGGCCCGAGCGCGTGGCCGAGGGCCGGGATGAGCTCAGGCGGCTGGCCGACTGCCTGAGTGAGCTGCCCGCCGACCGCGCGCAGGCGATCCGCGGGGCCTATCTCGACGGCGCGAGCTATGCCGAACTCGCCGCGCGGTTTGTCGTGCCGCTCAACACCATGCGCAGCTGGCTCCGCCGGGGGCTGGTCGCGCTGAAGGAGTGCATGGACCGATGAGCGCCGCCGAACATCATCGCGACGACATCGCGCTGGCCGGCGAATACGCGCTCGGGCTGCTCGAGGGTGATGAGCGCGCGGCCTTCGAGGCGCGGCTTGCCCGCGAGCCGGAGCTTGCCGCGCTGGTCGAGGAATGGCAGGCGCGGTTCGCCGCTCTGGCCGAGGAGGTGGACCCTGTCGCACCGCCCGACCGCGTCAAGGCCGCGATCGACGCACGTCTGTTCGGCGAGGGCAAGGCTGCAGCGCGCGTGTTGCCCTTCCGCCGCCGTTGGGCTCTGGGCGCGGCCCTGGCCCTTGCGGCCAGTATTGCCGCCCTGGCCTTCCTCGGTCTCTTCACCGGGCCCGGCGAGACGCGCCTTGTCGCCGAGGTCGTGGCCGAGGACCGCGCGCTCGTGGTCGCCGCCGAGGCAGAACTGCGCGGCGATGGCGGCGAGCTCGTCGCGCGGCTCGTCACCGGCGCGCCGCCGCCCGACCGGGCATTCGAGCTGTGGCTGATCCCGCAAGGCGCCGACCGGCCGATCTCCATGGGCCTGATCGCCCCCGATGCGCCTGCCCGCGCGCGCCTGACGGCGGAGCTGGCCTCGCGCCTCGCCGGGGCGACGCTTGCCATCAGCACCGAACCGCCGGGCGGCTCGCCCACCGGTCAGCCGACCGGCCCCGTGGTCGCCGCCGGGCAGTTGACCCGACCGGGATAGGTCGCGCGCTCCAAGTGGACACGCCGAAAACCGGTCTTGATCAACGATGAAGCTCAAGCTCGACATCACCCCGGATCTCGTTGCCGCCATGGCCGCCGAGGTGAAGGCGGGCGAGAAGGCCGTCACAGCCGCCATGCGCGAGGCAGGGAGCGGTCTGAAAACGTCATGGCGCGGCCAGATCACCGGTGCGGGGCTTGGCCGACGACTGGCCAACTCGATCCGGAGCCTGACCTACCCGAAGGCCGGCGAAAGCCTGAACGCCGCCGCGCTGGTCTGGTCCAAGGTCCCGGTCATCGTCGGCGCCCACGACACCGGCCCGCTGATCCGCTCTCGCGAGGGCTTCTGGCTGGCGATCCCGCTGCCCGCCGCCGGAAAGGGGCGGCGCGGCGCCAAGCTCACACCGGGCGAGTGGGAACGCCGCCGCGGCCTGCGCCTGCGCTTCGTCTACCGCCGCCGCGGCCCGAGCCTGCTGGTTGCCGACGGACGCCTCAACACCAAGGGCCTCGGCGTCGCCTCCCGCTTGAAAACCGGCCGGGGCCGCGCCACAGTGCCGATCTTCCTGCTCGTCCCGCAGGTCAGGCTGCCGAAGCGGCTGGACCTCGACCGCGACGCCGAGCGGGCGCTCGACAGCGTGCCGGGGTTGATCGTGGCGAAATGGCTCGAAACCCGCCTCTGAAGCCCATGGTCGACAGCTTCCCCTTATTGGCATATATTGCCAATGAAGGAGAATCCGCCATGGCCACGAGAAATGTCGTCCTCACCGAAAGCCAATCCGCGCTGGTCGATCGCCTGGTCGCCTCGGGGCGCTACCAGAACGCCAGCGAGGCCCTGCGCGCGGGGTTGCGGCTTCTGGAGCGCGAAGAGGCGCAACTCGAGGCCCTGCGCGCGCGGCTCGAGACCGGCCTCGACCAGGCCCGGCGGGGCGATCTCGCCGAGGGCTCGGGTGAGGACGCCATCCGGCGGGCCTTCCGCGCCGCGCGGTCCGGTCGGTGAGCGGCAAGCCGTGGCGCCTGACGCGGGCAGCCGAAGCGTCGCTCGTCGACATCGCGCTCTGGACCCTTGAGACCTTCGGCCCGCGACAGGCCGAAGCCTACGAGGCCGACCTGATCGAGCGCTGCGAGGCGATCGCGCGGAACGAGGCTCCATGGCAGAGCTGCGCCAAGGTGATCGATCCGCGCCTGCCCGAGGATCTGCGTTTCACCCGCTGCGGCGAGCATCTGATCGTGTTCGTGGATGAGCCCGACCGGGTGATCATCGTCGATTTCCTGCACGGGCGGCGCGATCTGCCCGCGCGGCTGACCGAAGTGGCGCGCCGGGACGACTGACCGGACCCATCTTGTAGCTTCGAGGCTTCGATGCCCACCCCCCGCGAATCCATCCTCGCCGCGCTCCACGCGCGACTTGCGGCGCTGCCCGCCACCGCCCTGCGCGGTGAGGTGCTGCCCGAGCGGGTGCCGGCCGAAGGCCTGCTGATCCTGCGCGACGGCGAGCCTGGTGAGCCGGAAGTGACGCTGTCGCCGGTCGCCTACCATTACCAGCACCGGGCAGAGATCGAGGCGGTGGTGCAAGGCGCCGACCGTGACGCTGCCTTCGACGCGCTGATCGCCAGCATCGGCACGACGCTAACCGCCGACCGAACGCTCGGCGGCTTGTGCGACTGGGTCGAGGCGGAAGCGCCACGGCCGGTCGATCTTCCCGTCGAAGGTGCGGCCAGCCTGAAGGCGGGGGTGATACCTGTCGTCTTGCACTACACCACAGCCGATCCGCTGGTCTGACCGCAACAACCTCAGGAGAACACCATGGCACGCGCCCAAGGGGCGCGTGCCATGGTTCGTTCTCCCGTTTGAATGTTCGCGCCTACGCCGGCCTTCGCGCGGCGGCGCGGATCATGCGGCGATCACCGTCGCCGACTGGGTCACCGCGCGTTCGGTCCCGTTCTTCCGGCCCGTGACGAGCAGCGTGTATTCCTGCCCCGGCGTCAGCCCCGTCACGTCGATCTGCACGTCCGTGTTGGCCGTCACCGCCATCTGCCCCGCATCGACCGGCTCGAAGGCCGCGGTCTCGACGTCCTCGGGGCGCATGAAGCCGCGCGCGCCCGCATGCAGCGCCCAGCTCAGATCGCCCGTGAAGGCCGGCCGCGCCGAGAACGACGCCGCCCCGCCCGCCGTCGAGACCAGCGCCAGGTCCGGCGCGAACTTGGCGTTCGCCCAGCGCCGCACCGTCGCCACCTCGCCCAGCTGGCCCGAAGCGTCCTCGAGCACGAAATGGCAGTCCTGCGTCACGTTCGACTGGAACACGCCCGAGCCCGACCACCACTGGACCTCCTGATCCGCCGTCACGGCCTTGCGAAAGCCCGGCGCGGCGGCCGAGGCGTCGCGGATCGCGGCGGCGTCGGGAACGGGCGCGTCGGCGTCCGTGACCAGCGCATGGATCGTGCCCGAGGCCGCCGGGGTGGCGGCGATGCGCATGTTCGTGCCCCCGTCGTCGATGAACAGCGGCGGCACATGAAACCACGGCCGCAGCCCGGCGAAGGGAAAGCCCGTCACCAGCCCGTCGCCCGGCCGCCCGTAGCTCTGGCGGAAATGGGCGAAGACCGCGTCGCCGATCGCCGCCTGCGCGGCCGCGTCGTAGTGGATGCCGTCGCCCACCGTCTGCCAGGAGGGATCGCGCGCGATCACCGCCGCGTTCGGGATCGAGGCGGCCAGCGCGTGCAGGCGCGCATTGGCGGTCTGCTTGCGCGCGTCGAGCGCGTCAAAGATCTCGACGAAGACCGCCGGCGCCTCCACCCCCAGCGCGGCGCGGATCTGGCGCACCCAGTCGGCGAAGCGCACGTCCAGGCTCTCGGCCATCGAGGCGCCGCTCGGGTGCAGCGTGGTGCTGTCCTTCTCGCCGATGACGAAGATCAGCCCCTGGATCAGCACCGTCTTCGCCGCCGCGAGCGAGGTCAGCGTCTCGCCCGAGCTCTGGCGCAGCGCGGTCAGGATCAGGTCCTGCCCCGGCCCGCCCCATCGGAAGTGATCGACCGAGCGCCCGCCCTCGGTCTGCTTGAGGATGTAGAGATTGGGCGCCGCGTCGTTGCGCCACGAGGCCGGCGCGCCGCCGCCCAGCACATGCCGCACGAGCCCGATCTCGGGCCCGAACGAGGCCGTGCCCTCGGGGATGCCGTTGGCGCCCGTGGTCCACACCTTGCCCGAGGTCCGCGGCGAGGCGTCCGTCGCCAGCCCCTGCGCCTCGAAGCG